>NZ_LDUG01000019.1:32414-220468 GCF_001530125.1 Thiobacillus denitrificans | reverse complement strand
ACGGTGCCTTCCAGAAATCCTTGCAAATCCGCCAAGGTCTTCAATTGTTCGTCGTTCATACCGATCACCATGCTCCGCATATTGATCGATCCCGGCCACCTGCTCAGACTCAAACCCCGTTGGATTCACACCCCTCGCTCAGACTCAAACCCCATTGGACAATGCTCCGGGTTGACTGCGGCGGCAAGGGCGGGTTAGTCTTTAAGACCAGTGCCGCGTTCGTCGCGCCCTCGGCCATCGCTGCACACCCATCAATCACCTGCACCACGAACAATCCTTGCGGACTACGCTAGGCTGCCGCTGTACGGCGCGGCGCGATCTCACCGCCTTGTTTTTCGCGCTATGTCCGGCCCCGCCGCGACGCCTCGCCGGGAAGCTGGCCCACTTCATGCCGATGCCGCACGCCTCGACGGCAGTGCCCGGATAATGACTCCCGGGCACGCGCAACGGCACCTGACCCCTTTCGCTGTCGGCATCCACGTCGGCAAGTTTCCCATTCGACAGGAGAACCCCACCACATGCTGCTTGCAACCGATCTGGACGGCACCTTTCTCGCCGGCGACGCCGAAACCCGCCTGCGCCTTTACCAACTGATCGCCGACAATCCCGAGATCAAGCTTGCCTTCGTCACTGGACGTGGGCTCGAGAACGTGATCCCACTGCTCTCGGATCCGACCATTCCGGTGCCCGACTACATCATCTGCGATGTCGGCGGAACGGTCGTCGAGGGCGCCACGCGGCAGCCGGTGCAACCGCTGCAGGCAGCGATCGACGCCCGCTGGCCGGGCGAGCGGACGGTCGTCGACGCCATGGCGTCATTCGAGCGGCTGGAGCGTCAGGATGTGCCGCAGCAACGGCGCTGCTCCTATTTCTGCAGCACCGCCGACGTGCGCCATTCACTTGCCGGCATCGAAACAGTCGCGGCCGGACTCGGCTGCGAGGTGCTCTATTCGGCCGAGCGCTACCTGGATATCCTGCCGCTCGGCGTGAACAAGGGCAGTACGCTCAAGGCACTGGTCGAGCATCTGGGCATCGACCCTGACGAAGTGGTCGTCGCCGGCGACACGCTCAACGATCTGGCGATGTACGAGCATGGCTTCATCGGGGTGTGTGTCGGCGAATCCGAACCCGCCCTGCTCGAGGCCACCGTCAAGCGCGCCCGCGCCAAGCGTGCCCGCGTGCTGCATTCGCCCCACACCGGCTGCGGCGGCATCCTCGATGCGCTCGAGCATTTCAACTTCCTCGAGCTCAAGGGCGTCGACGCCGAGCCGCGCGCGACGGAACCACCGGGCAAGTCCGACCTGGTGATGGTCTATCACCGCCTGCCCTACGAAGAGACCATCGAGGACGGCCACCTCGTACGCCGCCGCCCGGCCTCGCCCAACGGCATCATTCCGACCCTGCTCAGCTTTTTCGGCGACGGCAAGAAGGGCTCCTGGATCGCGTGGGCAATCAAGGACCCGAAAAAGGGGGCGAGCTTCGTGACCCACACCGAGGTCGACACCAAGAAATACCCCAGGCTGGTGGCCGCACGCGTTCCACTCACGAAGAACGACGTCGACATTTTCTACAAGCGCTTTTCCAAGGAGGCCTTCTGGCCCACCCTGCACACCTTCTGGGAACGGGCCCGCTTCCGCGAGGAAGACTGGCTCGTATTCCTTAAGGTAAACCGACTCTTCGCCGAGCGCACCGCGGCGGAGTCTGCCGAGGGCGCGGTGGTCTGGCTACACGACTACAATCTGTGGATGGTGCCGGCCTACCTGCGCGAGTTGCGCCCCGATCTGAAGATCGCTTTCTTCCACCACACCTACTTTCCCTCGGCCGACGTCTTCAATGTGCTGCCGTGGCGCCGCGAGATCGTCGGCAGCCTGTTGCAATGTGACTACATCGGATTCCATATCCCGCGCCAGGTCGAGAACTTCGTCGATGTCGCGCGTGGCGTCGCGCCGCTCAAGGTGCTCGAGACGCACGCCTGCGCGCCGCGCTACCTCACCTACGGCTGCGCCGTCGGGCTGGACGAGGTGACCACCGCGATCGAGGTGCATGGCCGGCGCATCGGCCTGGGCGCGCATCCGGTCGGACTCGACGTCGACCGCGTGCGCCAGGCGCTCAACGACCCGAAGACGGCCGGGCGGATCGCGGCGCTGCGCAACCAGTTCGCGGACACGCGGATCATCCTGTCGGTCGAACGGCTCGACTACACCAAGGGCACGCTCGAGAAACTGGTGGCTTTCGAAAAGCTGCTCGAGACCCATCCGGAGTTGCAGGGCACGATCTCGCTGATCAACGTGTGCGTGCCGGCTGCGAAGGAGATGACGATCTACCGCACCCTGCAGAACCAGATTGAACAGGCGGCCGGGCGCATCAACGGGCGCTTTTCAAGGGTCGGCTGGACCCCGTTGCAGTTCTTCTTCCGGGCCATCCCGTTCGAGGAACTGGTCGCCTATTACGCGGCTGCCGACGTGATGTGGATTACCCCGCTGCGCGATGGGCTCAACCTGGTCGCGAAGGAGTTCGTCGCGGTACAGGGACTGACCAACGGGAGCGGCGTGCTGGTGCTCTCCGAATTCGCCGGGGCCGCAGCCGAGCTGCATGGCGCGGTGCTCACGAACCCGCACGACCCGCACGATCTGGTCGAGAAGTGCGTCTACGCGCTGGCGATGAGCCAGGTCGAGGCCGAAGCCCGTCTGCGCGGGCTGTTCGATGTCGTCCAGCACAACGACGTCCATCGCTGGGGGCAGGATTTCCTCGACTCGGTCGAGGAAAGTTGCGCCGCGCGAACCGCGGCGCCCAGCGAAACGCCTCCACCCGCGCTCATCCAGGCACGATGACGGCCACGGCGCCGGCAAGCAAGTGGCTGGCGATTCAGCGAGCGAAGTCCCGAGAATGCCCAGGCGGCCTTTAACGACGCGACGCGTATCATCGTGCCGATGAATAATATTCAGATTACACAAGACCGCGGCTGGATGTTCGTTTTCATCGCCTGGCTGGTTGCCAGCGTGTCGACACTGGGCGCCCTGTTTCTCGGCGAGATCATGGGATATACGCCCTGCGTCCTGTGCTGGTACCAGCGGATCAGCATGTTTCCGCTGGTGCTGATTCTGGCGGCGGGGCTGTTTCCGTTCGACCGCAAAGTCGTACGCTACGCGCTGCCGCTGGCGCTGGCCGGCTGGCTGCTGGCGATTTTTCATTGGGCGGTGGCCAGCGGCCTCGTGCCGGAGCGCGCCACGCCATGCAGCCAGGGCGTCCCATGCTCGGTTGAGCTGATCAGCTGGTTCGGCTTCCTGACCCTGCCATTGCTTTCCGTCCTGGCTTTTTCCACCATCATCGCGTTGCTGGTACTGACGCACTTCAAGGCATCCAAATGAAAAAAACGCTGTTTATCTCTGCCGCCGTGATCCTGCTGCTGGCTTTTGTGGGTGGCACGCTTTACTACGGCACAGAAAAAACCGAACAGGCCGGGCAACGGGTCGATGAAAACACGTCGGCACTGGTGCGCGAGCACTCGCGCGTGCTCGGGCATGCCGACGCCAGGGTGGAGATTGTCGAGTTCCTCGATCCGGCGTGCGAGACTTGCCGGCACTTCTATCCCTTCGTCAAGGAGATGCTGGCCGCCCACCCGGAGCGGATTCGCCTGGTGTTGCGCTACGCCCCGTTCCACCAGAACGCAGACTATGTGGTGGCGCTGGTCGAGGCGGCAGGCAAACAGGGCAAGTACTGGGAAACCCTGGAGGCCCTGCTGGCTGCACAGGACGACTGGGTGGTGAATCATGCCGTGCAGCCGGAACGGGTCTGGCGACATCTTGAAGGGCTCGGCCTGGACCTGGCGCAACTCCAGAACGACATGAATGCGCCGGAAATTGCCAGGCTGATCGCGCAGGACATGGCGGACGTGAACACCCTGAACATCAACAAGACTCCGGAGTTTTTTGTCAATGGCAAGCCGCTGCCCAGCTTCGGCTACGAGCCCCTGAAGAAGCTGGTGGACGAGGCGCTGGCAAGCGAATATCGTTAATCGGAATCGGGACAACCGATACGGTGGCCGAGACGACCTCAGCCTTGAGCAGGGTGCTGAAACCGTTTCAGTCGAAGAGTTCGACCGTGCCGCCAAGCGCCCTTCCCGGCGCAAGTTCTCCGCGTGACATCAGACCGCGATAGTCACAGACCTGATTGCGCCCGTGTTCCTTGGCGTAATAAAGGGCCTTGTCCGCCTCCTCGAACACATAGGACGGCAGTTGCTGATCGATGATGGCCGTGTAGCCGGTGCTCGCCGTCAATTGCCCGATCTGGGGGAAGGGATGGTCCTGCACCTTGACCCGGATGCGTTCGAGAATGGACGCGATGGTCCCGGGTGAAACGCCCTTGATCAGCGCGACGAATTCCTCGCCGCCGTAGCGGAACACCCAGTCCACATCGCGCAGGGCGTTGCACAGCAGGCCGGCGAAAATAAGCAGCGCCTCGTCGCCGATCAGGTGGCCGAAATTGTCATTGATGCGTTTGAAATGGTCGATATCAAACACGGCCAGATAGTCGGCCGTATCCTTGTCGCGCTTGCGGTTGCTGCCGCTCATCCGGCCAGCCAGCAGTTCGCTCAGCTTCTGATCAAGCTTCTTGCGGTTGTAAAGGCCGGTCAGGGTGTCGCGCTCACTGTCGAAAAGCACTCTGGCGAAATTGGCGTAGATCTTGATCATGCCCTCGGCGATGCGCAGATCAGCCGGGTTCCATTCCGGCTGCCTCATCACGATTGCCTTGCGCTGGCGATCCTGGATGCCCAGGCTGCTGATGAGGTAGCCGAGCCCATCCCGCGTGAACTGTCTGGTTGGCGCGTCGCCACTCAAACTGCCAACCTCGGCCATGAGCCAGTCCGCGATCGGAAACATGGGCTCCGGCAAAGAACAGGTCTGGTCCAGAATCCAGCCCCCCCGATCCGGGGCTGGCACCACGCATATCAAGGATGCCGGCACGCCCGGCAGCATCTCCTGGATGGACTCCAGCAGGCTGCGCAAAAGCGTCAGCTCATCGCGCTGCTCGGTTAGATGCACCACGGACCTGATTACATCGTGGGTAATTTCGGACTGCTTGGACGGGGACATGCCAGCGGACATTGGACGGCCTGAAAAGGTGTCACACAGTTTTTATTCTAATCCTCATTTGCCCTCGGCGCCTCCAGTTCACCCCGGCTTGCCGGCTGTCGTCTCCGCAATGCGCTGAATCGTCGCCACAAACCCCGGGTCCTCACCCTGGAACAGGGCCGGCAGTGCCGTGCGGAAATCTTCGCGTTGACACCATTCGGTCATGTAGTCCTCCCACGACTGCCACAGGCGTGCCTGCTGGCGCCCCATGTTTTCTTCGTACACCAGCACGTAGGCGCGCTCGAACAGGCTGACCAGAATGGCAAACAGCGCGTGTTTGCGCTCCAACTGGTCTTCGCTGAGCGTGCCCTTCACTACGGGTGACAGCAAATGCAGATCGGCGTTTTCGATCACCAGCCGCATGAAGTCGGCATACTCGTCGGACAGCCGCAGGAAGATTTCCTCCTCGTCGCTCTGGCGGTCGCGCTGGCGGTCGTAGATATACACGCCGATGGCGAGCGGCAGTCCGACGATGGTGACGATGTAGCTGGCTGCCTCCAGCCATTCCAGTCCGCTCATTCACGCCCCTCCTGCAAAACCGTTTTGCCGCCAGGCTTCGAACACGACCACGCTGACGGCATTGGATAAATTCATGCTGCGCGAACCGGGCAGCATCGGCAAGCGCAGGCGACGATCCGCGTCGAACTGCGCCAGAAGGTCCGCGGGCAAGCCGCGCGACTCGGGGCCGAACAGCAGCACGTCGTCGGCCTGAAACGCGATGTCGGCATAGCGCGCGCTGCCCTTGGTGGTGAGCGCAAACCAGCGCCGGTCGGGTAGCGCCGCCCGCACGGCCGGCCAGTCGGCATGCACCCGCACGCAGGCCATGTCATGGTAATCCAGCCCCGCGCGCGCCACCTGCTTGTCGGAAAGGTCGAATCCAAGCGGCTCGACCAGATGCAAACGGCAGCCGGTGTTGGCCGCCAGGCGGATGAGGTTGCCGGTGTTGGGCGGAATCTCGGGCTGATATAAAACGATGTCAAACATCCGGCTTGGCCTAAAATAAAAACATTATTGGAGTCCGCCTATTCTATGGTCCCTTACCTCACCACCGCACTCACCGGCCCCTTGCTGGAGTTGGAAAAACGCCTGCTCGACGCCCAGCCGATGATCGAGCACTGGTTTCGCCAGCAATGGAAGGGCCAGTCGGCGCCGTTTTACACCTCGGTGGATATCCGCAATGCAGGCTTCAAGCTGGCACCGGTCGACACCAACCTGTTCCCCGGCGGCTTCAACAACCTCAACCCCGCCTTCATGTCGCTGTCGATTCACGCGGCGATGGGTGCGGTGGAAAAAATCTGCCCCTACGCACAGCGTTTGCTGCTGATCCCCGAGAGCCACACCCGCAACACCTTCTATCTGCAGAACGTCGCGGTGCTCGCGCACATCCTGCGCCAGACCGGGCTGATCGTTCGCATCGGCACCCTGATTCCCGAGATCACCCAGCCGACCACGCTGGAACTGCCCGCCGGCGGCCGCCTCACGCTGGAACCGCTGGTGCGCCACGGCGACCGCATCGGGCTGGAAGGATTCGACCCCTGCGCGGTGCTGCTCAACAACGACCTGTCGGCCGGCGTGCCGGATATCCTCAAGGGCATCGAGCAGAACATCATGCCGCCGCTGCACGCCGGCTGGGCGACGCGCCGCAAGTCACACCACTTTGCCGCGTATCAGCATGTCGCCGACGAATTCGCGCAGCTGATCGGCATCGACCCCTGGCTGATCGACCCCTACTTCAGCCACTGCGGCAAGATCGACTTTCAGGCACGCCAGGGCGAGGACTGCCTGGCCGAAAAGGTCGGCGACATGCTGGCCAAAATCCGCGTCAAATACGACGAATACGGCATTGACCAGCCACCCTTCGTCATCGTCAAGGCCGACGCCGGCACCTACGGCATGGGCATCATGACGGTGAAATCGCCGGACGACGTGCGCGAACTCAACCGCAAGCAGCGCAACAAGATGGCGGTCGGCAAGGAAGGGCTCGAATTCAGCGAGGTGCTGATCCAGGAAGGCGTCTACACCTTCGAGAGCATCAACGGCGCGGTCGCCGAGCCGGTGGTCTACATGCTCGACAACTTCGTCGTCGGCGGTTTCTATCGCGTGCACACCGGACGCGGCTCGGACGAAAATCTCAACAGCCCCGGCATGCACTTCGTACCGCTGGCGTTCGACGACACCTGCGTGATGCCCGACCGCAGCGCCAACCCCGACGCCAGCCCCAACCGCTTCTATGCCTATGGCGTGATCGCACGGCTGGCGATGCTGGCCGCCAGCATCGAGCTCGACGAAACCCTGAACGAAGCGGCATGAAGCTGCTGTTCGTCGTCGATCCGCTGGCGAGCCTCAAGCCCTACAAGGACAGCTCGGTGGCGATGATGCGCGCGGCGATGGCACGCGGCCACGCCGTGTTCGCCTGCGAGGCACGCCACCTGTTTATCCGGGACGGCTTCGCACGCGCCGCCTGCACCGCGCTCGACGTGCGCGCCGGCGACGACTGGTATGACGTTGCCCACACCGACACCTGCACGTTGAAGGATTTCAACGCTGTGGTGATGCGCACCGATCCGCCGGTGGACACCGACTACCTGCTCGCCACCCACCTGCTCGGCATCGCCGAAGCCAACGGCGCACGCGTGCTGAACCGGCCAACTTGTCTGCGCGAGTTCAACGAGAAGCTCGCGATCCTCAACTTTCCGCAGTTCGTCGCGCCCACCCTGGTTGCCGCCGACGCGGCGGAGATTGGAAATTTCCTCACCGAGCATGGCGACATCATCGTCAAGCCGCTCACCGAAATGGGCGGCAGCGGCATTTTCCGCCTTCTGCTTCCCGATCCCAATCGCAACGCCATCCTGGAAACACTGACCCATCGCGGCCGCCGCGCCATCATGGCGCAGCGCTACCTGCCGGCGATCAGCGAAGGCGACAAACGCATCCTGCTCATCGACGGCGAAATCATACCGTGGGCGCTGGCGCGCATTCCCCAGGCCGGCGAGACGCGCGGCAACCTCGCCGCCGGCGGCACCGCGCGTGCCCAGCCGCTGTCGGCGCGCGACCACGAGATCGCCGAGGCCATCGCACCGTGGGCGCAGGCCAACGGCATCTTCCTCGCCGGACTCGACGTCATCGGCGACTGCCTCACCGAAATCAACGTCACCAGCCCCACCGGGTTTCAGGAAATCACCGCGCAGACCGGGCACGACGTGGCAGCGCAGTTCATCGCGGCGATTGAACGCGTTTGCGCAACGCCAACTGGCGCTTGAAACGTGACGTCTGCATGAAGGCCGTGCGATATAGCCTGGGGCTGGTGCTGCTGTGGATGCTCGCAGCCTGCAGCCCGCCGCCCCTGCACCAGCAGCAGGCCTACGTGTTCGGCACCCTGGTCGAAGTCAGCATCTACGGCGCGCCGGAGCCGCAGGCCCGGCAGGCCGCCGCCGCCGTTCTGGCGCGCTTCGACGAACTGCACCGCACCCTGCACGCCTGGCAACCAAGCGATCTGTCGCGGCTCAACACGGCACTGGCCCAGGGCGAGCGCGCATCGGTCCCCCCCGAACTCGCGGCGATGCTGCGCGATGCGCAAACACTCTCGATCCAGTCTAACGATCTGTTCAATCCGGCCATCGGCGGGCTGATTGCGCTGTGGGGCTTCCACTCCGATGCGCCGCAAGCGCGGGTGCCGGATGCCACTGCGATCACGGGATGGGTCAACAAGCGGCCCCGCATGGCTGATCTCGTCATCGAGGACGACACGGTGACGAGCGCCAACCCGGCGGTGCAGCTCGATCTGGGCGGCTATGCCAAGGGGCATGCGCTGGACGACGCGGTAGCCATCCTGAAAACGCACGCCATCGACAATGCGCTGGTGAACATCGGCGGCAACGTGATCGCGCTGGGCGCGCACGGTGAGCGCCCGTGGCGCGTGGGCATCCAGCACCCACGCCAGCCGGGCACGCTGGCGACGCTGGATTTGCGCGACGGCGAGGCAATCGGCACTTCGGGGGACTACCAGCGCTATTTCGAGGCGGATGGACGCCGCTACAGCCATTTGATCGATCCGCGCACCGGCTTTCCGGCAACCGGCATGCAGTCGTTGACGGTTCTGGTAGCCGGCGAACAGGCGGGAACGCGCTCGGATGCCCTGTCGAAACCGCTGTTCATCGATGGCGCCGCACAGTTGGCCAATCACGCGTCCCGCCTGGGCGTGGCCCACTATCTCGCGGTGGATGGCGCCAGCCAAATCCATGTCTCCCCTGCGATGAAGGCCCGGCTTCGTTAGAATGTCGTTTTTGGTCTGATACTCCATCAATGATAGGCATCCTCATCGTCGCCCACGGCTCGCTCGCCGACAGCCTGGTCGAGTGCGCCACCCACGTGCTGGGACAGCGTCCGCGCGGTCTCGCCACGCTGGATTTCATCGGCCACGCCGACCCGGACGAGCGGCAGGAGGCCTTGCAGGCCCGACTGGCCGAGCTGGACGAAGGCGACGGCATCCTGGTGTTGACCGACATGTACGGCGCCACCCCCAGCAACACGCTGTGCCGGCTGCTCGAACCAACGCACATCGAGGGCGTCTCCGGCGTCAACCTGCCGATGCTGCTGAAGGCGCTGAACTACCGCGACACGCTGGCGCTGCCGCAACTCGTCGAGCGCATCGTCGAAGGCGGGCGCAACAGCATCAAGCATATTTCAGAGACCATGTGCCATGCAGCAACGGGACGTTGAAATCGTCAACAAGCTGGGGCTGCACGCGCGCCCGTCGGCCCGGCTGACCCAGCTGGCGTCCAGCTTCAAGAGCCGTGTGTTCATGTCGCGCAATGGCCGCCGCGTCAACGCCAAAAGCATCATGGGCGTGATGATGCTGGCCGCCGCCAAGGGCAGCACCATCACCCTGGAAACCGAAGGCGAAGACGAGGCGGAAGCGATGGAAACACTGGCCGGATTGATTTCCAGCGGCTTCGGAGAAGAGCTGTGAGCTTCTCCCTGCACGGCATTGGCGTCTCCGGCGGCATCGCCATCGGCTATGCGCATCTCACCTCCAACGCGCGGATCGAAGTGCCGCAGTACATGCTCGACCGCAAGTACATCAAGGAGGAACTGGCGCGCTTCGACGAGGCCATTCTCGCCACCCGTGCCGAGCTTGAAACCCTGCGCAACCATATCCCGGCCAATGCCCCGGCCGAGCTGTCGGCCTTTCTCGACATGCACCTGATGTTCCTCGGCGATTCGATGATCGCCGAGGAGCCCAAGCGCCTAATCCGCGAAACTCAGTGCAACGCCGAATGGGCGCTGGCACAGCAGATGGAAGCCCTGGTCGCGCGCTTCGAGGAAATCGACGACGCCTACCTGCGTAGCCGCCAGGAGGACGTGGTGCAAGTGGTGCAGCGCGTGCTCAAGGCACTGACCGGCCACCCCAGCCATCTGCCGCTGGATGTCGACTTCGGCGTCGAACGCATCCTGGTCGCGCACGAGCTGTCGCCCGCCGACATGGTCCTGTTCAAGAACGTGCATTTCGCCGCCTTCATCACCGACCTCGGCGGCGCCACCTCGCACACCGCGATCCTGGCGCGCAGCATGGCGATGCCGTCGGTGATGGCGCTGCACAATGCGCGCGGCCTGATCCGCGACCACGACCTCTTGATCGTCGACGGCCGCGACGGCGTGGTGATCGTCAACCCGGACGAATCGGTGCTGGCCGAATACCGGCTGCGGCAAAACCAGTGGCGCATCGACACCGACAAGCTGAAGCGCCTGAAAACCAGCAAATCATCGACGCTCGACGGCACCCCGATCGAGCTGATGGCGAACATCGAATTGCTCGGCGACGTCGATGCGGTGAAGGCCGCAGGCGCACACGGCGTCGGCCTGTTCCGCAGCGAGTTCCTGTTCCTCAACCGCAGCGATCTGCCGAGCGAAGACGAGCAGTACGAATCCTACAAGGCGGTGGCCGAGGCGCTGGATGGCAAACCGGTCACCATCCGCACGCTTGATCTGGGCGCCGACAAGCAGGCGCCGTGGGGTCACAACGTGGCCGACAACCCGGCGCTGGGCCTGCGCGCGATCCGCCTGTGCCTGGCTGAGCCGGGGCTGTTTCAAACCCAGTTGCGTGCGATCCTGCGGGCGTCGATCCATGGCCAGGTGCGCATCCTCATCCCCATGCTGGTGAGCTTCATGGAGTTGCGGCAAACCCTGCAGCGCATCGACGAAGCCAAGGACTCGCTGCGAAGGGACGGCCTGAAATTCGACGAAGGCATCCCGCTCGGCGGCATGATCGAGGTGCCCGCCGCCGCGCTCTCAGCCGGTTTCTTTGCCGAGCAGCTGGACTTTCTGTCGATCGGCACCAACGACCTGATCCAGTACACGCTGGCGATCGACCGTGCCGACGACAGCGTGTCGCATCTGTACGACCCGCTGCATCCGGCAGTGCTCAACCTGATTCAGTACACGCTGCGCGCCGGCGCCAAGGCAGGCAAGCCGGTTTCGGTATGCGGGGAAATGGCGGGCGATCCGCTGTTGACGCGACTGCTGCTGGGGCTGGGACTGCGGACGTTCTCGATGCAGCCGGCCAGCCTGCTGCAGGTCAAGCAGCAAATCCTGAAATCTCACCTGGAAGCGTTGACGCCGATGGCGCAACGGCTGCTGAAAAACACCGACCCGGACAAGACGGCACTGTTATTGAATCGGCTGAATAGCTAGCAGCCCGTCGGACTTGAAGTAAATCGGCTGCAAATCCGCCTGCCCGGTTCATATTTCGCCGCTTTCTTGGGCAATAGAACGACTATTGCCCGGCGAAATCGTCAAAATCTGCCCTCACCCAGCCGAATTTTCGCTTCGATTCTTCAAGTCCGACAGGCTGCTAGGCAACAAGCTGCGCGGCAATCCGTCCCAGTTCCAGCTTGTCTTGGCGCAGCGCGCCGATCTCCTGCTTGACCTGCGCCATGCGGCTGTGCAGCGTGCCCATGTTCTCCAGAATCCGCTGCAAGCTGGCCAGCCGCGTGTCGAGATACTGCTTGTGCTCGCGGATGCGCGTCATGATGGGATCGAGTGCGATGCGCAGCCAGCGCTCGGCTTCCACCCGCGCCAGGTTGAACGCCTTGCGTGATTCTTCGGCCAGACCGGCATAAAAACGCCGGATCATGAAACGCTTCTCCAGCATCAGATTGACCGGATCCTTGCAGAAAGCTTCGGTCTCGCGCGTCAGCGCTTCCAACCGGTTGCGATAGGCGCCCAGATCGAGTCTTGGCACCTGCATTTTGGGCAGATTGTGCTGGCGGTGAAACCGCGTATAGGCCTGATCCAGCGCATCCAGCACGTTGTCGGCCAGCCGGGTCGCATGCTGAAGTCGCTCAACCATCTGCTCGCTCAACTGGCGGATGCCACTGGTGAGTCCGCGCGTGGTCAGGCTGGATTCCATGACCGCGCGTCCGGCCTGGCAAATGACGCTCAGCGTGTCATCCGACAATTGCGACAGCAGGTGTTCACCCTGCTTCTGCACCATTTTTCGGGTCACCCTGAACTGGGCGGCCGTGGCGTCGTAACTGTCTTTTTCCTGCTGCAGGCTGGCGCGCGCCTGCTCGATCAGCTCACGATTCTTGCCCGACAGCTGGCTGAGCTGAATCAGTTCGTCGCTGCTGCGCTTGAGCCGTGCGGACAGGTCCACCCGGCTTTCGTCGAGCAGCGACACCACCTCGCGGCTGACCGCGTGATAGAGCATATCGCGCCGCGCCGGGATCACCTGGTGCGCCAGCAGGTATTCCAGCGACTCGATGCCGGAGCGCACACGCAAGGCGGCATCGCCACGGATGGTGGCCACCAGCGCTTTCTGCGCCGACACGGTGAACACCCGGCTGCGCGGCAGCTTCAGCACGCGCGCGGTTTCTTCGGCCTGACGCTCGATAGTGGCCTGCACCTCGGCATCGCTCTTCAGTTCGTCCCACAGCATGTCGATCTTGTTCAGCACCGCCACGTGATAATTGGCATGGCGATGCACATGTTTCTGCCAGATTTCCAGGTCCGAGCGCGTCACCCCGGTATCGGTCGCCAGCAGATACATCACCGCATGCGCATTGGGGATGACCGACAGCGTGAGTTCGGGCTCGGCCCCCAGCGCGTTGAGTCCCGGGGTGTCCAGTATCGTCAACCCGGCCTGCAACAGCGGATGCGGATAGTTGACCATGCCATAGCGCCAGGCCGGCACCTCCACCGTGCCGTCGTCGCGTAGCTGGTGACGCTCGCTCGGGTCCTCGCTGTCCCACAGACCGAGCTCGATGGCATCCACCGCTGCCATGGATTTGGTTTCGGTGAGCTTTTTCAGGCTTTCCTGCAGCTGGCGCGGATCGGTGGGGTCGAGCAGCACCCGGCACCACTCGATCGTCATATGCTTGAGGCGTGCCAGCGATTCGTCGCGGCGACGGGTTTCGATCGGCAGCAGGCGCAAACTCGGCGGCTCGTCCGCACTGGCATACAGCTCGGTCGGGCACATGGTGGTGCGGCCGGCGTCGGAGGGCAGCAGGCGCTGGCCGTGGTCGGCAAAAAACAAGGCGTTGATGAGCTCGGTCTTGCCGCGCGAAAATTCGGCAACAAAGGCCACCACCAGCTTGTCCTGGCGCAGGCCGGATGCGGTATCGGCCAACCGCAGGGTGCGCTCAGCATCGATGCCGTGCTGGCGGTCGAGCCAGTCGGCATAATCGGTAATCGCGGTTGCCAGCCGCATGCGCCGCGCGCTGTAGTCGGCGACTTCCTGTTCCAGATGGATGCTCATGCTTTGTTGATTTTCTCGATATCAAGCCAGGGGGTCTCAATCCCCGACACCGCCACGGTCTTCTGCCGCAAAATTTCGCCGGGAACCAGGCGCGTACGACTCCACACATGCCTTGGCACATGGTGGATCGGAGTCCTTTAGGGCACCGCGGACTTTGGCACCCCCAGTTGCACGGCCAGCCAGGTCAGCAGATACGCATTCGCCTTGTTATCGACCGGGGGCGCTGAAATCTTTAATTTCAGTCTGCCGCCATGTTTCTCTACTTCCGCAGCGGCCTTTTCTCCCAGCAGCACGTGTAGGTCCAGCAGCCAGTCGGTGTCGTCTCGGCGCGCCCAGATTAGCGGTTCAGAGGGAACCAAGCAGCGCCCGCTGCAACGCCAGCACCGGCACCATCAACACCAGTTGGCACAGGATGAATAGCACCAGCGGCGTCAAATCGATATTGGCGACCATGGGGACGATGCGCCGCAACGGGCGCAGGAAGGGTTCGGTCAAGGTATACACCACCGGCATCAGCGGCGTATCGGAATTGACCCACGACAGCACCGCCCGTATCAGGGTCAGGCCGATGATCAGGTAAACCGTCAGGCTCAACAGCTTCACTGCCGCCAGGCCCAACATCACCGGCCACACCTTGCCGCCCGCCAGCGCGAACGGAAAACCATCCAGCCAGTAGCCGGCGGTCACCACCAGCAGTTCGACCAGCCAGGCGAGCACCAGGCACGCCCAGTCGAGGCCCCACAGGCCCGGCACCACCCGGCGCAACGGCTTCACCGCAAAATCAGTGATGGCGACGATAAACTGGGCGAACGGGTTGCGAAACGGCACCCGGAACAACTGCATCATGAAGCGCAGCAGCACCGCGATGACAAACAGGTTGCCCAGCGTCTGGATGAGGAATTTCAGTGCGGCTTCGATCATGCGAGGCGCCCCAGTTCGTCGCCGAGTTCGGCGCTGCGGCGGCTGGCCGCCGCCACCGCCTGGCCGATGGCCTGCTTGACCGCTGCGGCTTCCAGCGCGGCAATGCCGCGTTCGGTGGTGCCGCCCCTGGAGGTGACGCGCTGCCGCAGCACAGCCGGTTCCTCGCCCGACTCCAGCGCCAGCTTGGCCGCGCCAAAAAAGGTCTGCAGCGCCAGCTGGCGCGCGGTGGCCGGCGCCAGCCCCTGCGCCACCGCAGCGGCTTCCAGCGACTCGAGAAAATAAAACACATAGGCCGGGCCGCTGCCCGACACCGCGGTCACCGCATCCAGCTGGGGTTCATCCTCCACCCACACCACGCCGCCGACGGCACGCAGCACCGCTTCGGCCTGCGAGCGTGAATCCTGGTTGACCGCGGATGACGCAAACAGCCCGGCAACCCCGGCCTGCACCAGCGCCGGGGTGTTGGGCATGGCGCGCACGATCCGCGTGTACCCGCCCAGCCAGCGGCCAAGATCGGCCACCCGCACCCCGGCGGCGATCGATACCACCAGATGGCCGGCAAGACGCGGTGCCAGCGAGGCCGCCACCTCGGGCAGGCTTTGCGGCTTCACCGCCAACACGATCAGGGCATGCAGCCGCGCCTGCGACAGATCCGAATGCGTCACCACACCGAAGCGCGCAGCCAGCTGCCCGCGTGCATCCGCATTGATTTCAACCACCTCGATGTCGGTGGGCTGGGTGCCGCTGGCAATCAGGCCGCCGATGATGGCGCCAGCCATGTTGCCGCCGCCGATGAAGCTCACTTTATGCATGTTTTGTCCTCTCACCAAAGAGTGCTGTGCCGATTCGCACGATGGTCGCGCCTTCCAGTATTGCCGCTTCCAGATCGGCCGACATGCCCATCGACAGGGTATCGAGCGCATGGCCGCGCGCGATCAGCGCTTCGTATGCCTCATGCATCTGCCTGAACGCGGCGCGCTGCGTGGCCACATCGGTCGCCGGGGCGGGAATCGCCATCAGCCCACGCAACTGCAGGCCCGGCAGCTGCGAAACGGCCTCCGCCAGCGCGGGCAGTTCAGCCACGGCCACCCCGCCCTTGCTGGCCTCGCCGCTGACATTGAGCTCGATGCACACCTGCAGCGGCAGCAAGCCGGCCGGACGCTGCGCGGACAGCCGCCCGGCTATCTTCAGCCGGTCCACGCTGTGCACCCAGCTGAAATGCTCGGCAATCGCCCGCGTTTTGTTGCCCTGGATCGGCCCGATGAAATGCCACACCAGCGGCAGGTCGCGCAAGGCCGCCTGCTTGTCCAGCGCCTCCCGCAGATAATTCTCGCCGAATTCATGCTGGCCGCAAGCCGCCATGGCACGCACCGCCTCGGCGTCAAAGGTTTTGCTCGCCGCCAGCAGGCGCACCGTTGCCGCGTCGCGCCCCGCATCGGCGGCGGCGCGCGCGATCCGCGCCTGCACGGCACGCAAACGCTCGCATGGCATGCCGGCTAAAGGACGCGAGACGGGCTCAAGTTTGGGGAAATTCGGGCCGTTATCCATTGCGTTCATTATCTGTCAAAACCCCATCCATTACAGAACGAGGCGCGCGTGGATATTTCCGAACTGCTGGCTTTTGCCGTCAAAAACAAGGCTTCCGACCTGCACCTGTCGGCCAGCCTGCCGCCGATGATCCGGGTCAACGGCGACATCCGCCGCATCAACCTGCCGCCGATGGAGCACAAGGACGTGCACCGCATGGTGTACGACATCATGAACGACAGCCAGCGCAAGGTATACGAAGAGACGCTGGAACTCGACTTCTCGTTCGAAATCCCCTCGCTGGCGCGCTTCCGCGTCAACGCCTTCAATCAGCAGTATGGCGCCGGCGCGGTGTTCCGCACGATTCCGTCGAAGGTGCTGTCGCTGGAAGAGCTCAACTGCCCGCCCATCTTCAAGGAAATCTCCGACCAGCCGCGCGGCATCGTGCTGGTGACCGGGCCGACCGGTTCAGGCAAGTCGACTACGCTGGCGGCGATGATGGACTACGTCAACGAAAACCAGTACGCACACATTCTGACGGTCGAAGACCCGATCGAATTCGTGCACCAGAGCAAGAAATGCCTGATCAACCAGCGCGAAGTCGGCCCGCACACGCTGTCGTTCAGCAACGCCCTGCGCTCGGCATTGCGCGAAGACCCGGACGTCATCCTGGTCGGCGAATTGCGCGACCTCGAAACCATTCGCCTCGCGCTCACCGCCGCCGAAACCGGCCACCTGGTGTTCGGCACGCTGCACACCTCGTCTGCCGCCAAGACCATCGACCGCGTGGTTGACGTCTTTCCGGCAGCGGAAAAAGAAATGGTGCGCTCGATGCTGTCCGAATCGCTGCGCGCAGTGATCTCGCAGACGCTGCTCAAAACCAAGGATGGCACCGGCCGCGTCGCCGCGCATGAAATCATGATCGGCACCCCGGCCATCCGCAACCTGATCCGCGAAGGCAAGGTGGCGCAGATGTATTCATCGATCCAGACGGGCGGCAATATCGGGATGCAGACACTCGACCAGTGCCTGCAGGACATGGTAAAACGCAACGTGATTGCCTCGGGCGTGGCGCGCAACATGGCACAAAACAAAGACGCATTTCTAGGTTGAGGATTGAACGATGAACGCTGAAAAAACCGTCCACGATTTGCTGCGCCTGATGCTGACGAAGAACGCCTCCGACCTGTTCCTGACCGCCGGGTTTCCGCCCGCCATCAAGGTGGACGGCAAGATCACCCCGGTGTCGAACCAGACGCTGACGCCCGCGCACACCAGCGAGCTGGCGCGCTCGATCATGAACGAACGGCAATGGAAGGACTTCGAGGCGACCAACGAATCCAACTTCGCCATCAGCCCGCCCGAAATCGGGCGCTTCCGTGTCAACGTGTTCGTGCAGCAGGGCCGCGTCGGCGCCGTGATGCGGACCATCGTCACCAAGATTCCGAAGATGGAAGAACTCAACCTGCCGCCGATCCTGCGCGACGTCGCGATGATCAAGCGCGGCCTGGTGATCTTCGTCGGCGGCACCGGCACCGGCAAATCGACTTCGCTGGCGGCGATGGTGGGCTTCCGCAATGAAAACGCCTGTGATCACATCATTACGGTCGAAGATCCGATCGAGTACGTGCACGAGCACCGGAAATCCATCATCACCCAGCGCGAGGTCGGCATCGACACCGACAACTGGTTCTCCGCGCTGAAGAACACCCTGCGGCAGGCACCCGACGTCATCCTGATCGGCGAAATCCGCGACCGCGAAACCATGGAATACGCCATCGCCTTTGCCGAAACCGGCCACCTCTGCCTGTCGACCCTGCACGCCAACAGCGCCAACCAGGCGCTCGACCGCATCATCAACTTCTTCCCGGAGGAAAAGCGCGACCAGCTGCTGATGGATTTGTCGCTGAACCTGAAGTCGTTCATCTCGCAGCGCCTGATCCCGCGCAAGGGCACCACCGGGCGCGTCGCCGCGGTCGAAATCCTGCTCAACTCGCCGCTGATCGCCGACCTGATCTTCAAGGGCCACGTCCACGAGATCAAGGAAATCATGGCGAAATCGCGCGAAATGGGCATGCAGACCTTCGACCAGGCGCTGTTCGACCTGTACGAGGCCGGGATAATTTCCTACGAGGATGCGCTGCGAAACGCCGACAGCCTCAACGACCTGCGCCTGCAGATCAAGCTGCACGGCCAGGAAGCCAAGGGCCGCGACATGATGGCCGGGCTGGATCACCTCGACCTCGTCTGATTCCGACCTATTCGGGGTTGATCACCACCCTCACCTCCAGCCCCTGATTGCCGGGAAGCGCTTTGATTGCCTCGGCGGCGGCTTTGAGGGCGGCCTCCTCGCCGCCGGTTTTCACCGTCAGGCGGTCGTCGTCCGGCATCGGCGCGCCCATCGACAGCGGGATAATCGACGACTTTCCACCGCCATGTTGACCAAAATCAGCCACCAGATAGTAGCTGCGGACCACCTCGGCACCGTCATCGAGGGTGCCGGTCAGCCGCAGGGATGCGGTGAGCATGGTGCCATGCCTCTCAGGAAACCAGCTTGGCTGGCTTGTCCGGCCGCATCGTACCCGCCACGATTTTGTATTGCAGAAAACGGGTTTCGATCGGACCGTTGAACAGCGGGATGCGGCGGCTGGCCTTGAGACCAAGCAACTTGGGCAATAGCGGGTCGCCGGAAATGACCCACGCCTCCCATCCGCTGAAATTCTGCTTCAGCCAGTCACCCAGCAGCGGATACCACTCGGCCAGATCCTCGGCCTCGCCCAGCCGTTCGCCGTAGGGCGGGTTGGTGACGAGGGTGCCGACCGGGGTGGGCGCTTTCAGATCGAGCACATCGGACACGTTCAGCTCGATCGCGTCGGCATAGCCGGCGGCAGCGAGGTTGTTGCGTGCTTTGTCCAATACCCAGCGATCCTGATCGGCGCCGAAAATGGGCAGGCGGGTGAGCGGCTTTTCCTGTGCCTGCGCCTCCGCCTTGATGCGCTTCCATAGCGCCGCATCGAAATCACGGTAATGCTCGAAGGCGAAGTGCCGCCCACGCCCCGGCGCCCGGTTCAGCGCCATGTCCGCCGCCTCAAGCAGGATGGTGCCGGCGCCGCACATCGGGTCGAGCAGCGGCGTGCCGGGTTCCCAGCCAGACAACAGCAACAGCCCGGCGGCGAGGTTTTCCTTGAGCGACGCCGCGCTCGCCTCGCGCTTGAAGCCGCGTTTGAACAGCGGCTCGCCCGAGGTGTCGAGATAGAAGGTCACCGCGTCCGTCGTGAAGAACGCATACACCGGCACGTCGGGCGCTGAGGGGTCGACGCTCGGACGTTCGTGCGTTTCCTCGCGGAAGCGGTCGCAGATCGCGTCCTTGATCTTCAGCGTGATGAAATTGAGGCTTTTCAGCGGCGCGTTCTGCGCACCGACTTTCACCGCGATGGTTTTCTTCACGTCGAACCAGTCCGGCCACGGCAGGTCTAGCGCGGCGCGGTAGATGTGCTCTTCCTTGCGATAGCGGGTGAATCCGACCTTGCGCAGGATGCGGGTGGCGATGCGCGAGGTGAGGTTGACGCGCATCTCGGCGGCCGCATCGGCCATGAACAGCACGCCGGCGGGCACCTGGCGCACCACCTGCGCGCCAGCGGCCGCGAGTTCGGTTTCGAGCAGCGCCTCCAGTCCGCGCGGGCAGGTGGCGAAATGGCTGGCAGGCGGCAGCGCCTCGCGCTCGGGGCGAACGGGATGCGGCGTTTTGGTGCGACGGGGTTCGGGTTTCAAAAAACACTTTCAGAAAGGGGGATACTTAAATTCTTCACCACAGAGGCACAGAGGCACAGAGAACATCAAAAACAAAGCCATGCATTTTTGCTGATTCACGCCATTGGATGAAAGCGGCTTCGGCAATAACAGTTTTTTTACTCTGTGTCTCCGTGCCTCTGTGGTGAATGCATTTCGGTTTTCAGATTAAAACGGCTTCAACACCACCAGCAGCACGACAACCAGCAGCACGATCACCGGGATTTCATTGAACCAGCGGAACCAACCATGCGATTTGGTGTTCTGTCTGGCTTCGAACTGACGCAACAGGCTTTTGCAGACATGGTGATAGCCGACCAGTCCGACAACCAGCACAAGCTTCAGCCACATCCAGTTCATGTCGATCGGAAAATACGCAAACCACAGCCAGAAGCCGGTAATCAGCGTCAGCCACATAATGGGCGAAACGAACCGATACAATTTGCGCGCCATCATCAGCAGGCGGTCATACGCGGCATCGTTGGTTTCCATCGCCAGGTTGACGAAGATGCGCGGCAGATAAAACAACCCGGCGAACCAGCTCACCACCATCACGATATGAAACGACTTCAGCCACAGCATGGATAGACAAGCTCCCAAGAAAATAAAGGCAGCCAAGAAATGGACGCCGCGTCCGCTGACCCTGATTTTACTGGGTTTGATCGCCTGGCTGTGGTTTCGCCCACCGGCCACCGTCAGCGACGAAAATCACGCCGCGCCACCCTGGGCCGTGACCCTGCCCGGCGGGCAGGCGCTGACCAGCGACGAACTCAAGGGAAAGGTCGTGCTGGTGAACTTCTGGGCGACCTGGTGCCCCTACTGCCGCAAGGAAAAGCCGGTCATCGACAGTTTCTGGAAAGACCATCGCGACAAGGGGTTCGAGGTCATTTCGATCAGCGTCGACGACACGCCGGAAAAAATCGCCGCCTGGATGCAGGACAAGGACTACGCCTTCATGGCCGCGCCGACCAACGCCTCGATGGCGGCCGCTTTCGGCAACGTGACGAGCGTACCCACCTCGTTCATCGTCGATGCCGAGGGCCGCATCCGCCACAAGATCGCCGGTCAGGTGCATTATCCCCGGCTGGAAAAACTTGTCGTCCCCTTGCTCGCCGAAGCCAAACAGCCATGACCGAACCCCGTCTCACCGAACTCGAAACCAAGCTCGCCTTCGCCGAAGACCTGCTCGAAACGCTCAACCAGACAGTAATCCGCCAGCAGGGGCAGATCGATTCGATGCAGCAGCAATTGCGCCTGCTGCACCAGCAGCTGCAGGACGCGCTGCCGGACGAGGACCGCACCCCGCGTGACGAGATTCCACCGCACTATTAACCCGGAGTGCTCATTGAGATGCTCGCGCATGTAGGAGCGCGGGCGCAAATCGCGCCGGGAGCGGCGCCCCCACGGGGTGTTTGGCCTGATGGATATTAGGGTTTAAACGGCGATCTTCACCACCACCTTGCGGACCATGCCCGCGCTCACCAGCGGCGCGTGCGCGTCGTCGGAAAAAAACACGCAGAACGATCCCGGCGGGGTGGCGATCCAGCTTGCCGGCGCGTCGTTGAAAAAGCGGATGTCGCGCGCCGCATCGTAATCCGTCGCCGGGTCCACGCATTCGGCCAGTGGCTTCCAGCCCATCTCATCGACGCCTTCCAGCACCAGCTGGATGTCAATGTAGCGGCGATGGCATTCCAGCTTCGCCTCCGCCCGCGTGCGGCCAGTGCACGCCTCGACGATGGCGAAAAACTGCTCGCCCTGGATTGCATGCTTGCCTGGCGCCAGCGCCTTCAAATCCGTGTTGCGCAGGAATTCGAAGGCGCGCGCAAACAAGGGATGCAATGCAGTATAGCGGTCAGCCTCGGTCAGTTTCTCCAGGATCATCGCGCGTTTACCGGCTGATCGGCTTGTAGCGGATGCGCTTCGGCTTGGCCCCTTCCTCACCCAGGCGCTTCTTCTTGTCGGCCTCGTATTCCTGGTAGTTGCCGGGGAAGAACACCACTTGCGAATCGCCTTCGAAGGCAAGAATGTGGGTGGCGATGCGGTCGAGGAACCAGCGGTCGTGCGTGATCACCAGCACGCAGCCGGCGAATTCCAGCAGCGCGTCTTCCAGCGCGCGCAGGGTTTCCACGTCGAGGTCATTCGACGGTTCGTCGAGCAGCAGCACGTTGCCGCCGGCGATCAGCGTCTTCGCCATATGCAGCCGTCCACGCTCGCCGCCGGAGAGGTCACCGACGCGCTTCTGCTGGTCGCCGCCCTTGAAGTTGAAGCGGCCGAGGTAGGCGCGTGACGGCGTTTCGTAACGGCCGACGGTGAGGATGTCGCGGCCCTCGGCGACCTCGTCGAACACGGTCTTGTCGGCCGACAGCGCATCGCGGCTCTGGTCGACGTAGGCGAGCTTGACCGTCTGGCCGATTTCGACTTCGCCGGAGTCGGGCTTTTCCAGGCCGGTGATCATTTTGAAGAAAGTTGATTTACCCGCACCGTTGGGGCCGATGATGCCGACGATGGCGCCGGGTGGAACCGAAAAACTCAGATCGTCGATCAGCAGGCGGTCGCCGAAGGATTTCGTCACGTGATGGAAGTCGATCACCTTGTCGCCCAGCCGCTCGCCGACCGGGATGAAGATTTCCTGTGTCTCGTTGCGCTTCTGGTATTCGACCGAATTCAGTTCCTCGAAGCGCGCCAGACGCGCCTTCGACTTGGCCTGGCGCGCCTTGGGGTTCTGCCGCACCCATTCGAGCTCCTGCTTCATCGTCTTGATGCGTCCGGACTCCTGTTTGGATTCGGTCACCAGCCGTGCCTCCTTCTGTTCCAGCCAGCTGGTGTAGTTGCCCTTCCAGGGAATGCCGTGGCCGCGGTCGAGTTCGAGGATCCACTCGGCGGCATTGTCGAGGAAATAACGGTCGTGCGTCACCGCCACCACGGTGCCGGGATAGCGGACGAGAAATTGTTCAAGCCAGTCGACCGATTCCGCATCGAGGTGGTTGGTCGGCTCATCCAGCAGCAGCATGTCGGGGTTGGACAAGAGCAGCTGGCACAGCGCGACGCGGCGCTTTTCACCACCCGACAGGGTGCCGATCACGGCATCCCACGGCGCCAGCCGCAAGGCATCGGCGGCGATTTCCATTTGCGTGTCGAGGTCGGCGCCGGCGGTGGCGAGGATGGCCTCGCACTTCGCCTGCTCCTCGGCCAGCTGGTCGAAGTCGGCGTCGGGTTCGGCATAGGCGGCGTAGATTTCATCGAGCCGGGCCTTGGCCCCGACGATCTCGCCCAGCCCGGCTTCCACCGCCTGCCGCACCGTGTGCGCCGGGTCGAGCTGCGGCTCCTGTGCCAGATAGCCGATGCGGATGCCTGGCATCGGGATCGCCTCGCCTTCGAAGTCACGGTCCACCCCCGCCATGATGCGGATCAGCGACGACTTGCCGGAGCCGTTCTGGCCCAACAGGCCGATCTTGGCGCCGGGGAAAAAGCTGAGGGAAATGTCTTTCAGAATCTGCCGCTTCGGCGAAACGATCTTGCCGACCCGGTTGAGGGAATAAACGTATTGCGCCATGAATGAAAAGAATCCAGAGAAAATTACTTGTTGGTTTCGCCCGGGCAGGGGGTGAACACGCAGCCACGGGCCGGCTCGCGGCTGACGGTGCTACCGTCGGGGCATAGCTTGACGTCGGCCGGACAGACGATGCGGTCGTCCGGCATCGGCGGAGGCGGCGGCCCGGCCGGAGAGGGCTTGCCGGCGGCCGGCTGAGCGGGAAGAGGGCTGCACGCGCCCAGCATCAGCAGCAACGACGCTGCGGCCAGAAGCCTGATCACGACAGCTCCCTGTCCAGCAGGGCATTCAGCTTGACGAAATCGAGCTCGCCCAGCTTCTGTTCGAGGATGCGGCCGTCCTTGCCGATGATGAAGGTGGTGGGCGTGAGCTGCACGTTGCCGAAGGCGCGCGCGTGTTCGCCGTCGACGTCGAGCACGACCGGAAACGGCAGCTGCCGCGTCTGCACGAAATTCAGCACGTAATTGGGCGGATCGTAGCGCATTGCCACCGCGATGATTTCGAAGCCGCGGTCCTTGTATAGATTGTAGGCTTCGACCATATCCGGCATTTCCTTGATGCAACCGGGGCAGGAGGTCGCCCAGAAGTTGACCAGCACCACCTTGCCGCGCAGTTCGTCGAGGACGATGGGCTTGCCTTCGAGCGTGGTGAAGGTGACCGCCGGCGCGCTGGGCCTGTCCATCAGGGCGAAGAAAAGTGCGCCGGCAATGGCGAGCACGGCGACGGCGATCAGAGCGGGTTTGGCGAATTTCATGCGGGTTCCACAGGGTTAAACGTCTTGATACGACCGCGCCAGCGTCACATAGTGCTGCGCGGAATAGCTGAAATAGACGATTTCTTCCTCGGTCAGCGCCCGCACCAGCCTGGCGGGGCGCCCCAGATACAGATGGCCGGATTCGAGCACACGGCCTTCCGGCACCAGCGAGCCGGCGCCGAGCAGCACGTGCTTCTGCACCACCGCGCGGTCGAGGATGATGCTGCCCATGCCGATCAGGCATTCGTCCTCGATCGTGCAGGCGTGCAGGATGACCGTGTGGCCGACGGTGACGCGCGCGCCGATGACCAGCGGCCCGCCCGCCGGGTTGGCCGGCGTCTTGTGCGACACGTGCAGCACGCTGTTGTCCTGAATGTTGCTCGCCTCGCCGATGCTGATGGAATTGACGTCGCCACGAATCACCGCGCCCGGCCACACCGAGGCGTCGGCGCCCAGGCTGACCTCGCCGACCAGCGTGGCGCGCGGGTGCACCCAGGCGCCGGCGGCGAGGGTCGGCGCGACGCCGTGATGCGGCGCCAGCGGCTGAGCGTAAACCTTGTCTGTCATGGGGTTGAAAATCAATTCATCACCCGAAAGTATAATGGCCCTGTCCCTCCATTCCGAATGCCGCCATGAATCCCCTGCTCGATTTTTCCGGTCTGCCCCGTTTCGCCGAGTTCAAGCCCGAAACCGTCACCCCCGCCATCGACCAGTTGCTGGCCGACTGCCGCGCGGCGGTGGAACACGCCATGGCCGCCGACACGCCCGCCGAATGGGACGCCTTCGTCGCCCCGCTCGACGACGCCAACGAGAAACTGGGCCGCGCCTGGGGCCAGGTGTCGCACCTGCATTCGGTGATGGACTCGCCCGAGCTGCGCGAGGTCTACAACGCCAACCTGCCCAAGATCACCATCTACTACGCGGAACTGGGACAGAACGAGGCGCTCTTCAACAAGTTCAAGGCATTGAAAGCCCGCCCCGACTTCGCCGCGCTGTCCGCGCCGCGTCAAAAAATCGTCGACAACGAGTTGCGCGATTTCCGCCTCGGCGGCGCCGAACTGCCGGACGACAAGAAAGCGCGCTTCATGCAGGTGCAGGAAGAACTGGCGCAGCTGTCCGCCAAGTTCGAGGAGAACATTCTCGACGCCACCAACGAATTTGCGCTCACCGTCGACGATGCTGCCCAGCTGGCCGGCGTGCCGGACGACGTGCAGGCGATGATGAAGGCCGCCGCCGAAGCCGACGGCAAGAGCGGCTGGAAGATCACCCTGCAGATGCCGTCCTACCTGCCGGTGATGCAGTACGCCGACAACCGCGGCCTGCGCGAGCAGTTGTACCGCGCCTACGTCACCCGCGCCTCCGAATTCGGCAGGCCCGAGCACCCGCAAGGGGTAGGCCACGGTTGTCCCCGTAAAGGGGAGGCCGCAGTTGTAAAGCCGACAAGTCGGCAACAACCGCGCACTAAAGACGCTGAAGCGTCAACAACCGTGCACCTCGACAACACGCCGCTGATCTCCGGCATCCTCAGGCTGCGCCGCGAAGCCGCCGAGTTGCTGGGGTTCAGGAGCTATGCCGAGGTCTCGCTGGCGGCCAAGATGGCCGACACCCCGACCGAGGTGCTAAAGTTCCTCGACGAACTCGGCGCCCGCGCCCGCCCCTATGCGGAAAAGGACTACGCCGAGCTCATGGCCTTCGCCCGCGACGAGCTTGGCATGAGTGAGCTGCAGGCGTGGGACACCCCCTACGTGTCGGAAAAACTCAGCGTCGCCCGCTACAGCTTTTCCGACCAGGAAGTGAAGCAGTATTTCCCCGAGCCGCGCGTGCTAACCGGGCTGTTCCGCCTGATCGAAACGCTCTACGGCCTGCACGTTCGCGAGGACAGCGCGCCGGCGTGGCACCCGGATGTGAAGTTCTACACGCTCTCCGACCACAGCGGCCAGCGCATCGGCCAGTTCTATCTCGACCTCTACGCCCGCGCATCCAAGCGTGGCGGCGCGTGGATGGACGACGTCATCACCCGCCGCAAGAAGGACGACGGCATCCAGACCCCGGTCGCGTATCTGAACTGCAACTTTTCCGGGCCGGTCGGCGGCAAGCCTGCGCTGTTCACCCACGACGAAGTCATCACCCTGTTCCACGAGGCCGGCCACGGTCTGCACCACCTGCTGACGCAGATCGAGGAGCTTGGCGTGTCCGGCATCAACGGCGTCGAGTGGGATGCGGTCGAACTGCCCTCCCAGTTCATGGAAAACTTCTGCTGGGAATGGGACGTGCTGAAGCACATGACCGCTCACGTCGACACCGGCGAGCCGCTGCCGCGTGCGCTGTTTGACAAGATGCTGGCGGCGAAGAACTTCCAGTCCGGCCTGCAGACGCTGCGCCAGATCGAGTTCGCCAGCTTCGACATGCACCTGCACGACGACTTCGACCCCAACGGCAGCCGCACCGCGCTGGATTTGATCAATGACATCCGCCAGCAGGTCGCGGTCCTCATCCCGCCGGCCTACAATCGTTTCCCCAACAACTTCTCGCACATCTTCGCGGGCGGCTACGCGGCCGGCTATTACAGCTACAAGTGGGCGGAAGTGCTGTCGGCCGACGCCTACGCGCTGTTCGAGGACGAGGCCGAAGGCTATGGCGGCGTGCTGAACCCCGAAGTCGGCCACCGTTTCTGGAGCGAAATCCTGGCACAGGGCGGTGCGCGCCCGGCGCTCGAGTCGTTCAAGGCCTTCCGCGGGCGCGAGCCGACCATCGACGCCCTGCTGCGCCACAACGGCATGGCATGAGCGTGGTTGTTGACGCATACGATTCCACATGGGTTTTAGCCCATAGTGGATCGGAGTACCCACAAGGGGCATCGCGATCCTTTAGGGAGACGCTGATTAATCCGTCTTTGCGAGGAGCGAAGCGACGCGGCAATCCAGAAATGCCCGCTTAATCAATGCGCTGGATTGCCGCGCTTCGCTCGCAATGACGGCTATATCGAATTAATCAGTGTTTCCTTAGGGCTTCAGCGGCTTTAGTGCGAAGTTGTTGACGACTTGTCGTCTTTACAACTTAGGCCTACCCCTTGCGGGTAAAGCTTCACCCCGCGCTGGCCGTTAACAAGGGAATCACGTCTTTCGGGAGCACGGCATGAAAGCAGGACTCATCATGATGGCGGTATGGGTGGCGGTGGCAAGCGCGCCGCTTGCCGCCGCCCAGCTATATCAGTGGAAGGACGCGCAGGGCCGCACGGTATACAGCGACCAGCCGCCTCCGCCCAGCATCAAGAACGCCCAGCAAAAGTCATTCAAGGGCAGCGTCATCGAAGTCGGCGAATCCTACGCCACCAAAACTGCGCGCGAGAAAAACCCGGTGACCCTGTACGCCAGCGCCTGCGGCGCCCCCTGCGACCAGGCGCGGCAACTGCTCACCGAGCGCGGCGTGCCCTTCAGCAACAAGGATCCGCAGGCCAGCCCCGAATCCCAGGCCGAACTGCAAAAGCTCACCGGGCGCCTGAGCGTGCCGGTGCTGGTGGTCGGCAGCGACAAGATCGACGGCTTTGAAACCGGCCAGTGGCAAGCCATGCTGGATCGCGCCGGCTATCCAAAATCCGCCCCGCCCGGCCGCAAGCCGGTGCCGGCAGCGGCGCCTGCCCCCGCACCCGCACCCCAGTAAGCGCCCCGCCGCCTTGAGGGACGCCTGATCCACTACGCGCTGTAGCGCGCATGGAGACGCATGCCCGCACGGCTGCCCTAAAGGATCGCGATGCCCCTTGTGGGTACTCCGATCCACTATGGGCTAAAGCCCATGTGGAATCGTATGCGCTACACTCCGCGGCATGAAACTCGCCGCCTGGAACGTCAACTCCCTCAAGGTCCGTCTGCCCCAGCTGCTGGACTTTCTCGCCACCCGCCAGCCCGACGCGGTGTGCCTGCAGGAAACCAAACTCACCGACGACAATTTTCCGGTCGCCGAGCTGGAGGCGGCCGGCTACCGCGTCGCCTTCGCCGGGCAAAAAACCTATAACGGCGTCGCCCTCGTCAGCCGCAGCGAACTGACCGACGTCAGCGTCGGCATCCCGGGATACGAAGACGAACAGAAGCGCGTCATCGTCGCCACCGTCGACGGCGTGCGGCTGGTGTGCGTGTATTGCCCCAACGGGCAAAGCCTCGATTCCGACAAATACCCCTACAAGCTCGCCTGGTTCGACGCGCTGGCCGCCTGGTTGAAGGACGAGCTGGCGCGCCACCCCAAACTCGCCGTGCTCGGCGACTACAACGTCGCCCCGGAAGACCGCGACGTGCACGACCCCGAGGCGTGGAAGGACAGTGTGCTGGTGTCGGCGCCGGAACGCGACCGGTTTCGAAATCTATTGGCGCTGGGTTTACAGGACAGCTTCCGCCTGTTCGAACAGCCCGAGAAAACTTTCTCCTGGTGGGATTACCGCATGATGGGTTTCCGCCGCAACCACGGCCTGCGCATCGACCACATTCTGCTGTCTGCGCCGCTGGCCGCCGCCTGCACCGCCGCCAGCATCGATCGCGACATGCGCAAGCTGGAACGGCCCTCGGATCACGCGCCGGTGGTGGCGGAGATCAGCCTGCCCGCCTGAGGAAAAAGGGCGTCCCGGCACGCCCGACCCTGCAAGGGGCTGCAATCGCGTATTTCGGCCCTCGCAACGCCTTCGCCGGCGCACCCGCCCTTCAGATTTTCTCCCGCGAGCCGCTATCACCTTGCATGAACCGGCTCGAAGTCGTTCATGGAGACCATGTTGATCAGCCGTTCCCTTATCATTATTGCCAGCATCCTTTTGCTGATGGCGGGTCTGGCGCGGGCTGCCGCGCTGCCAGTACTCGTGCTCAACGACACCAACGCGCCGCCCTTCACCGCACCCGATCAAAGCGGCTTTCTCGATGCCGTGGCCGGCGAAGCGTTTCGTCGTGCCGGGGTCGAGCTGAAGCTGGTGAAACTGCCGGCGGAACGCGCACTCCACAACGCCAACGCCGGCATCGGAGACGGCGATCTGGCGCGCATCGCCGGGCTCGAGGCGCAATACCCCAACCTGGTTCGGGTGCCGGAGAAGCTGCTCGACTGGAGCTTCACCGCATTCAGCAAGGATGCTTCGATTCCCGCGCGCTGGGACGTAATCCGGCAACGGCAGGTGGGGCACATCAAGGGCTGGAAAATCTACGAACAGCAATTGGCCGGCGCGCCCCACGTCATCAGCGTCGACGATGCGGCGCAGCTGTTTCGTCTGCTCGAACTCGACCGCATCGAGGTCGCGCTGCATGCCCGCTGGCTGGGCGACGCGCTGGTGCGGCAGCAGGACATCAAAGGGGTGCATGCGCTCGACCCGCCGCTGGCCACGCGCGAAATGTTCATCTACCTGCACAAACGCCACGCGGCGCTGGTGCCCAGGCTCGCGGAGGCGTTGCGCGCGATCAAGGCCGAGGGGCTATACGATCGCCTGTACCGCGAAAAAGTGCTGTCGCTCACGGGGCCCGCCGCCAAATGAGCTACCCGTCGCTTGTTTCGCACCCGCTGAAATCCCCCCTGGCGCGACGGCTCATCGTCGCCATCATCCTCTTCAGCGCCGCGATGGTGCTGGTGATGACCGCGATCCAGCTCTACCAGGAATACCGGCGCCAACTGCATGACGTCGAAGCCCAATTCCAGCAGATCGGCGAGGTGCACCTGCGCTCGCTTACGCAATCGCTCTGGGCGACCAACAACAAGGAGGTCCAGATCCAGCTCGAAGGCATGCTGCAGGTGCCGAATATCGTGCATGCCGCCGTCCATGAAAATGGCCAGCTGCATGCACAGGCTGGTAGCCGCGATTCGGTCCGCGTGATCGAACGCCACTACCCGATGCGTTATGAATATCAAGGCCGGCCGCACGAAATCGGCACGCTGACGGTGGTGGCCACGCTGGACGACATCTACCAGCAGCTTTTTCGCCAGGCGATCCAGGTCCTGCTGGACAATGCACTGCGTACCTTTCTGGTGGCGCTCTTCGTGTTCGTGCTGTTCCACCGCCTGATCACGCGTCACCTGGCCACCGTTGTCGACTACCTGCGCCATATCGATCCGGCCGCCGCCACCGCGCCGCTCGCCCTGGCGCGCGCGCCGCGGCCCCAACCGGATGAACTCGACGTCCTCGTCTCCGCCACCAACGACATGCTGGCAAAAACCCACGCCACGCTCGATGCGCTGCGCGACAGCGAGGTTCGCGTGCGCCTGCTGCTGGATTCCACGTCCGAAGCCATCTACGGCGCGGATACCCAGGGCATTTGCACGTTCGCCAATCCGGCCTGCTTGCGCCTGCTGGGCTACGGCAGCGAGAGCGATCTGGTCGGCAAGCGCATTCACGAGCTGATTCATCACACGCATCCGGACGGACGACACTATCCGATCGAAGCATGCGCGGTGCGCGTTGCCACGCTTGCCGGGCAAACCTGCCATCGCAATGACGAAGTGCACTGGCGCGCGGATGGCTCGAGCTTTCCGGTCGAGTACTGGTCGCACCCGATGACCAAGGACGGCGAACTGGTCGGCACCGTGGTCGCCTTCATCGACATCAGCGCGCGCAAGCAGGCCGAAGCCGACCTCCATCGGCTCGCCTTTTATGACAACCTGACGGGGCTGCCCAACCGGATTCTGTTCACCGACCGCATGCAGCAGGCGCTGGTTGATGCCAAGCGCCGCAACCGATTCGTCGCACTGATGATGCTCGACATGGACCGTTTCAAAGTGATCAACGACACCATGGGGCACGATGCAGGTGACGCGTTGTTGTGCGAGATCGCCGCGCGGCTGCAGCGCAGCATTCGGGAAACCGATACCGTGTCGCGCCTCGGCGGCGATGAATTTGCGCTGCTGTTTACCGATGTCACGGATATTCAGCATGTCGCTCACCTCGCGCAGCTCGTACTGGCGCAGTTCACCACGCCGGTTGCGATCGGCGGCCGCGAAATATTCAGCGGCGCCAGCATCGGTGTCGTGCTGTACCCCACGGATACCGAAGATGGCGATTCGCTGCTCAAATTCGCCGACTCGGCGATGTATCACGCCAAGGAAAGCGGCCGCAACAACTATCAGTTCTACTCGCAGGACATGACCACCAACGCGCAGCAACGACTGCGTCTGGAGACCGAGTTGCGGCGGGCGGTCGAGCGGGACGAACTGTTCCTGCATTACCAGCCGCAAGTGGATGCCCGAAACGGCCGCATCACCGGCGTCGAGGCCTTGCTGCGCTGGCGGGACAGCGCCGGGGATTCGATTTCCCCGGCGCAATTCATCCCGCTGGCGGAAGAAACCGGGCTGATCGTCCCGATCGGCAAATGGGTGCTGAAAACCGCATGCGAACAACTCAAGCGCTGGCACGAGGCGGGCCATGACGACATCGTCATGTCGGTGAATGTCGCTTCGCGGCAATTCCGTGACCTGCTGTTCCATGACACGGTGAAACAGGCGATCGAATCCTCCGGCATCCCGCCAGGCGCACTGGAGCTGGAAATCACCGAAAGCATTCTGCTCGAAAACAGCGACGACACGCGGCATACCCTGCAGGAAATCAAGGCGCTCGGCGCATCGCTGGCGATCGACGATTTTGGCACCGGCTATTCCTCGCTGAGCTATCTCAAGCGCTTCCCGATCGATCGGGTGAAAATCGATCAAAGCTTCATCCGCGACCTGGCCACCGACAGCGAGGATCTGGCGATTGTCAAAGCCATTATCGCGCTGGCGCAGGCGATGCGGCTGCAGGTCATCGCCGAGGGCGTGGAAACGGCGGAACAATTGGCGCTGTTGCAAAGCGAGAATTGCCACGATTACCAGGGCTACTTCTTCGCACGGCCGATGGACGCCGACAGCCTCACCACCTTGCTGTTGTCACAAACTGCGCCGAAGCGACTGATCAACGCCGGCGCCTGATTGCAAACGCTGGGGAAAGGCCGCCGTATTCGTGCTTCCTGTTCAATACTGCACCACCGCCGGATCCAGGCTGCGCCACAGATACCAGGTGGCGACGGTGCGCCAGGGCGTATGGCGTTCGCCGTGCTGGCGCAGGGCCTTGGGGGTGGGGCGTTCGCCAGCGAAGTAATGCATCGCGACGGCTTTTTGCAGGCCGATGTCGTCGACCGGCCAAACGTCGGGGCGACGCAGGCTGAAGATCAGGAACATCTCGGCGGTCCAGCGGCCGATGCCGCGTACGTCGATGAGTTCGGCGATGACGGCTTCGTCTTCCATTTTTTTCCAGCGCGTCGGTTCGACGCGACCATCGGCGAAATGTCCGGCGAGGTCGCGAAGATATTCGGCCTTGCGGCGCGACAGGCCGCAGGCGGCGAGCGCGTCGAGTTCCAGGGTGGCGATGTGTTCGGGGCTGACGGTCTGCGCGTAGCCGGCGAAGCGCGCCCACACGCTGTCGGCCGCCTTGACCGAAATCTGCTGGCCGACGATGGCGCGGGCCAGCGTCTGGAACGGGTCGCCGCGATTGGCGAGGATGGCGTCGGGATAGCGTGCGATCAGGGCGGCCATCACCGGGTCGGCGGCGGCAAGCTCGGCGCAGGCGGTGTGCCAGTAAGCGGGAGCGTGGGGTTTCATATCAATGCATACAGATTGCGCAAGCCGCGATTCAAAAGCCCCTCTCCCCCGGCCCCTCCCCCGCTTGCGGGGGAGGGGAGTAACACCTCACACCTCACACCTCACGCCTCACGCCTCACGCCTCACAACAGGATAATGTCGTACTGCTCCTGCGGGTAGGTGGTTTCGACCTGCAGCGACACCGGCTTGCCGATGAAATCGATGAGCTGGGCGAGGCTGCCGGACTCTTCGTCGAGGAACAGGTCGATCACGCTTTGCGAGGCGATGATGCGGTATTCGCGCGCGTCGAACTGGCGCGCCTCGCGCAGGATTTCGCGCAGCACGTCGTAGCACACGGTCTGCGCGGTCTTGATTTCGCCGCGCCCGGCGCAGGTAGGGCAAGGCTCGCAGAGAATGTGCGCCAGCGACTCGCGAGTCCGCTTGCGCGTCATCTCGACCAGCCCCAGCGCGGAGAAGCCGCTGATGGTGCTGCGGGTGGGGTCGCGCGCCAGGGTCTTCTTCAGCTCGGTCAGCACCGCTTCCTGGTGCTCGGCGTTGTCCATGTCGATGAAGTCGATGATGATGATGCCGCCGAGGTTGCGCAGGCGCAGCTGGCGCGCGATGGACTGCGCGGCCTCGAGGTTGGTCTTGAAGATGGTGTCGTCGAAGTTGCGCGCGCCGACGAAGCCGCCGGTGTTGACGTCGACGGTGGTCAGCGCCTCGGTCTGGTCGAAGATAAGGTAACCGCCGGACTTCAGGTCGACGCGCCGCCCCAGCGCCTTGGCGATTTCGTCCTCGATGGCGTGCAGGTCGAACAGCGGACGGTCAGCGCCGAAATGCTGCAGTTTGTCGAGCACGGCAGCGGTGTAGTTCTGCGCGAACTCGGCCATGCGCTGATAGGTCTCGCGCGAGTCGATCAGGATGCGGGTGGTGTCGCGGTTGACGAAGTCGCGCAGCACGCGCAGCGACAGGTCGAGGTCCTGATACAGGAGGCACGGCACCTCGCAGTTGCCGCGCGACTGGATGTTGCTCCACAGCCGCCGCAGGTAGTCGATGTCGGCCTGCATTTCGGCGTCTTCCGCGGTTTCGGCCATGGTGCGCACGATGAAGCCACCGGTGGCGTCTGCCGGCATCAGCCGGTGCAGCTTCTGGCGCAGCTGTTCGCGCTCTTCCTCGCCTTCGATTTTCTGCGAAATGCCGATGTGGCTTTCCTGCGGCAGATACACCAGATAGCGCCCGGCAAAGCTGATCTGGGTGGACAGCCGCGCGCCCTTGGTGCCGATCGGATCCTTGACCACCTGCACCATCAGGCTCTGGCTCTCGTGCAGGATCTGCTCGATCGGGCGCTCCGGCTCGCTGCCGTGGCGCTCTTCCCATATGTCTGCCACGTGCAGGAAGGCCGCGCGCTCCAGGCCGATGTCGATGAAGGCCGACTGCATCCCCGGCAGCACGCGCACCACGCGGCCCATGTAGACATTGCTCACCAGCCCGCGGCATTGCGCGCGCTCGATATGCAGTTCCTGCACCGATCCCAGGTGCAGCACGGCGACGCGGGTTTCCTGCGGGGTGACGTTGACGAGGATTTCTTCGCTCATGGTGGGATGGCCCGCAATCCTCAGACGGCGAGGCCGAAGGCTCTCAATAACACGGCAGTTTCATATAACGGCAAACCCATGACGCCGCTGAAGCTGCCGTCGATGTGCTCGACAAATGCGCCGGCGCGCCCCTGGATGGCATAGGCGCCGGCCTTGCCGAGATATTCGCCGGTTTCCAGGTAGCGCGAGATAGCGGCGGCGTCGAGTGCGGTGAACCTTACACTGCTGGACGACAGACACAGTTCCAGCCGGTCTTCATGCTGCACCGCCACCGCAGTGTGCACCTGGTGCACGCGCCCGGACAGCCGGGTCAGCATGGCCGATGCCTCGGTGCGGACAGCTGGCTTGCCGAGGATGGCGCCGTCCAGTTCGACCACCGTATCCGCACCCAGCACCGGAAAGCGCAGCAGGTGGCGGGTATCCACCGCGTGCCAGCCGCAGGCGGCCTTTGCGGTCGCCATGCGCTGCACGAATTCGGGCGCGGCCTCACCGGCCAGCGGGGTTTCGATGACGTCCATGCGGCCGGCCACGGCACGCAGCGGCAGCACGTCGTAGGCAACGCCGACCTGCCTGAGGAGCTCGCGCCGCCGCGACGATTGCGAAGCCAGATAGATCCGTTTATCAACCAGCATGTTCGTTATTTTCCTTAATCACGATGGTAAGGATGCCCTTTGATGATGCATACGGCACGATACAACTGTTCGACCAGCATCACCCGCGCCAGCGCGTGCGGCAAGGTCAGTTTCGACAGCCCCAGCAATTTGCCGGCGCGCGCTTTCACGCTGTCGGCAAGGCCGTCCGCGCCGCCAATGACGAACGCCGGCGTAACCCCCTCGGCCATCCAGCCCTGCAGCCAGACGGCCAGTTCGCGCGTGGTCACTTGCGTGCCGCGCTCGTCGAGCACCACCGGCACACAGCCGGCAGGCAGTGCGGCCAGAATGCGATCGGCCTCCAGTTGCCGCGCCCGTGCACCGTCCTCTCCTGCCACGCGATGGCCCGGCTTGATTTCGGTCAGCGCAAGCGGCAGGTCGGGCGGCATGCGGCGCGCATAGTCGTCGTAGCCTGCGTTGATCCAGCCGGGCATCTTGTGGCCGACGGCGATCAGGTGCAGCTTCAATTAGTGATCTGCTTGTACATGCCGGGCGCGCGCTGCTTCGGCCGCGCCCCACAACTCTTCCAGATTGTAATGCGTGCGCGTGGCGGGCAGCATCACATGGACGATCACGTCGCCGAGGTCGAGCAGCACCCATTCGCCGGTCTCTTCACCTTCCGTGTTGCCCACGTATTCGTCGGCTTCCTTCATCTTGATCCGCACATTGTCGGCGAGTGCGCGTGTTTGACGATTGGACGTGCCGCTGGCGATCACCATGCGCTCGAACAGCGAGGTGAGCTTGCCGGTATCGATCACGGTGATGTCTTGCGCCTTGACGTCTTCGAGGGCGGCGACGATCAGTTTGATTTTGTCTTCAATGTTCATGTGTGTAGGTAAAGTTGGTGTTCGTGAATATAGTCGAGCACGGCGTCGGGCAGCAGATACCGTGCGCTGCCGTGGCGTGCCAGGGTGTCGCGGATGGCGGTGGCTGAAATATCCAGCGGCGTCATTTGCCGCAACAGCACCGAACCGGCCGGGCCGGAGACCGGGCCGTCGGTGCGCTGCCGTTGCGATACTTCATTTTTCAAACTCTCCGGCATGACTTCGGACTGTAGCAGCTGCGCGCCGGGACGCGCGGCCACCGCAATATGCGCCAGTTCGAACAACTGTCGCCATTCGTGCCAGGTCGGCAATTCCAGAAACGCATCCGCCCCCAGCAGTAGCCACAGCGGTTGCTCAAAACCCAGTTCGGCGCGCAAGGCTGCCAGCGTGTCCACCGTGTAGCTCGGGCGCGGGCTTTCCACCTCTCGCGCATCCAGTTCAAAGCGCGGATTACCGGCAATCGCGCGGCGCACCATCTCCAGCCGATGGGTGGCCGCGGTGCGCGGTGCGCCGCGGTGCGGCGGCTGCCCGGCGGGGATGAACAGCACCCGCGCCAGGCCAAGCCCTTCGGCCATTTCCTCGGCCAGCCGCAGATGGCCGAAGTGGATGGGGTCGAAAGTGCCGCCGAAGATGCCGATTGCGTGCAAAACCTTTTCACCACAGAAGCACAGAGATATGTCCCGCAGGGACGGTATCCCTTGGGACACAGAGCCCTTTCGATAGGGAATCTGCCTTTCTCTGTGTCTCTGTGCCTCTGTGGTTCATGGTTTATCCGCGCACGTGGCCATCCCCCAGCACCACCCACTTCTGGCTGGTCAGCCCCTCCAGCCCGACCGGGCCGCGCGCGTGGATCTTGTCGGTGGAAATGCCGATCTCGGCACCGAGTCCGTATTCGAAGCCGTCGGCAAAGCGGGTCGAGGCGTTGACCACGACGCTGGCCGAATCGACTTCGCGCAGGAAGCGGCGCGCGCGACCGTAGTCCTCGGTGACGATGGCGTCGGTGTGCTGCGAGCCGTGGGTGTTGATGTGGATGATTGCGGCGTCGAGGTCGTCGACCACCTTGACCGCGATGATGGGGCCAAGATATTCCTCGGTCCAGTCGGCTTCCACCGCGGCCTTCAGCTTGTCCGCCGCGATGCCGGCGCCCTGCAGGATCGCCAGCGCTTCCGGGCAGCAACGCATTTCCACGCCCTTGCCGGCGAGCATGCGGCCGATTTCGGGCAGTGCGGTCGCAGCGGCATCACGCGCCACCAGCAGCGATTCGGTGGTGTTGCAGGTGCCGTAACGCTGGGTCTTGGCGTTCTCGACGATCTTCACCGCCTTGGCGAGGTCGGCGCGGTCATCGACGTACACATGGCAGTTGCCGTGCAGGTGCTTGATCACCGGCACCCGCGCTTCGCCGCTGATGCGTTCGATCAACCCCTTGCCGCCGCGTGGCACGATGACGTCGACGTAATCCTTCATGGTGATGAGCTCGCCCACCGCGGCACGGTCGGTGGTCTCGATCACCTGCACCACGGCCGCGGGCAGGCCGGCGGCCTCCAGCCCCTCGCGCACGCAGGCGGCGATGGCCTGGTTCGAATGCAGCGCCTCGGAGCCGCCGCGCAGGATCGCGGCGTTGCCGGATTTCAGGCACAAGCCGGCGGCGTCCGCCGTCACATTGGGGCGCGCCTCATAAATGATGCCGATGACGCCGAGCGGCACCCGCATCTTGCCGACCTGGATGCCGGAGGGGCGGTATTTGAGGCCATCGATTTCGCCGACCGGATCGGGCAGCGCGGCGATCTGCTCCAGGCCTTCGGCCATCCCGGCGACAGTCTTGTCATCGAGCTGCAGGCGGTCGAGCAGCGCGGCGTCGAGTCCGCTGGCGCGTGCCTGGTCCATGTCGCGCGTGTTGGCTGCCAGCAGCTTCGCGGCGTCGCGCCGGATCGCCGCCGCCATTGCCAGCAGGGCACGGTTTTTCTGGTTGGTGTCGGCGCGGGCTATCGCGCGCGAAGCTTCGCGCGCCTGTTTGCCGACCGTCTGCATGTAACTTTTAACGTCCATCATCTTTCCCCATTACCCGGCTGTGGAATGGCCAAAGCCAGCCCCATGCGCAGCAGCGTGTCCCACGGATCGCCCACCCGCTCCAGCCCCTTGGCCTGACGGTCGACCAGCGCCAGGTCGGCCAGCGCGGCTTCGATCCTGGTCAGGTCCAGACGCTTGAGTGCGCGCTCGATCTGCGGCGCGCGCTGCTTGTCGCGCCCCCACAGCGTCCGCATCAAGCCGGGCAGGCTGTCGCCCTGCACAATGGCCAATTTTAGCCTGAGCAGCAGCCCGACCGCCGACGTCACCTGCCACAGGATGGCCGGCACCGCCTCGCCCGCATCCCGCAGGTCGATCACGATCTGCGCAAAGCGCGCGCCGTCGCCTGCGTAGAGCGCATCCTGCAGGGCGTCGGCCTCCAGCCGGCTGACGTCGACCACCGCATGCTCGACATCGGCCAGCGTCACCGCCCCCGGCGGCAGCAGCAGCGCGAGCTTGTCGATTTCCTGCTGCGCCGCCAATAAATTTCCTTCGACCTGGTCGGCCAGAAATTCCAGCGCGGCGCGCTCGGCGCGCAAGCCCTGTTTGGCGAGACGGCGGTCGATCCAGCCGGGCAGATGGGAACGGTCGGGCGGCCGCGCCTCGACCACCACGCCGGCGGCCGCCAGCGTGGTAAACCAGCGGCTTTTCATGGCTTTCCAGTCCAGCCCCGGCAGGCTGATCAGGGTCAGCGTATCGGCCGGCAGTTTGGCGGCATAAGCCTCCAGCGCCTTGGCACCATCGATGCCGGGCTTGCCGGAAGGCACGCGGATTTCGGTCAGGCGACGTTCGGCAAACAGCGAAAAATTGTCGCCACCGGCAAAAATGCTCTGCCAGTTGTAGCGCCCCTGCACGGTGTAGACGTTGCGCTCGCTGTGCCCGGCTGCACGTGCCGCCGCGCGGATGGCATCGGCCGCTTCCTGTGCCGCCAGCGGTTCGTCGCCCACCACCACGTAGAGCGCAGCGAGGCCGCGCGCAAGCTGGTCAGGCAGACGGTCGGCTGCGATGTTCAACTGGCGGGGCCGGGGCCGATGCTTTGCAGACGGCGCATGATCCGCCGCGCGGCGCTGTCTTCCATGTCGCGGTACAACAGCTGCTCTTCGGCCGCCTTGGCCAGCACCTGCGTGTCGTCGTAAGTGATGTCGCGGCTGAGTTCGATGACTTCGGCCGCGGCCAGCGTACGCCCGTCCTTGTCGCTGATGCGATAGGTCAGCTGCAGGCCGAGCCGGTATTCGGTGACACGGCCGGCGCCGGACAGCGAGAGAATGACTTTGCTGCGCGCTTCCGGACCGAGAACCAGCACCGCCTCGGCTTCGCCGGCGCTCGCGGCCAGGCGGGTCTGCTTGCTCGAGGTCAGCGCACTGCGGATGCGCTGCGCCACCGCGCCGCCGTGCGGCGCGTCGATATACAGGCTGGCAAACGGAATGTCTTCGAAACGGCGCAGCTTGAATCCGCACCCCGCAGCGAGGACCGCAGGAAAGGCGGCAAGAAAGAGTCGACGGTTCATACGACGATATTAACCAAACGCCCGGGTACCACCACCACTTTTTTCGGTGGCTGGCCTTCCAGGTATTTCTGCGCGGCTTCGCTTGCCAACGCCGCTGCCTCGATCGCTGCCTTGTTGGCCGTCGCCGCTACGCGGATCTGCCCGCGCAGCTTACCGTTGACCTGCAGCATCAGCTCGACCTCGTCCTGTACCAGCGCGGCCTCGTCCACCGCCGGCCAGGCCATGGCCGCGCCCGGCTTGAGCTCGGCGTACAACGCCTCGGCAATGTGCGGCACGATGGGCGCCAGCATCGTCACCGCCGCTTCGAGCGCCTCCTGGCGCACGCTGCGCGTGACGGCTTCGTCGCCGTCCAGCCTGGCCAGCGCATTCATCAGCTCCATCACCGCGGCGATCGCTGTGTTGAACTGCTTGCGGCGTTCGATATCGTCGCTCACCTTGCGGATCGTCTGGTGCAGCTGGCGGCGCAGGGTTTTAACCGCATCCGGCAACTCGCCGCCGGTGAACGCCGCGACCGCGCCGCCCTGCACGTGCTCGAACGCCAGCTTCCACAGCCGTTTCAGGAAGCGGTGCGCACCCTCGACGCCGGCGTCCGACCATTCCAGGCTCTGCTCCGGCGGCGCGGCAAACATGGTGAACAGCCGCGCCGTGTCGGCGCCGTACTGGTCGATCAGCGCCTGCGGGTCGACGCCGTTGTTCTTCGACTTCGCCATCTTTTCGATGCCGCCGGCGATCACCGGCTGGCCGTCTGATTTCAGCCGCGCGCCGCTGTCGTCGACCACCACATCGGCCGGGTTGAACCAGGTCTTCTTGCCGTCGAGCGCTTCACGGTAAAACGTGTTGGCGATCACCATCCCCTGCGTCAGCAGGTTGACGAAGGGCTCGTCGCTCGCCACCAGCCCTTCGTCGCGCATCAGCTTGTGGAAGAAGCGCGCATACAGCAGGTGCAGGATGGCGTGCTCGATGCCGCCGATGTACTGGTCGACCGGCAGCCATTGGTTGGCGCGCGCATCGAGCATGCCGCCGTCGAAATCCGGGCAGGCATAGCGCGCGTAGTACCACGACGACTCGACGAAGGTGTCCATGGTATCGGTCTCGCGCCGCGCCGCGCCGCCGCACCTGGGGCAGCTGCAATTGACGAAATCGGCGCGGCGGTTCAAGGGATTGCCGGCGCCGTCCGGGACCACGTCCTCCGGCAGCACCACCGGCAGCTGCTCGGCCGGCACCGGCACGTCGCCGCAGGCGTCGCAGTGGATGATCGGGATCGGGCAGCCCCAGTAGCGCTGGCGCGAAATGCCCCAGTCACGCAGGCGGAACTGGATTTTCTTTTCACCCAGGTTCAGCGCGGCAAGGTCGGCGGCGATGGCGTCGACTGCGGCCGTGTAGTCGAGGCCGTCGTATTTGCCGGAATTGACACAGCGGCCGCGCATCTTGTCGCCATACCCTTCCTGCCAGGCGTCGGTGGAAAAGGTTTCGCCCTCAACCCCGATCACCTGCTTGATCGGCAGTGCGTATTTCTGCGCAAAACCGAAGTCGCGCTCGTCGTGCGCCGGCACCGCCATCACCGCGCCCTCACCGTAGCTCATCAGCACGTAGTTGCCGACCCACACCGGGATGGCTTCGCCGGTGAGCGGGTGGGTAACTGTGAGGCCGGTGTCCATGCCCTTCTTTTCCATCGTCGCCATGTCAGCTTCGGCGACGCTGCCCTGCTTGCATTCGGCGATGAAGGCGGCGAGTTCGGGGTTGTCGGCAGCCGCGCGCGTGGCGAGCGGATGCTCGGCGGCGACCGCGACGAAGGTCACGCCCATCAGGGTGTCGGCGCGGGTGGTGAACACCCACAGCAACGACTCTCCCCCCTTTGACAAAGGGGGGGCGGGGGGGATTTTGAACGCCAGCCGCACGCCGACGCTCTTGCCGATCCAGTTGGCCTGCATGGTCTTCACCCGCTCGGGCCAGCCTGGCAGGCTATCTAGGCCACTTAGCAGCTCATCGGCATACTGGGTGATGCGGAAGAAGTACATCGGGATGTCGCGCTTCTCGACCAGCGCGCCGGAGCGCCAGCCGCGTCCCTCGATCACCTGCTCGTTGGCGAGCACGGTCGCATCGACCGGATCCCAGTTCACCGTGGCCATCTTCTTGTAGATCACGCCCTTTTCGAACAGCCGCGTGAACAGCCACTGCTCCCAGCGGTAGTAGTCCGGCTTGCAGGTGGCGAGCTCGCGCGACCAGTCGATGGCGAAGCCCAGCGCCTGCAACTGCGTGCGCATGTGGTCGATGTTGGCGTAGGTCCACGCGGCGGGCGGCACGTTGTTGGCGATGGCGGCGTTTTCCGCCGGCAGGCCAAAGGCGTCCCAGCCCATCGGCTGCATCACGTTGAAGCCGCGCATCGCGTGGTAGCGCGCCAGCACGTCGCCGATGGTGTAGTTGCGCACGTGGCCCATGTGCAGCTTGCCCGACGGATAGGGGAACATCGACAGGCAGTAGTATTTGGGCAGGTCGGAATCGTCGCGCGCACGGTAGGTCTGGCTGGCCGTCCACTGCGCCTGCGCGGCGTGCTCGATTTCCGAGGGAAGGTATTTTTCTTGCATCGCAACAACCGCTTAGAATCAAGCTGGCGATTATACCGCCCGCCCGGCGTGGCCCGCTTGCCTGAGCTGTCCGCAGGGAACGCACGACGACCACCCCGGTCGCTGCGTCTTTACAATCCAGGAAGGAGACTCCATGAAAACGCTGCTTCCGCTCACCCTGCTGGCCGCTTCCCTGCCCGCGCTGGCCGCCCAGCCCGACATCCTTCCCGTCAAGCAGATCGGCCTTGAACTGGCGCGCGACATCGCGATGGCCTCGGTCGAGGCCTGCCGCAAGGACGGCTACAACGTGTCCGCCGTGGTGATCGACCGCGCCGGCAACCTGCAGGTGGCGATGCGCGACAGCCTGGCTGCGCGCCACACGCTGGAAATCGCCGAGCGCAAGGCCGGCATGGCGGTGATGTCGGGCAGCGACTCCGGCGAATTCCGCGCCACCCGCGCCGACATCCGCCCCGAGCTCAACCCTATCAACGGCCTGATCGTGATGGACGGCGCGCTGCCGATCCGCGCCGCCGGCAGCCTGATCGGCGCCGTCGGTGTGTCCGGGGCGCCTGGCGGCGACAAAGATCGTGCGTGCGCCGCCGCCGCACTGAGTAAAGTGGAAGAGCGCCTGGAATTCGCGATGTAGGCAGTTACCCGATGGGGTAGACCTGTGCGGGTGACAAGCCCTCCCTCACGCGGGTAAAATGCGGCGGTTTCGCTAAATCATTACCCATCCTTCAGGGAGTCCCACATGTCCAAGAAACATCCCGTCATTGCGGTCACGGGTTCATCCGGCGCCGGCACCACCACCGTCAAGGTCGCGTTCGAGCACATCTTCCTCCGCGAAAAAATCAACGCCGCCGTAATCGAAGGCGACAGCTTCCACAGCCTGTCGCGCATCGAATTCAAGGAAGCGGTAAAGAAAGCCGAAGCCGAAGGCAACATGTCGTTCAGCCATTTCGGCCCACAGTCCAACCATTTCGACAAGCTGGCCGAACTGTTTGAGACCTACGGCAAGACCGGCGGCGGCAAGAAGCGCTACTACATTCACAGCGACGAAGAAGCCGCCGAACACAACAAGCGCCTCAGCACCAGCCTCAACCCGGGCGAGTTCACCCCGTGGGAAGACGTGCCCGCCGGCTCCGACGTGCTGTTTTACGAAGGCTTGCACGGCCTGGTGAAAACTGACAAGGTCGATATTTCCGAGCACGTTGACCTCGGCATCGGCGTGGTGCCCATCGTCAACCTCGAGTGGATCCAGAAAATCCACCGCGACGGCGCCGAGCGCGGCTATTCGGCGGAAGTGATCGTCGACACCATCCTGCGCCGCATGCCGGACTACGTGAACTACATCACCCCGCAGTTCTCACGCACCGACATCAACTTCCAGCGCGTCTCCACCGTCGACACCTCCAACCCCTTCATCACGCGTGACATCCCGACGCCGGACGAAAGCTTCATCGTGATCCGCTTCCGCGAACCCGATGGCGTCGACTTCCCCTACCTGCTGAACATGATCTGCAACTCCTTCATGTCGCGCCGCAACACCCTCGTGGTGCCGGGCGCCAAGATGGGCTTCGCCATGGAGCTGATCCTGGCGCCGATCATCCAGGACATGATCGCGGGCAAGGACAAGTAAGCGATTGATGCATGAACAAAAAATGGAGCCAGGCGGCTCCGTTTTTTATTGGGGGATGACCGAGTGTGGCCGATTTTTGCCTGTTAAACCACCGCAAATCCCACCAGCGCAATCTCATCGCCATCCTTGATCGAGGCGGACTTCTCGACGAACTGCTTGTTGATCGTGATATTAAGCTTGGGATTGCCGAGCAGCATTTTCTTCCACATCTCGCCGCGCTTCGAGAGCACGAACAGCAGTCGCTCGACGTCAGTCACGTCCGGCGGCAGGGCGATTTCGTCGGAGGACATGCCGAGGGTGTCGACCAGATCGCCAAAAAACAGGATTTTCACCATGGTGGGGCCTTTATAATGTTCGATTGACCCTGATTTTACCCCCGTATGTCTGCCCATTTGCTGGAAAACCTCAACCCCGAACAGCGCGCCGCGGTCACGCTTCCGCACGAGTCTGCGCTGATTCTGGCGGGGGCCGGCTCGGGCAAGACGCGGGTGCTGACCACGCGCATAGTGTGGCTGATCCAGACCGGGCAGGTGTCGCCGCATGGGGTGCTGGCGGTGACCTTCACCAACAAGGCGGCGAAGGAGATGATGACGCGCATCTCGGCGATGCTGCCGATCAACACGCGCGGCATGTGGGTCGGCACCTTCCACGGGCTGGCCAACCGCCTGCTGCGCACGCACTACCGTGAGGCGGGGCTGCCGCAGTCGTTCCAGATTCTCGATTCGCAGGATCAACTGTCGGCGATCAAGCGGCTGATGAAGGCGATGAACGTCGACACCGAGAAGTACGAACCGAAGAAGGTGCAGCGCTTCATCAACAGCAATAAGGAAGCCGGGCATCGCGCGCGCGATGCCGAAGCCTACGACGAATATTCGATGCGGCTGGCCGAACTGTACGAGGCCTACGACGCGCAATGCCAGCGCGAAGGGGTGGCGGATTTTCCCGAGCTGCTGCTGCGCGCCTACGAACTGCTGTACCGCAACGAACCGCTGCGGCAGCATTACCAGGACCGTTTCCGCCACATCCTGATCGACGAGTTCCAGGACACCAACACGCTGCAGTACCGCTGGCTGAAGCTGTTCGCCGGCCCGCACACGGCGCTGTTCGCGGTGGGCGACGACGACCAGTCGATCTACGCGTTCCGCGGCGCCAACACCGCCAACATGGCCGAGTTCGAGCGCGAGTTCGCGCACGGCAACGTGATCAAGCTGGAGCAGAACTACCGCAGCCACGGCCACATCCTCACCGCCGCCAACACGCTGATTTCACAGAATGCGCACCGCCTCGGCAAGAACCTGTGGACGGCGGAAGGCGACGGCGAGCCGATCCGCGTGTTCAACGCCTATTCCGACCAGGAGGAGGCGAGCTTCGTGGTCGACGAGGTGCGCGCACTCAACCGCGAGGGGATGAACCTGTCCGACATGGCGCTGCTGTATCGTTCCAACGCGCAGTCGCGGGTGCTGGAACACGCGCTGTTCTCGGCCAGCGTGCCGTATCGGGTGTATGGCGGACTGCGCTTTTTCGAGCGCCAGGAGGTCAAGCACGCGCTGGCCTACCTGCGCCTGCTGACTAACCCGGAAGACGACGGCGCATTTCTGCGGGTGGTGAACTTTCCCACCCGCGGCATCGGTGCGCGCACCCTGGAACAACTGACCGACGGCGCCGCGCGCGCGGGCATGAGCCTGTGGCAGGCAGCCTGCACCGGCGGCGGCAAGGTGGCCGGGTTCGCCAAATTGATCGAGGACATCAAGCAGGTCACCGCCGATCTGCCGCTTGCCGAAGCGATCGACCATGTGATCGAGGCCAGCGGCCTGGCCGACTATTACCGCGCCGACAAGGAAGGTGCCGACCGCCTGGAAAACCTCAACGAACTGGTCAACGCCGCCGCGCTGTTTTCACAAGAAACTGAAGAAAACACCTACGACGCCACAGGCGAGCCAGCGCCTGGTGAAACGGAATCCGTCAGGGCGCTCGATACCTTCCTCGCCCACGCCGCACTGGAGGCCGGCGAGCACCAGGCCGGCGCCGGCCACGATGCGCTGCAGCTGATGACAGTGCACGCCGCCAAGGGGCTGGAGTTTCACGCGGTGTTCATCACCGGGCTGGAAGAGAGCCTGTTCCCCCACGAGCAGAGTGCGAACGAGGAAAGCGGCCTGGAAGAGGAGCGGCGGCTGATGTACGTGGCGATCACCCGCGCCCGGCGCCGCCTGTATCTGTCGCACGCGCAGTCGCGCATGCTGCACGGGCAGACCCGCTACAGCCTGCCGTCGCGTTTTCTCGACGAACTGCCGGAGCAGGTGTTGCTCAACCTCAACCGCCGCAGCGAGCCGGCCTATCCGTCAGGCGGCTATCACGCGCCGGCGCCGGCCCCGCGCAGTCCACAGACAGGCAACGACACCGGCTACAAGGTGGGGCAGAGCGTCGCTCATGCCAAGTTCGGCACCGGCATCATCATCGACTTCGAGGGGCGCGGCGCTGACGCGCGGGTACAGGTGAAATTCCGCGACGTCGGGACCAAGTGGCTGGCGCTGGCGTACGCCAAGCTGTCGGCGGCCTGAATCCGCTTTTAGAGGGACACCACGTTGTCGGGGGCTGCCGCACTCTCGTCCGCCCACACCGCGAAAATCGCCTGATACGAGGCATACAGCGAGCCGAACAGCACCGGCATCGCCACCAACAGGCCGAGCAGCATCGGCACCAGCGCGGCCAGAATCAGCAACAGGCCGAGCGTGAGCCCGTTCACCATCATCGCCGCCCAGTTCCTGGCGACGGCCTTGAGGCTCACGCCCAGCGCAGTGACCGGGCGCGCGCCGCCGAACAGAATCAGCGCGGGGGCAAACCAGGTGGCCATGATCAGCGGAGTGAACAGCAGAAGCCCGGTGAACACTGCCGGTAGCGCCTCATTCAGGAGCGCCTGCATTTCCGCCGGGTCTTTTTGCGACTGCGCCGCCGTCATAATCGCCTGCGGATCAAACCCCATGCCGAGCATGATCTTGCCGATCAGCAAGGTGCCGAGCAGTTGTACCGCGCCCACCGCCATCAACGGAATCGCGGGGCCCCGCACGCCCGCCAGAAAATTCGGTAATTCGAGTTCGCCGCCGTCATCGAGCATGCGATACGCCGCCATGAAGCCGGCCACCATCAGCGGCGAAGCCAGTTCCGACAGCGAACCACCCACGATGGGAATCAGGCCAAGCGCCATCACCACGCCGAACAGCACGCCGAACGCGGCGGATAGCAATAAGGGATTTTTGCGATACAGGCGAAAGCCTGCGGCCACCCACTGGAACCCCTGGCTGGCCGCGACCTTGCGCGGAATGTCTTGATTGGATGCGGTATTCATGGGGCGGACTTTATTGATATGACACGAATCGACTTTAAATAAGGACAGGGTATGCGCACAACCGAGAATACCCGACAGCCGCGCTGCGTGTCGGATCAATAAACATTCAAGCCTGGCTGTGATTGATGGGAAATTCAAATTATTGAGTTTCCCATCAATCACCGACGCGCCTGCAAAGGATCAGAACTCCTTGATCACCCACATCGGAGGACGCATGCCGGAATCGAGGCTGTCCTGCCGCGCAAACTGGCCGTCGCCGCGCTGGTCGACCAGGTAATACGGCTTGCCGTACCTGGGGATGACTTTCAGCATGTAGAGCTTGCCGTTGGCGCGGTATTCGACGACGCGTCCCGGGCTGCTCGGCTTGATCGTCACCGGCGGGGCATCACCGGGGCCCGGCGCGCCATCGGGAACCGGCGTCAACCCGGGCGGGCGGTCGGCGGGTGAGGCGGCAACGGCCAGGCCGCTCAACAACAGGGTCAACAGCAAAACGGGGTAACGCATGGCACGCTCCAGAAGACAGACTTTAAGTTTAGGTTACAGGCAGGGCAGCAACTTACAAACTGAACTGGATTTCGCGCTCGGCCAGCGACGGCATGAAGCCGCGCTTTTCATAATGGCTGAAGATAGCATCGACCACGTCTTCCGGCTTGTCGATGATGTGCATGAGGTTGATGTCCCCGGGCGAAATCATGCCGTCATCCACCATCCGGGTTTTCACCCAGTCGGCCAGGCCCGCCCAGAAGCTTGATCCGACCAGGATGATGGGGATGGGCGCGATTTTCCCGGTCTGCACCAGGGTCAGCGCCTCGAACAGCTCGTCCAGCGTGCCGAAGCCGCCGGGCATGACGACATAGGCGGCGGCGAACTTGACGAACATGACCTTGCGCGCAAAAAAGTGCCGGAAGGTCTGGCTGATGTCCTGATACGTATTGGCGCTCTGTTCGTGCGGCAGCTGGATATTGAGACCGACGCTAGGCGACTTGCCGAAATACGCACCCTTGTTGGCGGCTTCCATGATGCCGGGGCCGCCGCCGGAAATGACCGAGAACCCCGCATCGGACAGTTTGCGCGCGATGTCTTCGGTGAGCATGTAATTCGCATGGTCGGGCGGCGTGCGGGCGCTGCCGAAGATCGACACGGCCGGGCGGATGGACGCCAGCCGTTCGGTTGCCTCGACGAACTCTGCCATAATCCCCAGCATCCGCCACGACTCGCGCGCCGAATAATCGATCTCGGCAGTGCGCCGCGGGTCGGCGCTGGCCGGCAATTTATCAAAGTGCATTTTCGAGCGCCTCGTGAACGAATCTAGTGTAAGTCAAGCCAGAAAAATCCTGCTATTGGTGGACGGTTCGTCCTACCTGTATCGCGCGTTCCATGCGCTGCCCGACTTTCGCAACCAGGCGGGCGAGCCGACCAATGCGATCAAGGGTGTGCTTTCCATGCTGCACAAACTGCGCCGCGACTACGCGGCCGATTATATCGCCTGCGTGTTCGATGCGAAGGGCAAGACGTTCCGCGACGACCTCTATCCCGCCTACAAGGAACACCGCCCGCCGATGCCGGACGACCTGCGCTGCCAGATCGAACCGCTGCACGCGCTGATCCGCGCCGAGGGCTGGCCGCTCGTCATCATCGACGGGGTCGAGGCCGACGACGTCATCGGCACCCTGGTGCTGCATGCCGCGCAGCGCGGAATCCACAGCATCGTCTCCACCGGCGACAAGGACATGGCGCAACTGGTCAACGACCAGGTGACGCTGGTCAACACCATGAGCGAGGAAACACTCGACGAGGCCGGCGTGACCGCCAAGTTCGGCGTGCCGCCGGAACGCATCATCGATTACCTCACGCTGATCGGCGACACCGTCGACAACGTGCCCGGCGTCGCCAAGGTCGGCCCCAAAACCGCCGTCAAGTGGCTGACCGAATACGGCACCCTCGACAAGCTGATGGCGCACGCCGACGAGATCAAGGGCGTGGTCGGCGACAACTTGCGCGCGGCCCGCGACTGGCTGCCGCAGGCGCGCGCGCTGCTCACCATCAAGATGGATGTGGCGCTGCCGTTCGATTTCGACGACCTCGTGCTGAAGCCGCGTGATACCGATGCGCTGCGGGCGCTGTTCGAGCGCTACGAGTTCCGCACCTGGCTGAACGAGCTCGATGCCGCCGCCACCGTCCAACCTGATGCCCCCGAGCAGGACTGCAGCGGCGACCATCGCTGCCACTACGAAAGCATTCTCAGCGAGGCCACGCTCGACGCCTGGATCGCCAAGCTGGAAGCGGCGCCTGCGTTCGCGCTCGACACCGAAACCACCAGCCTCAATGCCATGCAGGCCGAACTGGTCGGGATTTCATTTGCCATCCACCACGGCGAAGCGGCCTACCTGCCGCTGGCGCATCACTATGCCGGCGCGCCCGAACAGCTGGGCCGCGTCGCCGCGCTGGCCAGGCTCAAGCCGCTGCTGGAAAACCCGGAACCCAGGATCATCGGCCAGCACCTCAAGTACGACCGCCACATCTTTGCCAATTACGGCATCACCTTGCGTGGCGTGGTGGACGACACGCTGCTGCAGTCCTACGTGCTCGAAGCCCATCAGTCGCACGAACTCGGCAACCTGGCGTCGCGCCACCTGGGTCTGGCGACGATCAGCTACGACGACGTCACTGGCAAGGGCGCGTCGCGCATCGGCTTCGAGCAGGTCGAACTCTCGCGCGCCAGCGAATATGCGGCGGAGGATGCCGATGTCACGCTGCGCGTGCGCGATGCGCTGGCGCCGCAACTCGCCGCTTCGGACAAGCTCGATTTCGTGTACCGCCAGATCGAGCTGCCGGTGGCCGAGATCCTGTTCCGCATGGAACGAACCGGCGTGCTGCTCGATCGCAACCTGCTCGCAGTGCAAAGCGGCGAGCTCGGCAAGAAGATGCTGGAACTGGAACAGCGCGCTTTTCAAGAGGCGGGGCAGCCGTTCAACCTCGGCTCGCCCAAGCAAATCGGCGACATCCTGTTCACACAAAAGGGCCTGCCGGTGGTCAAGAAAACCCCCGGCGGCGCGCCGTCCACCGACGAGGAAACGCTGGCGCTGCTGGCGCTCGACCACCCCATCGCGCGGGCGATTCTCGACTACCGCGGCATGGCCAAGCTGAAATCGACCTACACCGACAAGCTGCCGCAGATGGTCCACCCGGTCACCGGACGCCTGCACACCAGTTATTCGCAGGCCACAGCGGTGACCGGGCGGCTGTCGAGCGCCGAGCCCAACCTGCAGAACATCCCCGCGCGTACCGCCGAGGGCCGCCGCATCCGCGAGGCCTTCATCGCGCCGCCCGGGCACGTGCTGGTGTCGGCCGACTATTCGCAGATCGAGCTGCGCATCATGGCGCACCTGTCGGACGACGCCGGGTTATTGAAGGCGTTTGCCGAGGACCGCGACATCCATACCGCGACGGCCGCCGAAGTGTTCGGCGTGCCGCTCGACGAAGTGAGCAACGATCAGCGGCGCATGGCCAAGGTCATCAACTTCGGCCTGATCTATGGCATGTCGGCGTTCGGCCTGGCCAGCCAGCTCAACCTGGAGCGCGCCGCCGCGCAGGCCTACATCGACCGCTACTTCGCGCGTTATCCCGGCGTGGCCGACTACATGCAGCGCACGCGCGAGGCCGCGCGCAGCCAGGGCTATGTCGAAACGGTATTCGGCCGCCGCCTCTACCTGCCGGAGATCAACGCCAAAAACCCGCAGCGCCGCCAGGGTGCCGAGCGCGCCGCCATCAACGCCCCGATGCAGGGCACCGCCGCCGACCTCATCAAGCTGGCAATGATCGCGGTACAGGGCTGGCTCGATGACGAGAAGCTGGAAAGCCGCCTGCTGCTGCAGGTGCATGACGAACTCATCCTCGAAGTACCCGAGCACGAACTCGACCGCGTGCGCGCTGAACTGCCCGGACACATGTGCAACGTCGCCGCGCTCAAGGTGCCCTTACGCGTCGGGGTGGGCGCCGGCAGCAACTGGGAAGCGGCGCACTGACGCCGGATCCTACGGCAGACCAATGGGAGGCCGGCTACGGTTTCGGCCCCAGGTAGGAGGGGGCGCCCTCGCCCCGATTTTCGTACCCATGCAAGCACCACGGCATCGGGCCGAGGGGCCCTCCTGCCTCCCCTCGTCAGCGCAATGTAGTGTCCTATTTTTTCAGGCTGTCGCGGATTTCACGCAGCAGCACGACATCCTCCGGCGTCGCGGCAGGCGCAGGCGGTACTTCCTTCTTCAGGCGGTTGAGCTGCCTGACGATGATGAAGACGATGAAGGCCAGAATGATGAAATTTAGCAGGATGGTGAGGAAATTGCCGTAGGCGAACACCGGCACGTTGGCTTCCTTTAAACCATTCAGCGTCCTCGCCACGCCTTCCGGCACGGTTCCGAGCGCGATGAACAGGTTGGAAAAATCAAAGCCGCCGAACACCGCGCCAATGATCGGCATGATCAGATCCTTGACGATGGAGTCGACGATCTTGCCGAAAGCCGCGCCGATGATGACCCCGACCGCCAGGTCCATGGCATTGCGCTTGACCGCAAATTCCTTGAATTCCGACACAACACTCATGCTTCCTCCCCCCTTTATTGATGGAAACCACCCGGTTCATCCTAGACGCCACGGCAGCCTATCGCCAATATTGAATGTAAATTCTCTCTGCTTGGTGGGGACCCGTGGTGAGGGTAAAATTCGCCTCCTTATGCGCATCGGCAGCCACCTCCTCAAGAACCGCCTGATCGTCGCCCCCATGGCCGGGGTGACCGATCGGCCTTTCCGCCAGCTTTGCAAAAAACTGGGCGCGGGCATGGCGGTGTCCGAGATGGTGACGTCAAACTCGCTGCTGTACGGCTCGGCCAAGACCGCACGGCGCGCCAACCACGAGGGCGAGGTCGACCCGATCAGCGTGCAGATCGCCGGGGCGGACCCTGAGATGATGGCGGAAGCTGCACGCCACAACGTCGATCGCGGCGCGCAGATCATCGACATCAACATGGGCTGCCCGGCCAAGAAGGTGTGCAACGTGATGGCGGGCTCCGCCCTGCTGCAGAACGAGGTGCTGGTCGGACGGATTCTGGATGCCGTGGTGAAGGCGGTGCCGGAAGTGCCGGTAACGCTGAAAATCCGCACCGGCTGGGATCGCGAGCACAAGAATGCGCTGACCATCCTGAAAATTGCCGAGAATGCCGGGGTGCAGGCGCTGGCGATGCACGGACGCACCCGCGCCTGTGGCTACACCGGCGAGGCCGAATACGAAACCATTCGCGCAGTGAAGGCCGAGGCGCGCATTCCCATCATCGCCAACGGCGACATCACCACCCCCGAAAAGGCCCAGTACGTCCTTGAATACACCGGCGCCGACGCCGTGATGATCGGCCGCGCCGCGCAGGGCCGTCCGTGGATTTTTCGCGAGATCGGGCATTATCTGGCCACCGGCGAGCACCTGCCGCAGCCGGAAGTCGCCGAAATCCACACGGTTCTGCTCGAACATATCCACGACCTGTATGCGTTCTATGGCGACATCACCGGGGTGCGCGTGGCGCGCAAGCACATCTCCTGGTACACCCGCGGCCTGATCGGCAGCAGCGCTTTCCGCCATACCATGAACCAGTTCGACTCGGTGGCCGAACAGCTTGCCGTCGTCAACGATTACTTTGCTCAGGCGGCACGTGCCAACTGCCGCCTGAGCTACGAAATCAGCCACGAAAATAATTGCGCGCTTGACATGCCACCGGCATCACGGCTCGCAGCATAAGGGGAGCTTCAAAATGATCGAAGAAAACGAGATCGCCGCCTGCATGCGGCGGTCGCTCAATCGCTATTTCAAAGACCTCGACGGCGAAACGCCGAGCGAGATCTACGGCATGGTGGTGAGTGCGGTGGAAAAGCCGCTGCTGGCCTACATCCTCGACCGTGCCGAGGGCAACCAGACCCGCGCCGCCGACATGCTCGGCATCAACCGCAACACCCTGCGCAAGAAAATGCGCGAACACGGCCTCTCTGACTGAAACCCATCATGAGCATCGCCAAATGAAAATACAGCGAGCCCTGCTTTCCGTGTCGGATAAAACCGGCCTCGTCGACTTCGCCCGCGCGCTCACCACAGCGGGCGTCGAACTGCTGTCCACCGGTGGCACTGCCAAGGCCTTGCGCGATGCCGGCCTTGCGGTGATCGACGTCAGCGAATACACCGGTTTCCCGGAAATGCTCGACGGCCGCGTCAAGACGCTGCATCCCAAGGTGCACGCCGGCATCCTGGCGCGGCGCGATCTTACGGATCACGTCGCCACCATGAACGCACACGGCATGGGCTACATCGACCTGGTATGCGTGAACCTGTATCCCTTCGTCGCCACGGTGTCGAAGCCGCACACGCTCGACGACGCCATCGAGAACATCGACATCGGCGGCCCGGCGATGGTGCGCTCGTCGGCCAAGAATTACCGCCATGTCGCCATTGTCACCGACCCTGCCGACTACCCGGCACTGGTGACCGAAATGCAGGTCCACGGCGGCGCGCTGACCGACCCTACCCGCTTCAAGCTGGCGAAGAAGGCCTTCACCCACACCGCGCAGTACGACGGCCACATCAGCAACTACCTCACCGCGCTCAATGAAAACGGCGAGCGCGAGGCCTTCGGCGAACAGCTGACCCTGCAGTTTTCCCGCGCGCAGACCTGCCGCTACGGCGAGAACCCGCACCAGGCCGGCGCCTTCTATGTCGAGGGCAATGCCCCCGCCGGCACGATTGCCACGGCACGGCAGATCCAGGGCAAGGAACTGTCCTACAACAACATCGCCGACACCGACGCCGCGCTCGAATGCATCAAGCTGTTCGACGCCGCGCCCGCCTGCGTCATCGTCAAGCACGCCAACCCCTGCGGCGTCGCCTATGGCGCCAATCTGCTGGACGCTTATAACCGCGCCTACCAGACCGATCCCGAATCGGCCTTCGGCGGCATCATCGCCTTCAACGGCCGGCTCGACGGCGAAACCGCGCAGGCCATCGTCGAGCGCCAGTTCGTCGAAGTCATCATCGCGCCCGAAGTCAGCCCGGAAGCCTCCGCCGCCGTCGCCGCGAAGAAGAACGTGCGCCTGCTCGAATGCGGTCAGTGGTCCGGATCGGTCGCCCAACTCGACATGAAGCGCGTATCCGGCGGCCTGCTGGTGCAGGACGCCGACGTGCTGCTGCACGGCGAACTGAAGACCGTTACCGACCGCGCGCCGACCCCACAGGAAATGGACGACCTCTTGTTCGCCTGGCGCGTCGCCAAGTTCGTCAAATCCAACGCCATCGTCTACGCCCGTGACCGCATGACCGTCGGCGTCGGCGCCGGCCAGATGAGCCGCGTCAACTCCGCGCGCATTGCCGCGTTCAAGGCCGAGCACGCCGGTTTGCCGGTACCCGGCTCGGTGATGGCGTCCGACGCCTTCTTCCCCTTCCGCGACGGCATCGACCAGGCCGCTGCAGCCGGCATCAAGGCGGTGATCCAGCCCGGCGGCTCGATGCGCGACGACGAAGTCATCGCTGCCGCCAACGAGCACGGCATCGCCATGGTGTTCACCGGCACGCGGCATTTCAGGCATTAAAAGTTAGTCGAGGGCGGAGAGTCGAGAGTGGAGAGTAAATGCCCGCCTCTCGACCTGCCGCGCTCGATCCACCGCTCTCGACTCTCGACTCTTCACTCTCGACTCCCCACATGAAACTCCTAGTCATCGGCTCCGGCGGACGCGAACACGCACTGGCGTGGAAGCTCGCGCAATCTCCCCGCGTTTCGCAGGTTTTTGTCGCGCCCGGCAACGGCGGCACGGCGACGGAGGACGGGCTCGTCAACGTGCCGCTGACCGAGATTGCCTCGCTAGTCGAATTTGTCCGCCGCGATCCGGACATCGCGTTCACCGTGGTCGGCCCCGAGGCGCCGCTGGCAGCCGGCATCGTCGATGCCTTCCGCGCCGCCGGGCTGAAAATTTTCGGCCCGACGCAGGCCGCCGCCCAGCTCGAGTCCTCGAAGGATTTCGCCAAGCAGTTCATGGCGCGCCATGGCATCCCCAGCGCCGCCTTCGGTACCTTCACCGATGCCGCCGAGGCACACGCCTATATCGATGCACACGGCGCCCCCATCGTGGTGAAGGCCGACGGACTGGCCGCCGGCAAGGGCGTGGTGGTCGCCGCGACCGCCGAGGAAGCGCACGCCGCCGTCGACGCCATGCTCGCCGGCAACAGCATGGGCAGCGCCGGCCACCGCGTGGTGATCGAGGAATGTCTGCTGGGCGAGGAAGCCAGCTTCATCGTCATGGTCGACGGCGCGCACGTGCTGGCGCTGGCGTCCAGCCAGGACCACAAGCGTCTGGGCGACGGCGACACCGGCCCCAATACCGGCGGCATGGGCGCGTATTCGCCGGCACCGGTGGTCACCCCCGAACTGCATGCGCGCATCATGCGCGAGGTGATCCACCCCACGGTGGAAGGCATGGCGGCCGACGGCATCCGCTACACCGGCTTTCTGTATGCCGGCATCATGGTCGGTGCCGACGGTGTGCCCAAGGTCCTCGAATTCAACTGCCGCATGGGCGACCCGGAAACCCAGCCGATCATGTTGCGGCTGAAGTCCGACCTCGTCGCCCTGCTGGAAGCCGCCGTCAACGGCAGGCTCGACCAGGTCGAAGCCGAGTGGGACCGCCGTACCGCGCTGGCGGTAGTGCTCGCCGCCGCCGGCTACCCGGACGCCCCGCAGAAAGGCGCCGTCATCAGCGGTGTCAATTCTGCATCGAGCTTGCTCGATAGCAGATTGCCTACCTTTGGTGCGCTGCCCGCCGCTACCGACGACCTGCACGTGTTCCATGCCGGCACTGCTGCCCAGGACGGCCAGACCGTGGTGAGCGGCGGCCGCGTACTGGCGGTGACTGCGCTCGGCGACAGCGTGCGCATGGCGCAGAAGCGCGCCTACGAAGCGGTGGCGGCCATCCACTTCGACGGCATGCAATACCGCCGCGACATCGGCTGGCGCGCGCTTGACCGAAAGAAGTGAGGCTGCGGTGCAGCGCACTGGGTTGGCGGCCTACCTGAAAAGCGGCGGCCTCATCGCCTACCCGACCGAATCCTGCTACGGCCTCGGCTGCGACCCGCGCAATCCACGGGCGCTGAAGCGGCTGATCCTGCTGAAGGGCCGCGACGCCGCCAAGGGCCTGCTGCTGATCGCCGACCATCTCAAGCGGCTGCAACCCTTTATTCGCCCCTTGCGTGCAGCCGACCTGGCGCGGATGCAGCGCAGCTGGCCCGGCCCCGTCACTTGGGTGGTGCCGGCCTCAAACGCCTGCCCGCCGCTTTTGACAGGCGGGCGCCCCACCATTGCGGTGCGCGTCACCGCCCATCCCGTCGCCGCGCGCCTGTGCCGCAGCCTCGGCATGGCGCTGGTTTCCACCAGCGCCAATAAAAGCGGCAACAAACCCGCCCGAACCGCAGCGGAATGCCGCAGAATATTCGGTGCGCAGGTGCGCGTGATCGCGGGCCGCATCGGCCCGCGCCGCCGCCCGTCCACCCTGATCGACCTTGCTACCGGAACCGTCCTTCGCCCCTGATGCCTGCCAACGCCTTCGACTCCTCTACTTTTAATTCAAGCGCCGTCAAAACCTGGCTGCTCGATCTGCAGGCGCGCATCGTCGCCGCACTCGAGGCCGCCGACGGCCTGCCCTTCCGCACCGATGCCTGGAAGCGCCCGGAAGGCGGCGGCGGCATCTCGCGGCTGATCGAAGAGGGCAACGTACTGGAGCGCGGCGGGGTGAATTTCTCGCACGTGCTGGGTAGCCAGCTGCCGCCTTCGGCCAGCGCACACCGGCCGGAACTTGCCGGCCGCCGCTGGGAGGCGATGGGCGTCTCGCTGGTGCTGCATCCGCGCAACCCCTACGCCCCGACGGTGCACATGAACGTGCGCTGCTTCGTCGCGATGAAGGACGGCGAGGATCCGGTGTGGTGGTTCGGCGGCGGCATGGATCTCACGCCCTACTACGGCTTCGAGGAAGACGCGCAGCATTTTCACGCCACCTGCAAGGCCGCGCTTGATCCCTTCGGCGCCGACCTGCATCCGCGCTTCAAGGACTGGTGCGACACATACTTCTTTCTCAAGCACCGCAACGAGCCGCGCGGCATCGGCGGCCTGTTCTTCGACGATTTCTCCGATGGCGGCTTCGACCATGCGTTCGGTATGACGAAAAGCGTGGGCGATGCCTTCCTGACCGCTTACCTGCCCCTCCTTCAGCGCCGCCGTGACATCGAATACGGCGAGCGCGAACGCGATTTCCAGGCCTACCGGCGCGGCCGCTATGTCGAATTCAATCTGGTGTACGACCGCGGCACCCTGTTCGGCCTACAGTCGGGCGGGCGCACCGAATCCATCCTGATGTCGCTGCCACCTGTCGTGAAATGGCGCTACGACTGGCACCCCGAACCCGGCACGCCGGAAGCGGTGCTCTACAGCGATTTCCTGACCGCTCGCGACTGGATCCAGAATGCATAAAGTCCCGCGTCGCATCCTCATTGGCCTTGTTGTCCTGCTGCTGATCGTCGGGCTGGTCGGGCTCATTGCCTGGGAATTGCTGTCATCTGCCCTGGAAGCGAAATACCTCACCAAAACAGCACAGAAAATGACCTGGCAAATCCAGCCGGGGCCGTCCGGGCGCATCCGTTATCCCGGCGAGGGGCCGTATGACGTGCGCCTCGGCTACAGCAAGCTGCCGGATTATCTGGCGCGGCTCGACCAGGCCGGCTGGCAAATCGACCGGCAGGCCAAAATCAGCAGCCAGATGGCGCGGGCGGCCGACCTCGGCCTGTTTTTGCCGTACCACGAGAAGGACCAGGCCGGCCTCAGCCTGCTCGACAGCGACGGCCAGCCCCTGTACCAGGCGAAATACCCGTCGTGGGGTTATGGCCGCTTCGAGGACATTCCCGACGTTCTGGTGAACGCGCTGCTCTATATCGAAAACCGCGAACTGCTGACCGAACAGTTCCCCACCCGCAACCCGGCGGTGGAGTGGGACCGGCTCGCCCAGGCCCTGATCGAAAAGGGCATCAGCCTGGTCGACACCAACCGCAATGTGCCGGGCGGAAGCACTCTGCCGACGCAGATCGAGAAGTATCGCCATTCGCCCGACGGCCTCACCGCCAGCATGAGCGAGAAACTTCGTCAGATGGGAACCGCCAGCCTGCGCGCCTATCTCGACGGCCCCAACACCCTGTCAATGCGGCGCGAAATCGTAACCGCCTATCTCAACACTGTGCCGCTGGCGGCGGCGCCACGCTATGGCGAAGTCAACGGCATCGGCGACGGTCTGTGGGCGTGGTACGGACTCGACTTCGACGAGGTCAACCGCACCCTGGCAAAGCCGCCGCGTAGCAAGGACGCCGCCTATGCCAGCATGCTGAAGCACGCGCTGTCCTTGATCGTCGCCGAACGCCGCCCCTCGTATTACCTCGCCGCCAACCGCAAGGCGCTGGACGCGCTGACCGACGACCACCTCGACCTGCTGGCCAATGCCGAACTGATTCCGCGCGAGCTGGCCGATCAGGCCAAGCAAGTCGAGCTGCGCACGACCCGTCACCGCGTTGACCCGCCGCCGCCCCGTTTTGTCGACCAGAAAGCCGCCAATGCGCTACGCATTCGCGTTTCCGCGTTACTGGGCGAATCGCGCCTGTACGACCTCGACCGGCTCGATCTGCAGATCGACACCAACATCAACCAGCCGGCGCAAAAAATCGTCAGCACCTACCTGCAAAGCCTGGCCAAACCGCAGGCCGCCGCGGCATCAGGGCTGATCGGGCATCGTCTGCTGCAACCCGGAAACCCGCTTGGCGAAGTGATCTACAGCTTCACCCTGTATGAAAAAACCGCGCAGGGTAATCTGCTGCGCATCCAGGCCGACAACCTCAACCAGCCGTTCGACATCAATAGCCAGGCTCGCCTGGATCTCGGCTCCACCGCCAAGCTGCGTACGCTCGTCACCTATCTGGAAATCATCGCGCGGCTGCACGCTGACTATCATGTGCTCGATGCCGCCATGCTCAGGCAGAAGGCGCAGCCGCAGCGCGACGTGCTGGCGCAGTGGGTGGCGGCCAGCCTGCTGAGCCAACCGGGCATCCGGCTGGATGCCCTGCTCGAGGCCGCGATGCGCCGTCCCTATTCGGCGGCGCTGGAAACCTTCTTCACCGGCGGCGGCCTGCACAACTTTGTCAACTTCGACCCCAAGGACAACGACCGCGTGATGGACGTGTGGGAAGCCACGAAGAATTCGGTCAACCTGGTGTACATCCGCATCATGCGCGATATCGTTCGCCATTACGCCAGCAGCACCCCGGGGGCGGGGGGGCGCATTCTGGATGACGCCAGCAACCCGATGCGGGAAACCTACCTCGCCCGCTTCGTCGACCAGGAAGGTCGCGTCTTCACCAACCGTTTCTACCAGCGCCACAAGGCACTCACGCCGGAACAGATGGCGGAAGACCTATACACGCGCATCGGCCACAACCCGCGCCGATTCTCCGCAGTGTTTCGTTATCTGGAACCGCAGGCGAAACTTGAAGCCTATGTGGACGCCCTGCGCGCTCATGTGCCCGCCAGTGCCAGCCTCAGCCAGAAAACGCTCAAATCGCTGTACCAGACCTATGCGCCCGAGGCCTACAGCCTGACCGACCGCGGCTACATTGCGCAGATCCATCCGCTGGAACTGTGGGTGGTGAAAACCCTGCGCGGCACGCCGGGAACCGACCTCAAAACCCTATATGAATCTGGCACTGGGGTGCGCCTCGAGGTCTACGAATGGCTGTTCAAGACCAGCCGCAAGAATGCGCAGGACATCCGCATCCAGAGCTTCCTCGAAGTCGAGGCCTTTGAAAGCCTGCTGGCCGACTGGAAACGTCTGGGCTACCCATTCGACAACATCACGCCGTCCTACGCCACCGCGATCGGCAGCTCCGGCGACCGCCCCGCGGCGCTGGCCGAGCTGATGGGCATCCTGGTCAACGACGGCGTACGCGCGCCAATGGTGAGCCTCACCGGGCTGCATTTCGCCGCCAACACCCCGTACGACACCCGCCTGTCGATGAAACCGCCCAAGGGTGAACGCCTGATGCCGGCCGAAGTCGCGCGGACCGTGCGCAGTGCACTGGCCAACGTGGTGAAATCCGGCACCGCCGTCCGCCTGGCCGGCGCGCTCAAGGACTCAGCCGGGCAGCCGCTCATCCTTGGCGGCAAGACCGGCACCGGCGACCACCGCTTCGAGCGCTTTGGCCGCGGCGGCCAGCGGCTTGAATCGCGCGTGGTCAACCGCACCGCCACCTTCGTGTTTTATCTGGGCGACCGCCACTTCGGCACGCTGACCGCACTGGTCCAGGGCGAGCAGGCCGGGCAGTTCGGCTTCACCAGTTCGCTCACCGCGCAGATGCTAAAAACCCTGCTGCCGCAGCTGCAGCCGCATCTGGATCTGCAGCCGCCGGCGCCACCCAAGGTCGCAGCCGATGCGGTCGCCGAGCCCGCCGCCGTAGTGGCGCCCGCACCCCGTGCGCCCGCGCAGGAAAAACCTGATGGCTCGACCAGTCAGGCCGACCCTCCGGTCAAACAACCCGCGCCGTTTCAGGGTGGCTTCCCCGAAGATCTTGAACCCAGCGTGGTGGTGCCGGTCCCAGTGATACCTGCGACGCCTCCGCCACCCGACGGCGCACCGGAACCGTAATGCCGGGCGTGGGCATACGACTCCACACGCACTTCAGTGCGTAGTGGATCGGAGTCCCCTTGTGGGGCATACGACTCCACACGCACTTCAGTGCGTAGTGGATCGGAGTCCTTGAGAGATTGCGTACAAATCGGATATGCTCAAAAACTGATTCCTAATCACAGCGCCATGAATGACATTCACCCCCTGATCCAGCACACTCCCACCGACGCTGGCAATGACAGCATCCCGGCGTTGCGGGTGTTGTCGGAAATCACCACCAGCCTGTCGAGTGATTCCAACGTCGAGCAGTTGCTGGGGCGCTTCCTCGCGACCATGATCCGCCTGGCCGGCGCGCAGGCGGGCGCAGTGCGCGTCATCACCGACGACCGCACCCACTTGCGGCTGATCGGCTCGGTGGGCCTGCCGCCCGAACTGGTCGAGCACGAGAGCATGGTCAGCGTCGATTGCGGCGTGTGCGGCAAGGCCGCGCGCGAGGTCACGGTGAGCAGCTGGAACAACGTCGCCTACTGCAAGCGCCAGGCCAACGACGCCTATTTCAGCGACACCTGCAACACCGTGGTGGCGGTGCCGCTGATGCACAAGAACCAGGTGATGGGCGTCTACAACCTATTCCTGGAAGAAGGCCACGTCGTTCCCGAGGACGTGCGCCTGCTGTTCCGCTCGATCAGCGAGCACCTCGGCATCGCGCTCGAGAACGCGCGGCTGACCCGCGAGAACATGCGCATCTCGCTGATGAACGAGCGCCAGATGCTGGCCAACCAGATTCACGATTCGCTGGCGCAGACGCTGGCCTACGCCAAGATGCGGCTCACCGTGCTGTCCGACGCGATGCGCCACGAGGACTACCCCAAGGCCAACCGCTACCTCGGCGACGTCGAGGAAGCCGTCGACCTCGCCTACGCCGACCTGCGCGACCTCATCACCCAGTACCGCGACCGCATCAACCCGCGCGGCCTGGTGCCGGCAATCCAGGAACTGGCCAAGAGCTTCCGCAAGAAGGCCAATGCCGACGTCGATTTCCTCAACCTGGTGCAGGAGGTCAACCTCACGCCCGACGAGGAAATCCAGGTCTTCCACATCATCCAGGAATCGCTCTACAACATCGCCAAGCACGCGCGCGCGCGCCACGTCGTCATCACCTTCGACCTGGAAAACGGCCAGTACATCGTCAACGTCGCCGACGACGGCGTCGGCGTGCAGAAGAAAAACGACGAGTCCTCCACCATGGGCAAGAGCTTCGGGCTGACCATCATGCGCGAGCGCGCCGCCAAGCTGGAAGGCACGCTCATCGTGGAGTCGCGCCCTGCCGGCGGCACCGTCATCCGCCTGGTCTTCCCCCAGCGCAAAAGCGAGCACACCGCATGAGTCTCACCCGCATCATCCTCGTCGACGACCACACCCTGTTCCGCAAGGGCCTGGCCGAGCTGCTCGAACAAAGCGGCGAAATCGAAGTCACCGCCTTCACCGGCAACCCGGACGAAGTCGCGATGCTGCTGCGCGCACACCGCCCCGACGTCCTCATTCTCGACCTCAACATGCCCGGCACCGACGGCATCACCCTGATGCAGCAACTGCGGGCCGACGGCTTCGAGATGCCCATCCTCATCCTCACCCTGTCCGAGGCCGAAGACGACCTCGCCCGCGCGCTGCGCGCCGGCGCCAACGGCTACCTGCTGAAGAGCATGGAACCCGACGAAGTCGTCGACGCCATCCTGCGCGCCCAGCGCGGCGAAACCGTCGTCGCCCCCGCGATGACCGCCAAGCTGGTCAATCTATACGACAAGAAAGGCCAGGACTCGACTTCCCTGCTCGACGCGCTGACCCCGCGCGAACGCGAAATCCTCTCCCACCTGTCGCGCGGCGAAAGCAACAAGGCCATCGCCCGCACCCTCGACATCAGCCACGACACCGTCAAGCTGCACGTCCGCCACATCCTCGCCAAGCTGAATCTGTCGTCGCGGGTGGAAGCGGCAGTGTTCGCGGTGGAGCATCGGGGGGCGCCGGGGGGGCGGGGTGAGGGGCGGTAGGAGAAAAAGGGGGAGTTTCGGCTTTCGCATTGCGTACCGGTGCGGTTGCTGTAATGCTTGAAACGAATCTTGCCGCGTACCTGATCCAGCAGACGCGGCGACTGAGTTAGTGACGCATTCCCGCTCCTGTTGGGACGCCCTAAAAATGGATAACAAGATGATTTCTAGCACATTTTCAGGACAGAGCCCACGAATGACGGTTTATAAACCGCCATTTAGAATGGACACTTTACGTTAGGCCTCTCGTCCGGGAGGAAATAGGCAATGGCGCTGACCGTTACAGAAGTCGAAGAACTCAGGCGGTATGCCTTATTTAGGAAAAGGTGATCACCATGTTAAACGAAACAAGAGAAGGCGAAAGGCGAGAAACAATTGACGAATTGTCTGACCTGCTCCTCGTTGTTCAGGAGATGGGCCGGAGGCTTGCCGTCGAAACTCATGGAGATTCATATTCTCAAGTAAGGGAACTAAATGAGCTTCTGCATCAAACTCGTGTCCAATTAACCAAGATTAAAGACGGCACTGTCGAAGGTGGCTAACAAGACGCCCAACCCGGCAGTCAACCGGACGCTGCGCGATAAAGCCGCGCAGCGTCCGGTTACTTTTACGTTAGATTGCTCATGCGACCTCCCAAGCTCATCAAGCCTTACGTCGAAACTTTTGCTCGCCAGTCGCGGATTTGCGCCTGTGCCAGCGGCATGGCGCTGATCGGATCGTCCTCGAAATCGATCGCGCCGAGGCCATGCTCAGGCGACCACACGAGGTTGCGCGCAAACGCCTGCGCATTGATATCGGCGCGGCTGTCCAGTTGCGGGTGCGAAGCCGTCACTCAGCGCAGGTGGTCCGGCGCTTCGAGCGGGGTGCGGTGCGCCTGCTCGCTGTGCAGCTCGGGCTGATACCAGCCGAGCTTTTCGCGCAGCTTGACGACATTGCCGACGATGATGAGGGTGGGTGCCTTGAGTCCGGCCTGCTCAGCCAGCGCCGGCAGCGTGGTGAGGTCGCCGGTAATGACGCGCTGCGTGGGCAGCGTGCCATGCTGAACGATGGCTGCGGGGGTGTCGGCAGTCAGGCCGTGCTTGATCAGCGCCTCGCACAGCAGCGGCAGGCCTTTCAGGCCCATGTAGATGACGATGGTCTGGTCTTTCCGCGCAATGCCTTCCCAGTTCATGTTGAAGGTGTTTTCCTTCAGATGGCCGGTGACGAAGGCGACCGACTGCGCGTAGTCGCGATGGGTGAGCGGGATCCCGGCGTAGGATGCCACGCCAGCGGCGGCGGTAATGCCGGGCACCACCTGGAACGGCACGCTGTGCTCGGCCAGGGTCTCGATTTCCTCGCCGCCGCGGCCGAAGATGAAGGGATCGCCGCCCTTCAGCCGCAGCACGCGCTTGCCTTCCTTGGCCAAACGCACCAGCAGGAGGTTGATTTCCTCCTGCGGCACCGCGTGGTCGTCGCGTTCCTTGCCGACGTAGATGCGCTCGGCGTCGCGCCGGCACATGTCGAGGATGGGCTGCGAGACGAGCCGGTCATGCACGACGACGTCGGCCTGCTGCATCAGCCGCAGCGCGCGGAAGGTCAGCAGGTCGGGATTGCCCGGGCCGGCACCGACCAGATACACCTCGCCGCGGCGGATGTCGTGCTCGGCGCCCTCCCTGATCATGGCATCGAGCTGTGACTCGGCCTCGACGTCGCGCCCGGAGAACACCATTTCGGCGACCGGCGAGAGGAACACCTTTTCCCAGAAGGCGCGACGCTGCTGCGGCTTGATCGCCGCGCGCACGCGGTCCTTGTAGCGCGACGCCAGCGCGCTGAGGCGGCCATAGGCGGCGGGAATCAGGGTTTCCAACCGCGCACGCAGCATGCGCGCCAGCACCGGCGATTCGCCGCCGCTGGACACCGCCACCATGATCGGCGAGCGATCGATGATCGACGGCAGGATAAAGCTGCACAGCGCGGGCTTGTCCGCCACATTGACCGGGATGTTTCGTGCGCGCGCCGCGTCAGCGACCACCTTGGCGCGGGACGCGTCTTCCTCCACCACGATCACCAGATCCTTGCCCTCCAACAGCCCTGGGGTGAAGGTATCCGCCACCCGCTGCAGATGGTCGGGGTGCGGCAGGCGCGCAAAGCCCTCGTGCAGTGCGAGCGCGGCGACATCGACGTGCGCGCCGGCGCGCAACAGCAGTTCAGCCTTGCGCGCGGCAGTTTCGGAACCGCCCACCACCAGACAGTGGCGGTCACGCAGGTCGAGGAAAATGGGCAGGTAATTCATGGAGCTTACTCGGCGGGAGCGGCTTCGTCAGCCGGCTCGGCGGAAAGTGGCGGGATGAAAATGAAGCGCAGGTCGCCCGGGCTCATTTCGACGAAATCGAGGGTGACGCCCTGCAGGTAGGGGGTGCTGGAGCTGGCGATCAGAATCTCGATGCCGTTGACGATGAGCTGCTCGTCCACTTCGCGTTCCTGGTCGAAACCCATGCCGAAGTTCACGCTGCCATCGTCTTCCTGATAGGCGGCGACACGCAGCACCATGCCGTAGACGTCGGGATTGTTGGCAGCGGCGCGAATCTGTTCGGCGGCGGCGTCGGTGATCTTGATCATGGAATGTCCTTTGAAAATTAAGCTGCAAAAAAATTAATCCGTGGCGCGCGCCTTGTGCGCGCGCACCTGCTTCAAAAACGGCGCGATCCAGCCCTGCGCGCCGGTGCCCCGGCGATGCACGTAGCCGGCCAGCAAGTTGTGTCGCTGATAGCCGTCGTGCTGGCCATCAATGCCATGCCCGCGCGTCACCTGATAGGCATACATGGAGTCGGCAGGCAGATTTTCCAAGCTCGAATAGTGAAATTCGTGCGCCGGGATGCTCGCCGTTTCCTGCCAACGGTCGTCGCCGGTCGGCTGCAGGCGCGCATAGCCGCGGCCGACCGGACGCTCGTGCATCACGGTTTCGCCCGGCACCACGCCGACCATCTGCCGCGTCTGCCCCTGCCAGCTCAGGCTCTTCGACAGGTACATCAGCCCGCCGCACTCGGCATAGGCGGGCAACCCGGCTTCGATGGCATGGCGAATACGGGTGCGCAACGGCGCATTGGCTTCGAGCTCGGCCATGAACACCTCGGGGAAGCCGCCGCCGATGATGAGGCCATCGACCTCGGGCAAGGCCTGCGCATGCAGGGTGTCGATGTCGACCAGCTCGACGTTTGCCGCACGCAGGGTGTCGAGATCCTCGCTGTAGTAAAAACCGAACGCCTGGTCGTGGGCGATGCCGATGCGCAGCCGCTCGGCAGGCGCTGCCGTGTCGGTCGGGAGCGGCGCACTGAATGCCGGTGCGCTGTCGCCGATCGCCAGCAGGCGGTCGAGATCGACCTGCGCCGCCACCCGCTCGCCCACATGCTGAATCCGGGCGCGTGCGGCCCCCTGCTCGTTGGCCGGCACCAGCCCAAGATGCCGCTCGGCAATCTGCAGGCTGGCGTCGTGCTGCACTGCCCCGATCACTTCGACGTCGGTGTAGTGCTCGATCACCGCACGCAATTTGGACTCGTGGCGGCTGCCGCCGAGGTTGTTGAGAATCACGCCGGCAATGCGAATCTCCGGGTCGAATGCCTGATAGCCCAGAATCAGCGGCGCCACGCCGCGGGTCATGCCGCGCGCGTCGATCACCAGCACCACCGGCGCACCCAGCAGCTTGGCGAGCGCCGCGTTGCTGTTGCTGCCGTCGAGATCGAGCCCGTCGTACAGGCCCTTGTTGCCCTCGATCAGGCTGATGCGCGCGCTGGCCGCAGCGTGGGCGAACTGCTGCTCGATTTCATCGCGCAGCATCATGTGGAAATCGAGGTTGTAGCAGGGGCGCTGCGACGCCATCCCCAGCCACAACGGATCGATGTAGTCGGGCCCTTTCTTGAAGGGCTGCACCGCATGGCCGCGCGCGTGCAGGGCAGCACACAACCCGAGCGTGAGCGTGGTCTTGCCGGACGATTTATGCGCTGCAGAAATGAAGACGCGGGGCATATGAGCCCCGCGCCGGGAAGATTCGTTTGAAGTGACTTGCGGGTTCATGCTGGCCAATCCCCTGCCAGGCGATCACCTGGCAGGTTCATGCAAGTCAATGTTCCAGCTTGGCGACGGTGGCGTCGTCCAGGCTGGCCGGCAACAGGCGCAGCACCTTGATCGCAAAGGTGGTCACCAGCAGCGCGATCGCCACCCCGCCGAGGCCGAGGAACAGCTCGGGCATGCTGGGCGTGTAGCTGTTCACGACGCCATCATAGAAACTGCTGTTCTCGATCAGGCCGGGGAACATGTCGAGCGGATAGGCCTGCGCACCGATGATGGTGACATACATCTGCGCCATGCCGCCCGCAATGACGAGGCCGCACGCAACCATGATCCACGTGCGTTGTTTGCCAAGGCCGCTCAGCAGGATCACCAGCGGCGCCACGCAGCCGATGACGATCTGTCCCACCCAGAACAGGGTAGTGAAGATGCCGCCGTCGCGCAGGATGAAAGCTTCTACGCCGTGAAACTTGGCGAAGTAGAGATTGGTCATATGGTGAACGACGACGAAATACAGCACCGCCGCGACGAACACCACGAGCAGGCCCTTCAGCCGCATCATCACGGCATCGCCCAGGGTCCGGCCGGTCCAGGCATAGGCTGCGGCCAGCACCATCAGGTAAATCGCCAGGCCGTAGGCAAACGACATGATGATGAACATTGGTGCCAGCATGGCGGTACCGTACAACTCACGCGCGATCAGGAAGCCGAACAGCGAGCCGGTACCGGTCGTCAGGATCAGGCGCCAGATGAAGGCCGCGGTGCCCGCCGCCTTTGAGTAGGACTTGACGGTGCGGTCCAGCATGGTCCACAGGTAGATGCCCACCAGCCCGAAGAAACCGGAATACAGGAACACGTTCCAGGTGAACATCGACTTGAAATTGAAGTGCGTCATCGCCACGATCAGGCGGTCGGAACGGCCCAGGTCGAGCACCAGCACCAAGAGGCCGCCCAGCATCAGCGCCAGCGACAGGATCGCCGACAGCGGCGCCAGCGGCTTGTACATCGGCTTGTTGAACACCGAGGCGATCGAGGCGACGTTGAGCGCCCCCGAGGCGGCCACGATCAGGAACACTGCAAACACGTGCGGCAGCCCCCAGACGATCTGGTTGTCCATCCCGGTCACGACGTGGCCGTAGTGGTGCATGGTATTCCAGGCCAATGCGCCGAACAGGACGAAGAGGCCCAGACCCCCGAACAGCAACCAGTACTTCAGGCTGCTGCCTTCTACTTCGCGGAAGGTAATGCTTGCCATGTTGTTTTAGATTCCGTGATAGCGAACGCCAAGGTTGAGATTCAGATCGGCACGCACCTGCTTGGTCGGCAGTTCGCGCAGACGCTTCGAAATCTCGCTCTCAGGATCATTCATGTCGCCGAACAGCAAGGCGTTGTGTCCGGCGGCAGTGCAGGCTTCGGCACACGCGGTGTTGCCGTCGCCACGATCGATCTTCTGCACGCACAGGGTGCAGGATTCGACACAACCAATTCCGCGCGGCACATCCGGCTTCTGGGTATCGTTCAGTGGTTCGTGCACCAGCGAACGCGCCTTGTAGGGGCAGGCCATCATGCAGTAGCGGCAACCGATGCAGGTGTGGCGGTTGACCAGCACGATGCCGTCGGCACGCTTGAACGAGGCGCCGGTCGGGCACACATCCACGCACGGTGGTTCGGCGCAGTGCTGGCACAGCATCGGCAGGTTGGTTTCCACCTGCGTCAGCGGGTCCTGCAGTTCCAGCTTGCGGATCCACTGCGGAGCCTGCTTCGGGTGCTTGCTCTCCGCCACCGGCGTCCAGCCGTTTTCGGTGCTGCAAGCGGTCACGCAGTCATCACAGCCTGCTGCACACTTGGTCGCATCGACCAGCATGCCCCAACGTACGGCGCTGCTGGCAGCCTGTTCTTCCGGCCGGCCATGCGCCACTTGATGCAGCATCACACCGGGTGCAATCGCCAGGCCTGCCGCTGCTGCAGCGCCGCCGACAAAGCGGCGACGTTCGGGCGATGCAGGGGTCTGGTCAGACATCGGTTTTAGTTCACTCATTGGGCAACCCCAGCCATCTCTTCAACACTGACCTTGCTTGTCGCCTGGGCGGCAAGCTTGTGCTTGTAGTGCGCCGTTTCAGCATTCAGCGAATGCATTGCAATCGAGCCTTGCGGCTTGGTGGAATGGCATTCGAAACAATCGATCTTCACCGCTGCATAGCTATGGCAGCTCACGCAAAAGTCATCCTTGGCGGCCGCAACGCTGCCCGTCGTTTCGCTGGCGTGGCAGTTGATGCATTCCTTGAGGCTGTACTTTTTGGTGCGCACCCCCTCGATCACGGTCTTGTCGCGATGCTGATCCAGCAGCACCATGTGGTTGCGCCGCATGTAGTCGGTGTCTTCAACACACTGCTCGCCCTTGACGGCTTTCTGGATGACCGGCATGGGAGCGCCACCGGCCTTGGGCTGGGTGTCCGACCCGGCCCAGGCCAGGGCAGCCGTCGTCAGCACGACTGCACCCAGAGCCAGGAGGCGTTTCATTTTGCCTGCCACGCTTAGTCACCCATACCCATGATGATGTAACCGGTCGGGCAGACGTCGGCACAGATGTGACAGCCGATGCATTTACCGTAGTCGGTGTCGACATAACGTCCCATGGTGGGATTGTCCTTCTTCTTGACCTTGAACACGGCAACCTGCGGACAGTAGACCACGCAGTTGTCACATTCGAAGCATTGACCACAGGACATGCAACGTTTGGCTTCATCGACAACGTCCTTGTCGGACAAGAGCTGCAGACGCTCTTCGAAGTTGCCTAGTGCGCCTTCCTTGTCCAGAACGATCACGTCACGAACATGACGCTCGACCTTGGGGAAATGCCCCAGAAACAAATCGTCGTGCGGGATGACGTGACGCGCCGAACGGTCTTCGAAGTTATGCAGGATGTCTTTACGGTCATCGGTGCCCCAGATCTGGCCTTTGACTTCCTTGTACTCATGACCAGATTCCAGCCACTGCCGAATTTCGTCGAAGTGGTGCACGTCTACCTTCGGACGCTTGTCGAGATCTTTTTTGCCTTTCAGGAAGGCATCAATTCCTTCAACAGCGATTGAAGCATGACCAATCGCGGTGGTCAGCAGGTGCGGGCGCAGCACGTCACCACCAACAAAGATGTGCTCTTTGCCAGGGAAACGGTAGTTCTTGTCGGCCTTCATCAAACCGTTGTTGTTGTTGAACTGCTCAAGGCCGGCGAAATCGACGCCCTGGCCAATTGCGGAGACGATCAGGTCGGCCGGCAGGTCACGCTCGGTGCCTTCGACGAGCTTGGTTTCCTTGCCTTCCATCACAAAGTCGGCCACGCGCAGCGCCGTTGCACGGCCCTTCTCGTCGACGACCACGGCCACCGGGGTCACGCCACCGATGATTTCGATGCCTTCCTGCTGGGCATGCTCGACTTCATGCGGGTTGGCGGCCATCTTGTCGATGGTGGAGCGCGATACCAGCACCACTTCGGCCCCTTCACGGGCGGAAATCGAAGCCACATCATGGGCCATGTGGCCGGCAATCACCGCTTCCGGACGATCATCCACAGTACCCGACTTGGTGACATTGCCCAGACGACGGGCTACCGTCGCCACGTCGATCGAGGTATCGCCACCGCCGATCACCACCACGCGATTGCCGACGTGCTGCAGACGGCCTTCGTTGAATGCGCGCAGGAACGCCATGGCAGTCACACAGTTGGGCGCTTCGGCGCCGGGCACCGGTAGCGGACGGCCCGCCTGCGCACCCATCGCCATGAAAATGGCGTCGTAATCTTTTTCGATCTGCTCGAACGTAATATCGGAACCAATTCGCGTCTTCAGGCGGGTTTCAACACCGAGGTCGATGATGCGCTTGATTTCGGAGTCCAGCATTTCACGCGGGGTACGGAAACCGGGAATGCCGTAGCGCATCATGCCGCCGAGCTCTTCGTGCTCGTCGAAGATGGTCACGCCGTGGCCACGCAGGCGCAGCTGATAAGCCGCAGCCAGACCAGCAGGGCCGGCGCCAATAATAGCCACTTTCTTGCCTGTTTCTGCGGCCGTGGACGTGTAGACCATGTTGTTTTCAATACCCCAGTCGCCGATAAAGTGCTCGACTGCGTTGATGCCCACATGGTCTTCGACCATATTGCGATTACAACCTGACTCACATGGAGCGGGGCAAACCCGACCCATCACGCCCGGGAACGGGTTGGCTTCGGTAACCCGGCGGAAAGCATATTCCTGCCAAGTCACACCTGCCGGCGGCTTCTCGATGCCGCGCACGATGTTGAGGTAGCTACGGATGTCTTCACCGGCCGGGCAGGAACCCTGGCAAGGCGGCGTGGAAAGCATGTACTCCGGGCACTTGTGCGTCCAGCTCGCCTGGAAAATGATGTCCTGAGCAGAGCGGAAGCTCCCCTCTTTCTCGCCTTCCTTATAGCGACGCCATTCAATGCCTTCGGATTTTGCTTTGTTCGTCGTGACAGCCATGTCGGTTCTCCTAACACCTACGTTACTAAAAGATAGATAAATCGCAATCTTCCAGACCGGGTTCAGTCCAGCTTGATTGCCTTGCTGACTAATTGATGCACTCCGCCCACCATGCTCATGTTAAAGCCATACTTGGGCAATACTTTGGTGAACTGCGCCTTGCAGATGGCGCAGATCATGGCCATGAAATTGACCTGGTGTTCCTTGACTACGTTGTTCAGGGCCGTGGCACGCGGCATTGCGCCCTTGACCCGGACCTCCATCAGATCGTCAGTCAGCAGGCCGCCGCCGCCGCCGCAGCAGAAGGTGGATTCGCCTATGGTTTCGTCCGCCATGTCGTGGAAATTGTTCACCACTGACTTGATCAACTCGCGCGGAATGATGAACTGGCCGCCGGGCTCAGTGCCCATGCGCGACGCACGCGCCACGTTGCACGAGTCGTGAAAGGTCACGACCAGATCGTCATTGAGGGACGGGTCAACCTTGATCTTGCCGGACTTGATCAGATCGTTGGTCAGCTCGCAAATGTGCTGCGGCTGCGGATAGGTCGGGTCGAGCTGTTTTTGCATTTCGATCGAGAACGGATCGTCGCCGCCATAGCCGATGCCGGTCAGCGTGTTCCAGAAGCTGTAGGCAACGCGCCAGGCATGGCCGCATTCGCCGACCACGATGCGCTTGACGCCGAGTTCCAGCGCGGCATCGCGAATCCGCATGGCGACCTTGCGCATGCTCTCGTAATTGCCGTTGAAGAGGCCGAAATTGCCGGCCTCCGAAGCGTGGGTGGACAAGGTCCAGCTGATGCCGGCGGCGTGAAACACCTTGGCGTAGCCGATCAACGATTCCACATGCGGCTCGGAGAAGAAGTCCGCCGACGGCGTGACCAGCAGCACTTCCACGCCTTTCACATCGAGCGGCAATTTCACCGCCACGCCGGTGTCGGCTTCGATGTCTTCTTCCAGGCCCTCCAAGGTGTCTTCCAGCGCGGGGCCTGGCAGACCGAGGTTGTTGCCGATCTTGTGGACCTTACTCAAAATCTCGTTGGAGTACTTCTGGCCCATGCCGACATGGTTCAGGATTTCGCGGCCAGCCATGGTGATTTCGGCAGTATCAATCCCGTAGGGACAAAACACCGAGCAACGACGGCACTCCGAACACTGATAATAGTAGCTGTACCAGTCGTTGAGGATGTCCTTGGTCAGATCCTTGGCACCCACCAGCTTGGGAAACAGCTTGCCCGCTGTGGTGAAGTAGCGGCGATAGACCTGACGCATCAGATCCTGGCGCGCTACCGGCATGTTCTTGGGATCGGACGTGCCTAGATAATAATGGCATTTGTCGGTGCATGCCCCGCAGTGCACACAGGCATCCAGGAAAACCTTCATCGAACGATACTTGCCCAGCAATTCGCCCATCTTGTCGATGGCGCGCTCTTTCCAGTCCTCCCCCAGCTCATGCGGGTAGCCCATGAAATCCTGAACCGCCTTGGCTGCTGGAAAGGTCTTGGCGTGCGCCATCACGCCTTCCCTCAGCTTGGGGATTTCGATGTCGTCCTTGAGTTTCGGAATGTCAAATTCAGCAGCAGCCACTTGAGGGTCCTTTGTCCGTACTTACGCGTTCGTTAATCGATGTCAACGAATCAGTTTTTCTGATCGAGCCGGGCCGCCCACGCCGCTATATGGCGATGCTCACGTGGGTTGTCCACCTGGTTGCGAGTCGGGCTGAAGAACAGGCCCGGGGCATGCAGCAACTTGCTGATCGGGAAGATCACCATCAGCAGCGCCACCAGCGCAAGGTGAACCAGCAGGGTCAGATCCTGCGGAAGCGGCTGCACGTCGAGATACATCAAGCCCAGGAAAAAAGCCTTCAGCGCCACGATGTCGGTATGGACGACAAAGGTCATCAACATGCCCGACAGCCCGATCGCAATCAACAGCACCAGCATCAGGTAGTCGGACGGGGTCGAAATGTAGCGCACCCGATCGACCAGGAAACGGCGTGCCAACAGCCCGGCCATACCGATCACCATCATGATGCTGGCGTATTTTCCGAACGGCTGCACAATGCCGACCCAGAACCAGACCGGCTCGGTGAAATAGCGCAAATGGCGCGCCAGCACCAGCAACAGCCCGAAATGGAACAGCCAGCCAAACACCCAGATCCATTTGTTGGCCTTGAACAGCGACTCAAACACCACCACTTCTTTGGCCATGCGATAGATCACCCCGCTACGCGTAGTCGGCGCAGGCGTGGTTGGGATTTTCAACGGCACGGGTGTGCGGCTGTAGTCAACTATTTTGTAAACCAAGCCGACCACCAGCACCAACGCTGCGATGTAAAACATCCCGGCATAAATCATCGTCACAGTAGACAAACCCATCTCCCAACAACGTTGTGTTTACGAATCAAACGCGAGCTCTGGCATAGCCCAGCCACATTCGATCGGGAAACACAGCATGAAAATCGAAGTCACCCCGAATGAGCCCGGGGCGACCCGACAATATTACAACTTAAATACAGCCAGTCGGCTTGGGCAGGCCAGCGATCTTACAAGCCTGCTTGGCGGGACCGTAGGGGAACAACTCGTACAGGTACTTGTTGTTGCCTTTTTCAGCGCCAAGTTTCTTGCCGATAGCCTTGGTCAGCACGCGCACTGCAGGAGCAATCTGGTATTCAGCGTAGTACTCACGCAGGAAGTTGACCACTTCCCAATGGCTGTCGGTCAGATCGACCTTCTCTTCGACCGCCATATATTTAGCGACGTCTTCGTTCCACTGCGACAGATCGACCAAATAACCTTCTTCGTCGACTTCATACTCTTTACCGGCGATATCCACCATGGGCATAGCAATACTCCTTTAATTAAAAGTTACAGCCAAGACTGACAGTTGCTGTGCTCTGCGACCAGATCCACAAAACCGCCGTAATCCACGACATTGACTCCGTCCAGCACGCGCCCGGCCATGCCGCGCGCCGCCAGATCAGGACCGAGTGCGTAAATCTTGAGGTCAGCCGCCGCTGCCTGGATTTTCGCCGCTGCCGCGTTGCCGTTCGTCGCCGCATACACCGCGTCTTCGATCAGCAATACAGCAGAACCTTTGGTGGCCATGCGCAGGCAGCTTTCCAGCGTGCTGCGCTCAGTGGCCGATTTGTTCACAATATGCAGCATGTCTATCCCCTTAGAAGCTGATTACGACGTCTTGCTCGACCATGAGATTTGCCATCTCATCGACGGAGAGCACCGTCACATCCACAATCAGGTCATCTTCGGTCAGACCGCGTGCATCCAACGACGCCTGATCGACATAGAGCTTCTCGATGTCGTAGCCTTCCAATGCACGGTAGGTCCTGGAGAAATCCTTGACTTCGATGCCCTTGGTGTCGATGCCCTTCATCAGCTGATAGATACCGTCATCGGTAAACACCATGCTCACATCCTGATCGAAAGCAGCCGTAATCAGCACCACTTCCAGCCCTTCCAGCGCGTACACGGTACCGTGCGGCGCCTTGCGGTTCAGGAACATGAATTTCTTGACGATGCCGGAGCCGTCTTCCATTTCGTCCATATCGCTCATCTCGTTTCCTTAATCACCGAACGTCACGAGACGATCGTGCTGAATACCCATCTCCACCAGCTGACCCAGTCCGGAAATACGGAAACCGGGCGCCAGCACATCATCGTTAATGCCGCGACGCTGTGCAGCAGCCACACAGACGACCAGATCAACAGCATGCTCTTCGGCCAGCTTGGACCAGCGGCTGTTGACGTTACGATCATCCTGCGGGGGCGTTGCCAATCGCGTGGAATTGTTCACACCGTCATGGTAGAAAAAAACACGCGGCACTTTGTGACCCTTCTCGATCGCCGTACGGGCGAAAAGATAGGCAGTATCACTGGCCTGATGGGTGTAAGGCCCTTCGTTTACAAGAATACCGAATTCCATTTATCTATCTCAAACTCCGAAAAATCCAGCCATTGTTCTCACACCCCCCGTCGCGGGAAAACCGCGACGGGGCACCCCCATTATTAGAAGCGGATGTGAGCAGAAGCGTTCAGGTTGGCACGACCACCACGCCAGTTATCGATGTGATACTTGGTGAAGGGAAGACCAGTTTTTTCGAAGAACGCAGGCCAGCCAATGCGGTCAATCCAGTCAATCATGCGCTCCCAAGGCTTGCCGTCTTCCTTGTATGTATACAGGATCTTCTTGACCACTTCGGCGACTTCCGGCCAACGCGGTGCGTTGTTCGGCAGGCCAGCAGCGACCAGTTTGTGGAAGGTCGGCTTGGAACGCGCATTCGAGTTCTTGCCACCCACCCAGATAGCCATCTTTGAATGCTCGGGGTCATTAATCTGCATCGGCGGGCAGGGCGGGAAGCACGCGCCACAGCAAATACACTTCTTCTCATCCACTTCCAGCGAAGGCTTGCCGTTGACCAGAGCCGGACGAATCGCTGCAACCGGGCAACGCGCAACGACCGAGGGACGCTCACATACGTTGGCAACCAGATCGTGGTTGATTTTTGGCGGCTTGGTGTGCTGAACGATGATGGCGATGTCAGCCTGGCCGCCGCAGTTAATTTCGCAGCAGGAGGTGGACAACTTGACGCGGTTGGGCATCTCGCACTTGATGAAGTCGTCGTACAGCTCGTCCATCAGCGCCTTCACCACGCCGGAGGCGTCGGTGGCCGGGATGTCGCAATGCAAAAAACCCTGGGTGTGCGCAATCATGGACACCGAGTTGGCGGTGCCGCCGATGGGGTAGCCCTTGTCGTTCAGCGCCTTGATCAGCGGCTCGACCTTGGCGCCATCAGCCACCATGTATTCGATGTTGGAACGCGCGGTGAAACGCACGAAACCGTCGCCATATTGATCGGCAATGTCGGCCAGTTCGTGGATGGTGTAGTGATCCATCTGGCGTGCCGTACCGGCCTTGACCGTCCAGATTTCGTCGCCAGATTCGGCGCGGTGATACAGGACACCCGGCTTTGGATGGCTATGGAAAGACCACTTGCCATAGTTTTTCACCATCACGGGGTGCATGAAGGGCATCGGATCCGGAGCGCCGGATTCGATAGGCGGACGCATTTCTGCCATGATTTATCTCCAACTAAATTAATGCACGGGCCCGGTTCGCACTGGAACCCGCGGTAAGCGAATTAAGCTGCGGTCGACTGCTTGTGCTCGTTCCACTTCTCGACTTGCTCGTCCCAATCGTCGGCACGGAAGTAGGGGTTGGAACGCGGCTCTTTGATCATGTTCGGATCAACCGGAATGTCCATGCCTTCGAGGAAGTTGGTCAGGCCGATACGCTCGATCATTTCACCGGTACGCTCGTGCTCCAGCGCGTTTTCAGCGAAGAAGTCGAGGATGTTGCGAGCCAGTTCGTTCAGCTTTTCGAAATCCTCGTCGGACTCGAGCTTCATGAACGGGATCACCACGGTGCCCATGGTCGCGCCGATCTTCAGCACGCCCTTGCCGCCCACCAGAATGGTGACACCCTTGTCGAGGCCAGGACGCAGACCGCCGGGGATGACGTTCAGGCAGTGCATGCAGCGCACGCAGTTCTTGTTGTCGATGCACAGGGCATTGCCGTCGCCCAAGTGAGCCACCGAGATGTGCTCGTTAGCCACAACCTTGTCGGCCGCAACCAGGGTGATAGCCTTGGTCGGGCACTTGCTGATCACGTCGTTGACGAGATCATTCATGCCGTGGGCCTTGTAATAGGCCTGAACCTGCTCTTCGTTGACGCGGATGTTGTCGCGCCAGGTGCCGATGGTGGCCATGTCGGAACGCTGAATGGCGTTGACGCAGTCGTTCGGGCAGCCGGAGAACTTGAACTTGAATTTGTACGGCAGGGACGGACGGTGCATGTCGTCCAGGTTGTTGTTGATGACGGTGCGCAACGCCTTGGCTTCATCGAAGTTGGACATTTCGCAGCGCGCAGCGCCGACGCAGGACATGGAGGTACGCAGCGCAGGACCGGCGCCACCGAGGTCGAAGCCCATTTCGTTGAATCTGTCGAAGGCTTTCTGGACATCCTCTGTTTTGCAGCCCTGGAGCATGATGTCGCCGGACTGGCCGTGGAACGCGATCAGGCCCGAACCGCCGGTCTCCGACCAAGCGTCACTCATCTTGCGCAGCAGATCGGAGGTGTAATGCATGCCAGCTGGCGGCTGGATACGCAAGGTGTGAAATTCGGCCGCCTCGGGGAACAGCGGCTGGTGGTTTTCATCTTTCAGCTCGGTGAAACGGGGGATTACGCCGCCGCCGTAACCGAACACCCCGACCGTACCGCCCTTCCAGTAACCCTTCATGTTCTGGTAGGACGTTTCCAGTTGACCCATCAGGTCAACCATCATGTCGTTATCCTTAGCCAGACGCTTGAGACCGGTCACGAAGCTGGGCCACGGGCCTTTCTCGAGCTCGTCCAGATTGGGCGTATCAATCATTTGCTTTGCCATTATCTTCTCTCCTAGAAAATTTCGAAATGCCCGCTCAGCAGACAGCTCAACGGTATATCAGCATCTTATTGGCTGGGTCGCCGCGCCACCATCATTCTCATGGGTAAAACGTGTACGCCATATGGGTGGGCTTGCACCTACCCATATGGCGTAGGCGGCTATCCCCAACGCGGTAATGTCCCATTCCTGCAAAGAGTGAGACACTACATCATGTCCGCCACAGGAACCCATAAGAGTATTAAAATATTGTTGTGAACGCAAGCCCTTGCCCAGATCAGGGTTGAAATACCGCGTCACACCCTCATTGAAATGCAAGACTTGAGGTGCATTGCCCCGGCAACACATCCCGATCAACATATGGCCACACCACGGATTAAAGTTTCATGCCAGAGATTACGCCCCTAGACAAAATGCGGCTGCCGTTCGGCGGCCAGGAAATCGAATTCCAGCACCTGACCCACGAGTCGGGCGGCGTGCCGTTTCTGCGCATCCGTATCCGTGAAGGCAAGCGCTTCACCATTTTCGACGTCGACCCGGTCAGCGCGCAGAAATGGGGCGACCTGATGCAGACATGGGCTAGGGACCATGCCGGGGACGCGCCATGAGTTGGGACTGGCCTGAAAACAAGCCAGAGACGTACTTCCCCCTCATGATCGATCTGCAGTTCGATCTGGTCGGCACGACCATCCCGGCCGACAACGCGCAGATGCTGGCAGATGCGCTGCAAAGCCTGTTGCCCTGGTTAAATGAAGACGCGGGCACCGGCATCCAGCATCTGAAAGGCGCGGAAACCAACAGCGGCGATGCCTCGCTCTGCATCAATCGGCGTACCAAGCTATTCATTCGCGTGCCCAAGACGCGAGTAGACGACATGCAGCAACTGGTCGGGCAGACGCTCGATCTGGCGGGCCACACCCTGCAGATCGGCAGCTTCAAGACGCGCGAATTCAGTCCGTTCGGAAATATCTACGCTCACTTCGTTGACACCGGCAGTGCCACTGAAGAACAATTCGTGCAGGACGTGATGCGTGAACTGGACGGCCATTTCCTGCTGCGCTGCGGGTTTATCTGCGGCAAGCCGCAAATCCTGCAAAGCGCATCCGAGCCGTTGCATGGCTTCAGCCTGATGCTGCACGACGTGCCGCCGCACAAGTCCCTGCAATTACAGGACGAAGGGCTGGGCCGCAACCGTTTGTTAGGCTGCGGGATTTTCATCCCGCATAAATCCATCGCGCCGGTCGCACCGGCGATTCTTTAAAATTGACCACCCCGAAAGGAGTAAAGCATGTCTTATGTTGTAAATGGTGAAGCGCTCGAAACCGGCGAAGAGGACTTCCTGCTGGAAGCTAATTTCAGCGACGACGTCCCCCCGCTCATCGCCGAGGCTGAAAAAATCACGCTGACCGACGCGCACTGGCAGGTCATCAACTACCTGCGTGAAAAATACAAGGAAGACGGCCAGACCCCCAACTTCCGCAACATGGTCGCCGAACTCGACGAAATGCACGAAGGCGTGGACTGGAAGAAGAAGCTGTATGAGCTGTTCCCCAACATGCCTGCTCGCCAAGGCTGCCGCGTCGCCGGCCTGCCCAAGCCTTTCGGCAAAGGCGGCTACTGATTTAGCATAGCCGAGAGCGGTGAGCCGAGAGCACCATGCTCTCGGCTCACCGCTCTCCACTCTCGATTCTATTCATGTTTTTCAACACCCTCGTCACCACTGAAGACCTGGCCGCCCATCTGGACGATCCGAACTGGGTCATTCTGGACTGCCGCTTCACCCTCACCGACACCGAGGCAGGTCGTCAGGCCTACGCGAAAGCGCACATCCCGGGTGCGCGTTATGCGCATCTGGACGAAGATCTCGCCGCGCCCGTGGGCGAAACCACGGGACGGCACCCCCTGCCCGATCCCCGCGTGCTGGCCGAAAAGCTCAGCGCGTGGGGCGTCGGCGTCAACAAGCAGGTGGTGGTGTATGACGACAGTTATGGCGCCATGGCCGTCCGGCTGTGGTGGGTGATGCGCTGGCTCGGCCACCCCGGCGTCGCCCTGCTGGACGGCGGCTACCCAAAATGGCTGCGCGAAAAACGCCCGGTCAACGCCGACATCCCGGCGCCGCACAAGGCGGCTTGCGCCTGCCTGCCCGAACCCAGCCAGATCGTGACGGCGGACGAAGTGTTGCGTGCATCGCAGACCGGTGAACAGCTCATCATCGACGCGCGTCCCGATCGTCGCTTTTCCGGCGAATTCGAGCCGCTCGACCCGGTGGCCGGGCACGTGCCCGGCGCGATCAACTGGCCGTTCGACGAAAACCTCGATGTGGACGGCACCTTCCTGCCCCCCGAGGCGCTGCGCGAGAACTACCAGGCGCTGCTGAAAGGCAAGCCGACCTGGCAGGCCATCCACATGTGCGGCTCCGGCGTGACCGCCTGCCACAACATTCTGGCGATGGAAATCGCCGGCCTCCCCGGTTCACGGCTTTACCCCGGCTCATGGAGCGAGTGGATCACCGATCCCGCCCGCCCCGTCGCCACTGGAGACGTCGCCTAGGCGACTCAAGGAGAACACTCATGGCCATGCCCATACGCGTTAAAACCATCTGGTTCAAGAAGGGCGGCGAGCGCACCGCCGAGGAAATCGCCGGTGCCGTCGCCACCACAGCCTGGCGCGTCGCCGATAAAGCGATCGACAATCTGGGGCGCGAGAACTACGACATCATCACCCCCGATCGCGGCTTCAAACTGATTGCCGAGTTCCTCGCCTTTCTGGTGCATTACTGCGACCGCATGGCGTATGCGACCCTCCCGCCGGAACGCCGCGCCGCGGTGCTTCAGGCCGTCAGCAACCGCCTGGCCGAAGTGATGGAGCAGAACGTGCGCGAAGTCGTGGGCAAGGATGACCCACGCAATTACAAACAGGAATTCATCGATTTCCTCAACCGCCGTTTTGCCGATTACGCCGAATTCGAATTTCCTGACGACGACAAGGCCAGCTTCCCGGCGCTGCGCTTCCTCGGCCTGCAAATCCGCGAAGAGATGGGCGACGACGACAAGACCTGGGTCATGGACCAGATCATGGACATCGAAATGCCCGAAATGATGGGCACGGTGCGGAAGAGCTTCAAGGGCCTCTTGTCCGACGCGCCGGTCAAACGCGGTTTCGGCTCGCCCGACATGCTGCCGCCCGAGTAAGGCGCGGCATGGCGAATTCGCCTTTCGATCTGGCCAACGAAACCGGCTACCACGCCTGGCGCGACGCCAGGCTCGCGGCCTACCCGCGCAGCGTCGACGAGCTGATCGTGCCGCTGGCCGATCCCCGCCACCTCACGCCGGCCGAAATAGACGCGCTCGAGGCACGCTGCATGCGTGCCAACATGGCGATCTACAGCGCGCCGCACCTGCCCGCCGCTGACAAGTCGCTGCCACACCAGTTGGCGTGCCAGCTCGGCCTGGTCCACCTGGAGGGCAACTACCTCGCCGACGAGGACGGGCTGTCGAGCATCACCCCGGCGGGCGACGAGGACAGCGCGCGCGGCGACTTCATCCCCTACACCCACAAGCCGATCAACTGGCACACCGACGGCTACTACAACGCGCTCGACCGCAGCATCCTGGGCATGACGCTGCACTGCGCGCAGGATGCCGAATCCGGCGGCGAGAACACGCTGCTCGATCACGAGATCGCCTATATCCAGTTGCGCGACGCCAACCCCGATTACGTCGCCGCACTGATGCAGCCCGACGCGATGACCATCCCCGCGCGCATGGACGAGGTTTCCCTCTCCCCAACCCTCTCCCGGGGGGAGAGGGGGCAAACGTTGAGCCCAAACCAGTCAATCGCCCGCCCCGAGCAGAGCGGACCGGTGTTCGCGGTCGACCCTGAACAAGGCTTCCTGACCATGCGCTACACCGCGCGTACCCGCTCGATCGTGTGGAAGGACGACGCCGTCACGCGGGCCGCCGTCAAGACCCTGGCCGACATCCTCGCCGGCTCGGAATACATCCTCACCGCCCGCCTGCGCCCCGGCATGGGCCTCGTCTGCAACAACGTGCTGCATACCCGCAGCGCATTCTCCGATTCGCCCGAACACCGCCGCCTGCTGTATCGCGGGCGCTATTACGACCGCCTGAACTTCACCGCGCGCGCTGCTTAGGCGGCGGGTAAAGTAAAATAGTGGTCTTCATTTTTCGGCCACCTGCCGTCATGCAGCTTCTCACCCTCGGGGTCAACCACCACACCGCACCGCTCGCGATCCGCGAGCAGGTGGCATTCAGCCCCGAAAAACTGGTGCAGGCGCTGCACGAACTGACGCAGAGCCGGCGCGCGTCCGAAGTCGCCATCCTGTCGACCTGCAACCGCACCGAGCTGTACGTCAACACGCCCTCGCCCGACGACGTGGCGCAGTGGCTGGCCGATTTCCACCATGTCGACCGCCGTGAACTCGCGCCCTACCTGTATGCGCTGCCGCGCGAACAGGCGGCGCAGCATGCCTTCCGCGTCGCGGCCGGGCTCGATTCCATGGTGCTGGGGGAAACGCAGATCCTCGGGCAGATGAAACAGGCGGCGCAGACCGCCGAGGAAGCCGGCACCCTCGGCCTCTTGCTGCACAAGCTGTTCCAGCGCACCTTCTCGGTCGCCAAGGAAGTGCGCACCAGCACCGAAATCGGCGCCAATTCGGTGTCGATGGCTGCCGCCGCGGTGCGGCTGGCCGAACGCATCTTCCCCAGCATCAAGGATCAGGCCTGCCTGTTCATCGGCGCCGGCGAGATGATCGAGCTGTGCATCACCCACTTTGCCGCGCAGCATCCGCGCCGCATGACCGTGGCCAACCGTACCGCCGAACGTGCGCGTCCGCTGGCCGAACGCTTCGGCGCCGCGGTGATTCCACTTACCGCGCTACCCGACGAACTGCCCGCCTACGACATCATCATCACCTCCACCGCGAGTCCCCTGCCCATCCTCGGCAAGGGCATGCTGGAGCGCGCGATCAAGCAGCGCCGCCACCGCCCGATCTTCATCGTCGACCTGGCGGTGCCGCGCGACGTCGAGGCCGAAGTCGCCGACATGGACGACGTGTTTCTATACAGCGTGGACGATCTGGGCCAGGTGGTGCGCGAAGGCATGGACAACCGCGTCGCCCAGGTGGCGCAGGCCGAAGCGATCATCGAAACCAGCGTGGAAAGCTTCGTCCACTGGATGGAAGGCCGCGAGCTGGTGCCGGTGATCCGGAACTTGCGAGATGCCGGCGAGCGCCACCGCCGCCACGAAATTGAAAAGGCCGAGAAGGCGCTGGCGCGCGGCGACGACCCGCGCGCGGTGCTCGACGCCATGAGCCACGCGCTCGCCAACAAGCTGCTACACGCCCCCACCCACGCGCTCAACCACGCCACCCGCAGCGAGCGCGACCAGTTCGTCCGCCTCATCAGCCAGCTGTACGGGCTGCATCAGGAATGAAACCAAACCCTTCACCACAGAGGCACAGAGACAGCGAGAAAGGCAACAACACCTGGGGTGATCCGTTCACCGGCCATCGCTTTCCAGGCCCGCCACGGAAGCCGCTCCTCTTGTTTGCTTTCCCTCTGTGCCTCTGTGCCTCTGTGGTTCAACTTCGGTTTTCAAGATGAAACAGTCGTTGGCAGACAAGCTCGCTCGCGCCGACGAGCGGCTGGAGGAACTCGACGCCTTGCTGTCGCAGCCGGAAATCGCGGGCGACATGGACCGCTACCGCAAGCTCACCCGCGAACATGCCGACCTCACGCCGGTGGTGGCGCTGTATCGCCAGTACCGGCAGGTCGAAGCCAACCAGAAATCCGCCCGCGGCATGCTCGCCGACCCGGACATGCATGAACTGGCCGAAGCCGAACTCGCCGACTGCGAAGCGAAGATCGCGCAGCTGGAAATCCAGCTGCAAACCGCACTGTTGCCGACGGATCCAAATGACGAGCGCAACATCTTTCTTGAAATCCGTGCCGGCACCGGCGGCGACGAGTCGGCGCTGTTTGCCGGCAACCTCTTGCGCATGTACACGCGCTACGCCGAGCGCTGCGGCTGGAAGGTGGAAATCGTATCGGAAAACCCCGGCGAAGTCGGCGGCTACAAGGAAGTCATCATCCGCATCGTCGGCCACGGCGCCTATTCGCGGCTGAAATTCGAATCCGGCGGCCACCGCGTGCAGCGCGTGCCGGAAACCGAATCGCAGGGCCGCATCCACACTTCGGCCTGCACCGTCGCGGTGATGCCGGAAGCTGACGAGGTCGGCGAAGTCGACATCAACCCGGCGGATCTCCGCATCGACACCTACCGCGCGTCTGGCGCCGGCGGCCAGCACATCAACAAGACCGATTCGGCGGTGCGCATCACCCACCTGCCGACCGGGCTGGTGGTGGAATGCCAGGACGACCGCTCGCAGCACAAGAATCGCGCGCAGGCGATGAGCGTGCTGGCGGCGCGCCTGAAGGACCGCGAAATTCAGGCCCAGCATGCCACCGAGGCGAGCACGCGCAAGAGCCTGATCGGCACGGGCGACCGCTCCGACCGCATCCGCACCTACAACTTCCCGCAGGGCCGCATCACCGATCACCGCATCAACCTCACGCTGCACAAGATCGACGCGATGATGGACGGCGATCTGACCGAACTGTTCGACGTGCTGGCGGCCGAACATCAGGCCGAGCTGCTGGCGACGCTGTCGGGTGAATAAGCAGGGATCAGGGATCAGGGGTCAGGGGTCAGGGGGGCTGCGGACGGTGGTCGACAGCCTGGTCGCCGCCAGCCACGAACTCGCAGCCGCGCTCGGCCTGGAAAAACGCGAGGCACGCCTGGAAGCGCGTGTGCTGGCTGCATTTGCCTGGAACGTCAGTCCGGCGTGGCTGATCGCGCATGACACTGACCCGCTGAACGACACGCACGTCGCAGCGTTTGAAGCCCTGGTGTCGCGGCGCCTGGAAGGCGTGCCCATCGCTTATCTTGTCGGCGCGCGCGAGTTCTACGGCCGCCCTTTTCTGGTCTCGCCCGACGTGCTGATTCCGCGCCCCGATACCGAACTGCTGGTCGAACGGGCGCTGGCGTGCATGCCGCCCGGTCAGGCCATGGCTGTGCTCGATCTGGGAACGGGCAGCGGCTGCATCGCCACCACCCTCGCGCTGGAGCGTCCGCTCGCGCGGGTCACGGCGGTGGACCGTTCACCGGCGGCACTGGCCATCGCACAGCGCAACACCGACATCCTCAACGCCCGTGTCGAGTTTTTGACCAGCGACTGGTTCGCCTCGCTCGCCAGCCGGCGTTTCGACCTTATCGTCAGCAACCCGCCCTACATCGCCGCCGCCGATCCCCATCTGGCGCGTGGCGACGTGCGTTTCGAACCCCTGTCCGCGCTGGCCGCAGGTCAGGACGGCCTCGACGACCTGCGCCGCCTGAGCCGCACCGCCTGCGCCCATCTCAAACCCGGCGGCACGCTGCTGCTGGAGCACGGCTATGACCAGTCGGACGCCGTCCAGGCCCTGCTGCGGGAGAGCGGGATTCGCCTTCCGCAAAGCTGGGCCGACCTGTCTGGTATCCTGCGCGTCAGCGGCGGGGCACTGTCGGAATAATTTACACTTCCAGCATGGCCGATTGATGCCACGCTCAGCGGATGCCCGGAAACACGGGGCTTTCAAGCCGCGGGCCTATGGCTTGGTGTGAATCTTGCTCTAACATCCATACTTAGCAATCAAACGATTATCGAGGCTTGCCATGTCTGACCACACACCCAACTCTCAAGACACCCCGCCCGAAGCATCGCAAAACGATGCGATCGATCAATCCCGACGCAAACTGACCGGCGCCGCGCTTGGCGTGTCGGCGATTTTCACGCTGGCCAGCCGCCCGGTGTGGGCCAACCAGTGCACGGTTTCCGGCATGGCATCCGGCAACCTGTCCGCCCCCGACGGGGCCTCCTGTGAAGGCTGCACCCCCGGCTACTGGAAAGTGTGCCAGCACCTGGACTCATGGTCCGGCTTCCAGACGACCGACACCTTCAACAGCGTTTTCGGCGTCACCCAATACGTGGATTGCAAAGGCACGCCCTATACCTTGCTGGATGTCATGTACCTGAATGGCGGCAGCTATGCCTGCGGCCTTGAATCCACAGGCACGGTCAGTTTCCTTGGAAGTGGACAAGGCCAAGGCCAAGGGCAGGAAAAGGAAAAGGTACAGGGCAATGGCAGTAACCAGGACGCCCATCCGGGCGGTGCGCCCGCCGATTGCACGAACGGTAACGCCTTCGGCAACATGGGAGGCGACCCCATCTCCGAAAACCTGGGCTTCCATGCCGTTGCCGCCTTGCTCAGTGCCGCGCATCCGCGCGTTAACTACGGCTACACGCCTGGCGAAATCATTGACTTGTTCAAGAACAACTACATGACCAATCCGCAGGCGTTGAAGGACACGTTTGCCATGCTGAACAAGCGCGGCTGTCCGTTGAACTGATGCGATGACCCGTGTTTTGCCGCTTCCGACACGTCTGTTGAAAAACTGGGGGGACGAAGCGGTCGTCTACGATGCGGCGTCGGGCGACACCCATTATCTGAAGCCGCTGACGCTGGCGTTGTACCTGACCTGTCGCGACCATCCCGGTTACACCTCGACCGAACTCGCTGCCGCGCTGGCAACCCGCCTCGGCATGGCGGAGACGCTGCAATTCCAGGAACAGACTGTGGATACGCTTGCCAGCCTACGCAAAGTCGGCCTGCTGGAACCCGCATGAAACTGCTGCAACTGCCTTCCGCCGAGTTGCGGCGCCAACTGGCCGGCGCCGGCGTATGGCTGCGAACGGGGCCATTCTCGCTCAGACTGCGATCGCGCATCCCCTCCGTGGCAGAAGGCCTGGCTGAACTCTATGGCCAGTTCGAAGTACGCAACGCACACGAGGCCTTTGCCGACTTCCACGTGTCGGTGAACCCGCCAGCCAACCTGCGCCGCTGGCTGCGACCCCAGGCCGCATTCTCATTCGACGGCATGCAGCCCTTCAAGCCGCTGCCGCGCGACCAGGCGTTTCCGATGCTGGAATGGGGGCTCAACTGGTGCGTGTCAACGCAGGCGCACCAGTACCTGATCATCCACGCGGCCGTGGTCGAAAAGAATGGCCTGGCGGCGATCCTGCCCGCCCCGCCCGGTTCCGGCAAAAGCACGCTGGCGGCCGGGCTGGTACTGTCGGGCTGGCGCCTGCTGTCCGACGAACTCACCCTGATCGACCGCCAGACCGGCCTGATTCAACCGCTTCCGCGACCCGTCAGCCTGAAAAATAAATCGATCGACGTCATTCGCCAGTTTGCCCCGGACGTCCACATCAACCGCGCCTCGCACGACACCGTCAAAGGCACGGTGGCGCACATGCGGCCGCCCCGCGACAGCGTGCGGCGCCAGCACGAGACAGCGCGCCCCGGCTGGGTAGTTTTCCCCAAGTGGGAAGCCGGCGCGCCGGCCACCCTGACCCCGCGCTCGCAAGCGCAGACCTTCATGTTCCTTGCGCAAAACGCATTTAACTACAGCCACTTGGGCGCTGACGGCTTCCACGTCGGCACAGCGCTGATCGACCGATCCGACTGCTATGATTTTCGCTACAGCGCATTGGACGAGGCCATCGCCACATTCGATCATCTGGCCGAGCGCCGCACGTCCTGAAACCATGACCCCCCTATCCCGCAATCTGCTTTCCCGCACTCTGCGCTCGCCCGATATCGCCACCCGCTTTTCCATGAGCGAATGGGACATGCTGGTACGGCAGGCTCGGGCGGCAGGGCTGCTGGCGCGGCTGGCGCACCGCTTGCGCCAGCACGGGCTGGCGGCCGCAATTCCGGCGGTGGCGCGCTGGCATTTCGATGCCGCCGAGACGCTGGCCGACAAGCAGCAAACGGCCGTGCACTGGGAACTGCAACAGCTTCGCGCCGCGCTGGCCGGTCTCGGCAGTCCGCTGATCGTCCTCAAGGGCGCGGCCTACGTCGCCGCCAACCTGCCTGCTGCGGCAGGACGGCTGTTCAACGATATCGACATTCTGGTACCGCGCGAGCGGCTGCCGCAGGCCGAGTCCGCGCTCATGCTGGCGGGCTGGCATGCCAGCGGGCTGTCGGAATACGACAAGCGTTACTACCGCCGCTGGATGCACGAGATCCCCCCGATGCAGCACGTCCAGCGCGCCACCGTGATCGACGTGCATCACGCGATCCTGCCCGACACCGCGCGCTACCACCCGGATTCCGCCAAACTGCGCAGCCGCGCCGTCGCGGTGGAAAGCCTGCCCGGCGTCTATGTGCTGGCGGCGGAAGACCGCATCCTGCATTCGGCCACGCATTTGTTCCACGACGGCGAACTGCCGCACGGCCTGCGCGACCTCACCGACCTCGATCTGCTGCTGCGCGACGCCGCTGAGGATCGCGATTTCTGGCCGCGTCTGACTGCGCGCGCCGACGAATTGCAACTGAGTCGCTCGCTGTTCTATGCCCTGCGTTATCTGCGTCATTTTCTCGATACGCCGGTTCCCGACGGTGTCATGGCCACCCTGGATGTCGTGGCGCCCAATCGTGCCACCCTCGCGCTGATGGACCGCATCTTCAGCCGCGTGCTCGCGCCCGATCATGCGAGCTGTGCGGACACCTTCACCCCGGCTGCACGCCTGGCCGCCTTCGTGCGCGCCCACTGGCTGCGAATGCCCGCGCACCTGCTGATCCCGCATCTGTTTCACAAGGCCTTCATCAGCCCCTATCAACGTACGCCCAAACCGGCTTGACGCGGGACACGGCGTGCGTATAATTCCCGAGTATTCCACTCAAGTATTGTTCAGGAGCCACAGATGACCGCGCTAGACCGCATTCGTGACCAAGTCACCACCAACACCGTCGTGCTGTACATGAAAGGCACACCCCAGTTTCCGCAGTGCGGCTTTTCGTCGCGCGCGGCGCAAGTGCTGCAGGCCTGCGGCGTGAATGACTTTCTGGCAGTCAACGTGCTGGCCGACCCGGAAATTTTCGAAAACCTGAAGGACTACGCCAACTGGCCGACCTTCCCTCAGTTGTATGTGAAGGGCGAGCTGGTCGGCGGCTGCGACATCATGGTCGAGATGTACCAGAAGGGCGAAATGCAGAAACTGCTGGAAGAAGCGCAGGCCGCCTGACATCGCGTCCCCAAATCAAAAAAGCCGACTGCGTGTCGGCTTTTTTGTTGCCTCTTCGTCCGCCCACCCGGGCGATCATCTGGTTTCGTCCGCCTCGGGCACGGCATCCATCCCCAGTTCGTGAATCTTGCGCGTCAAGGTGTTGCGCCCCCAGCCGAGCAGGTGCGCCGCCTCGATGCGACGCCCACCGGTATGGCGCAGCGCCACTTCGATCAGGGTTTTTTCGTAGGCCTGGGTGAGTTCGTCGAGAATCGCCGCCTCGCCGCGCGCCAGCCGTGCACCCGCCTCGGCCGCCAGGCTTTGCAACCAGTCGCCGCCGACCGGCTCGGTCGGCCCCTGCATGAGGTCGGCCGGCAGATCGCTCACCTCGACCACCTGGCCGGGCGCCATCACGGTCAGGTAATGGCAGACGTTTTCGAGTTGGCGCACGTTGCCGCTCCACGACAGGTTGACCAGGGTTTTCATCGCGGCCTCCGACACGCCCTTGGCCTCCACTCCCAGCTCCCGCGCGCTTTTCTGCATGAAATGGCGCACCAGCAGAGGGATGTCCTCGCGCCGCTCGCGCAGCGCCGGCAGCCGCAGGCGGATGACGTTGAGACGGTGGAACAGGTCCTCGCGGAACAGGCCTTCGCGCACCCGCACTTCCAGGTCCTGGTGGGTGGCGGCAATCACCCGCACGTTGACCTTGATCGGGGTATGCCCGCCGACGCGATAGAACTGGCCGTCGGACAGCACCCGCAGCAAGCGGGTTTGCAGTTCGGACGGCATGTCGCCGATTTCGTCCAGAAACAGGGTGCCGCCATCGGCCTGCTCGAAGCGGCCGCGCCGTTGCGCCGCCGCACCGGTGAACGCCCCGCGTTCGTGGCCGAACAGCTCGGATTCCAGCAGGTCCTTGGGAATAGCCGCGGTGTTGAGCGCGATGAACGGCCCGGTGGCGCGCGGGCTGTGGCGATGCAGGGCACGCGCGACCAGTTCCTTGCCGCTGCCCGATTCGCCGGTGATGAGCACGGTCGCGTGCGACTGGCTAAGCCTGCCGATGGCGCGGAATACTTCCTGCATCGCCGGGGCCTGGCCGAGCATTTCGGTCATCGGCGCCTCGCTCGGCGCCGGCGTGTCGCGGCTGGCATTTTCGGCCAGCGCACGGCGCACCAGTTCCAGCGCCTGGTCGACGTCGAAGGGCTTGGGCAGATATTCGAAGGCGCCGCCCTGAAATGCCGCCACCGCGCTGTCGAGGTCGGAATACGCCGTCATGATGATGACCGGCACCTTGGGCAGACGCTCCTTCAGCGCCTGCAGCAGTTCCAGGCCGGAGACGCCCGGCATGCGGATGTCGGACAGCACCACGGCAGGCTGGCTGCGCTCGAGCTCACGCAGCGCATCGCTGGCTGCGCTGAAGGTCATGCACGGAATATCCTCCCGCAGCAGCGCTTTTTCCAGCACCCAGCGGATGGAGCGGTCGTCGTCGATGATCCAGACACAACTTGGTTTAGGCATGGTATTCAAATAGGCAGCGGAAGAAAAATCGAAAAGACGGTATGGCCGGGGCGGCTTTCGCAGTCGATGGTGCCGTGGTTTTGCGCAATCAGCGTCTGCGCGACGGCCAGCCCGAGCCCGCTGCCGCCTTCGCGCCCGGATACCAGCGGATAGAAAATCTGTTCGCGGATGTCCTCGGGGATGCCGGGGCCATTGTCGATGATCTCGACCCGCATTCCCAGCCGGTAGCGGCGGCTTTCCAGCGTGATCTGCCGCGCCACCCGGGTTTTGAAAATGAGCGCGCCCTGGCCGTGGCCTTGCCCCTGTATGGCCTGCACCGCATTGCGCGCGATATTGAGCGTGGCCTGGATCAGCTGTTCGGCATCGGCGTGGATTTCCGGCAGGCTGATGTCATAGTCGCGCCTCAGCGTCACGCTCGGCGTTTCGGCCAGAATCAGGCTGCGGACGCGCTCCAGCACCTCATGGATGTTGACCGCACCAAAACGGGGCATGCGGTGCGGCGTCAGCAGCCGCTCCATCAGCGATTGCAGGCGGTCGGATTCCTTGATGATGACCTGGGTGTATTCGCGCAGGCTCTCGCGCGGCAATTCGTACTCCAGCAATTGCGCCGCGCCGCGAATGCCACCGAGCGGATTCTTGATTTCGTGTGCCAGATTGCGCAGCAGATCGCGGTTGGCTTCCTGCTGCAGGCGCGCCTGTTCCAGCCGGGCAATGCGCAGGTGGGGATCGACCGCCCGTATTTCGATCAATACCGAATGCAGCGGCGTATCCAGCGGTGAAATGCTGCACCCGAGGCGAATCGGCGGATGGCTGCCTACCGCCACGTCGAGTTCGTATTCGATGACGGTTTCCTGCTCGCTGCGCGCGGTGTGAATCGCCGCCCGCAGCCCGGGACTGCGTTCAAACACATGATCGACCTTGTCCCCAACCAGCAGCGCGCCTGATACGCCGAGCAGCGTTTCGGCAGCCGGATTGACATACAGGATGCGGTCGTCAGCATCCAGCACCATGGCGCCGGTGGACAGGCAATCAAGTCCGGAAAAACCGGTTGGGGAAGGCGGCATCATGCTCATGCACTCAGTAGAAGCACTGATTGTGCCAGCGCACGTGGAGCCGTTCGCTTACTTCAGATTGGCCAGTTCGCGCTGGATCGAGGCGACGTTTTGCTCGTGCTGCTGCACGGAAGCACGCAATTTTTTCACGCGATTGAGATAGGTTGCGTCGGTGGCGCGCTCGCCAGGCTGCAGACGCTCGCCCAGCGCCAGTTGGCGGCGCGCGTCGTCGGCATTGCGGCGCTCGCCGGAAATTTCGTCCTGCAGCACCTGGCGGCGGATGTCGTCGCGGCGTTTCTGCGTACTGGCATCGATGCGCGGAAAATCTGCCGGACTGGGATTGTAGGACGCCCGTCGCGGCGCTTTGTCCCGATTCGGAAGCGGCGCCGGCGCACCCGGAAGTTCGATGCGTTTAGCGCCCTTCCTGTAGACATCGGTGAATGTCACCTGACCGTTTTCATCGACGTATTTGTAGATTTCCGCCTGCACGGGCACAGCCAGGATCAGACACAACAGGAAGGAAAAGCGGGCGATTGGCATGGGATCAAGTTTAGCGTACCCACTTGTTAACGGCCAAAAGCCGGCAATCTTGACCGCAAAGCCGGCAACAAAAAAGGGCGGCCGAAGCCGCCCCACTTACTGCGCGCGCCGCGATTACAGCGAGTAATACATCGCGAACTCGGCCGGATGCGTGGTCATGCGGAACTTGGTGACATCCTCCATCTTCAGTTCGATGTAGGCATCGATCATGTCGTTGGTGAACACGCCGCCACGGGTCAGGAACTCGCGATCCTTGTCGAGCTCGTCCAGCGCCATGTCCAGGCTGTGGCAGACCTTCGGAACCATCGCTTCCTCTTCCGGCGGCAGGTCATACAAGTTCTTATCCGACGGGTCGCCGGGGTGAATCTTGTTCTGAATGCCGTCCAGGCCCGCCATCATCAGCGCGGCAAAGCACAGATAGGGGTTGGCCATGGGATCGGGGAAACGGGTTTCGATGCGGCGGGCTTTTTCGCTGGCGGCGATCGGAATGCGGATCGACGCCGAACGGTTGCGGGCCGAATACGCCAGCATCACGGGCGCCTCGAAGCCGGGCACCAGACGCTTGTACGAGTTGGTCGACGGGTTGGTGATCGCGTTCAGTGCCTTGGCGTGCTTGATCACGCCGCCGATGTAGTACAGGCACAGCTCGGACAGGCCGGCATAACCGTTGCCGGCGAACAGGTTCTTGCCGTCTTTCCACAGCGACATGTGCACATGCATGCCGGAGCCGTTGTCGCCGACGATGGGCTTGGGCATGAAGGTCGCGGTCTTGCCGTAGGCGTGGGCGACGTTGTGCACGATGTACTTCAGGATCTGCGTCCAGTCGGCGCGCTTGGTCAGCGTGCTGAACTGGGTACCGATTTCGCACTGGCCGGCGGTGGCAACTTCATGGTGGAACACTTCCACCGGAACGCCGGCCTCTTCCAGCGCCAGCACCATGGCGGCGCGAATGTCCTGCAGGCTGTCGACCGGAGGCACAGGAAAGTAGCCGCCCTTCACGCCGGGACGGTGGCCGGTGTTGCCATTCTCGAATTTTTCGGCCGACGACCAGGCCGCTTCCTCGGAATTGATTTTCACGCCGCAACCCGACATGTTCTCGTGCCAGGTAATCGAATCGAAAATGAAGAATTCAGGTTCGGGGCCGAAGTAGGCGGTATCGGCGATGCCGGTGGATTTCAAATACGCCTCGGCACGGCGAGCCACCGAGCGCGGGTCGCGCTCGTAACCCTTGCCGTCGGACGGTTCGATCACGTCGCAGGTCAGGATGATCGTGGGTTCGTCGAAGAAGGGGTCCATGTAGGCCGTATCGGGATCGGCTTTCAGCAGCATGTCGGAGGCCTGAATGCCTTTCCAGCCGGCGATCGAGGAGCCGTCGAAGGGATGGCCGTCTTCAAACCACTCTTCGGTCACCAGACGAGCAGGAATCGACACGTGCTGCTCCTTGCCGCGGGTATCGGTGAAGCGCAGGTCAGCGAATTTCACTTCGTTGTCCTGAATCATCTTGATTACGTTTAACACATCCATGCTGAAGCTCCTCAAACTGAAATAGACGAAATGACGGCACCAAGATGAGGTGCCGCAATGATTTTTTTAAAACTGAGCAGCAACCGTGCCATGTATGAAATCAGGGTTGAATCATTGTGCCACAAGGCCCATGCAGCGGGATAGCACGGCTCCGCTTTCACTTACGCACCATTAGCATGCATCCGCACCACCTGGCGCACTATTTTGGTGCAAATTGAACCGGACAGTGAATTTCATATAATGGGTTTAACGATTAAGGAGACCAGCATGGGACGCATTACCGAGTTGCTTGACACAGCCCACAGCCGCAGCCAGGCCCATTCCTGGTCTTTTGCGGGTGCCTTGCTGCCGCATGAAGCGCGCGAATTGCTGCAGCTTGCACCCGGGGCCCGCCTGATCGACGTGCGCTCGCGCGCGGAGCTCGAATTGAATGGTGTCATTCCCGACACGCTGCACGTCGAATGGCAATTCTGGCCGGGCTGGGTGCTCAATCCCCATTTTCTGACACAACTCACCCAGGCCACCGATCCGGAAGCGCTGCTGATTTTCATCTGTCGCACCGGCGCGCGCTCGTATCGCGCCGCGTCCGCCTGCACCGAAGGCGGACGCGGCAATTGCTACAACGTGCTGGAAGGCTTCGAGGGCGATCTCAACAAGGCCACCGGCCACCGCAACGAACTCAACGGCTGGAAAATCCGCGGTCAGCCCTGGACGCAGGGCTGACCGGAAAACCCGACGCGGCCGCTTAGCCGCTAAAATACGGTCGCCATGACCGACCGCTACGCCGTATTCGGGCACCCGATTGCCCACTCAAAATCCCCGCTGATCCACGCTGCCTTTGCCCGCCAGACCGGGCAGGACATGACGTATGAGGCGATTCTCGCACCAAAGGACGGCTTTGCGGGCAGCGTGGCGCAGTTCATCGCGGCGGGCGGGCGCGGCGCCAACGTCACCGTGCCGTTCAAGGAGCAGGCCTTTGCGCTGGCGAACCGTCGCAGCCCGCGCGCCGAACACGCGGGCGCGGTGAACACCCTGGTGTTCGATTCCTGCGGCATCCTTGGCGACAACACCGACGGCGCCGGGCTGGTGGCCGATCTCAGTCACAATCTGAATTGCGCGATCGCCGGCAAACGCGTCCTGCTGCTCGGTGCAGGCGGCGCGGCGCGCGGGGGAATCGGGCCGCTGCTCGACCAGCAGCCCGCAGCGCTCGTCATTGCCAATCGCACCATCAGCCGCGCGCAGGCACTCGCCGAGCTGTTTGGCCACGGGATCACCGCGTGCGGCTTCAACGCGGCGAACATGCCCTTCGACCTCGTCATCAACGCCACCGCCGCCAGCCTGGCGGGCGAGCTGCCGCCGCTGTCGCCGCGCGTGTTCACCGCTGACACGCTGGCCTACGACATGATGTACGGGCGCGACACGCCCTTTCTAGCCTTCGCGCGCAGCCACGGCGCGGCCACCGCCGACGGCCTCGGCATGCTGGTCGAACAAGCGGCCGAAGCGTTTTATCTGTGGCGCGGCGTGCGCCCCGATACCGCCCCCGTCATCGCGAGCCTGCGCCAAGACCGCCTGGAAGGCGAGAGTCTGGCGGCGTCCCCCCTGCGGGGGCTGCGCACGTGATGCGCGCTGCGTTGCGCTGGCTTGGCAAGGGCATCGCCCTGGCGATCGCGCTGGTGCTGCTGTATCAGCTGTGGATCTTCGCGCATGTGCTGTGGTGGATCGACCACAACCCCACGTCCACCGCCTTCATGGCGGCTGGCCTGGTACGCCAGCAGGACAAGAACCCCGACGCCGAGCTGCGCCACAAGTGGGTGCCCTACGACCGCATTTCGCCCCATCTGAAACGCGCCATCGTCGCCGCCGAAGACGCGAAATTCCTCGAGCACGATGGCTTCGACGTCGAGGGCATCCAGAAAGCCGTCGAAAAGAACCTGAAGAAGGGCAAGCTCGTCGCCGGCGGCTCCACCATCAGCCAGCAGCTCGCCAAGAACCTGTTCCTGACCGGCGAGCGCAGCTTCCTGCGCAAGGGCCAGGAAACGGTCATCACGCTGATGATCGAAGCCACCTGGAGCAAGCGGCGCATCCTCGAGGTCTATCTCAACGTCATCGAGTGGGGCAACGGCATCTACGGCGCCGAAGCCGCCGCCCGGCGTTACTACAAAACCTCCGCCGCCAACCTCAACCGCGACCAGGCCGCCCGCATGGCCGCGATGGTGCCCAACCCGCGCCTGTATGAGCACAACCGCGGCTCGCGCACGTATCAGCGGCGTGTTGCGGTCATCAAGCGCTACATGGGTTACTCGCAGGTGCCGCGCTGAGCCGAGTTATTTTCAGGTTCCCAATTATTGCCGCCCTGGATGACGTGAGGCGTGACGTGAAGGGGTGGATTCTGTCAGCCAGCCACCATGGTCATGGTCACAGACCGTCAAATTAAATACTCCGTGGTTTGTCCCCGATTGTTAAACAGTGGCGCTGTTGGAATTAGAATCCACCCTGGGAGATGCCATCAATGCGAGACCGGGATAACAATGGATAAGAAACTCGCTGCACTGCTCAAAAAGCTTGCCAAGACTAAAACCGAAGAGGATGTAAAAGCCGCTTGGGCGAAGTGCTTTGATCTTGACTATGACACTTCGGACGACCACGATCTCTACACCCCGCAGGTATTGTTCGAGTTCAAGTTTGACAAGCAGTTAAGGCACACGCCGCATCTCTCCGCTGTGATTGCGCAGGTCATGTATTACCTGCGCCGCCTTAAATTCAGCTTATCCAAGAAGGGGATCCCGCCCATTTTTTGCATCGCCGACCGCAACGAGTGCGTGCTATGCGATGTTTCCGATTGGCGCGACTTGTATCTTGATGAGCAGGAGCAGTTCGATTGGGATTTGCGCCCATCCAGCCCGGATACCAAGCTGATTGCCGCCGTCCAGGAGCATGCCGGATTCAAAAAGCTCCAGGTACGCGACTTGTTGCTCGATGCCGAGGCTCAGGCTGCTTTTGAACGCCTGAATGAGCTGTTCTCACCGCAAACCAGCTTTGCCTATGGCGACAAAAAGCTTATCACCGAAGATAACTTCGAAGAGGTGTTCGATTACTGGAACGAGGTGTTCGGCGAGTCGGTGCGTAATGGTTTCAAGTCATCGCGTTATTTTGTCGCGGACATTCAGCAAGGTAAAACCCAAGTCATTGCCGATCAAGGCAAGGTGTATTTTCAGGTCGGTCCGGACGATATGCGCATCAAGAAAATCCTTGCCGAGGACTATCAGCGCTTCTGGAGCTTGTACGAAAAACTCACCCATGCCGATACCGTGCGCGGCATTATCGCCAAAATGGATCGCCTTACCGATGAGGTGGACAGGCGCAAGCATGGCGAATTTTTTACCCCTCTAGCCTTCGCGCAAAAATCGCTGCAATACATCGAAAAAGAACTCGGGCACGGCTGGTGGCATGGCGGCGAATATCGGCTGTGGGACATGGCGGCGGGAACCGGCAATTTGGAATATTACTTACCCGCCGAAGCTCTGCCCTACACTTACCTGTCCACCCTTTACGATGAAGAAGTTGAACATTGCACACGGCTGTTTCCGGGCGCAACGGTGTTTCGTTACGACTATTTGAACGACGACATTGGCAATTTGTTTTCCGGCGATGACGATCTCAAGAAGCAGGCTGGATTCGGCTTTGATAGCGAAACCAACTGGATCATGCCGGAAAAATTGCGGCGCGATCTGGCTAATCCGAAACTGAAATGGATCATCCTGATTAACCCGCCGTTTGCTACCGCACAACAAGGGGGCGCAACCGGCGCGAACAAGGCCGATGTTGCCAACACCAAACTGCGCATAAAAATGCACGCCGATGATTTGGGCGAAGTTAGCCGCGAACTGTTCGCGCAATTTTTGTATCGCATTCGCCGTGAGTTCAAAGACAAAACCGCCTGGCTTGGATTGTTCTCCAAGCTCAAATACATCAATGCCACCAATGATCAAAAGCTACGCGACACGATGTTTCAATATACGTTTCGCCGTGGCTTTATGTTTTCTTCGGTCAATTTTTCGGGTACGTCGAGTACAAGTCAATTTCCGGTGGGCTTCTTGTTATGGGATTTAGGCGGAAGCCAAGCTCTGCAAGAGCAAACCATCCAACTAGACGTATTCGATACGAAAGTGCAAAAGACCGGCACAAAAATTGTTTCGTCCGATCATCGCGACGGTTTCCTGTCTAAGTGGATCGGGCGCCCGGCAGGCGTAGCCATTTTTCCGCCGTTTTCATCGGCTATACGCATAAAAAGCGCAGGCCCCGACATCCGCGACCGCATCAGCCAAGATTTCTTGGGGTCGCTGATGTGTGCTGGTAATGACATACAACATCAAAATAACACGGCATTGTTATCTGGACCCTACGCCAGCGCCGGTTCGCACAGCATCACGCCGGAAATATTCGAACAATCTTTGGTTGTCCATGCGGTACGTCGTCTGCCAAAAGCCGAATGGCACAATGACCGCGACCAGTTTTTACAGCCTTCGACAGAATTGCCCGATGAGTTCACCAACGATTGCGTGGTGTGGAGTTTGTTTTCCAGCAGCAACAACACAGTGGCGATGCGTGATGTGGAGTACGGCGGCAAGACCTATCAGATCGCAAATCAGTTTTTCCCGATCCCGCTCAATATCCTGCGCCAGTGGCCTATCAGCGACATGGATATAGGGCAAATGTTGCCCACCGCAGAAGACCGCTTTGTCGCTACCTGGCTGACGAAGCATCCGTTGTCTGCCGAAGCGCAGGCGGTGCTGGATGCAGCAACAAAGGTCTATCAGCTTTATTTCACATCTCTCACCAGCTTACGCACCGGCAAATTCAAAATCGAAACATGGGATGCCGGCTGGTATCAAATTCGTAATGCTTTGAGTGATCGTGATTTTGGTTCGGATGAACTGGCTGCCGTCAAGGAAGCTCACAACATTCTAAAAGCCAAACTACTGCCTAAGATTTTTACACTTGGATTTATGGGGTGAGGTAGAAATTCCCATCAGAGAAATACCCCACCGACGTTAACGTCAATTCACAATCAGCACGAAACGGCGATAGAGCCTTACTTGATAGCATTTAGCCAAGCCGGGACACGCCCGCAAACCGTAGCGCGTTACAATCGCGGGGCTTTTAGCCGACCCGCCCAATGACCGAAAACCTCGAAAACCAGTCGCAGGACAACCTCGAAGCCAGCCTGGCGCAGGTGCAGTCCCTGCTCGCCAAGATGCGGCTGGTGGAAGAGCTCGTCCACAAGCAGGGCGGGCCGCGGCAGGCTCTGGTCGAGAACCTGGTGCACAAGCAGAATCTGTCCGAGTTGCAGCGCAAGCTGGAAGAGCTGCACCCGGCCGACGTGGCCTACATCCTGGAAGCCCTGCCGCTGGACGAGCGGCGGCTGGTGTGGGGCCAGGTCAAGGCCGAGTGTGACGGCGAGATTCTGCTGGAGGTGTCCGACTCGGTTCGCGAATCGCTGATCCAGATGATGGACAAGGCGGAACTGCTGGCCGCCGCCGAGTCGCTCGATACCGACGAGATCGCCGACATCGCGGCTGACCTGCCGCACGACGTGATCCAGGACCTGCTGACCAGTCTGGACGCACAGAAACGCGCGCACCTGCAGTCGGCGCTGGCCTACCCCGAGGACACCGTCGGCGCGCTGATGGATTTCGAGATGGTGACCATCCGCGTCGATGTCACGCTCGAAGTCGCGTTGCGCTATCTGCGCCGCCTGGGCGAACTCCCCGACCAGCTCGACAAGCTGTTCGTGGTGGGCCGGGACGACAGGATCATCGGCGTGCTGCCGCTCAAACGCCTGCTGACGACCGATCCGGAGGTTTCGGTGGCGGCGGTGATGGTCGAGGATTTCGTGAAGTTTCACCCCGAGGACGAGGCGCAGGAAGCGGCGCAGGCGTTTGAACGTTACGACCTGGTGATGGCGCCGGTGGTGGATGCGCAAGGGCGGCTGATCGGCCGTCTCACGGTCGATGCTGTGCTGGATTACATCCGCGAATCGGCCGACGCCGACATGCTGTCGATGGCCGGCCTGAAGGAGGAGGAAGACCTGTTCTCCTCTGTCTGGCGATCGGCGAAGAACCGCTGGATGTGGCTGGCCGTCAACCTTGCCACCGCCTTCATCGCCTCGCGCGTGATCGGCGCCTTCGAAGGCTCGATCGAAAAGCTCGCCGCGCTGGCGGCGCTGATGCCCATCATCGCCGGCATCGGCGGCAACACCGGCAACCAGACCATCGCGCTGATCGTGCGCGGCCTGGCGCTGGGGCAGATCACCCAGGCCAACGCACGCCGCCTGGTTTTGAAAGAGCTCGGTGTCGCCCTGTTCAATGGCCTGTTGTGGGGGTCGGTGGTCGGCGTCTTCGCCTGGCTGCTGTACGACAACCTGGCGCTGGGCGGGGTGATGGCACTGGCGATGCTGCTCAACCTGATTGTCGCGGCATTGGCCGGCATTTTCATTCCGATGACGCTGGAACGGATGAAGCGTGACCCCGCCGTCGGCTCGTCCGTTCTGCTGACCTTCACCACGGACAGCATGGGCTTCTTCATCTTCCTCGGGCTCGCCACTGTGCTACTGCTATGAAGAACTTAAACCATTCACCACAGAGGCACAGAGGCACAGAGGGGAAATCAACAAACCAGATTCGCTACGGTACGAAACCTGTATGGGTTTCTCTGTGCCTCTGTGTCCCAAGGGATACCGTCCCTGCGGGACATATCTCTGTGGTTCAAGGGTTTTGTCCACCATGACGCCAGTCCCCGACAGCCGCGCCCTGTATCTGCGCCTGCTGGGCTATGTAAAGCCCTACTGGCGCATGTTCGCGCTTTCCCTCGTCGCGCTGGTGCTCACCGCCGCCACCGAACCGCTGCTGCCGGCGCTGTTCAAGCCGCTGCTGGACCAGGGTTTTGTCGCCAAGGATCAGGATTTCATCCGCTGGATCCCGATTCTGCTGCTGGGACTGTTTCTGGTGCGCGGCATCACCAGCTTCATCAGCACCTACTGCATGGCGTGGGTGGGCAGCCGTTTGGTGATGGATCTGCGCGGCGCCATGTTCGACAAGCTGATGACGCTGCCAACACGCTATTTCGACCAGAATCCGAGCGGCCAGCTGATTGCATATCTGGCGTTCAATGTCACCCAGGTCACGCAGTCGGCCACCAGTTCGCTCACCACCCTGGTGCGCGACACCGTCACGATTCTGGGGCTGCTCGGCTATCTGCTGTGGCTGAACTGGCAGCTGACCCTGATCGTGTTCGGCATGGTGCCGCTCACCCTGTGGATCGTGCGCATCGCCAGCACGCGTCTGCGCGGGCTGTCGCGCAAGGCGCAACGGAACATCGGCGATCTCACCCAGGTCGTCGACGAAGCGGTAGGCGGACATCGCGTGGTCAAGCTCTTCGGCGGCGAGGAATACGAGCAGACGCGCTTCCGCCATGCCGCCAATCTGGCACGGCTGTTCGAGATGAAGCGGGTCGCCGCCAACGCCGTGTACGAACCCGTCATCCAGTTCATCGCCGCAGTGGCCCTGGCGATCATCGTCTATATCGCGGCTGGGCAGGCGGCCAGCAATGCCATCACGGTGGGCGGCTTTGTCGCCTTCTTCATGGCGATGCTGCTGCTGTTTGCGCCGCTCAAAAGGCTCACCGCCGTCAACGACCAGCTGCAGCGCGGGCTGGCCGCAGCCGAAACCATTTTCGCCATGCTCGACCAGGACGCCGAGCGCGACAGCGGCACCCACACGCTCACCCGCATCGAGGGCAGGCTCTCGTTCCGCAACGTGGCGCTCACCTACCCCGGCAAGACCATCCCGGCGCTTGAGAACATCACGCTCGACATCGCGCCTGGCGAAACGGTCGCGCTGGTCGGCGCCTCCGGCTCGGGCAAGACCACGCTGGCCAACCTGGTGCCGCGTTTCTACGACCCCGACGCCGGCGTCATCGAACTCGACGGCATCGACATCCGCGACATCCGCCTGCAGAACCTGCGCAGCCACATCGCGCTGGTGTCGCAGGACGTGGTGCTGTTCAACGACACGCTGACGCACAACATCGCCTACGGCAGCAAGCGCGACGCCACGCCCGATGAAATCCGCGCCGCCTGCATCGCCGCGCACGCCTGGGACTTCATCCAGGACATGCCCGACGGGCTGGAGACGTTGATCGGCGAAAACGGCATGCGGTTGTCCGGCGGCCAGCGCCAGCGCATTGCCATCGCGCGCGCGATCCTGAAAAACGCCCCGCTGCTGATTCTCGACGAAGCCACCTCGGCGCTCGACAGCGAATCCGAGCGCCATGTGCAGGCCGCGCTCGACACCCTGATCGCCAACCGCACTACGCTGGTCATCGCGCACCGGCTGTCCACCATCGAACGCGCCGACCGCATCGTGGTGCTGGAAGGCGGGCACATCGTAGAGATCGGCAATCATGCCGACTTGATCGCCAAAAAGGGCCGCTACGCCCAACTGCACGCGCTGCAGTTTTCCGCATGAGCCCCGACACCTCCTCCGGCTGGGTCAAGCCTTCCCGCTCGCTCTCCACCGCCGCTGGCCGCGCCATTGGCGACTACCGCATGATCCGCGACGGCGACCGCATCCTGCTCGGGCTGTCGGGCGGCAAGGATTCGCTGGCGCTGCTGCACACCCTGCATCATCTGCAACAGAAGGCCCCGGTGAAGTTCAAGTTGCTGGCATGCACCGTCGACCCGCAGTCCGACCAGTACGACCCGTCACCGCTCACGCCCTACCTGGCCGAACTCGGCGTGCCCTACTTTCTCGAATCGCAGCCGATCATGGTCGAGGCGCAGAAGACGCTGACCAAGGATTCCGATTCCTACTGCGCGTATTGCTCGCGCATGCGGCGCGGCATTCTCTACCGTGTCGCGCGCGAACAGAACTGCAACGTCGTCGCCATGGCGCATCATCTGGATGACCTCGCCGAAACATTGATGATGTCGATGTTCTTTGGCGGCAAGCTCAGGACCATGTCGCCGCACTACCTCAACGACGCCGGCGACCTGCGCATCATCCGGCCGTTTGTCTACGCGCGCGAGCGCCAGACCCGCGCGTTTGCGCAGGACACCGGTCTGCCGGTGATTTTCGAGAACTGCCCCGCCTGTTTCGCCAAGCCGCAACAGCGCTATGCGATGAAGCAGATGCTGGCCGAGCAGGAAAAAACCCATCCGCGCATCTTCAACAGCCTGTTGACCGCAATGCGCCCGCTGATGGGCGAGCCGCCCGGCTGATTTTCGCTGACCCCGTTTGCCCGTAGAATCAAGTCTTTGTTTTAATTGATATTTCCATACTGAGACCAAGGTTATGACGGCTTCCTTCATCCCCCCCAAACGCATTCTCATGGGTCCCGGCCCCTCCGACGTGCCGCAGCGTGTGCTCGACGCGATGGCACGCCCGACCATCGGCCACCTCGACCCCGCTTTCGTCGAGTTGATGGAGCAGATCAAGTCCATGCTGCGCATGGCCTTCCAGACCGAGAACGCGCTGACCTTCCCGGTCTCGGCGCCCGGCTCGGCGGGCATGGAAATGTGCTTCGTCAACCTGGTGGAACCGGGCGACAAGGTCATCGTGTGCCGTAACGGCGTGTTCGGCGGGCGCATGCTGGAAAACGTCAAACGCACCGGCGGCGTGCCGGTGATCGTCGACGACGCCTGGGGTACACCGGTCGATCCGCAAAAGGTGCGCGACGCCTTCAAGGCCAATCCCGACGCGAAAATTCTCGCCTTCGTGCATGCCGAGACCTCGACTGGCGCGCAGTCGGACGGTGAAGCACTGGGCAAGATTGCGCAGGCATTCGGCGCGCTCACCATCATGGACTGCGTCACCAGCCTCGCCGGTACGCCGCTGTACATGGACAAATGGGGCATCGATGCCGCGTACTCCGGCAGCCAGAAATGTCTGTCGTGCACGCCGGGGTTGTCGCCGGTGTCGTTCTCTGATCGCGCAATCGAGCGCATCAAGGCGCGCACGACCCCGGTGCAGAGCTGGTTCCTCGACCTCAACCTGGTGCTCGGCTATTGGCAGTCCTCAGGCAAGCGCACCTACCACCACACCGCGCCAATCAACCCGATGTACGGCCTGCACGAAGCGCTGGTGATCCTGGAAGAGGAAGGCCTGGAAAACGCCTGGGCACGTCACCGCGCGATGCACGAAAAGCTCAAGGCCGGGCTTGAAGCCATGGGCCTGAAATATGTGGTCGAGGCATCAGCTCGCCTGCCGCAGCTCAATTCGATCTACGTGCCAGAAGGCGTCGACGAGGCCGCGATTCGCGCCCGCCTGTTGAACGAATTCAGTCTTGAAATCGGCGCCGGCCTCGGCGACATGGCCGGCAAGATCTGGCGCATCGGTTTGATGGGCTATTCGGCGAAGCAGGAAAACGTCGACTACTGCCTGAAAGCGTTCAAGGCCTACCTGCCCTGAACCACCAGCATCGGAAAGGTCGCGCCATGAAAGCTTATTTGATCGACGCCAACACTAAAACCGTCAGCCCGGTCGAACTGGCCAAAGGACTGCCCGACATCCGCCGCCTGATCGGCTACGACTCGGCCGATTCCGAAGAAATCGACGCCAGCGGCGACCGGCTGTTCTTCGACGAAGGCTGCTTCCTGCGCGACCAGACCGGCAAGGGCCGCTTCAAACTCGACAACCTGGTGCCGGTCGCCGACAAGGCAGTGGTGGTGGGCTCGAGCGACGACAGCGCAATACTCAAAGACGTTATGGTCGACCTGACAACTTTACAAAGGCGTATTGCCTGACTGTAACAACGCATCCATCCACATATCCGTACGCACAGGGCGCTTCTGAAAGTGTCCGGAGCAATGCTCGGGCTATTCGCGCCTTGGTTGCCATAATATCAAAGTATTTATATAATGCATTGAATGAAAGTTCTGAAATTCATCGGCAGCGCGCTGGACGATCTGGCTGCGTTCCCGATGGAAGCCAGAAAGCAGGCCGGTTTCGAGTTGTGGCAAGTGCAAGGCGGCTCGATGCCATCGGATTTCAAACCCATGTTAGGTGTTGCCCGGGCGCCTATGAAATTCGGCTGCATGTGCTGGGAGAATGGCGCGTCATCTATGTGGCGAAATTCTTGGACACCGTCTACGTGCTGCACGCCTTTCACAAGAAAACCCAGAAGACCCGCAAGGAAGATATCGAACTGGCGGCGCGACGTTATAAGCAGATAGGAGCAAACCCATGAACGAGCAGATCATTGAAGAATCCAGCGGCAACGTCTTTGCCGATTTGGGTTTTGCGCCCGGAGAAGCCGCCATTCTTGCCATGCGGGCGGACTTGATGCTCAAACTGCGCCAGGTCATCGAAGCCCGCGGCTGGACGCAGGCCCAAGCCGCGCAAGCACTGGGCGTGGGTCAGTCCCGTATTTCCGATCTGGTGCGCGGCAAGTGGGATAAATTCAGCCTCGACATGCTGGTGACGCTGGCCGCGCGCGCTGGGCTGACTGCGCGGATTGAACTGGCGGACGCGGCTTAGAAGGCTCGACTATCGTGTCAGACACTGAGGTTTCCTTTCAAACGCCGGTTTAGCTGTTGCCAGCGTCGTCACGTACAACAATGCGGCAACCTTCGATGCCCAGGGAACAATCGCCTTCAACTCCAACTTCGCGGACTTCGGCACTGGGTTCGGTTTTCCGGGAGACCCTTTCACGAGGGGTGACGTCACGTATCGTTCGACGCAAAACCTAACCTGGGGATCCGGGACAGGGTACACCACCACTGCGCCCCTTATCGGTAACAATTATTGGACGCCGATCGTTGGTGACATTGCGACGGGGCCCGCGTACAACATGTTCGGTTTCGACATCGGAACATACAACGCGAGCCTCATTTCGATCGACGTACTCACCAACATGGGGACGTACAACTACCCCAATCTCGCTATTGCCAATTCTGCGGCGGGACTGCTGGAATTCAGAGGATTCATCGCATCTGCCGGAGAATACTTCACGGGCTTCCGAATTACGGCCGATAATGGTCCAGGCAACTTGCCGGGAATCACTGATGTGCGAGTGGGAAATTCCGGGGTCAATAATGTCCCCGAACCCAGCACCCTCGCGCTTCTCGGCCTTAGCCTCGCCGGTCTTGCAGCCTCGCGTCGGCGGGGCTTTTTCGCATAAGTAAATATGCCTATGAACCATTTTCAGTTGCTGCAAAACGCCCTCCCCTTGAAGGGGAGGGTTGGGGTGTATCATGAAATCGTGTCTGACCCTATTTACATACTTCTGAAATCGACCCTATTTACATACTATTTACATATTTACACGCACTGAAGTGCCGGAAGCCGAGGCCTAAGCCTGACTGCCTGCGCGGAAGGGGGTCATGCCATCGGTCTGCCCGGCGTAGCGAGCCTCCATCCAGGCCACGAAAGCCGCCGCATCCATCGGCCGGCTGATGAAGTAGCCCTGTGCCTGTTCGCACTGGGTCTCCCGGAGAAATCTCAATTGCTCGATTGTTTCCACGCCTTCCGCCACCACGGTCAGGCGCAGGCTGTGCGCAAGCGCGAGCACCGCACGCACGATGGCGGTGCCGTCCGCATCGACCCCGATATCTTTCACAAAGGCACGATCGATCTTGAGCGTGTCGAGAGGAAAGCGTTTCAAGTAGGCGAGCGACGAATAGCCGGTGCCGAAATCGTCCACCGAGATGTGGATACCCATTTGTTTGATGCGGGTCAGGGTGGCCTGGCTGCCCGCGCTGTCTTCCATCAGCAGGCTTTCCGTCACCTCCAGTTCCAGTTGGTTCGCGGGCAGCCCGGTGTCGACGAGGGTGGATTGGATGACTCCCGTCAGACCCGCGTCGCGAAATTGGCGCGCGGACAGGTTCACCGCCATAGTCAGGTCCAGCCCCGCGCGAGTCCAGGCCGCAGCCTGCTCGCATGCGGTTCGCAGCACCCAGGCGCCGACTGGCACGATCAGCCCCGTTTCTTCCAGCGAGGGAATGAAGTCGGCCGGAGAAACCAGCCCATTCCGCGGCGAATTCCATCGCAGCAGGGCTTCGACGCCGGTGATCAGGTCGGTGCGCAAATTCAGTTTGGGCTGATAAACCAATTCGAATTGATCCCGATCCAGCGCCTGGTGCAGCTCCGTTTCGAGCAACAGCCGTTGCTCGGCATTCGCGTTGAGATCGTCGGTGTAGAACTGGAAATTGTTGCGCCCCAGTGCTTTAGCCCGGTACATCGCGGCGTCGGCGTTGCGGATCAGGTTGTCGAGGTCGACATCGTCGAACGGGTAAACGGCAATGCCAATGCTCGCCCCCACGAAGATCTGATGGCCATCCAGATCGAAAGGCTCGGCCAGATCTAAAACAATGCGCTGGGCAATGCGCGTGATTTCGTCGATATGCTTGATGTCTTCCAGCACGATGGTGAATTCGTCGCCCCCCAGTCGCGCCACCGTGGTGCTCACCCCCTCATCCCGGGCAGATGGCAGTGCGACGGTATCGCTGAGCCGCACGTATCGCTGCAGGCGTTCCGCCACTTGCTTGAGCAACTGGTCGCCAATCGGGTGGCCCAGGCTGTCGTTGACCTGCTTGAATCGGTCCAGGTCGAGATACAGCAGGCCCACCAGATGCTCCGCACGTTGCGCCCGCTGCATGGCGCCCGCCAGGCGATCATGGAACAGCGCGCGGTTGGGGAGTCCGGTCAAATGGTCGTAATTGGCGAGATAGGCCATCCGCTGTTCAGCCCGTTTTTGCTCGGTGACATCGCGGGCGACCGTGAGCACGCAATCCTCGTCGTTGATCTCGGCCATTTCGGACGAGACCAGCATGTCCCGGTGCTCGCCGCTCTTGGTCACCAGGGTCATATCCAGGTTATGGACCGCCCGATCACTCCGCAACTGCTCTTTGGCGCGCGCCATGTTTTCCTCGTTGGCCCAGAGCGCCACTTCGCTGGGGGTCCGGCCGAGCACCTCCGATGGGGCATAGCCGGTGAGGCGGACGAAGCTATCGTTGACGTTGAGGATGCGTCCGTCCCGCACGCGGCAGATCATCACCGGATCCGGGCTGGCGTGAAAAGCCTTGCTGAAAAGCTGCTCGGACTGGCGCAGGCTGTCGAGCGCGCGGTTCAGGGCGCGCAAGGGCAATATCTTGAGCACGCCGAACACCGCCGCCGCGAGCGCCATCCCCAGCAGCGCGACCAAGCCGGTCTCCAGCAACAAGGGACGCAACGAGCGGCTCACCTCGAAATACCCGACGGTCTTGCCCGCATCGAATAAAGGCGCGCGGATGGCCAATACGGGCGGGGCCAGCTTTTCCCCGCTCGCAGCGACGGCCTGGCTGGATGCGTCCACAATGCGCCGCTGTTCGGGCAGGGTGGTTTCGGTGAGGTCTTTTCCGAGCATCTCGTTGAGCCGCAGTACCTGAAAGCGCCACATCTCGGGGTTGAGGACAATATACTGCGTGGTCTGCGCGGCGCTGTACCGCGCCTCTGCCCGCATGGCGCCGACCTGATATTGATAGGACAAACCAAAAAAGCCCGCAGGCAGGCAGAGGGCGACGATAACCGCGATGACGGTTGCAACGCGGCCAATCGTGCGGGGGAACGGGTCTTGACGTTTGACCACGGGCTAGTCGTTATTTCCCCCCTTATTTCAGGGGAAGGTAGCCGTTGTTTAACAAAATCCTGGCGCCTTGCCTGGATTGAATGAAAGCAGCAAAAGCCCGCGCCGGCTCGGACGGGTTTTGCGGCGTGATGAAATACAAGGGCTTGAAATAAGGATAACTGCCGCGCGCCAAGGCAGCCACGCTGGGCGCAAAGCCATTCAAGGGCAGCGCTTTGATTTTGCGCTGTTCGGACAAAATCAACGCCAGCGTGCTGGTGCCCAGCGCGCCCGGTATCTTCTCGATGGCATCGGCGCTGTCCTGATCGGTAATGGCGACATGCACGCCCGGGCGGGTGTAGGCGATGGCGAAGGCGCGATCGATCTCGGACGAAATAGCGCGTAGCAGCACAGTTTCGGAATCGAATTCGGGTCGCAGAACTGGCCGCAAGGGGCTGCCGTCGGGCCAGGTTTGCAGCGTGCCGCCGTAAATCCGGGCGATGTCGCCAGAGGTGAACCCGGAATGGGCGCGCATGCTGGCCAGCACCAGCGGGGTGCGGGCAACTTCCCGCTCGGCGAGCCCCTGCTCGCGCTCCGCTGGCTTCAGCGGGCGCCCACTTAATCCAATATCCAGCACCCCCGCCGCGACCGCCTTGATGCCGCCGCTGCTGCCCAAAGCCGGTACGATCACGATCCGCGTATCGGGGCGACTGGCCTGGAACGCATCGGCGAGGAGCTTCATGGTGCCCAGCGCTGAGCCGGTGCCGCCCACCTTGACCGTGTCCGCGACGGCCGGGAGCGAGGCGAACGACAAGCCCAAGAGCACGCTGGCTTGGAAGACAGTCAGTACATGATTGATATAGCGCATGCTTTACTCTTCATTCATGATTAGGTGGGTAGAGGCGAACACCCCCCTGTCCAACCACCGACGCCTCTAGTAAGGTATCGGCTGAAAAGTGTAAAGCTTAAGTCAAGGGATACTGATGCGCGCAGCGAGGATGGCGTGGCAGACTCACAACCCCAGCCGCTGCCAAATCGTGGTGCTGGGACTGGCCTGGTTCATGGTGTAGAAGTGCAGGCCCGGCGCGCCGCCGGCGAGCAGGCGGTCGCACAGGTCGGTCACCACATCCAGTCCCAAAGCTCGCAGCGACGGCAGGTCGTCGCCGTAGATCTCCAGCTTCTTTCTCAGCCAGCGTGGAATCTCGGCGCCGCAGGCGTCGGAGAAGCGCGCCAGCTGCACGTAGTTGCCGATGGGCATGATGCCGGGAACGATGGGGATGGTGACGCCCAGCGCGCGCGCGTCTTCGACGAAGTTGAAATAGGCGTCGGCGTTGAAGAAATACTGCGTGATCGCTGCATTCGCACCGGCGTCGACCTTGCGCTTGAAGTTGGCCAGGTCTTCCGTGTAGGAGCGCGCCTGCGGGTGGATTTCGGGATAGGCGGCCACTTCGATTTCGAACCAGTCGCCGGTTTCCTTGCGGATGAAGGCCACCAATTCGTTGGCGTAGTTGAATGCGCCGGCGTCCATGCTACCGGACGGCAGATCGCCGCGCAGCGCGACCAGATGGCGAATGCCCTGGCTTTTGTATTCGTTCAATATTTCACGAATGCTGTCCTCGGTCGAGCCGATGCACGACAGGTGCGGCGCGGCCTCGCTGCCGTCGGCCTGGATGTCGCGCACGGTTTCCAGGGTGCGGTCGCGGGTGGAGCCGCCGGCGCCGAAGGTGACGGAAAAGAACTTGGGATTGAGCTGCGCCAGTTGTTTTCTGGTGGCGCGCAGTTTTTCCATGCCCTCGGCGGTCTTGGGCGGGAAAAACTCAAAGCTGAATGTGCGTTCGGCCATGCATCACCCTTTTTTGTTGGGAATGAGCGCGGACAGCGCCCAGGCAATCACGCCATACAGGATCGCGCCGACCATCGCCGAAACGAAGCCGTGCACCTGGAATCCGGGGAGCAGCGCGCTGGCGAGCCAGAACAGGAAACCATTCAGCACCAGGTAGAAAATCCCCAGCGTGAGCACCGTGATCGGCAAGGTGAGGATCGCCAGCACCGGGCGCACCAGCGTGTTGATGAAGCCCAGCACCAGCGCGGCGACCAGCGCCGTGCCGAAGCCCGACACCTGAATGGTGGGCAGCAAGTACGTCACCGCCAGCAGGGCAACGGCATTCAGAATCCACAGCAGCAGTAAACGCATGGTGCGCTCCTTCAGGTGAGATCGATCAATAGCGATACTGCTCGGCCTTGTACGGACCGGTCTTGGGCACGCCGATGTAGGCGGCCTGCTGGTCGGTCAGTTCGGACAACTGCGCGTTGAGCTTCTTCAGCTGCAGGCGCGCGACCTTCTCGTCGAGATGCTTGGGCAGGGTGTAGACGCCGACCGGGTACCTGCCGGAATCACGCTCCTGCCACAACTCGATCTGCGCGATGGTCTGGTTGGCGAAGCTGGAACTCATCACGTACGACGGATGGCCGGTGCCGCAGCCGAGGTTCACCAGGCGCCCCTTGGCCAGCAGGATGATGCGTTTTCCATCAGGGAAAATGACATGGTCGACCTGCGGCTTGATCTCTTCCCATTCATAACCCTCGATGCCGGCGACGTCGATCTCGTTGTCGAAGTGGCCGATGTTGCAGACGATGGCCTGGTCCTTCATCTTCGCCATATGGTCGTGGGTGATGACATGGAAATTGCCGGTGGCGGTGACGAAAATGTCGGCTTTGTCCGCGGCGTAATCCATGGTCACCACGCGATAGCCTTCCATCGCCGCCTGCAGCGCGCAGATCGGGTCGATCTCGGTCACCCATACCTGGGCAGACAACGCGCGCAAAGCCTGCGCGGAACCCTTGCCCACATCGCCATAACCCGCGACCACAGCAACTTTGCCTGCGATCATCACGTCGGTCGCGCGCTTGATGCCATCGACCAGCGATTCGCGGCAGCCATACAGGTTGTCGAACTTGGATTTGGTGACCGAATCGTTGACGTTGATCGCCGGAAACTTGAGTTCGCCTTTGGCATGCATCTGGTACAGGCGATGCACGCCGGTAGTGGTTTCCTCGGTGACGCCCTTCATCGCGGCCAGGCGCACCGAATACCACGTCGGGTCGGCCGACAGCTTGGCCTTGATTGCGGCATAGAGCACGCGCTCTTCTTCGCTGGTGGGATGGGCCACGACTGAAAGATCCTGCTCAGCACGGGTGCCAAGATGCAACAGCAAGGTCGCATCGCCGCCGTCATCAAGGATCATGTTCGAGAAGCCGCCATCCGCCCACTCGAAGATGCGATGGGTGTAATCCCAATATTCGGTCAACGACTCGCCCTTGACCGCAAACACCGGGACGCATTCGGCGGCCATTGCTGCGGCAGCATGGTCCTGGGTGGAGTAAATGTTGCATGACGCCCAACGCACTTCCGCGCCCAATGCGGTCAAGGTTTCGATCAGCACCGCGGTCTGGATCGTCATGTGCAGCGAACCTGTGATGCGCGCGCCTTTCAGCGGCTGTGCCGCGGCGAACTCCGCGCGGATCGCCATCAGACCCGGCATTTCGGTTTCGGCAATACGGATTTCCTTACGTCCCCAGCCGGCAAGCGACAGGTCGGCGATCACGTAATCGTTAAAACTTGAGAGGATGGATACTGCATTCATGGTGAGACTCCTTGAATGGCAGCGGTCGGGTGGTTGCTCGTTCGCCCGCAAAACCGCTGCAAGTCAACGAGCGCAGTTGAAACTTCGCTCGCGCTGAGCCTGGCTATCGGTGAGATAGTCGCAGCGCTCCTCAGCACGAGGGGGCGAAGCATTCGCCCAAAATAAGGAACCGGGATTATGCCATGTTTGACTACACGCCCGCCGCCGCGCCGAACTATAAGCCTGCGGCGGCTTTGAGTTCAGCCGCCTTGTCGGTGACTTCCCAGGTGAAGTCCGGCTCGTCGCGGCCGAAATGGCCGTAACTCGCGGTGCGGGTGTAGATCGGGCGCAACAGATCCAGCATCGCGACGATGCCTTTGGGGCGCAGATCAAAATGCGCCAGGATCAACTCGACAATTTTATCCTCGGGAATTTTTCCGGTGCCAAAAGTATCGACCATCAGCGAGGTCGGTTTGGCCACGCCAATGGCGTAGCTCACCTGCACCATGCACTTGTCGGCCAAACCGGCGGCGACGATGTTCTTCGCCACGTAGCGCCCGGCATACGCCGCCGAGCGGTCGACCTTGGACGGATCCTTGCCGGAGAATGCGCCGCCCCCGTGCGGTGCAGAGCCGCCGTAGGTGTCGACGATAATCTTGCGGCCGGTGAGGCCGGCGTCGCCCATCGGCCCGCCCACCACAAAGCGCCCGGTCGGGTTGACCAGATAGCGGGTTGCAGCGGTCAACATCTCTTTCGGCAGCACCGGCTTGATGATTTCCTCGATCACCGCCTCGGACAGCTGGGCGTGCGAAATGTCGGGGTCATGCTGGGTCGACAACACGACCGTGTCGATGGAATGCGGCTTGCCGTCGACGTAACGAATCGATACCTGTGATTTGGCATCCGGACGCAACCACGGCAAGCGGCCGTCCTTGCGCAGTTCGGACTGACGCTCGGTCAACCGATGCGCAAGATAGATCGGCATCGGCATCAACACCGGGGTTTCGTTGCAGGCATAGCCAAACATCAGCCCCTGGTCGCCGGCGCCCTGGTCGAGGTTGTCGTCGTGCGCGCGGTCCACGCCTTGTGCGATGTCGGGCGACTGCTTGCCGATGGTGACCAGCACCGAGCAGGTGTTGTAATCGAAGCCGATGTCGGACGAGTCGTAGCCAATGCGCTTGATGGTTTGACGCGCGACCTGGTTGTAGTCGATCACTGCCGTGGTGGTGATTTCGCCGGCGATCACGCACAGACCCGTGGTGAGCAGCGTCTCGCACGCCACGCGCGCATGTTTGTCCTGGGTTAGAATCGCGTCGAGGACTGCATCCGACACTTGATCCGCCATCTTGTCGGGGTGACCTTCCGAAACCGACTCAGACGTGAAAATGAACTCTTTTTGCATGAATGCTCCTGTTGCCCCGGTTACTGACTGCGTAACCGACTCAGGGGACAAACAGAGCGGCGACGCTTTAGCTGTATTTATATCCCGCCCGCAAGTTGTCAAGATTAACGCGGCGGCTCTGACCAGGATGTGTGGAACACCCAAGCCGGCATTGTGCCGTGCCGCCGCCCTGGCCGTCAATCCCGCGTGATGTTCCTCTTGAAACTGCTGGCCCGCCTGCCCTTGCCCCTGTTGCATGGCATCGGCATCGTGCTGGGCTGGCTGATTTACTGGGCGCCGGGCCGTCATTCCGAACGCATGCGCAACAACCTGTTCGAAAGCGGCCTCTGCACGCCCGGACACGATTGCCGCCGCCTGCTGCGCCAGACCATCGGCGAGACGGGCAAGTCCATCGTCGAGCTGCTGCCGGTGTGGCTGCGCCCATATGACAAAGTGCTGAAACTGGTCAGGGGCACCAGCGGCTGGGAGTACATCGATGCCGCGCGCGCCGCCGGCAAGGGGGTGATCGTCATCGCGCCGCATATCGGCTGCTTCGAAATGATCAACCTGTATTACGCCGCGCGGCATCCGTTCACCGCCATGTACAAGCCGCCGCGCCAGCCGGTGCTGGACGCGCTGATGCTGGCCGGTCGCCAGCGCGGCCAGGCGACGCTGGTGCCGACCGATCTGTCGGGCGTGCGCGCCCTGCTGGCGGCATTGAAGCGCCACGAGGGCATCGGCATCCTGCCCGACCAGGTGGCGACCGGCGGCGACGGGGTATGGGCGCCATTCTTCGGCCGTCCAGCCTATACGCCGACGCTGGTCGCCAGCCTGCAACGCAAGACAGGCGCGGCGGCGTTTTTTGTCGCGGCCGAGCGATTGAGCTGGGGGCGTGGCTATCACCTGCATGTCGTTCCACTGGACACCCCCCTGCCGGAAGACAAAACCGCAGCAGCCGCCCGCATCAACCAGGGGGTGGAAGAGGTGGTGCGGCGCTTCCCCGCGCAGTACATGTGGAGCTACAACCGCCACAAGCGCCCGGGGGGCGTCGCCCTGCCGGACGATCCGCCCGAAGCATGAAACCCGCCGACGCCGACAACTTGCTGCACCCCTCCCTGATCCCGGTCTGGCTCGGCGTCGGCTTGCTGTGGCTGCTGCACTGGCTGCCGCTGCCGCTGCAGGCGGCCATTGGCAATGCTTTGGGCTGGCTGCTGGCACTGCTGCCCGGGAAGCGGCGGCACATCGCGGCAACCAATCTGGCGCTGTGTTTTCCCGAAGCTTCTACCAGAACCCGGCGCCGCTGGCTGCGACAGACCTTCCAGGCCTCGATACGCGCCGTGCTCGAGCACGGCGTGTTGTGGTGGGGTTCCGAGGCGCGCCTGCGTCGCCTGATCCAGATCGACAATCCTGAAGCCGCACGCGGCGACGGCGTCCGCCCGGTGATCTGGCTGGCGCCGCATTTTGTCGGATTCATCATGGGCGGCATGCGCTTGTCCGTGGATCAGACCGTTGCTAACTTGTATGCGCGCGCCAGGAACCCTGTCTCCAACAAAATAATGCTGCGTGGGCGCGCCCGTTTTTCCTCGCCGGTTCTGATCGAAAAGAGCGACGGCATCAAGCCCGTGCTCAAGGCGCTCAAGGACGGTCTGCCGCTTCATTACTCGCCGGATCAGGATCAGGGTCGCCTCAACGCCGTGTTCGTGCCTTTCTTCGGCATCCCTGCTGCCACCGTGTCGGCTTTGCCGCGCCTGGCAAAACTCACCAACGCCCAGATCATTCCGGTCATCACCCGCCAGTTGCCGTGGGGGCGTGGCTATCGTGTGTGCTTCTATCCACCGTGGGACAACTTCCCGGGCGACAATCTGGAAGCCGACGTTGCCCGCATGAACGCCTTCATCGAGGAGCGCATCCGCGAAATGCCAGCGCAATACTTGTGGCTGCACCGCCGCTTCAAGACCCGCCCTGCGGGTGAACCCAGTCTCTATGAATGATGCGCCGCCCAGCGTGCAGCGGCTGACGGCCACTGATGTCGACGCCGTCAGCGCGCTGGCGCGCGTGGTGTGGCAGGCCACCTATCCGCCCCTGATTTCGCAGGCGCAGATCGACGCCATGCTGGCCGACCGCTATGCGCCGGAACGCATCCGCGAGCAGCTGGGCGATTCGCTCCAGGCCTGGTGGGTGGCGCGGCAGGCTCGTGCGCTGGCCGGCTTTGCCCACGCCATCCTCGACGAATCGGGCTGCAAGCTCGACAAGCTCTACGTGCATCCTGCGCTGCAGCGTCGCGGCATCGGCTCCCTGCTGCTGCGGGCGGTCGAGGACTGGGCGCGCCGGCAGCAGGTTCGCCGCCTGTGGCTGCAGGTCAACCGCGGCAACACCCAGGCGATTGCCGCCTACGAAAAATACGGCTTCCGCATCGTCGAATCGCGCGTGTTCGAACTCGGCGACGGATTCGTGATGGACGACCATGTGATGGACCGCATGCTGTGACTTTCGCGAACCCGGACGACGACGGCCTGCGCGCCCTGCTGAAAACCGTCAAGACCATCGCCGCAGCCCGCGCGCCCGAGCTACCGGGTGGCGCAGGCGATGCAGCATTACGGCTACCGCATCGTTCCGGTGCGCCCGCTGGTGGACGCGGTGCTGGGCGAACAGGCCTATGCACATCTTGCCGACATCCCGTTCCAGGTCGATCTGGTCGATGTGTTTCGCGCCGCCGAGCACGTGCCGGCTATCGTCGCGCAATGCCTGGCGCTACACTCCATGCACCGGCCATTTTCGACGGTGCATCATTTACCGGGCGCAATCTGGGTCCAGGAAGGCATCGTGCATGAGGCCGCCGCGCAGCGTGCGCAGGCCGGCGGCATGACGGTGGTGATGGACCGCTGCATATTGAAAGACTACGTCAGGTTAATGACCGCATGAATACCCAACAGGGCACACGATTACGCTTCACCAAAATGCACGGCCTGGGCAACGACTTCGTCGTGTTCGACGGCATCAACCAGACCGTCGCGCTCACCCCCGAACAGTGCCGACGCATTGCCGACCGCCACTTCGGCGTCGGCTGCGACCAGATCCTGCTGGTCGAGGCGACCACGCGCGACGACGCCGACTTCCGCTACCGCATTTTCAACGCCGACGGCGGCGAGGTGGAGCAGTGCGGCAACGGCGCCCGCTGCTTCGTGCGCTTCGTGCACGACCACGGCCTCACCGACAAGACCGCGATCCGCGTGGAAACTGCCGCCAGCGTGATCGAACCGCGCCTGCTCGACAACGGCCTGGTGCGGGTGAACATGGGGGTGCCGCGCTTTGCGCCGGCCGAGATCCCGTTCGCCGCTGAAGCCGAGACGCTGACCTATCCGCTCAAGGTCGGCCAGCACGTCCTTGAGATCGCGGTGCTGTCGATGGGCAATCCGCACGCGGTGCTGCGGGTGAACGACCTCGACAGCGCGCCGGTGGACATCCTCGGACCCGCCATCGAATCGCATTCGCGCTTCCCGCAGCGGGTCAACGCCGGCTTCATGCAGGTGCTGACCCCGCACGACATCCGCCTGCGCGTCTACGAGCGCGGCGCCGGCGAGACCCTGGCCTGCGGCACCGGCGCCTGCGCCGCTGCGGTTGCCGGCATCCGGCAGGGCTGGCTCGCCAGCCCGGTCAGCGTGCACGCGCGCGGCGGCAACCTCGTCATCGAGTGGGCGGGTAAGGACCAGCCGGTTTACATGACCGGGCCGGCAGAAACCGTATTTGAAGGGGAGATCGAACTCTAATGGACATGCAACCCGAACACATCGCCGAGTTTCTGACCCGGCATCCCAATTTCTTCAACGACTTCCCCACCCTGCTGGCGGAACTGCATATCCCGCATCCGCACGGCACCCACGCGGTGTCGATGAGCGAGCGCCAGTTGATCGCGATGCGCGACAAGGTGCGGATGCTGGAGAACAAGCTGGCCGAGCTGATCCAGTTCGGCGAGGAAAACGACGGCATTTCGGAGAAGCTGCACGCGCTGACGTTGGCGCTGCTGGCCGCCCGCACGCCGCTGGACATCATCGCGGCGCTGGCGCTCCACCTGCGCGAGGGCTTTGCGGTGCCGCACCACGCGCTGCGAGTCTGGAATCTGCCGGCGGACACCACACCCGGCCTGACTGATCCGGTATCGCCCGCCGTGCGCGACAGCGTGGCCGCGATGGCGCAGCCGGTGTGCGGCGCGCTGGCGGTGAATGACGCCGACGACTGGTTCGGCGAAGTGTCGCCGCACCTGCGCGCGTTTGCCTGCATTCCGCTGCGGCCCACGCCTGCTGCGCCCCCCGTCGGCCTGCTGGTGCTGGCCTCGGAAGAAGCCAAGCGCTTCTACCCCAGCATGGGCACGCTGTATCTCGAACGGCTGGGCCAGCTGGTCGGTGCCGCGCTGGCGCGGATGCAGGGGTAAACCTGAATGCCTCACCACAGAGACACGGAGGCACAGGGAAAGGCAAGGAATCAATGGCTTGCCGACCCGATATCGATCCTGGTGGGCAGGGCGCAGAAACAGGGCAAAGCCTGTTTTTTTCCTCTGTGTTCTCTGTGCCTCTGTGGTGAAAGGTTTTTAGCTTGAGCGCGGTCGCTCAATATCTGCAACACCTCGCTGCCGAACGGCGGCTGTCGCCGCATACGGTCACGGCCTATCAGCGCGATCTGGCCAATCTCTCCAAATTGACTGCCGGCAAGCCGCTGGCCGAACTCTCTGTCACCGACATCCGCGGCGCCATCGTCAAGCTGCGCAGCCAGAGCCTGGCGGCCGCCAGCGTGGCGCGCCAGCTGTCGAGCTGGCGCGGGTTCTACCTCTTTGCCTGCCGCCGCCTCGGCTACGCCAGCAACCCCTGCCTCGGCCTGCGCCCGCCCAAGGCGGCCAAGGCGCTGCCGGACATCCTGTCGCCCGACACCTGCACCCAACTGCTCGACGGCCGCGGCGAGGGCGACGACGCCCTGGCCGCGCGCGACCGCGCCATGTTTGAGCTGTTCTATTCGTCCGGGCTGCGCCTGTCTGAACTTACCGGACTCGATCTCGACGACGTCAACCTGCAATCGGGCGAAGCGCAGGTTACCGGCAAGGGCCGCAAAACCCGCATCGTGCCGGTGGGACGACACGCGCTGGCCGCCCTTGCCGCCTGGCTGTTGCAGCGGCAGCCGCTTATGTCCCGCAGGGACGGTATCCCTGGGGAGGCGCGCGACACCACCGCCGCGCTGTTCATCAGCCAGCGCGGCGCCCGCCTCACCCCGCGCAGCGTGCAGCTGCGGCTCAACCGCTGGGCGCTGCAGGCGGGGCTCGGCCAGCACGTGCACCCGCACATGCTGCGCCACGCGTTTGCCACCCACGTGCTGCAGTCGTCCGGCGACCTGCGCGCGGTGCAGGAAATGCTCGGCCACGCCAGCATCAGCACCACCCAGGTCTACACCCACCTCGACTGGCAACACCTCGCCAAGGTCTACGACCAGGCGCACCCGCGCGCGCGCAAGAAAGGCTGACCGCACCCAGCCCGGAATGTGGGCAATCACTCAGCCTGACGCGACGGTTCTGCGTGCGCTTCAGAAACGGCACTTGCCGCCGATTCATTGCGTATGCGCGCTCGTCTTCTTTCCCTGTATCCCCGCCTGATGCAAAGTCTGCGACTGGCCCACCTGAGCACACAAGCTCGCGTCATGGGCACGCTCCTGCTCATCCTGATTGCAGTGTTCGCCCTGGCGGGGCAGCAGGCGCTGCAAATCGCCCGCCACGACGCCGACGCCGCATTGCGCGTGCAGGCTTCGGCACAGCTTGCGGCACTGTCGCAGGCGGTGGCCGACTCGGCGATCGTGAGCGATTACATTGCCCTGCAGGCGCAGCTGAAAACCCCGATCGCCCAGGGCAACCTGCGCTACGTGGAATACACCGCGCCCAATGGATACACCCTGCGCGAGGCGGCGCCTGCCTACCATGCTGGCCGCCCCGGCTGGTTTGCCGCGCTGACCGGCCTGTCGATTCCGGTCATGCAGGCTTCTCTCGTCATCGGCGGCACGTCCTATGGCAGCCTGGTCATTCAGCCGTCGGCCCATGCCTATGAAGATTTTCTCTGGCATCTCGGCACCCGCCTGTTCGTGCTGCTCGCTGCCGCTTTCGCCCTGCTCGGCTGGCTGACCCATGTGCTGCTGAAAATCAATCTGCACGACCTGACCCGGCTGCGCGCTACCGCGCGCCGGATCGAGACTGGGGATTACAGCGCGCGCATCCCCATTCGCGCCAGCAGCCCGCCCGAGTTGCAGCAAACCACACGCGCATTCAATCACATGAGCGCAGCCCTGGAGCGCTTGCTCACCGACCTCAACGAACAGCAAAAGGCGCTCGACAGCACGGCCAACGTGTCCGAATCCGATGTCACCGGCAACATCACCTTCGTCAACGATCTGTTCTGCAGCATCAGCGGCTATACGCGTGAGGAACTCATCGGCCAGAATCACCGCATCGTCAATTCGGGCCAGCACGATGCCGCGTTTTTCAACGACCTATGGGAAACCATCTCGAGCGGACGCACCTGGCGCGGCGAAATCTGCAACCGCGCCAAGGATGGACAACTGTTCTGGATGGCCACGACCATCATCCCGATCAGGGGCGACGACGGCCTGCCGCAAAAATACCTGTCGATCCGCTTCGACACCACGCAGCGCAAGCTGGACGAGGCTGCGCTTAGCAACGAGAAGGCGCGCTGGCAGGTCACGCTGCAGTCGATCAACGACGCGGTCATCGTCACCAACCCGCACAACCAGGTGACCTATCTCAACCCGGCCGCCGAAAACCTGCTCGGCATCGCCCTCGATGAGGCCATGCTGAGTCCGCTGAATGCGGTGATGCAACTCGACCAGCGGAGCAATGACGACGCGCCGGCCTGCTTCCTGTCGCCGGCCTCCGCGCTGCACGGCCAGACCGGCTCGGCCCAACTGCAGACCCGGTCTGGCCAGCACCTGGCCATCAGCTACAGTTGTGCGCCGCTCACCGGCCACGGTGGCCTGGGCACCATTTATGTATTGCGCGATGAAACCGAGAAAAAGCAGTTGCTCGACAGTCTGCACGAAATGGCTTTCCACGACCCCCTGACCAATTTGCCGAACCGCCGCGCAGTGGAAGGCCGTCTGCAAAGAGCCCTGCGCACCGCGCGCGATCAGGCACAGCGGCATGCGTTCTGCTACATCGACCTTGATCAGTTCAAGCTGGTTAACGATACCTGCGGCCATTCGGTAGGCGATGCCCTGCTGGTCGACATTGCGCAGACGATGAAGGAAGCCTTGTCCGACCAGGCCTATCTGGGCCGCCTGGGCGGTGACGAATTCGGTCTCATCCTGTTCGATACGCAACCCGCCGAAGCGATTCAAGTCTGCCGGCAGCTGGTGCAACGCATTCGCGATTTCCGTTTCGAGTACAAGGGCCGTCGCTTCGCCCTCGGTGCCTGCGCCGGGATCGCGCCCATCACCCAGGTGCCGACCACCGCGGGCGAACTCATGGTTCAGGCTGACATGGCATGCTATCGCGCCAAATCGGAGGGCAGCGGACGGGTCATGCTGTATGAAGCGGACGAGGTCGGGTTTCGTCGCCTGGAAGCAGAAATGGGTTGGGCGGCGGATTTCGCCCAGGCGCTCGAAGCCAATCAATTCCTACCTTATCGCCAGCTGATCCAGCCGACGTCCAGTGGCGGTCAGCCGCATTACGAAGTGCTGATCCGCTGGCAGCGCAATGGCGTGATCGAGGGGCCGGCCAAGCTGCTGCCGGCGCTTGAGCGCTACGGCCAGGCGCCCATCCTCGACCGCTGGATGGTGGAGGCGGTGGTGTCCTATCTGGCGGCGCAGCCCGACGACACCGCGGTGTACTTCATCAACCTGTCGGGCAAGACCGTGGCTGACGAGTCCTTCCTCGGCACCGTCTGTTATCTGCTCGATCACTATGGCGTGGCAGGCGAGCGCCTGGGATTCGAGGTCACCGAAACCGCCGCGGTGGTGAACCTGGAGGATGCCCAGCGCCTGATTCACGGGCTGCGCCAGCGCGGCTGCCAGTTCGCGCTGGACGATTTCGGGCGAGACGCCTCGTCGTTCTTCTATCTCAAGCACCTGCCCGCCGACTTCCTCAAGATCGACGGCGCCTTCGTGCGCGGTATGCTGGACGATCGCCGCGACCAGGCTATCGTGCGCTCGATTGCCAAGCTGGCGAGTGATTTCGGCATGTATTCGGTCGCCGAGCAGGTGGAGGACGCCGAGATGGCGGCGCTGCTGCGCGACATCGGGGTGGACTACCTGCAGGGCTACCACATTCATCGCCCGGAAGCCTTGCCCCACTGGCAGCCCGTCACCGTCTCGCAGGCGGCTGCGCCGGCGCACCACCCGCGTTCCCCTCACCTGGCCCTGGTCAAATAAGCGTCAGACAATCACCGTGTCGGAAACTCCGTCCGCCGGCGCCGGATAGCGCATCTTCAATCCTTCCAGCGCGTCGATCAGCAGGCGCGAAATCATCAAATTGCGCGCCTGCTTGCTGTTGGCGGGAATCACGTGCCAGGGTGCGTGGGCCGTACTGGTAGCCGACAGCGCGGCTTCGTAGACCGCCATGTAATCGTCCCACTGCTCGCGCACGGACAGATCGTCCGGGTGGAATTTCCATTGCTTTTCCGGATCGTCGCGTCGTTCTTCCAGACGTTTCTTCTGCTCGTTCTTCGAGATGTGCAGATAGAACTTCAGGATCGTCGTGCCGGTTTCAGCCAGCATGCGTTCAAAGTCGTTGATCTGGCGATAGCGACGCTTGCATTCGGCGGCGTCGATCCAGCCGTTGACGCGGGTAATCAGCACATCTTCGTAATGCGAACGGTTGAAGATGGCGATTTCGCCCTTGCCCGGCACATGGTGATGCACCCGCCACAGGTAGTCGCGCGCCAGTTCGTACGGCGTCGGCGCCTTGAAGCCCGCCACCCGAACCCCCAGCGGGTCGACGCCCTGGAACACGTGACGGATGGTGGAGTCCTTGCCGGCGGTGTCCATCGCCTGCAACACGATCAGCAGCTTGTTCTTGCCCTCGGCGTACAGCAGCTCCTGCAGGGTTTCCAGCCGGGCGCGGTATTCGTCCAGGCGGGCGTGCGCATCGGATTTCGGCTTGCCGATGATGTCGGTGTCGTCGGCGTCCCAGTCGGACAGCTTGACCGGGGTGCCGGGAGGAATGCGGGTGTCGGCAGGTTTCATCTTTGCGCCTCCGGCGGGATCAGCCGCATCCAGTCGCCCAGCGCCGACTGGATTTCATCCAGCGTGAGATGGCGCATCAGTGCCCGGTTGCCGGGCGCCATCTGGTCCCAGACGCAGGTCATGCCACGAAGGTCCGGCTGCGCGGCATCGCGCAGCCGGAATTCGGTCATGTAATAAAGAAAGGTGGGGCCACCGAAATCGCCGCCAATAGCGACCCCGACAAACAGCGATGGCGCTGCGGCGATGTGGCTCACGCTGCGCGTCACCCGCAGCACGTCGAAGCGGCCAGGCTGCAGCGTCTGCGGCTTGGCGCTCACCGTGTTCAGCTCCACCACGCAGAATGGGTCGTGCTCCTGCACGCCGTTGCGCGGCACGATGCGGCCATATTGCAGGCGTACCGTGGCGGCACCCGGCTCGATCGTCAGCGGCCGATTGAGCTGTGCCGTCCAGCCCGATGAATAGACGTAATAGGGCGACGCCGGGTCTGATGACCCCAGCCCCGCACACCCGCCCAGCAACAGTACCAGTCCGATCACGATGGCTTTCATCCTGTCACCTCTCGAAATATGGGGTTCAATCGCAAGCTGCAACGCGATCGAACAAAGCTTGAACCACGTGTTAATTATGGTTCAATCGGTGACGGAATGGCGCACCCGCCACGCCCTGAAACATCGGTTCCAGGCCCGGGCTTGCACCTTTGGCGCATGACGTTCAGACTGCGCCCCTTCGCACCGGCACGTCCGGGCGGTAAATTAGCCATTATTTCGACTCTCGGAGCGTCTCGATGCCCACCTCACCCAAACCCCTCACCGAAGCCGCGCTGCTGAAGATGCCGGCTTCCGCCTATATGAATGCGGACCAGCTGGCGTTCTTTCGCGCCCGCCTCGAAGCCCTGCGCGACGAAATGCTCAGCAATGCCGCCAACACCGGTGCGGTGCTGAAGGAAAACGAGAACTTCGCCGACCCCAACGACCGCGCCTCGATGGAAGAGGAACACATGCTGGAACAGCGCGTGCGCGACCGCGAACGCAAGCAGCTGAAAAAAATCAATTCCGCCCTGAAACGGATCGAAAGCGGTGAGTACGGCTGGTGCGAGGAAACCGGCGACCCCATCGGCCTGCCGCGCCTGCTGGCGCGCCCCACTGCCGAATACTCGATCGAGGCGCAGGAGCGTCACGAGATGCAGGAAAAACTGCGCGCCTGATATTTGAAGAGGTTCCCCGGGATGGATGCTCCACTGCCCATCACCCTGCTCACCGGCTTTCTGGGCAGCGGAAAAACCACCGTGCTGAATCACCTGGTGCGCACCCTGCCGCGCACCGCGATCCTGATGAACGAGTTCGGCGAGGTCGCGCTCGACCATCAACTATTGCAAAAAATGGACGGCCCGCTGGCGCTGCTCTCGGGCGGCTGCGTGTGCTGCACGATTTCGGGCAGCCTGTCGCCGACCCTGAAAAACCTGTGGATGGCGCGCCAAAAGGGCGACATCCCGGCGTTCGAGCGTGTCATCATCGAAACCACCGGCATCGCCGACCCCGCGCCGGTGCTCGACAACCTGCTGCACGACAACTGGGTGCGCGCGCGCTTCCGCCTCGACGGCGTGGTCACCACGGTCGACGCGCTGTTCGGCATGGGCCAGCTGGACCAGCACTTCGAGGCAGTGAAGCAAGTGGCGGTGGCCGACCGACTGCTCTTGACCAAGACCGACCTCACGCCCGCCGAAACGGTGGCCGCGCTGCGCGAACGGCTGGCGACGCTGAATCCTGCCGCCGACATCGTGACGGTGACGCAGGGCGAGATCGACCCCACGGCGATCCAGAACCTGGGGCTGTGGAACGCCGAAACCCGCTCGCTCGAAGTGGCGCGCTGGCTCAAGCCGCAGCGCTACCAGCCAGCCCGCGCCGGAACGCTCGGCGGCAAGCCCGCCGTTGCCTTGCACGACGCGCGCATCCAGGCATTTTCCGTGGTGCTCGACGCCCCGCTCGACCGTTACGGCCTGCAGTCGGCGCTGTCCATGCTGACCTCGTTTCGCGCCGAAAACCTGCTGCGCTTCAAGGCCATCGTGAACCTGCAGGACGAAGCCCAGCCGGTGGTGCTGCATGGCGTGCAGCACGTGCTGTATCCGGAGGTGAGGCTCGACGCCTGGCCGGACGACGACCACCGCAGCCGTTTCGTCTTCATCGTGCGCGATCTCGACCCCGAGTTCGTCGCCAAGCTGCTGACCGATTTCTCCGGCGCGGCACGCAGCCATGACGGGGCGGTGTCATGAATCTTGCGCAAAAACTCCTCGTCGGCCTGATCCGCGCGTATCAGCTGGCGCTCTCGCCCTGGCTGGGACGGCAGTGCCGCTACCTGCCGACCTGCTCGGAATACGGCAAGGAAGCCATCGAAAAACACGGTGCACTCAAGGGCAGCTGGCTCGCCGCCAAGCGCATCGGCCGCTGCCGCCCCGGCTGCGACCACGGCTACGACCCGGTACCGCCGGTCGAGCCGCGCGTGTAAAATGCGCCCCATGTTGCCGCGCCGTCTGCTTGCCTGGCTGTTTGCACTGACCCTGCTGTTCGGTCAGGCGGCGGCGTTCGCGCACGCGGTCAGCCATCTGGACAGGCACGATGGCGCACTGCCCGACAAGGTCTGCGAAGTCTGCGTCGCCCAGGCCAACCTCGGCAGCGCCGCGCCGGCAACCGTGTTCAGCCTGCCCATCGAAACCGCCTGCCACACCGAGTTGCCGGCTGCGGCGCTGCCGCTCGTCACCGCCTGTTTCAACCACGCGCAAGCCCGCGCCCCGCCTGCCACCATCTGAAATCCGGACCTGACTGTCGGCTGCCGCGAGGCCTGCCGACCGCGTTCTCGTTTTTGATGGAGCTCAACCATGTTACGACCCGCCCTGCTGGCGGCCGCGCTCGCGACCGCCTTTCCGGTTCATGCCGATGCCCAACTCGACGCCCTGCGCGCCGAGTTGCAGGAACTGAAATCCGCCTACGAAGCCCGCCTCCAGGCACTGGAAGCGAGGCTGCAACAGGCCGAAAACCAAACCACCGACGCTGCGATCAAAGCCGAACCCACCGCGCAAGCAGCCGCCCCCGCCCGTTCCGGCTTCAACCCGGATATCTCGCTCATCCTGCAAGGGCGATATGCGCATCTCAAGGATGTCGGCGAGCGCCGCATCGAGGGTTTCTTGCCCGGCGGGCACGGCGCCGACGCGGCGCGCGGTTTCTCGCTCGACGGAACCGAGCTGGTGATGTCGGCCAGCGTTGATCCCTACTTCCGGGACCTCCTCATTTTGGCCTTGCAGGATGAAGCAGCCGAAATTGAGGAAGCCTGGTTCCAGACCACCGGCCTCGGCAACGGTTTTTCGCTCAAGGGCGGACGCTTTCGCTCCGGCCTCGGCTACCAGAACGAGCAGCACCCGCACGCCTGGGATTTTGCCGACAACACCCTGATGTACCGCGCGCTGTTTGGCGAGGCCTACGGCAACGACGGCGTGCAGCTGAAATGGGTCGCGCCGACCGAATTGTTCATGGAATTCGGTGCCGAGGCCGGGCGCGGCGCCAACTTCCCCGGCACCGACCGCAACAAGAACGGCATCGGCAGCCATGCCCTGTTCGGCCACCTCGGCGGCGACGTCGGCGCCTCCAACAGCTGGCGCGGCGGGCTGTCGTATCTCGCCACCAAAGCCAGCGAGCGCGACAGCGAACTGGAAGACCTCAACGACGTGAAAGTCGAAACCCTGTTCTCGGGCACAAGCAAAACCTGGGTGGCAGACTTCGTCTGGAAATGGGCGCCCAACGGCAATGCCTCCGAGCAGCACTTCAAATTCGCGACCGAGTATTTCCGCCGCCAGGAATCCGGCCTGCTGCATTGCGACGGCGGCATCTGCAGCGTCGGCTCCGATGGCGATTACAAAGCCACACAATCGGGCTACTACGCCCAGGGCGTGTACCAGTTCATGCCGCGCTGGCGCAGCGGCTACCGCTACGACCGTCTGAACCCGGGGCCGGTCGATTTCGGCTTGAATAACGCCCATTTGCCGGTGACCGACTACAAGCCGTCGCGGCACTCGCTGATGCTCGATTACTCGCCGTCGGAATTCTCGCGCCTGCGCCTGCAGTACTCGAAGGACAAGTCGATGGAAAGCGTGAGCGAGAACCAGTGGTTCGTGCAATACATCCACAGCCTGGGCGCGCACGGCGCCCACAAGTTCTGAGGAGAACCGCATGAAACGACTGCTGGTCTTTCTCATCCTGTGGCTGCCCGTATACGCGCATGCCGCCATCAATGTCTTCGCCTGCGAGCCGGAGTGGGCCGCCCTGGCACAGGAAATCGGCGGCGACGACGTCAAGGTCTATTCCGCCACCACCGCCATGCAGGATCCGCACCGCATCGAGGCGCGGCCCAGCCTGATCGCGCAGATGCGGCGCGCGAATCTGGTCGTGTGCACCGGCGCGGAGCTGGAAGTCGGCTGGCTGCCGGTGCTACTGCAGAACGCCAACAACGCCGCGGTGCTGCCGGGGAAACCGGGGTATTTCGAGGCGGCCCGGTTTGTGCCGTTGCTGGAAAAGCCGACGCGGCTCGACCGCGCCGACGGCGACGTGCATGCCGCCGGCAACCCGCACCTCCACACCGACCCGCGCAACATTCTGCGCGTCGCCGAGGCGCTAACGGCGCGGCTGGCCGAGGTCGACCCGGCGAACGCGGCAGCGCATCGCGCGCGCGGCCAGACGTTTGCTGCGCGCTGGCAGGCGGCAATCGCGCGCTGGGAAGCCCGCGCCGCACCGCTGAAAAATATGCCGGTGGCGGTGCAGCACAAATCCTTCTCCTACCTGCTGGCCTGGCTGGGCCTGCGCGAAGTCGCCCTCCTGGAACCCAAGCCGGGCGTCGAGCCCTCGGTCAGCCATCTGGCACGGGTGGCAGCACAGCTGCAGACTACCCCGGCAAAAATGGTGCTGCGCGCGGCCTACCAAAGCCCGCGCCCGGCCGACTGGCTGGCGAGCCGCACCGGCATCCCGGCGCTGGCGCTGCCCTACACCGTGGGCGGCAACGATCGCGCGCAGGATTTGTTCGGCCTGTTCGACGACACCCTCGATCAGTTGCTGAAGGCCGCGCCATGAACCTCGCCGCGCTCGACCCCGGCCTGCTGCTGTGGCCGTTCATCGTCGGCCTGCTGGTGCTGGCCACCCACGTCCCGCTGGGGCGCCGGGTGCTGGCGCGCGGCATCATCTTTCTCGACCTGGCGGTGGCGCAACTGGCCGTGCTCGGCGTGGTCGCGGCGCACGCCCTGGGTCTCGCCGCCGACGGCTGGCCCACCCAGCTGGCGGCGGCCACCGCCGCGCTGGTCGGCGCAGCGCTGCTGGCCGGATGCGAACGGCGCTGGCCGCAGATCCAGGAAGCCCTGATCGGCTCCACCTTCGTGGTCGCCGCCAGCGCAGCGGTGCTGCTGCTGGCGGGCGACCCGCACGGCGGCGAGCACCTGGCCGAGCTGCTCACCGGGCAGATATTGTGGGCCACGCCCGCGCAGGCCATGCAGATTGCCGCGCTTTACAGCATCCTGCTGGCGTTCATGGCCTGGCGCGGCGAACGCCTCGGCGGGCGCGGGTTCTATCTGCTGTTTGCGCTGGCGATTACCGCGTCGGTGCAAGTGGTGGGGGTTTATCTGGTGTTCGCCAGCCTGATTCTGCCGGCGCTGGCGGTGCGCGATCTGTCGGCACGCCCCGGCCTGCTGGTGGGCTGGGCAGTGGGCGCACTGGCGTATGCGGCAGGTCTGACCGCGTCCGCGCTGCTCGACTGGCCGACCGGGCCCGCGATTGTCATCGCGCTCGCCGTCATTGCCCTACTTGCCGGCCGTGCGCTGCGGGTTGCTGCAAGCGGGGGACAACGCTAGTATCCATTACTGAACCCCCTATCCGACGCACGCATATTCAGTGGCTCTTCCGTTTTTCAAAAAAAGCAAGGACAAGGCACCCAGCCCCGCGCGCAAGCCGACGCCCGCGCCTGCCGCCGAATCGCAGCCGACCGAAACCCTGTTGACTCTGGACATGGGGGCCGGCGGCATCGTGGTGGAGGAGTCCAGCGGCACGGCGCAGTCGCCGGTGGACGAAGTGGCCATCCTCTATGCCAGCGGTCAATCCGACATGGCCGAGCGTTTGCTGAAGGATCTTCTGACCACGGGCGATCACCGCGCCTGGCACATGCTGTTCGACCTCTACGGCATCCAGAATCGCGAAAAAGAGTTCGATCAGCTGGCGCTGGATTACGCGCTGCGTTTCGAAACCTCGCCCCCGGTCTGGCAAGCCATGGGGGGGAACAACGCCCCCAGCAAATCCCAGCAAGACCAAACCGCCAGCCTGGAGCTGCCCGGCCTGCTCGACAAGAAAGCGGCCGCCACCCTGCGCGAAGGCGTCGCCGCCACCGCCAAGAATGCCGCGGTGCGGATCGACTTTTCGCGCATCGCAATGATCGATGAAGCCGGCGCAGACGAATGCGCCAAGCTCCTCGCCGCCGCGCGCAAGGCCCGCCGCAAGCTGCAGGTCAGTGGCGTCGACACCCTGACCGCATTGCTGCAGGATCTCAACCGCGCCACCCACAGCCGCGCGGTGCACTGGCTGCTGCTGCTGGAGCTCTACCAGACGCTCGGTCAGGAGGCAAACTTCGAAGACCTGGCGGTCGACTACGCGGTGCGTTTTGAAGTATCGCCGCCCTCCTGGAGCGAAGTCCAGGCCGCTGAAGTCGTGCAGGCAACACTCGCCGCACCACTGGACGATGCGCTGCGGCTGACCGGCGAAATTACCCCCGCCAACGACAGCGCCTTGCAGCAACTCGGCAGCTATGCCTCCACCCACAACGAGGTGCTGGTCGATCTGTCGCAGGTCACCCGCGTCGATTACGGCAGTGTCAGCCAGTTCATCAGCGTGCTGATGCAGTGTCTGGGCAGCGGCAAGACCATCACCCTGCGCGGCCACAACGCGCTCATCCACGAACTTTTCCGCGTCATGGGAATCGATCAGTTGGCACAGCTCATCCCGCACCACCCGGACTGACCCCGGCCGTCCTGATCGATCAGGCTGCGGCATCGCCTGCCCCCATCCATTTCAGGCGGTCGGATTTGCCCGCCGGACGCGACGCGGCAAGACGGCGCCAATCTTCACCTTTGCGCCTTCGCGGCCAACCCTTTTTTCAGGATAATCCCGCCCATGGAACAATATCGCGGCACCACCATTCTCTCCGTTCGACGGGGCAGCGACGTCGCCCTCGGCGGCGACGGCCAGGTCACCCTCGGCAACATCGTCATCAAGTCCACCGCGCGCAAGGTGCGTCGGCTGTACCAGGAAAAAGTCCTGGCCGGATTCGCCGGCGGCACCGCCGATGCCTTCACCCTGTTCGAGCGCTTCGAGGCCAAGCTCGACAAGCACTCGGGACATCTGCTCCGGAGCGCGGTCGAACTCGCCAAGGACTGGCGCACCGACCGCATGCTGCGGCGGCTCGAGGCCATGCTGGCGGTGGCCGACCACGAGTACTCGCTCATCATCACCGGCAACGGCGACGTGCTGGAGCCCGAACTCGGCATCGCCGCTATCGGCTCCGGCGGCGCCTTCGCCCAGTCCGCTGCCCGTGCGCTGCTGGAAAACACCGACCTGCCGCCGCTTGAAATCGTCAAAAAGAGCCTCACCATTGCGGGGGACATCTGCATTTATTCGAATCAGAACCACGTGATTGAGGTGCTGGGGGCCAGGGGTCAGGATTCAGGGGGCAGGGAATGAGCGGCCCCCGGCCGCCTGCTTGAATAAACCCGCGAAGCGACAAAGCCCCCTGATCCCTGATCCCTGATCCCTGATCCCTGATCCCTGATCCCTGATCCCTGAATCCTGAATCCTGAATCCCGACCCCTAGAAATGACGCCCAAAGAAATCGTCCACGAACTCGACAAACACATCGTCGGCCAGGCTGCCGCCAAGCGCGCGGTCGCGGTCGCCCTGCGTAACCGCTGGCGGCGCCAGCAGGTCGATGAGCCGCTGCGACAGGAAATCACGCCGAAGAACATCCTGATGATCGGCCCCACCGGGGTCGGCAAGACCGAGATCGCGCGGCGCCTGGCGCGGCTCGCCAACGCGCCCTTCATCAAGATCGAGGCGACCAAGTTCACCGAAGTCGGCTATGTGGGCCGCGACGTCGACACCATCATCCGCGACCTGATGGAAACCGCGGTCAAGCAGATGCGCGAACAGGCCACGTCCAAGGTACAGTTCCGTGCCGAAGAAGCCGCCGAGGATCGCATCCTCGACGCGCTGCTGCCGCCGCCGCGCAGCGTCGGCCTGGGCGAGTCCGAACCGCAGCGCGAGGAAGGCGCGGCGCGCCAACGCTTCCGCAAGATGCTGCGCGAAGGCGCACTGGACGACAAGGAAATCGAGATCGAGGTCGCGGCGGTCAGCCCCAGCATGGAAATCTTCACCCCGCCGGGGATGGAAGACCTGTCGCAGCAGCTGCAGGGCATGTTCCAGAACATCGGGCAAAGCCGCCGGCAAGCCCGCAAGCTGAAAGTGCGCGAAGCGTTCAAGCTGCTGACCGAGGAAGAAGCCGGGCGCCTGATCAACGACGAGGAAACCAAGCAGCAGGCGCTCGAGGCGGTGGAGCAGAACGGCATCGTGTTCCTCGACGAAATCGACAAGATCGCCACCCGCAGCGACGCGCAGGGCAGCGACGTGTCGCGCCAGGGCGTGCAGCGCGACCTGTTGCCGCTGATCGAGGGCACCACCGTCTCGACCAAGTACGGCATGGTGAAAACCGACCACATCCTGTTCATCGCCAGCGGCGCGTTCCACCTGTCCAAGCCGTCCGACCTCATCCCCGAGCTGCAGGGGCGGCTGCCGATCCGCGTCGAGCTGCAGGCGCTCTCGGTGGAAGATTTCGAGCAGATCCTGACCGCCACCGACGCCTGCCTGACGCGCCAGTACGAAGCCCTGCTGGCGACCGAGGGCGTCACCCTCAAATTCACCGAAGACGGCATTCGCCGCCTTGCCGAGATCGCCTTCGAGGTCAACGAGCGCACCGAAAACATCGGCGCGCGCCGCCTCCACACGGTGATGGAAAAGCTGCTGGAGGAGATTTCCTTCGACGCCGGCAGCGTCACCGGTGAACACGTGGTCGACGCCGACGCGGTCACCACGCGGCTGGCCGCGCTCGCCGCCCGCGAAGACCTGGCGCGCTACGTCCTGTAACCCTTCGCTTTTAGCGTTTCGTCTCTGTCCTCCCACTTTAAATCTATTTATGAACCCTGAAACCAAGCAACCCATCGAAACCCGCGGCAAATTTCTTTCCACCATCCTGTTCGGCAGCCGCTGGCTGCAAGTCCCGCTGTATCTCGGCCTGATCGCCGCGCAAGTGGTCTACGTCTTTCACTTCATGATCGAGCTCGAGCACCTCGTCGTCGGCACCTTCACCCTCTCCGAAGAAGCCATCATGCTCATCGTGCTGGGCCTGATCGACGTGGTGATGATTTCCAACCTGCTCATCATGGTCATCATCGGCGGCTATGAAACCTTCGTCTCGCGCTTGAGGCTCGAAGGCCACCCCGACGAACCCGAGTGGCTGTCGCACGTCAACGCCAACGTGCTGAAAGTCAAACTCGCCACCGCCATCATCGGCATCTCGTCGATCCACCTGCTGAAGACCTTCATCAACGCCCCCAACCTGGATGAAAAAGTCCTGCTGTGGCAGACCGTCATCCACATGGCCTTCATCGTATCGGCGGTGGCGATTGCGTACATCGACAAGCTGATGCCGCATCCGGCGAAGCATTGAATGGTACCCGGCACGCCCGCCGGCGCTCGACACAGATACGCCGGGCGAGCCGGCCAGTTGCGCGAATGTTTCAAACGGTTGCTAAATACAAATACCTAGTCGGGTAGGCAATCTACCCACTGGCGGCATGGTTTTGGTGCGCTTAGTCTACAAGTGCACGCTCGATAAGGAGTCCGACCATGTCCGACGATACACTTTTCCAATCCCGCCGCGCCTTTCTGCAGGCGTTACCGGCGATCACCGCCGGTGTGGCGCTGCCCATGAACACCGCCAGTGCCGCCGAAGGCAAACACCATTGGGCAATGCTGGTGGATGTACGCAAGTGCATCGGCTGCCAGGCCTGCACCGTCAGTTGCATCATGGAAAACGCGGTGCCGGAGAACAGCTTCCGCACTATCGTCTCCACTTACACGGTCACGCAGGAGGTGGACGGCAAAACCGTGGCCGGCACCTACGTGCTGCCGCGTCTGTGCAACCATTGCGACAATCCGCCCTGCGTGCCGGTCTGCCCGGTAAACGCCACCTTCAAACGCGATGACGGCATCGTGGTGGTGGACGGCTACCGCTGCGTGGGCTGCGCCTACTGCGTTCAGGCCTGCCCTTACGACGCCCGGTTCATCAATCACGACACGGGCAAGGCCGACAAGTGCACCTTCTGTGCGCACCGGGTCGACGCGGGCCTGCTGCCGGCCTGCGTCGAAACCTGCGTCGGCGGTGCCCGCATCTTCGGCGACCTGAACGACCCCAAAGGCGAGCTGCGACGCAGGCTGGACGCCGCCAAGGAGGCGGACGCCATCAAGGTGCTCAAGCCCGAATCCGGCGCCCGCCCCAACGTTTTTTACATCGGCCTCGATCCCCGTTTCCAGGGGCGCGTCGAGGGCCAGGGCGCCTTGTGGCGGCCGAGTGAGCACGGAGCTTAATCATGAACACATCCATTGTCGAAGTCGTCAACGTGGCCCGCGAAGTGTCGTGGCTGCCCTGGGCGGTCCAGTACTTTTTCCTGATCGGTCTGTCGGTGGGCTGTTTTCTGCTCACCCTACCCTGGTTCGTGCTGCGCCGACCCGCCTGGGAACGGGCCAGCCGCCTGGCCCTGCTGGGCGCGCTGGCCTGCGGCCTGACGGCGCCCGTGGCCCTGCTCGCAGATCTGCACCAGCCCGCCCGTTTCCTCAATTTCTACCTGCACCCCAATCTCGGCTCCTGGATGGCCTGGGGTGCCTTCTTCATCCCCCTCTACCTGGGTGGGCTGGCGCTCTATGCCTGGCTGGTGTTGCGCCCGGATCTGAAGCGCCTGGCCGACATCGGCGGGCGCGGGGCGGGCATCTACCGGGCGTTTGCCTACGGCGGCCACGACAGTCTGGGCGCGACCCGCATCGCCGCCGTGCTCGCCCTGGCCGGCGCCGCGCTGGTGGCGCTCTACACCGGCATGGAAGTGATGGTGGTGAGCGCCCGGCCATTGTGGGACACGCCCTTCCTGCCGGTGCAGTTCTTCATCACCGCGGTGGCCGGCGCCATCGGTCTGGTGCTGGTGCTGGACCGCGCCATCGGCGACGGCCGCGCGGCGGAAGGCACCCATCTGCTGCGCCTGTTGGCGGCGACCCAGGTGCTGGTGCTGGCGGTGGGCGCCGCCTGGCTGCTGCTGGGTGTCACCGGCTTGTCCCCGCGACACGCGGAGGCGCTGGCGCAAGTGGCCCCCTCGGCCGCCTGGCGGATCACCGCGGTGTGGGCCGCCGGCAGCGCCCTGGCCACACTCTGGCTCGCCGTTCGGCATCCGGAATGGCGGCTGGCAGCCGGCCTGATCGCCCTGCACAGCGCCTGGATGATGCGCTGGACGATATTTATCGGCGGCCAGCAAATCCCCAAAACCAGCGCCGGCTTCTACGACTACCACCTGCCCCTGGGCCAGGACGGGCTACTCGGCATCGTCGGCACCGCCGGCCTGTGGATCGCCGTCCTGATCCTGCTGATCTCAGTACTGCCCTGGGCCGGCCAGCGCCGCGCCCAGGCCTAAGGAGAATGTCATGACCATTAACACCCGTCGCAAGATTCTCGCCGCCGGCGGCCTGATCGCCTTCAGTGCCGGCTTCAGCGCCACCGCCGAGCGCATGCTCAAGCCCCTGCTGGGCCGCGACAAGTCGAAGAGCCAGTATCACGGCGCCTCCCTCGAACCCGAGTTCAACATCGATCCGGCAACCGGGACGCTGAAGGTGAACCCCGCGCAGCAGGTGAGCTACACCATGTGCCTCGGCTGCACCACTTTGTGCGGCGTGCGGGTGCGCATCGACCGTGCCAGCGGCAAGGTGCTGCGCGTCGCCGGCAACCCGTACAGCCCGCTGTCCACCGAGCCGCACCTGCCGATGAAGGCGTCGATCCGGGACAGTTTCGTCGCCATTTCCGGTTTCCAGGACAAGGGCCTGGCGGGGCGCTCCACCGCCTGCGGCCGCGGCAACGCGGTGCTCGAGCAGATGGACTCGCCGTTCCGGGTATTGCGCCCGATGAAGCGGGTGGGTCCGCGCAATTCGGGGCGCTGGGAACCAATCCCGTTCGAACAGTTGATACGGGAATTGACGGAAGGCGGCGACCTGTTCGGGGAAGGCCCGGTCGAGGGCCTGAAGGCCCTGCGCGACCTGGCCACCCCGATCGACCCGCAGCGCCCGGAACTGGGTCCGAAAGTGAATCAGGTGGCCCTCATCACCAGCGTCAACGACGGCCGTCTGGCCTTCGGCAAGCGTTTCATGCAACAGGCATACGGCACGCTGAACTTTGTCGGCCACGGCTCCTACTGCGGCGGCGCTTACCGTTCCGGCTCCGGCGCGCTGTTCGGCGACATGAAAAAAATGCCTCACGGCAAGCCGGATTTCGCCAACACGGAATTTGCGCTCTTCATCGGCACCGCGCCCGCCAACGCGGGCAATCCGTTCAAGCGGCAAGGGGCGCTGCTGGCCCAGGGCCGCACCGAGGGCAAGCTGAATTACGTGGTGGTGGACCCGGTTCTGACCAACGCCGACAACATGGCCGTCGGCGAGCGCGGGCGCTGGATTCCCATCAAGCCCGGCACCGACGGCGCGCTGGTGATGGGCATGATGCGCTGGCTGTTCGCAAACCAGCGCTACGACGCAAACTATCTCGCCCACCCCAACATGACGGTGGCGAAGGCGGCCGGCGAGCCGTCCTGGAGCAACGCTACCCACCTGGTCGTCGTCGAGCCCGGCCATCCGCGCCAGGGCCGTTTCTTGCGCGGCTCCGACCTGGGGCTGGTACTCGCCGAGGAGGAGCGCTACAAGGAAAACGACCCCTTCGTGGTGCTCAACGCCGAGGACAAGACCGTATTTCACGACAAGGCCACCATGTCGGCGCAACTGTTCGTGGGCGGCGTGGTCGAGGCCGGCGGCCAGCCGCTTCAGGTCAAATCCTCGCTGCAACTGCTGCGCGAGCAGGCTTTCCTCCACAGCCCGGACGAATACGCCGCCGCCTGCGGCATTCCGGCGCAGACCATCGCCGCCCTGGCGAAGGAATTTTCCAGCCACGGCAAGCGCGCGGCGGCGGTCGCCCACGGCGGCATGATGGCCGGCAACGGTTTCTACAACGCCTACGGCGTGGTGACCCTGAACGCGCTGATCGGCAACCTGAACTGGAAAGGCGGGCTCAGCATGAACGGCGGCGGCTTCAAGGATGCCGGTGCCGGTCCGCGCTACAACCTGGAAAGCTTCCCCGGCATGATCGAAAAACCCGCCGGTATGCCGCTGGGACGCAACGCGCCGTACGAGAAAACCGCCGAATTCGCCGCGAAAAAGGCGGCGGGCAAGGCTTATCCAGCCCAAGCGCCGTGGTTCCCCAACGCGCCCGGCCTGGCCACCGAATGGCTGACCGGGGCCGCCAACGGCTATCCCTATGGCATCAAGGCGCTGTTCCTGTGGAGCGCCAACCCGGTGTACGGCATCCCGGGCGTGCGCGCGCAGGTGGAAAAAGATCTGATGGATCCGAAAAAGATTCCGCTGATTGTTTCCATCGATCCGCTCATCAACGAGAGCAATGCCTTCGCCGACTACATCGTGCCCGACTCGCTGCTGTATGAGAGCTGGGGCTGGGCCTCGGCCTGGGGCGCGGTGCCGACCAAGGCCAGCACCGCGCGCTGGCCGGTGGTGGAGCCGAAGGCGGAGAAGCTGGCGGACGGCCAGGCGATCGGCATGGAGACCTTCTTCATCGCCCTGGCCCGTGCCATGGCGCTGCCCGGCTTCGGCCCCGGCGCCATCGCCGACATGGAGGGCAACACCTACCCGCTGGAGCGGCCGGAAGACTGGTATCTGCGGGGCGGCGCGAACATCGCCTGGCTCGGCAAGGAACCGGTGGCAGACGCCAGCGACGAGGACATTCTGCTGTCCGGCGTCGAACGCCTGCGGCCGTTGCTGGAACGCACCCTGAAGCCGGAGGAGGTGCGCAAGGTGGCCTTCATCCTCGCCCGCGGCGGGCGCTACCAGCCCGCCAAGGAAACCTACAGCGAGGACAACCCGGAATGGATGACCCACCGCTACGACAATGGCCTGCAGATCTACAACGAAAACCTGGGCGCGGCGAAAAACAGCATCACCGGCAAACGCTTCACCGGCTGCGCCACCTGGACCGAGCCGGTGTTCGCCGACGGCACGCCGATGCGCACGCTTTACCCGGAGGCCGACTGGCCGCTGCAACTGGTCAGCTTCAAGTCGGCGCTGCAGAACTCCTACTCCATCGCCGCCTCGCGGCTGCGCGGCATCCACCCGGAGAACCCGGTGCTGATGCATCCGGCGGATGCGGCCCGCTTCGGGCTGGAAAGCGGCGATGCCGCCGTGATCCGCACCCCCGGCGGCAGCGTGCGTAGCCGCGTGATCGTGCATGCCGGGGTGATGCCCGGCGTGCTGGCGGTCGAGCACGGCTTCGGCCACAAGGAACTGGGCGCCCGCGCGCACCGCATCGGCGAGGCGCGCCAGCCCGAGGTGCCGGCCATCGGCGCCGGGGTCAACCTCAACGACCTGGGGCTGGCGGATCCGACCCGCCAGGGCAAGTCGGTGTGGGTGGACGCGGTCTCGGGCACCTCGGTGCGCAACGGCCTGCCAGCCACGGTCGCGCGCGCCTAGCGGGACTGATCGTGGCTAAACGGGCTAGCCCATGGCAATGACCATGCATGTGGATGTAGTGAGCATCGAGGAATTGCTCTTTTCCGGCCTGGCGGAGTTTGTTGTTGCGCCGGCGGAAATGGGCGAGGTCGGCATTTACCCCGGGCATGCGCCGATGCTCGCCCGCCTCAAACCCGGTGTCGTGCGGCTGAAAATTCCGCACCAGATGCAAGAGGAGGTGGTTTACGTTTCAGGCGGAATGCTGGAGGTGCAGCCGCAGGGGGTGACGATTCTTTCCGACATGGCTATCCGGGAGAAGACCATGGAGGAAGGGAATCTATGGGATGAAAAACGGAAGGCCGAGGAAACCATGAAAAACCGCGTCACGGCGATGGAATACGCAAAGCTGGAGGTCGAACTGGCAAAGGCGCTTGCGCATCTGCAGGGCATTCAGAAGTTGCGCCACAGCAAGAAGGGTTTAACCTGAATTCAGCAGTTCTTGAACCACAGAGGCACAGAGACACAGAGTTGATTCGACGAGAGAAAATCGGCTGAATGGCACTCACCCCATGGGCGAACCGGCTGGCAGATGCAAGCTCTTGTTTTCTCTGTGTCTCTGTGGTGAACTGCTTTTTCCAGGTTTAATGTGAAGACGCATAACACATGGATGACATGGCCTTGCGGAATGGGCATTGCGTCCGGATGTGGAAATTCCGCCGTAGTAAATCCTGGAAACAGCCATGTGGCTATCCAACCGGCGGCCGCCAGCCTCTGCTCAATCCAGGTCGGCCGGGTCGGCGCGCAGCATCAGGCGCGCCAGCTCGGCGGCGGAACCGGTGTGCGTTTTCTCCATCACATGCTGACGGTGTACATGCACCGTCTTTTCGCTGATATCCAGTTCCCGCGCGATCAGCTTGTTGGGCAGGCCATGGGCCACTCTCAGCGCCACTTCCCGCTCCCGCGGCGACAGCCGTTCCAGTAGCGCATGGGCTTGGTCGTGGCGCCGTTCCGCCGCCAGTTCCCGGCAACTGCGGCGCACCGCCTGGGTCACCGCATCCAGCAGCACCTGATCCCTGAACGGTTTTTCCAGGAAATCGCAGGCTTCCTGCTTCATGGCCTGCACCGCCAGGGAGACATCGCCATGGCCGGTGATGAAAATGATCGGCAGCGTCCGCCCTTGGGCTCGCAGCACCTGCTGCAATTCCAGCCCGCTCATGCCGGGCATGCGGATGTCCAGCACCAGGCAGCCGGGGTCTCCCGGTTGGTAGGCGGCCAGAAATGCTTCGGCGCTGGTGTGGGCCTGGGTTCGCCAGCCGACCGAGTCGAGCAGGAACACCAGGGAACGACGCAGCGCCTCATCGTCGTCCACGATATGGATCAAGGCTCGGTCAAGTGGTGGGGTCATCGGCGGGCAGGGTGAAAATAAACGTCATGCCGGGTGCGTCGGCGTGGGCCTCGGCCCACAGCCGTCCGCCGTGAGCCTCGACAATGGTCTTGCAGATCGACAGGCCCAGTCCCATGCCGTCTGGCTTGGTGGTGAAAAAAGGCTCGAACAGGTGCTGCGTGGACGCCGGCGCCAGGCCAACGCCCTGGTCACGGATGGCAATCCGGTAGTGGTGTCCTGCCTGCTCCAGGGTGACGTCGATGGCGCGCTCGGCGGGCGGCAGGTCCTGCATGGCATCGGCGGCGTTCTTCAGCAGGTTGAGCAGCACCTGCTCCACCTGCAGGGTATCCGCCTCGACCAGCGTACCGGGCGGCAGGCGGTCGGCGATGTCGATACGCGGCGCGCCCGGCAGCATGCCGCCGAACAGGGCGGCGGCCTCCCGAACCAGCTCGGCCAGGGGGCGCCGCTCCCGCACTGCGGCCCGCTTGCGGGCGAAGGCACGGATGCGGTGCACGATGCCGCCGGCGCGCGCCGCCTGGGCGGCGATTTCCCGGCTCGCCTCGGCCAGGATCGCCGGCGTGTAGCGGCCGCTGTCGAGGCGGCGCACCAGGCTTTGGGCGTAGTTGGCGATGGCGGCCAGCGGCTGGTTCAATTCATGCGCCAGGGTGCCGGACAACTCGCCCAGGATCGACAGGCGGGACAAATGGTCGAACTGTTCCTGGTGCGCGCGCATGCCGGCTTCGGCCGCATCCCGCTGCGCCAGCGCCTGGCGTAGCGCCGCCGTGCGGGCATGGACCTGCTGCTCGACGCGAACGGCGTGCACGATCCAGCCGGCCAGGGCCGCGAAAAAAAGCAACAGGAACGGCCAGTAGCGGCGCGCCAGCGCTTGCAGGGTGGTCTCGCGCAGATAGGCGTAAGGGCCGATCTGCAAATCCCGGAACAGTTCGTGCACCGCCTGGTAATCCGCCGGCACCGTCCAGGCATAGCCTGTGGGGGATACCGGCATCGACAGCAGCGCCGTGGCCACCGCCTTGGCCAGGTGCAGATCGGTATGGCGCAGGGTGGCAAGAGGCCAGTCCGGGTAGAGATCGGACGACAGGCCACAGGCGAAGCCCTCCACCTGGCGTGGCGAGAGCACCTTGAAGTCGGCGAGCCGGATGGCCCCGTCCCGCGCCAGATCTTCCAACAGGCAGGCGCGCACGATTCCCGCATCGACTTGGCCACGGGCCACGGCCGTGACGATGCGCGGCATGGGGAAGCCGACAAAGTCGAGGCGCGCGAAATCCCCAGGCTCGACTCCCTGGCGCCTGAACTCCCGCCAGGCCACCTGGAAGCCGCCGAACGCATCCTCGCCGACGGCGGCCACCCGCTCGCCCTTGAGGTCGGCCAGCACGTTCAGGTCGCGCCGGTCGGCACGGACGATCACCGCCGAACCGATAGCCTGCGAGGGCGAGGGCACCCCGGGCGACTCCAGCGTGGCGATGCGGCTGACGCCGAATTCGGATTCCAGGGCCGCATACTGGCCGCTGTTGGTGATGACGAAATCCAGCGCCTGTTGCTGCACCGCCTGGCGCAAACCGGCCACATCGTAATACGTCAGGACGACACGCCGCGCCGGCAAAGACGCCTCGATATGCGCCACCAGCGGGGACCAGGTGGACAAGGCGACTTCGACGCCGAGGAAAGCGAGAACGCCGATCCGCACCGGCGGCGCGGCCTGCGCATGGGCCGCGGGAGGGCGCGCCAGCACGGCCACCAGCACGGCCAGAAACAGGATCCGCCGGTGGTGTCCGCGTACCGATGCAGTGCTCATGCCACCCTTCCCCTGGATTCGTGCCGCAACCGTCGTTCCCGCTTGCGTCCGCTCCGTACAGTATTTAAGGGCGTTGCCGGCTTGGACGCGAAGGGCGCAGGGGCGGCAGCGCCCCAGCCGGGCGCCGCCCGGGAGACGCAGCTATTTGCCTTCGCGCACGTCATCCATGATCGCCACCACGTCCTTTTCCCAGCGTTCAAACAATGGCTTCAGCGTTGCATCCGGAAAGAGCCGCCGCAAGGCCTGCGGGTGGCTTGCCACCACGATGGTCTGGTCGCCTTCCGCGAAGATCGTGATATTCAGGGGCAAAAAAGGGATCAGGGTGGGATGGCTGGCGGTCGCCCGCTTCACCTCCTCGTACTTGCCGAAATAGACCACGCGGTACATGTCGCTCTTGAAATCGCGCCGCTCCAGGTTTTCGTTCACTTCCTGCAGACGCGTGACGGTGTAGCCGCGTGACGAAATGGCACTTTGCAACTGGGCCATCGCCTCCGGAAACAGCTTGTCCACCCGTACCATGAGCAGGTCCGCCGCCGCCGCGGGTGCGATCGTCGCCAGCAGCAGTCCGACGGCAGCCATCCATTTCATCAGCGTGTTCATATCGTCGCCTCCTCCATGATCCGGGTATAACTTTCGCTCATCTGTTCGCACAGGCGATTCAGCTCGGCGTTGTTGAACAGCCGGCTCAACACCTTGGGGTTGACCGACATCACCTGCACCTTGCCGTCGTCCCGCTCCAGGATGGTAATGCGGCAGGGCAGGAACATGCCCACGCGCGGATCGACGGCCAGCGCCTGGTTGAGCAGGCTGATGTTGCAGAAGTAGACGATGACCTGTTTCGGGTTTTCCCGGGCCGGCTCGATCAGCCCATACTCGAGCGTCTGCACCCGGCCGTAGAAGAAATTGTTGGTGGTCACCGCCTGCTTCACGTTTTCCACCGTGGTTTTCAGGTCGTAGGAAGAATCGCGGACGATCACCGGACTTTCCACGTCCAGTACCTGTGCGCTTTCCGGCAAGGGCTGCTTCTCGAAACTGCGCACGTAGCTGACGATATCGTCGATGTCCTTTTCCTTCAGCCCCTGTTTGAGGAAAGAGGTCATCGGCGTGCCTTTCCGGCCGTGCATCAGCGTGGCCTTGATCATGGCGTCGGTGGCCGCGGCGAGGAAGCCGGGGTTGTGCAGCGCGGGCGCCATGATGGACAAATCGCGCGGACGCGAAAAGGTGACGCCGGTGCCCTTGCTGCCTTCGCCGTTGGCGCCGTGGCAGGCGGCGCAGTATTGCCCGAACAGCTGCCTGCCGTGCACCGGATCGCCCTTCACCGGCCGCGTGGAATAGGTGGCCGCCGGACCCTTGTTCCAGCCACGCACATGGCGGACGATGGCCTCGATTTCGGCCTTGTCCAGATGGTCAAACGACGGCATCACCCGCCCCGGCCGGCCGAGGCGTATGGTCTTGCGCAAATAGTCGTCGCTGATCCCGGCCTGGAACGAGGGCAGCGCCAGCGGCACACCGATGCCGCCGGTGCCGGTCTCGCCGTGGCAGGCGGCGCAGTTGCGCCCGTACAGTTTCGCACCGTCCGGCGCGGCCAAGGCCGGGGACAGGCCTAGCCCGGCAAGCAAGGTGACAACCAGTAGACGCGTCAGCATGATTTCGACCCTCCTTTTCACATACGTAGTAAATATATAGCACAATATTTAATATATTATTATATTAATACATATTTATTTTATATGAGAAACAACGTCCACTTTCGAAGATATAGACTGTAAACAAACTGCGGGGAAATTGCACCAGGATTGCTTCCCGGCGCTCCCATGCCCTGGCGCCGGGCCGCCCCCTTCTGGGATCGTTCTGGGATCGACACCCGGCCCGGACAGACACCCCGCCTCACTAATACCGCCATCGACATTACTTATTGGCCGCCCGCTCCCCGCCGGCGGAAAATCGGGCGACACACTTTCACGGAGACATCCATGGCCACCCGCGACACCCTCACCCCCAAAGAAGCCCAATGCAGCGGCGGCGCCGATTATGCCGCGCTGGCGCTGCAAGCCCTGCAGGAACCCGCAGACGCGGCCTACGCCAAGGAACTGATGGACCGCGTGGCGGACGACTGCCAGTTCACCAAGGATCTGGCGGCGTGCGCCATTGTCTACAAGGCACTGGGCGAGCAGGACCGCGCCGAGGAACTGCTGCAGACCGCGGAAGACTACTGCATGAGCGGCGAGGAGCAGGTCGCGCTGGCCGAGGCCAAGTTCAAGGTGCTGGGCGACAAGGCGGCGGCAGTGGGCGCCTATGAAAAGGCGCTGAAGGAAACCAACAACCTCGACCCGCTGATCGACCTGGCGAAGGACGTGATGCGCGTGATCGCCGATGGCGCGTTCGCCAAGAAGGTGCTGGAAAAGGCCGAGGCAAAAATCTCGCGCGCGGTGGAATACAGCAAGCTGGCGGCCGCCTCGGCCGAGCACCTGCTGGACAAGGATTACGCGGAAGCGATTTTCAACAAGGCGGCGGAGAAGCTCTCCAGCGTGCCCGACCTGCTGGCGCTGGCAGGCGAGGTGACCAAGACGCTGGGCGATCCGCAAAAAGCCAAAGCGCTGTATCAACGCGCACTCGAAGGCGCGACCGACTTCGCCGCTGCAAAAACATTGATCGAATCAGCCAGGCAGACGGGGGATGCCGCCTTCATGCAAACCGCGCTGAAAAAGGCGGGCGACCTGGCCACCGCCACCGGTGAATACATCGAACTGGCCGAGGGGCTGGCAAGCGTGGGCGACAAGCCGGGCGCCACGGCGCTGCTGGATAAGGCCGAGGAAGCAGTGGCCGGACTGGACGAGATGTACAGGCTGGTGGCCGCAGTTGAAGCACATCTGGCCGACGACGCCGAGCGCCTGGCCCGGGTGAAGGTCAAGCTGGAGAAGCGCCAGGCCAACCACGTGCGCTACATGGAATTTCAGCAACTGGAAAAGGACGCCGTCAGCGTCAAGCAATTCCTCGCGCTGGCCGAACGCGTGCGGCTGGAACTGGAAGACCCGTTCTATTCCGCCAAGCTGATCGAGGCCGCGGAGACCCTGCTCGACGGCACCGGCTACCAGTTCTCGCGCTACAAGCCGATCCTGCTGGCGGTGGACAAAAACCTGGACGACACCGACTGGCTCTCCCGCCTGCTCGATCGCGCGGCGGAAAACGCCACCGACTTCATCGCCTTCAAGGATCTGGTGGTCACCGCCGCGCAGCTGCATCACCGCGAACTCGGCGTGTCCAAGGCGCGCACCTACCTCGCCATGCGCGAAGCGGCGCTGGCGGCGGATGCCAATGCCACGGTGTACGACCTCGCAAAACTCGCCGAGGCGAGCTTTGCCGCGACGCGGGATGCGGCCGAAGCCGACCGCCTGCTGGAAGCCGCACGCGCCCAGGCCAAGGATCACTTTGCGCTGACCCACATCGGCCGCCTGTACGCCGCCATGGGTAACAGCGCCAAGGCCGATGAATACTTTGCCGCAGCCGCGGCCGCCTGCCCCAACGGCGACGCCTGCATCCAGTTCATCGACCGCCTGAAGGGCTTTGCCCTGCCGGTCGAGACGCTGAAGAAGTGGTATGCCGAGTGCGGCACGCATCTGAGCAAACCCGCCGACAAGCTGCGCTGGGCCGAAGGCATCGCCGATGCGCTCAACGACAAGGTCTGGGCGACCGAGGTGTATGGCCAGCTCGCCGGGCAGTTCAGCGGCACCGAGGCGGCGCGGTTCGAACTTTCCCGCCGCTCGCGCGCCGACCTCAATTACTTTGGTTCTTCCCGGCGCCACTAACCGCGGCTTGGTCGATTGGCCAGGCAGCGCTAAGCGCGTTGCAATACCCCTGAAAACAGCCCGGTTGTCCCACAAGGGGACTCCGACTTGCTATGGGCTAAAGCCCATGCAAGATCGTATGCCGGGCTGTTTTTACTTGTAGACTGGTAAGCGAAGCTGTTATCAGGAGCGCCACATGGTCGAAAATCTCTCCGCCCTCATCGACACGGTGCAGAAGAACTGCACCATCGCCGACGCCCGCCACGCGCGCGACATGACGATGTGCACCTTCCTGCTGGAAATGCGCGAGTACTACCGCTGGGAAATGGAAATCCCCTACGGCGCACGCCTGCCCAAGGACGAGCTCGGCGACTGGCTGAATGCGCGCGAGAGCCTGTGGGATACGGTGGAAGAAGAGGAGTTCGCGCCGCTGCCGCTGAGCGAAATCGGCATCGATCCGTTCGAGGCCGACGACATCAACCGTGCGCTGATCCCGCTGGGGCTGGTCTACAGCAGCGGGCTCGGGCATTTTCGCAAACCCCATTTCGTGTTGGCCGAACTCAAGCGCGCCGAGGTGCGCGAAGGCGTGCAGGTGCTGGTGGCCGGCTGCGAATATGCGCGCGACCTGATCGCCCCGCCAGCGGCGATGCGCGACGGTGCCATCTTCCTGCGCATGGACGCGGTGCGCCGCCTGCTGTGGAACAAGTATGAGGAATGGCAGTGGAAGGAAAAGGACACCGCGCTGGGACGCGCGTTTGCCCACTACGACTTCGAACGGGATGTCGAACGCGGGCTCGACCGCATGGCCGAGGCCGAAAGCGAGGCGATGATCCTGCACGAGATCGGCGAGGCGCGCGCCGAATCGCTGCTGGGCGCGGACTGGAATGAAATGCTCGGCCAGCTCACGTCGAGGCATGCCGAACTGCTGGTGCGCGCGGTGCGCGACCATCTGGCCGACTGCCTGATGACGCTGCCGACCCTGCTTGAACGCGAAGCCATCGGCTCGCTGCATTTTTATCTGGCCAATCTGTCCGGCCTGCGGCGCGTACTGTTCCCGGCATTGCCGCAGGCATACGAAAGCTGGCTCGCCAGCCGCGATACCGCCCAACTCGCCGACCTGGTATCCAGGGCCGAAACTCACTGGCTGGATGTGGCGCGGCAACTGACTGCGGCCTATCACCGCGATCCATCGCAGGGCGACGCGCAGCTCAATGCGCTGGCCGGCGGCGACCTCGCCGGTCTGAAACGCTAGGGAAACACTGATTAATTCGATATAGCCGTCATTGCGAGCGAAGCGCGGCAATCCAGCGCATTGATTAAGCGGGCATTTCTGGATTGCCGCGTCGCTTCGCTCCTCGCAAAGACGGATTAATCAGCGTCTCCCTAGGCGAAAAAACGGGCGCCGAGCGCCCGTTTTTTCGCTGCCAACGGCGCCGGCTTATGCCGGAACCGCCGCTTTCTGTTCCAGCTGCGCGGCAATGCTGTCGAGCAGTTGCTGTTCCTGATACGGCTTGCCCAGGTACACGTTAACGCCGATTTCCATCGCGTGGTTGCGATGCTTGTCCGCCGTCCGCGAAGTGATCATGATGATTGGCACCGACTTCAGGCGCTCGTCGTTGCGCATCACGCGGGCCAGCTCGAACCCGTCCATGCGCGGCATTTCGACGTCGAGCAGCACCACGTCGGGGATCAGGTCGTGCATCCTTTCCAGCGCATCAACGCCGTCCTTCGCGCTGTCCACACGGAAGCCTTCGCGCGCCAGCAGGCGCGTGGTGATCTTGCGCACCGTGAGCGAATCGTCGACCACCAGCACCAAGGGCGGCTGCAGGGCGGCGCTCACTTCGGCTGCCTCGGCGGGCGCCGTGCGCTCCACTGCGGTGCGCGGCAGGCTGGCCCAGCGCAGCGCCAGCGGCACCGGATTGAGGATCAGGATCACGCGTCCGTCACCGCGCACGGTGGCCCCTGCCACCCCCGTAATCCGGGCCACCTGCGGACCGATGTTCTTGACCACGATTTCGCGTGTTCCCTCGATCACGTCGACCAGCACGGCGGCCTGGCTGGCGCCGCTGGCGAGCAGCACCACCGGGTTGTAACGCTGCACTTCGTGCACCGCATCGGTGTCGCCCAACAGGTGCGGCAGATAGGAGAAGGGATAGTGCGCGCCGCGCCACACCACTTCGCCCGCTGCCATCGCCTTTTCAAGTTCGATCGGCTTGAGTTCCAGCACCTGCCGAATCAGCGGCGTCGGCAGGGCGTAATCGTGCTTGGCCGCCTGGAACATCACCGCTTGGGTCATCGCCAGGGTGAGCGGCAGATAGATGTTGAAGCAGGTGCCGGCGCCCGGGGTGGAGGTGATGTCGATGCGGCCGCCCAAGGCGGAAATTTCGCTCTTCACCACATCCATGCCGACGCCGCGCCCAGCGACCTGGCTGACGGTTTCGGCAGTGGAGAAGCCGGCGGCAAAGATCATTTGCGCCAGCAGGGATTCGGTCGGCTCGACCCCCGGCAGCAGCAGGCCGCTGGCTTCGGCTTTTTCGCGGATACGCGCGTAATTGAGGCCGGCGCCGTCGTCCTTCACGATCAGCATCATTTCGTTGCCGGACTGGCGCGCGGCGAGCACGATTTCGCCGAATTCGGCCTTGCCTGCGGCAAGGCGTTCCTCGGGCGATTCAATGCCGTGCGCCAGCGCGTTGCGCAGCAGGTGTTCGAGCGGCGCGGTGACTTTTTCCAGCACCGAGCGGTCGATTTCCAGTTCGCCCCCCTGAATGTCGAGCTGGGCGCGTTTGTCCACGTCGCGCGCGGTCTGGCGCACGGTGCGATACAGCCGCTCGGCCACTGAATACAGCGGCACCATGCGCACCCGCAGCAGATCCTGCTGCAGTTCGCGGTTGAGGCGCATCTGCTGGATCAGTGCGGCGTCGGCTTCGCCCAGGCGCGCCAGCAGGATGTGCTGCACGGTGGAAATGTCGTTCACGCTTTCGGCCAGGAAGCGGGTGACTTCCTGGAAGCGGGTGAAACGGTCGAACTCCAGCGGATCAAACTCGTCGGTCCCCTCATGGGTCTGGAAGGTCGCCTGCATTTGCGATTCGGCCTGGATCTCGACTTCGCGGATATGGCCGCGCAAGCGTGCCAGGGCTTCCGACAACTCATTGACGTGGCGCTTGAAGGCAAACACTTCGCTTTCGATCCGCGAACGCGCAATCGCCACTTCGCCCGCCTGGTTGACCATGCGGTCGACCCAGTCGGCACGCACCCGCAGGGTCAGGGCATTGCTGTCGCGTGTAGCCGCCTTCGCAGACTCAAGCGGATCAGCCATCGTAGCGGTCACCGCAGCGGCAGCCTCAATCGGGCCAGGCACCGGTTCGATTGGCGCCTCCAGCGGTACGGACGTTTCTTCGATGGCGGGCGCAAGATCGCCCAGTTTCAGGCGATCCACTGTGTCGGCCAGACGGTCAAGCTGCGCTTCCAGCGTCTCGAACACGTCAGCACTTACGCTCAGATGGCCATCGATCACGGCGATCACGCGGGATTCCATCACATGTGTCAGTTCACCGAGGCGCATCGCGCCGACCATGCGCGCGCTGCCCTTGATGGTGTGCAGATTGCGGCGCAGCACGTCGCGCGCAGCGGCTTCCCCGGGCGCGGCTTTCCAGGCACGCAGCTGCGCACTGGTATCCGGCAACAGGGTATCGGCCTCTTCGAGGAAAATCGGCAGCAACTGCTGGTCGATTTCATCGGCCACTTCACGCCGCTCGAATACCGGTGCCGGCGCGGCCGGTTTAAAGTCGGACACCAGCGCGGCGACGTCAAGCAGGCCGGAGGCATGGTGGGTTTCGGTCGCTTCGCTGATAGGAGCTGCGTAGACGGGCGCAGCTTCAACGGCGGGTTCAGCGGGCATTTCGTCGGCCTGCGCGGTTTCGGCCGCCAGCGTGAAGACCGACTCGGCGGCCGGCATGGCCTGCTCGTCTTCCAGCTCGCCCAAGGCTGCGATCAGATCGTTTGCCGCCTCGGGCAGGTGTTCACTTTCGATGGTCTCGATCATCTCGTGCAGTCGCACGACCGACTCCCGGACCAACGGCAGGTGTGCAGATGGCAGTGCCACCCGCACAAAGCGGTTCCAGTACTGCTCGAGCGCTTGCGACAGCTCGCACAGGGCAGCAATGCCCGCGGTGCCCGCGATCCCGCCCAGGGTGTGCACGGCGCGCCGCGCGTGTTCGCTGACGGTGCTGTCGACGACATCAGCGTGACGCTGGGCTTCTTCCTGCAGCACGGCCAGGCGCTGATGCGCTTCGACCATGAAAATATCGTACAAGCCGGTAGACAGGCAGACCGTGCCGATGCAGATCTCGTCAGGCGCCTGCGACTCTACATGGGCTTCAGCCTCGGCGTCCACCAGGCCAACTGGCTCTGCAGGCTCTTCACCGGCGGATTCCACGTCCGCTGCTGCGTATTCGATGGTGGCACCCACCTCGGCTGCGCGCACCTCAGGCAGAGACGCCAGCGCTTCGGGTTGCGTATCGGCGGCCTCAACCATCTCGGCTGTGGCTGCGACGATGCCCGCTTCGTCATCCGCCAGCGCATTTTGTTCAGCCTCGACAACGGGCTGCGGCTGCCATTCGGCTTCCGCTTCGGCTGCCATCTCAACGTCCAGCTCGCCTGCAGTCACGGCCTCAACTGCCACTTCGGCGTCGGCGGCCGTTTCGGGCCACGCCGTTCCGGTTGCGACCGCAGCCGGCGCGACATCCAGCGGTTGACCCTGTGACACTCGATCAACCGCTGCCAGCAAATCGGAAACCGGCAACACCACCGGCTGGTTCGCCAGCAGCGCATCCACCCAATCCTGGAACACACCGCGGGCGCGTTCGACCAGGCGCAGCAGCTCGCTGCTGGCTGGTTTTTTCTCGGTCAGCCAGCCGTTCATCAACTGTTCGAGACGCCACGCGGTTTCGCCCAGCTCTTCCAGACCGACCATGCGGCCACTGCCCTTCAACGTGTGAAAACCGCGGCGGATAATCGTCAGCGAAGCCTGGTCATCGGGATTGCTCTGGCAAGCATTGCTGGCCTCGCCCATGGCCGCCAGCACTTCGTTGGCTTCTTCCAGGAAGATTTCCAGCAGTTCCAGCTCGACCCCTTCAGGGATCACCGCCAAGAGGGGACCTTCGGCAGGCGCGGCCATTTCCGCTGCGACCGTCACGGCCGGCTCGGTGATGAGCACCGCTTCAGCTGCGGCGACCGGCTGCGCGAGTTCGACGACCGCGCCGACTGCCGGCGCGTTGTCCTCGGCAGACATGGCTTCCATCGATTCGGTCGCTGCCGTCGCCTCCATCAGGTCGGCGGGAGGGCGGGCCGCTTCGCCGGCAACCGGCTCGTCCCCTTCCTGCGTCAGCCGGATTTCAGGGATGGCCCGTTCGGGCAACGCCAGGCCGGTCATGGCCGCAATGTCGGCATCGAGCGCCAGCGGCGCCTCGGCCGCCTCCCGGCTGGCGTCGAGCGCGGCACGCGTCTGCTGTTTCAGGATGGCATCGTCGATCAGTTCGGCGTCGCGATCGAGCTCGACTAGCGCATCAAGGTATTTTTTTTTTGTGGCGTCGTCGGGTTGATTGCGCCATTCCAGATAACCTGCCTGCACCTCGGCCTTGCGGGTGGGCAGACCTGCCTCAACCGTATCGCCAAACGCGTTTTCATCAATGCTGTCGGCGTCGATCACGCCAAGCTCGATCAATGCAGGACGCAGCATGCTTGCGGCATCGGCACGCCCGGCGCAGTAGGACTCGATAAACAGCCCGAGGCTGGAGAAGGCGTTGGCCAAGCGTTGCTGGGTCGCTTCATCCGGATAGCCTTCGCTGATGAATGATTGTGCCGTAGTGGTGGCTGCAGCAAGCAAGCTGGCGGCATCGGGCAATTCCAGCATGGTCAGGGCACCCTGCGCCTGCTGCGCCAGGGCGGGCAGGTTGGCCAGCGCTTCGCGCTCGTTGGCATCACGGAAGAAGGCATCCAGCGCCTCTTCCATCTGCCTCAGGTTCTGGCCAACCTCCAGCGCCATCTGCACCAGCATGTCGCGTTCAGCCTCGCGCTGGCTGGTGGATTCCACGTTACTGGCCGGCATTTCGCGGCCTTCGATCAAGGCACGCAGGCGTGCCCGCTGCCCTTCGGCACGGACAGCGAAATCGGCGTGCAGAACATCTTCCTGGTCAACGCCGCTCTGCATGAACAGCAGTGTGGCAGCGACTTCCAGGTTCATCTGTTCACGCGCGTCGCCTTCGCGCCCGACAGCGGCAATGGCTGCCGCTCCCAACTCATCCAGCAGGGGCATCAGGCCACTGCTTTCGAGCATCTGCGCCTGCGGCTGCATGCGTACCAACTGGGTTTGAAACTGTTCCTGCTGCTCGGCACTGCCTACCACCCAGGCATGCCAATGATCGCGCGCGGCCTTCAAGCCGGCTTGCAAGGCATCCAGCACCGGGCGCATGCGCGCCAACGCTTCGGGATCGAGCATGCCACGGCCCGGCAGGTAACGATCGAGGCCGAACCTCGAGCGGACTTCCGCAACGCGGCCTTCCATGGCCTGGCTTTTTGCCACGAAGAACAGCGCATCGCGGAGCAGGCGTTCAGCGACCTGCGGCGAGCCTTCCATCAAGCGGCGCATTTGCAGGTCAACGCGAGCGAGCAGCTGCTTGACGTGAAAGTCGGCCTCGACGCCGCGTGCGATCAGGCTGTCGACAAAACCGACGCACGCCCACCAGAAGGTTTGCGAAGCCTGCGACGGTGCGATGCGCTCGATTGCGATCAGCGCTTCACGCATGCGCTGCAGTCCCTGGTCCGCCTCGACATTGCGCAGAAAAGCCAGCAGGCCGCGCTGGAACAGGCCACGCATTTTTTTAACTTCAGCGGCCAGCGCGTCCTGCGTCAAGCCATCGTTGCCGGTCTTGCCATGGGTCCGCAAGCGCAGGTCGGGGAAAAACAATTCGCCCTCGAATACCCGCTCGGCGCCTTGCAGTTCGCGCAGACGCTTGTATAGGGGGAACAGCGCCAGCTCGCCGCTGCCGCGTCCGTCAGCCAGATCCTTGACCCAGCGCTGCAGGCCTTCCATGGCATTGCGCAAGGCGCGCAAGACTTCATCGCTTGCCGTCAAACGGTTCTCATTGACGTCGTCCAGGATGGACTCAAACGCGCCCGCCAGCGTGGCGGCGCCTTCCAGTCCAACCATGCGCAACGCGCCGGTCACCTGGTGCGCATCGTCGCGCGCCAGACGCAGGGCATTGGTGAGATCGACATCGACACTGTATGCCTGGATGCGCCCCAAGGCGGCTTGCAGGGCGGCATCGATGTCGCCGCGCACCCAGTTCAACGGGCCGGTATCGTAATCGAGTAAGGCGCTCATGGTGTGTTGTTCCCGAGGTTGATTGCAGTAGCCGTGAGCGGCTGCTCGCTTCGCGCTGTGGCCAGTCCGCTCAGGCGAGCTTGAAGCCCGCGACCGAACTCTTCAGATCCTGCGCCAGCTGCTTCATGCTGCCAATCGACTCGGCCGTCTGCTGCGTGCCGCTGCTGGTCTGCACCGAAATCGCCTTGATGTCCTGCATGGTTTCGGCCACCTTGGCGGTCGATTCCGCCTGGCTCTGCGTAGCGGAGGAAATGTCGGCAATCAGTCCGGCCAGCGTTTTCGACACGTCGCCGATCTCGGCCAGCGTCTGACCTGCCGCATCGGACAGCTTGGCGCCCTCGACCACGCCCTGGGTCGAGACCTCCATCGCCGCCACCGTATCGTGGGTATCCGACTGAATGGTCTTCACAATCGCCGCAATCTGCTTGGTCGCATCGGCAGAACGTTCTGCCAGCCGCTGCACCTCTTCTGCCACCACCGAGAAGCCACGCCCGGCTTCACCTGCGGACGCTGCCTGAATGGCCGCGTTGAGCGCCAGAACGTTGGTCTGCTCGGTAATGTCGGAAATCAGTTCGACGATTTCGCCGATCTCCTGCGACGATTCGCCGAGGCGCTTGATTCGTTTCGAGGTTTCCTGGATCTGTTCGCGCAGACCGTTCATGCTGGAAATAGCGTTGGCCACCGCCTGCTGGCCTTTTTCGGCAGCGGCCAGGGACTGTTCGGCCACACGGGCGGACTCGGCGGCGTTGCCCGACACCTGTTGCACCGACTGCGCCAGGCTCACCACCGCAGCCGAGGTCTCTTCGATTCCTTCGGACTGGCGGCGCGAGGCATGTTGCAGCGACTCGGAGATATGACCCGCCTGGTTCGCTGCCTGGTCCATCTGCAACGTGGCGTTGTTGATGCCCCGCACCAGACTACGCAGCTCTTCCACCGTGTAGTTGATCGAGTCAGCCACCGCACCGGTAATGTCTTCGGTCACACTGGCGTTGATGGTGAGGTTGCCTTCGGCCAGCTCGCCCAGTTCGTCCATCAGACGCAGAATCGCTTCCTGGTTGCGGCTGTTTTCCTCTTCGCTCTTGCGTGCCCGTGATTTGGTTTCGTTGATGTTGACCAGCCCCAGCACCACCAGCGATCCGATCGCCAGCAGGCCGAACAAGGCGGCCAACAGATAGCCGGCGCCACCGACGGACTGATAATCCTGCGACAACTGACTCGCGTCTGCCAGCAGCTTGTCACTGCCGACAAACAGGTTGTTGGCCGCCAATTTGGATTGCAGCAGCGGTTGCGTGTTGGCAAGCACCGCGCCCACCGCCTCGACCATCTCGCCCATGTTTTCACCCAGGTCTTCCATGGTCAGCATGCTGTCTTCACTGCGGCTGGCCACGCCTGTCATCAGCACCTGCACCGTATCGCGGAACGAGGTGGTGTCCGTTTCCAGCTGCAACACCACGACGGGGTCGATCAGGTCAGCCGACAGCAGCAGGTTGGCGTTTTTCGGCATGCGCTGGCTCAGCATGACCAGGTGATTGGCGCGCGACACTTCGCGTACACCCGACCCTGCGTCGACCAGCTGGCTGCCGAGCTGTTCGGCAACCTCCTGCAGGTCGGAACTCAGGGCGTTAATGCGCTTGACGCTTTCGTTCAAGGTCACCAGGTTTTTCTGCTGCGACAGAATCAGCGCGACCTGCGGGTCGAACGTCTTCCACTGCGCGCTGATTGTTTCAAGCGTGGTGCGCGCGGCGCCGCTGGAGGCGGGCACCTCGGCGTCGCCTTCGGTCAGGCCGGTCAACGCCGTCTGAAACGCGACCCTGCCTTCGGCCAGCTTCTTGAAGGCGGTGGCGTCACCGAGCGCGGATTGCTGGGCCGTCAGCGGCAGGCGCTGCGACAGCACCTTGAGGTCACCGGCCCGGGCCTCGTAGCTGGTCCGGTTGTCGAGCTGGATCGCACTGTAGATGGTGAAGCCGGCTGTCAGGATCAGCGAGGCGACCAGGATGCCGCCGGCGTAAAGATATTGCCTGTCGACGGGCAAATGGCCGATCAGCGGGGCGCGGCCGGGCTCCTTGTCAGCCAGCTTTCGCACGCCCTGCATGATCATGGCGGTATGATCCCCCCCGCTCTTGCCTGTGACCTTTTTCGTCATGCGGCCAGCCAGCCCTTTGAGGCCATTCATTGTTGTTGTCGCCACGTTCATTGTTTCAATCTCCACTCATCGGCGCCAGCGCGCCCTGTTTTCAACATCCGGTCGGTTACCGACCTACGCTTCAACCTTGAGAAATCCGGCATTGCCAAGCAATTGGCCGAAATCCATATCGCACCAGTCGGTGCCCGCTTCGTCCGCGTATTGGCGGGCGACCCACGGATGAGGTGCTGCATGATCACTACGCAGCTGGTAATGCTTGATGTTTTTCAGACCCAGGGTACTGCGCACCAGCAGCGCCGCATTCACGCCAAAATCGTGATGCGGAATCAGCAGGCGGCAATCAGCGTGGTCGGGCGTCACGCCCTGCCCCATGAAGTCGGAAAAATCACTCACCGCGAACAAATTGCCGCGAATGTTGGCGACGCCCCGAAACCATCGGCACGCACCGGGCACCTTGACGATGGGCGGCACCGGGATCACTTCCTCGGTATCGGAGAGGCTCACCAGCCAGTTCACATCGCCCACCCGAAAGCCCAGACGGGATCCGGTGTTGTCGCGACTGGCCGCAGCCTGCAACTGCTGCGAAAGCGTGGTCTGAAATTCGCGCAGATTGAATTTCTTGGCCATGTTGATCCGCTCAGTCCAGCGCCTTGATTTGCGACAACAGGTCTTCCGGCTTCACCGGCTTCACCAGGTACGCTTTCGCGCCTTGGCGCATGCCCCAGACCTTGTCGGTTTCCTGACCCTTGGTGGTACACATGATGACCGGAATATGCTTGGTCGCCTCCTCCTTGGTAATCATGCGGGTCGCCTGATAGCCGTTCATGCCCGGCATCACGACGTCCATCACGATCAGATCGGGCAGCGTCTGCTTGGCCTGGGCAACGGCTTCTTCGCCGCTTTCGGCCATGCTGACCAGATAACCGTTCTTGACCAGCAGTTCGGACAGAAAAAAACGTTCGGTGGGGGAATCATCCACAACCAGAATTCGGCTGATCGCCATATCTATGCTCCTTGAAAAACAGTTAGGCCCTGGCACACGCGTGCTCGCGCACCGCGGTCAGCAGCGTGTCCTTGGTAAAAGGCTTGGTCAGATACTGATCCGACCCCACCATGCGGCCGCGCGCTCGATCGAACAGTCCGTCCTTGGACGACAGCATAATGACCGGCGTGCTACGGTATTTTGCGTTGCGCTTGATCAGCGAACAGGTCTGGTAGCCGTCGAGGCGCGGCATCATGATGTCGACGAACACCACGTCCGGTTCGTGATCGGTAATTTTGGACAACGCATCGAAGCCGTCCTGAGCCAGGATGACTTCGCAGCCTGCCTGGTTCAGAAATATTTCCGCGCTACGGCGTATGGTGTTGCTGTCATCGATGACCATCACCTTGACGCCTTTCAAAGCTTCGTTATCCACACGCTTTCTCCACCTGGACCCTTGGGGGCGCAGCACCTGCCACACACCCTGTGTGCATACCATTACGGCAATGGTTCAGGCTTCTTTAGCCCCTGTAACCATCCGCGCACGCACGTTTTCGACCCGCCAATAAAAAGGGCGCCGCATTGCGACACCCTTTTTTCCGCTACGCGCTGGACACAGGCTTACTGCCAGGCATCCCCGCTGGACTTCTTTTCAGCGCCGGCAACGGCACTCATGGTCTCGATAATCACGTTTGGCAGGGACGAAATTCGCATGAACTGCCCCATCCCCACATCCGGGAAAGCCAGTGCAATGCGATAACGGCCATGCGGTGAACCCACCACATTGTCGACCACGTAAATCTCGTATGGCAGCCCGGCGATGTTGTCCTGCATGTCGATTTTCTTGACCCACTCGCCGTCGCTGTTGCCGCCGTCGTTCATCGCCACCCCGAACGCGGCCAGCTTGCGGTCAGGCATGACGACTTCGTAGACCTTGCTTGTCTTGCCGATGCCCTTGGCCAGATTCTCACGCACGGCCTTCAGCGCCTCGGCAAAGCTGCCGTACTCGGCCAGCTTGTTCTTGTACGAATCCAGGCGTTCCATGCCGATCATGTAGCGGTAGTTGGCCAGGGTTCCGGGCGCCTCGTCGCCGCCCTGCCCGCTGCCTGCACCCAGCGCGGCCTGCAAGCGCGTCTGCACCCCCTTGACCGCAGCTTCCTTCCTGTCGAAGTCTTTGCGGAAATAGGCGCGATACCAGTAGTCCGGATTGGTGTAGGCAACGCTGCCGTCGGCTTTCACCCCCACGCGGATCGCCGCGCCCAGCACGGCGTGGCCGCCCACCGACCCCACTTCTCTCAGCATGGCATCGTCGGTGGCGATCACCACCCCATACTCCGTCAAACCCTTGGGGAAATACTTGCCGACCACCTTGAAGCCGCCATTCTTGAGCTTGACCTCGACCGCAGCCGCCGCAGCCTGGGCACTGCCACCCGCCACCCGATCTCCCTGAACATAAGGCGCAACCGCCCATGTACTTGCTGAAAAAACGAGCAGGGCCCACGCCGCAATCGACCGCAAAATCATAACCGTCTCCTGGTTGAAATTATTTTTTATTCCACCCGACTGTACCATTGACAGGCGCGAATCGCGTGTAGGGCGCGATTCTATAGACAAACACGCCCTCCGCCAAGGCTCTGTCGTCCGCTCCCGCACGGTGCGCAAAGAAGGCCTTAAAACGCCACCATCTCAAAATCGTCCTTGCGTGCCCCGCAATCCGGGCAGGTCCAGTTGATCGGCACGTCTTCCCAGCGCGTGCGGGGGGGGATCCCGTCGTCGGGCGCGCCGGTTTCCTCGTGATAAATGTAGCCGCAGATCAGGCACATCCAGCTTTTGTATTCGGGGAAATCAGACATGGGAATTCCGTGAATCGGCTAAAATCGAGTGCTTGATTCTAAAGCAGTGACGCCATGCCCTCCATCTTCGTCCCCAAACCCACGCCGCCGCTGGTGCTCTGCTTCGCCGCGTCCGACCCGACCGGTGGCGCGGGCATCCAGGCCGACCTGCTGACGCTGGCCAGCATGGGCTGCCACCCGCTGTCGGTGATCACCGCGATTACGGTGCAGGACACCGCACGGGTCGACGAAGTGCTGGCAATCGACGCCGAATGGGTGATGGATCAGGCGCGCATGCTGCTTGAAGACGTGCCGGTGGCCGCGTTCAAGCTCGGCATGCTGGGCAGCCCCGAGTCGATGGCGGTCATCGCCGAAATCCTCGCCGACTATCCGGACATCCCGGTCATCCTCGACCCGGTGCTGGCGTCCGGGCGCGGCGATGAACTCGCCACCGAGGACATGATCTCCGCGATGCGCGACCTGCTGATCCCGCAGACCAGCATTCTCACGCCCAACAGCCACGAAGCGCGCCGACTGGCGCTGTTCGAGTCGGACGAGGACGACATGGACCTCGCCGCCTGCGCCGCACATCTGACCGATCTCGGCTGCGAATACGTGCTCATCACCGGCACCCACGAAGCCACCCCGCGCGTGCTGAACAGCCTCTATGACGCCAACGGCCACGTACAGACCGACGCCTGGGACCGCCTACCCGGCAGCTATCACGGTTCCGGCTGCACGCTCGCCTCGGCCATCGCGGCTGCCCTGGCGTATGGCCAGGACGTACCGACCGCGGTGCGCGATGCACAGCACTTCACCTATGAAACACTCAAGGCCGCCTTCCGCCCCGGCATGGGGCAATACATTCCCGAGCGTTTCTTCTGGGCCCAGGATGCGCAGACGGAAGGCAATGCCTGAATTCCGCCATGCCTGAATCCCCCGTGGCCCAATTCCCCGGCGGCGTGTACGCCATCACCCCCGAAACCGCAGACACCGACCATTTGCTGACGCAGGTCGAAGCGGCGCTGGCGGGCGGCGTGGCCGCCGTGCAATACCGCGACAAGTCGGACGACGTGGCGCGCCGCCACGAACAGGCGAGCGAACTGGTCGCGCTGTGCCGCCCATTCGGCGTGCCGCTGATCGTCAACGACGACCTGCGGCTGGCCGATTTGTGCGACGCCGACGGCGTGCACCTGGGGCGCGACAACGCCAGCCTGCGTGAGGCGCGCATCATTCTCGGCCGTGGCAAACTCATCGGCGCCTCGTGCTACCAAAGCCTCGAACTGGCGTTGGCGGCGCAGGCCGCCGGCGCCGACTATGTCGCCTTCGGCAGCTTCTTTGCGTCGCCGACCAAGCCGGCGGCCGGGCGGGCCGGCCTCGACCTGTTGCGCGACGCGGCGCCGCTAATCCACGTTCCGCTGGTCGCCATCGGCGGCATCACCCTCGCCAACGCGGCGCAGCTGCTGGACGCCGGCGCCGACAGCCTCGCCGTGCTGTCGGCCCTGTTCGACACCCCCGACATCCGCGCCAGCGCGCGCGCCCTGAATCAATTATTTGAAACGGAATCTGAACAATGACCCGCAACGAACAACTTTTCGAACAATCGCAACAAGTCATCCCCGGCGGGGTGAATTCCCCGGTACGCGCCTTCAAGAGCGTCGGCGGCACCCCGGTGTTCTTCAGCCGCGCCAAGGGATCGCGCGTGTGGGACGCCGACGGCCGCGAATACATCGACTACGTCGGCTCGTGGGGACCGGCCATCCTCGGCCACGCCCACCCCGGCACAGTGAAGGCGGTGCAGGACGCCGCCGTCAACGGCCTGTCGTTCGGCGCGCCCTCGGAGGCCGAACTCACCATCGCCCGCCGCATCATCGATCTGGTGCCGAGCATCGAGAAAGTCCGTCTGGTATCGTCCGGTACCGAGGCGACGATGAGCGCGATCCGTCTCGCACGCGGCTTTACCGGCCGCAACAAGTTCATCAAGTTCGAAGGCTGCTACCACGGCCACGCCGACTTCCTGCTGGTGAAAGCCGGTTCCGGCGCACTCACCTTCGGCAACCCCACCTCGGCCGGGGTGCCGCCCGAAGTCGCGGCGCAAACGATCGTGCTCGACTACAACGACGTCGCCGGACTGGAACGCACCTTCGCCGCGATCGGCAATGAGATTGCCTGCATCATCGTCGAGCCGTTTGCCGGCAACATGAACCTGGTCAAGCCGACCGCAGAATTCATGGCGGCGATGCGCCGGCTGTGCGACGCACACGGCGCGCTGCTGATTTTCGACGAGGTGATGACGGGCTTCCGCGTCGATCTGGGCGGCGCGCAGAAACTGCTCGGCATCCGCCCCGATCTGACCACGCTCGGCAAGGTCATCGGCGGCGGCATGCCGGTGGGCGCCTTCGGCGGCCGCGCCGACGTCATGGATGCGCTGGCGCCGACCGGACCGGTGTACCAGGCGGGCACGCTGTCGGGCAATCCGGTCGCGGTGGCCGCCGGGCTGGCGACGCTCGCGGCGATTTCCGAACCGGGCTTTCACGCGAAGCTCACCGCCCGCACCGAGCGGCTGGTGAAGGGCCTGACCCAAGCCGCAGCGGACGCCGGCGTCACCTTCTGCGCCGACTCGGTCGGCGGCATGTTCGGCCTCTATTTCGCGGCCAAGCCACCGGCGAGCTTTGCCGAAGTGATGCAGTGCGACAAGGAAGCCTTCAACCGCTTCTTCCACGCCATGCTGGATCGTGGTTTCTATCTTGCGCCGTCGGCGTATGAAGCAGGCTTCGTCTCGGCCGCGCACAGCGACGCCGACATCGACGCCACGATCGCCGCGGCACGTGACGTGTTTGGAAAGTTATAAATCATTAACCACAGAGGCACAGAGGCACAGAGGCACAGAGGCACAGAGACACAGAGAACTGCATTTGTTTTTCTCCGTGCCTCTGTGTCTCGGTGGTAAAAAAATCTGAATGAACGACGAACTCTCCCCCGAAGACGAACTGCGCCTCAACGTCCTGTTCAACACCGAACTCAAGGCCGTCCGCATCGACGAATCGAACATGACGCTGTGGGCGCTGACGCCGCAGGGCGAGGCCAGCGTGCCGCTGAAACCCAACGAGCGCGCCGACCGCTACCTGAAGCGCGTACGCGAGCAACTGTCAGGCCATGCCCTCGGCTCGCCCGGTGGTTATCCTGTCCATCTGACGCGCTGGACCCGGCAGTCGCAGGCCGGGTTGTCGATCCTGCATCTGGCGCAATTGCTGTTGATCGCCGAAGAAGAAGCGGTGGTGGCGGTGGTGCATTCGCCCGCGCTCACAGACGAACTGGCACGCTACGCCTGGTGGTGCATGCCGACCCTCGAAAATGCGCGGCTGATGCTGATGCGCGACGTAGTGTGCCGCGGCAGCATGGGGCGCACGCTCGCCGAATTCCTGGTCGACCACCTGGCATTCCTGCACGAGGACGACGTCGGCATTCTCGATACCGTCGCGGTGATGCTGGTTTCAGACGTGCTCACCGATGCCGAGCGGCTGGCGATCTGGAAACGCGGCAGCAGCCGCAATTCGTATTACGTCGCCTTCCTCGAACTGCAGCCGGGCATGCTGCCCAACCCGCGTCCCGCGCGCGCCGATCACGCCAGCGTGCCGGTTCTCGCCGACAACCCTTACAGCCTGATACTGGAAAAAGCGCTGTCAGCGCAGGGGCAGACCTTCCTCGCCACCACCGCGCTGATTCTCGAACGCCCGGAAATCCAGGAAGTGGTCAACCACACCCTGGATGCGCTGGCACAGTGGTGCGCGCCCTTGCGCCAGGCCGACGAGGCCGCACGCAGCGCAGCCCGCGAGGCCCTGCTCGACGCGGCACCGCAGTTTGAATCGGATTGCGCAGCGCTCGACGCACTGGCGGCGGTGGACGCCGACAGCGTGCGGCCGATCTTCCTCAAGACCACTGCGATCGGCTCGCTGATGCGGCGCAAGATCCAACCCATCGTCACGCCGCTGCTGGACGCCATCGCGGTACTGCGCCGTCAGCCCTAAATGAGACGAGCCCTTGCGTGCTCGCGCACGCAGGGGCTCGTCGGCCCGTTGAGGATTATTTGCCCAGCGCGGCGTCGATGCTGGCGAGAAACTTGTCGGCCTTCTCGAAGCCGATCACCTTGTAGTCCGACTGCACGCCCGCGCTGTTCCAGAAGATCAGTCCGGGCGGACCGAACAGGTTGAAGCGTTTCAACAGCGCCTTGTCGGCGTCGCTGTTGGCGGTGACGTCGGCCTTCAACAGCACCACATCCGCAAGCCGCGCCTGCACTCGGGCATCGTTGAAGGTGAAGCGCTCCATTTCCTTGCACGACACGCACCAGTCGGCATAGAAGTCGAGCATCACCCCGCGGCCATCGGCCTTGGCCGCGGCCAGGCGCGCGTCGAGTTCGGCGACATCCTTCACCTTTTCGAACGGCAAGCCTTTCTGTTCCGCCGCCATGGCTTCCCCGCCGGTGCCGCCCTTGAAAACGCTACCCTTATACACTTCAAGCGGCTGCAGCAGATCGCGACTGCCTGCCAGCATGCCGAGGATGAGCGACAGGCCGCCGATCAGCAGCACCACGCCGAGACCTTTCCACAGCCGCGACCAGCCGCTTGCATGGGCCGGCAGCGGGTCGAGCGCATGCAGGTAGATCGCCGAGCCAACTAGCAGCATCGCCCACAACAGCATGCCGATCCAAGCCGAAATCACCGGCGAAATCAGGTAGATGGCGATCGCCAGCATCATCACACCGAAGAAATACTTCACCGCATTCATCCAGCCGCCGGCGCGCGGCAGCAGGGCGCCAGCAGACAAGCCGATCAGCAGCAGCGGCACGCCCATGCCCAGCGCCAGCACGAACAGCGCGACGCCGCCGAGCACGGTGTTGCCGGTTTGCGCGATGAAGGCCAGCGCGGCAGCCAGCGGCGGCGCGACGCAGGGGCCCAAAATGACGGCCGACAGCGCGCCCATGGCGAACACACCGAAGAAATTGCCGCCCTTCATCTTGTTGGCGCGCTCGGAAAACTTGCTCTGCAGCGCGCTGGGCAATTGCAGTTCATAGAAGCCGAACATGGACAGCGCCAGGCCAACGAAAATCAGCGCCCCGACGCCGAGCGCCCAGGGATTCTGCAGGGCGTTTGAAATCAAGGTGCCTGACAACGCCGCCGCCACACCGGCCACCGCATAGGTGATCGCCATGCCCAGCACATAGGCGAGCGACAACAGGAAGCCGCTGGTCTTGGTCACTTTAGTGTTCTGGCCGGCGATGATGCCCGACAGGATCGGAATCATCGGGAACACGCAGGGTGTCAACGCCAGCAGCAAGCCGAGGCCAAAGAAAGTGGCGACCACCGGCCAGAAGCTGCCGCCCGTCAGCACGCGCTCGATGCGCGAGGTGTCGGATTCGATGACGGGCTCCGCCGGCACGGCCTGTGCGCTGGCGACGACAGACGCGGCGGCCGCGCCTGCGGTCAGCGTGAAGTCGTGCGTGATCGGCGGGTAGCACACACCAACCGCCTCGTTGCAACCTTGCCAGGTCGATTCCAGCACCAGCTGCTCGCCGGCGGCAAGCGCGCGCGATAGCGTCACGCTGGTGGCAAAATCCTGATGGTAGACCTCGGTGCGGCCGAAGGTCGGGTCCTCCTTGACGTCGCCCGCCGGCGTGTCGACGCGCGCCACCTTGACGTCGGCAGGCGATTTGACAGTGTAGGCAAGCTTGTCACGATACAGATAGGTGTCGGCGGTCAGCGTGTAATCGAACCTGACCGTCTGCGCATCCGGCATCGCCGCGGCGACCAGGAAAGCCTCGTCCGGCGGCAGCAGTTTCGGCATGTCCGTGGCGCCGAGCAGGCTGCGCAGACCATCCAGCGCGGAAGCAGATGAGGCGGCAGGTACGGCAGCGGGGGCGGCGGGTGCAGCCACGGCTGCGGTCACCAGCGCGGGCAGCTTGATCGACACGCTCGCTTCTTGCGGGGTATAGCACAGGCCGGCGTCGGCGCAGCCCTGCGATACGGTTTTCAGGGTCACCGACGTGGCGCCTGGCGTGCGCTGGATCGGTAGCGCGATGCGGACGTCCTTGGTATAGGTTTCGACCTTGCCGAAAAATTCGTCCTCCTTCACCTTGCCGGCAGGCAACTGCGGGGCGCCGAGCGTGGCCCCCTCGGCCGTGAACTGGAACTTGTCACGATACATGTAATAGCCGTCGGCAATCTGCCAGCGCGCTTCCAGCGTGTTGGCATCCAGCGCACGCGCCGAGAACTTGAACGCGACTTCGGGGTCAAGAAACTCTTCGGCGTGGGCCACTGGAAAAAGCGCCAGCGCGCCCCAAAGTACCGGCAATACGCTGAGCAGACGAATCCACTTATTCTTGATCATGCTTTTCAGTCTCCATGGCCAGCCAGTCGAGATAGGCAGGCAGGCCGTCTGTTATCGATATCGCAATCAGTTCAGGTACATCATAAGGGTGTTGCGTGCGGATGACCTCTTCAACCAGCGGGTACGCCGCGCGGGTCGTCTTGATCAACAGCGGAATTTCCGTTGCCACTTCCACCGCGCCCTGCCATCGGTAGATGGAGGGGCACGCCGGCAAAACGTTCACGCATGCCGCCGCCCGGCATTCGATCAACGCGCGCGCCAGTTTCTCGGCGCTCGCGACATCGGGTAAATTCGTCAAGACTAACAAAGGTTCCATGTCATGCGCTTTGGTTGGATTGTGCTATTGCTGTTGTCATTTCCGGTTCTGGAAACCATCGGTATTTTCTGGGTTGCCAGCGCCATCGGCGGCTGGGTGCTGCTGTGGCTGCTGCTCGCGGCGGTTGCCGGATTCATGCTGATCCGTGTCGAACGCGTTGCCTGGGGAGCGCGCCTGCTGTTTTCGATGCAGTCGGGCGCCAATCCCCTGGCCGCGATGTTCGCCAGTGGCCGCATTCTGCTCGCCGGCGGCCTGCTTGTCTTCCCCGGTTTCATCAGCGATGTCCTCGCGCTGGGGCTGCTGCTGACCCCCGGCACCTGGAGTCGACGCAAGCCGGACCCATTGCGTCCGGCGAATGACGATGCCGCCGCTTATCCAAGGGAAGGGGGCGAAAACGTCACGCCCAAAACGATAGACGGCGAATTCAAGCGTGAGCCCGACGACCGGCTGCGTTAATTCAAAGGCTATGTCACTGTTGGTTGTTGAAGTCATGTCTTGCCCCCCTGATGAAGCCCCTGTCCTTTGGCATCCCGCAGGCGCCGCCGTAGGAGCGGCTTCAGCCTCGATGCGCCGCAAGACGCAAAGGCGACAAGGCTTCGCCGCCAGGGGGGTGCTGTTGTAGGAGCCCCCGCAAGGAGGAGGCCGTGGTTGTAAAAGCCGACGCGTCGGCAACAACCACGCACGCCCGCCCCCGGGCCGATGCCGTGGAGGTTGCGACGGTGCGCAAATCGGGGCGAGGGCGCCCCGCCCACAGCGCTGGCCAACACCAACAAAAACGATGAAAGAGCCTAAGGAGACGCTGATTAATCCGTCTTTGCGAGGAGCGAAGCGACGCGGCAATCCAGAAATGCCCGCTTAATCAATGCGCTGGATTGCCGCGCTTCGCTCGCAATGACGGCTATATCGAATTAATCAGTGTTTCCCTAATTAAAACAGCTTCATCTGGCCGCGCGCCTGCTTGATTTCGCACAGCAGATCATCGGATGTCGGGTAGCGATATTTCAACCGCAATTCGCGCGCAGTGCGCGCGTTCGACAGTTGGCGCGACTCGCGCAGAAACGACAGCAAGGCTTCGGACAGCACCTTCTCCGCCTCGGCGCGATTGACGCGCGGCGGGCGCGGCAGGTCGAACGCGTCGGCGCAGCTATCGAACCAGTCACCCATTTTCAGCGGATGCGCATCGACCGCGTGGTAGATGCGCTGCGGACGTCCGCGGAACAGCGCCGCCCACGCCAGCCGCGCCAGATCGTCGGCGTGGATGTGGTTGGTGTAGCTGTCGTCCTGCGCAACCAGCGCCGGGGTACCGCGCTTGATGCGTTCCAGCGGCAGGCGGTCGGCGGCATAAATGCCCGGCGCGCGCAAAATACTCACCTGCACCCGCTGTGTTTCGCCCCAGGCGCGCAGCTGGCGCTCGGCGTCGACCCGCCGCACCGCGCGGCCATTCACTGGCGCCACCGGGCGCGTTTCGGCGACCCAGTTGCCGCCGCAGTCGCCGTACACGCCGCTGGTGCTGATGTAGACCAATGCGCCCGGGCGGCCGCGTCGCATCAGCGCATGCAGCAGATGTGCGGTACGCGGGTCGGTTTGGCCTTCATTGGGGGGCGGCGCGAAATGAAACACGCCGTCGACGCGCGGCAGCCGCTTCAGCGTGGCCGGCGCGTCGAGATCGCCGACGCAGGGCGTCACGCCGAGCCCGCGCAGCTCGGCGGCGCGCTCAGGGCGGCGAATCATGCCGATAAAATGAGCCTGCCCGGCGTAGCGTCGCACCAGCCGCTCGGCGACGTCGCCAAATCCGACAATCAAGATTTTTTTCATTACTGCCTACCTGTAACCCTACCCATGAAGGGGTGAAAACCCTCCATGCCCGGGCGATAATCCATTGGTTTATCACCGCATTTTAAGCCCACATCATGCCGCATCAGGTCACCATCCAGCCCAGTGGGCACCAGTTCGTCGTCGAGGATAACGAAACCATACTTGAGGCCGCATTGCGCGAAGGCTTTTCGCTGCCCTATGGCTGCCGCAACGGCGCCTGCGGCAGCTGCAAGGGCAAGATCCTGTCCGGCCAGATCGACTACGGCACGCACTCACCCAACGCGCTGAAAGACAAGGAAAAGGCGCAGGGCCGCGCGCTGTTCTGCCGCGCCAAGCCCCTGTCCGACCTCACGATCGAAGCCAAGGAGATCGGCGCCGCCAAGGACATCGTCGTGAAGACCCTGCCATGCCGGGTGGAAAAACTGGAAAAGCGTGCCGACGACGTGATGGTGATGAAGATCAAGTTGCCCGCCAACGAGCGCCTGCAATTCCTCGCCGGGCAATACATCGATTTTCAGCTGAAGGGCGGCAAGTCGCGCAGCTATTCGCTCGCCAACCCGCCGCATGACGACGCGCTGCTGGAACTGCACATCCGCCACGTACCGGGCGGCCTGTTCTCCGACCAGGTGTTTTCCACCCTGAAGGAACGCGACATCCTGCGCCTGAAAGGCCCATTCGGCAGCTTCTTCATCCGCGATGATTCCGACAAGCCGATGATTTTCATCGCTGGCGGCACCGGCTTTGCGCCGATCAAGGCCATGCTGAAACACGCCTTTGCCGAACACACGGATCGCGAACTGGTGCTTTACTGGGGGGTGCGTACGCTGAAGGATTTATACATGGACGAACTGCCGCAGCAATGGCTGGCCGAGCATCCGAACTTCTGCTTCATCCCGGTGCTGTCGAATCCGCAACCGGGCGATGCGTGGCAGGGCCGCACCGGCTTCGTGCATGAGGCGGTGCTGGTTGATTTTGCCGACCTGTCGGGCTACCAGGTCTATGCCAGTGGCGCGCCGATCATGGTCGACAGCGCGCGCGACTGTTTTGTGCAAACGCGCAATCTGCCCGAAGACGAATTCTTCGCCGATTCCTTCGTCTACGCGGCAGACGCCGAGACCGCGCCCGCCGCCTGACCCCAGCAGGGCGAGCTTACAGTTCGCCCTTGGCCCCCGCCTGCATAATCTCGAGCAGCGAATTGCGCACCGCGTTAATGCGGTCTTTCAGCACCTGCGGCACGCGCATTTCCTGCGCGATTGCATCGACGTTGACATCCATCATCACCAGCCAGCCCTGGCCGCTGGCGTCCTCGATCAGGGCGATGCGGCACGGCATGAACACGGCGAAATCCAGATTCACGTCGATCAGTTCCTTGGCCGTGACGGCGTCGCAAAACTGGAAGATGGTGATGGTGCGCTGTGGCTGACCGGTGACGGCTTCCACCTGTTTCGACAGCGGCAGCTCGGCCACCAGCTGCAGGTTCAAGGCATTGGCACGCAGGCGCATCGATTCGGCCGCGTCCGCCATGCTGACGCCGCGATCGACGGCCACCTTGTAAACGTCGGCCTGCGTCGACTGGGTGGCCTTGGGTTCCGCGGCCCGGCTGACGGGTGCGGACAGCAGCAACGTGCTCAGTACGACTCCGAATACGGCAAGAAAACGAGTGCGCATGTCAGCTCTCCTTCTGAATATTAGAAAACACTAATAATACACGCTGCACCGTGGCAAGCACCTGCACAAACGTTTTAGTCGGCAGCGGGCGCAAAACCCTACTGCGCCCGGCACAGCGCCAGCGCCTTTTGATAATGCTTGCAGGCTTCGCCGGGCTGGTCGCTCTGCGTCTTGAGCTCGGCCATGCGGATGTGGCCTTCCGCGCTCGGCGCGATGGCGAGGCTGGCTTCAAGATAGCTCTGCGCCTTGCCCCACAGTTGCTGCACGCTGCACAGCTGCGCCAGCGTCAGCAGCAACTGCGCGTCGCGCGGATGCGCGTGCAGCCATTTCTCGGCCTGTTCGATCTGCCGTGTCGGGCTGCTGCCGCGCGCCTCGCCATACAAGGCCACCAGGTCTTCGTGCCACTCGCGGTTGAGCGCGGACTCCAGCACGTCGAGCGCGGTGTCGTGGCCGCCGCGCTGCATGAAAGCACGTGCGGCTGCGCGCGCCACCCAAGGATCGACCTTGAAATCGGCCGGGATCTTCTTCCAGTATTCTAGCAGGCCGCGGTCGTCCTCGGCGCGACGCTTGAGGTTTTCAGCATAGGCCATACGTCGGTTCTGCATGGCAATGCCAGGTTCCAGCGCGTTGCCGCGCATCAGCACGTCAAGCAGACGGTCGACCTCGTCCCACTGCCCCGTCATCTGGCACGCCTTGAGTTCGAACCGCAGCAGAGTCGCGTGCTGCGGCGCAATCTCCTTGGCCCGATTGATTGCCACCCGCGCGGCCGCCGCATCCTTGGCGTCGAGGCAAGTCTCGGCCTCGAACAGCCGCGCGGCCAGCTTGGCGCCGTGTTCGGTGGCCGCCTGAAGGTGACGTTCGCGCTGCGGCACGGCACGCAACGCCTGCGCCGCTCGCGCCGCCAGCACGCGTGCCAGACCCAGGCGAAGTTCATCGCCCTGCCACTGCCCGAGCGATTGCTCGGCGTCCTGGTAACGGTATTCGGCATACGCCTTGAGGCCGCCGACAAAATTTTCATCCCGCTTTTTGGCGGCACGGCGCTCGCGCTGTGCGCGCACGATGCTGGGCAAATTGAGGGTGAGCAAGGCCAGCCGCAACAGCACGACCCCGCCCACCACCAGACCGACCAGCATCAACACAAAGCTGATGAAGGAAATCTCCATCCGCCACGGTGGATACACCAGCACCACATAACCGGGGTCGTAGCGCCCCGCCATCGCCAGCGCGACGGCCAGCACCGCAACGATGAGAAACGAGATCAGCCAGCGCATCAGTTGCTCCCCTTATAGGCCTCAAGCGCGGCAAGGCTGGCATCGATCCCGGGCAGTTTCTGGGCGATCTGCAGGCCGGACAGGCGCTCGATCTCCTTCAGCGCAGCGGCGACGCCGGCGTCACGTGTATTGAAGTAGCGGTTCAGCAACGTCGACACCGCGTGCAAATCGGCCTCGAACGCCGTCTGGTCCTGCGACAGCAACGCCAGCCGCGCCGACAGCAGGCGCAGGCGCAGATTCTCGCGCAGGAAATAGGCCTGCTCGGGCGGCAGCAACACGGCCTCGTTGCCATCGATGCGGCGGATCTGCGCCAGGCGCTTCAGCTCGGCCCACAGCTCCTGGCCGATATCGGTAGCCCGGCCGCCGGTGCGTGGCGCCGGCGCGGCCTCGGACACCTGCGCGCTGGCCAGCGGCCAGCTGGCATGGCGCGCCACCAGCGCCTCGATGCGCGCGCTCGCCCCGACTTCGTCGATCGAGGGAACGGCGCGCAAGTTGGCCAGGTCGGCCGCAATCGCGCGACGCAACGTGGTGAACTGCGGCTTATTCAGGCGCTGCAGGCGGGTATCGGCGCCTTCCAGCGCGATGATCGCCGCCTTGACGTTGCCTGCCAGCTGCAACTGCTGGGCGGCGGCGAGCAGCACCTGCTCGATCTCGGCCAGCGTCCACTGGTCGCGCCCCTGCGCCAGATCCTTGTACAGGCTTTCAAGCGCGAGCTGCTGTTGCTGCGACGTCGCCATCTGGCTTTCGATGTGGGCGACCTTTTCGCTGACCTGCCGCATGGCGTCGTCGGCGTTGCGTGCCAGCAGGCGGGTTTCGCTGACGGCCGTTCCGGACTCGGCAAGCCGCCGCCCCAGCTCGGTCTTCAGGTCGCGGATGCGTTCGCGGCTGTCGGACCACGACCAGGCTGCGGCCGCCAGCGCCAGCGTGGCGATCAACAGGGCGACCAGCGCCACCGCCGAAATATGGGGCCGCGCACCCGCCTGAGCAGGCGCGGCGACAGGCTGCGGGACGGGCGGTGGAGCGGATGTTTCGGGGGCGTCATTCATGGGGTGTTCCTGAACCAGTTAACCAGACCGTCTACCAGACCGTCATCGCCACCCGGGGTGGCAATGACCTGTGCAATACCAAAGCGGCGGGCCGCCTCGGCAATTTTCTCATGCGGGGCGAAAAGCGGGGTAGCTGCCAGCAGCGGCCTGCCCGCCTCGCCCAGCAGCGCCGCCAGATTGTGCAGCGTCTCGGCGCTGGTGACGGTCACCGCGGCTATTCTGCCCGCCTGCCAGCGCGCCAGCAACGGCGCGGCATCCGCCTGTGGCCGCACGCGCCGGTAGCACTCCATGAACGCCACTTGCGCGCCGCGCGCGGCGAGGGTGTCGGCCAGCAGCGCGCGGCCGCCGACGCCGCGCACGATCACCACCCGCTTACCCGCCACGTCCTGCAGTTGCGGCAGCGCCAGCAGCGCTTCGCTGTCCTGGCCGTCCGGCGTGATGATGCCGCCGACACCCTGCGCCTGCAGCGCGCGCGCGGTGCCGGGTCCGACGGCGAAAACCCGGATGGCGTCGGGCAGCGTGCCGCTCGCGCGGATTGCGGCCATGCCGAATTGCGCCGCATTGGGGCTGATGAAAATCGCAATGTCGGCCGCTGCCAGCCGCGCCAGCGGCTCGCTCAATTGATCCAGCGGCAGCGCCTCGACATCGAGCGCGGGAAACTCGAATGCGGTGCCGCCCGCCGCGCGGATCGCCTGCACCAGTGCCGCCGCCTGCCGGGCCGGCCGCGTCACCAGCACCGTGCGGCCGGCCAGCGGTTGGGTCATGCGGGTGGCAGGGCGTCGAGAATGGCGCGCGCACCCTGCGCCAGCAGCTTGTCGGCCAGCTGCTGGCCGACCGCTTCGGGATCGGCTACGTCGCCTGTCGCAGCGTCATGGATGAAGCTGCTGCCGTCCGGATTCGCCACGAAACCGTTCAGCACCAGCCGGCCGTCCTGCAGCACCGCGTGCGCGCCCAGCGGCACCTGGCAACTGCCACCGAGCACGCGGCTGACCTGGCGTTCGGCGCGCACGCAGGCGGCGGTCTCGGGGTGGTTGAGCGCGGCGAGCATGGCCGCCACTTCGAAATTTCCGCTGCGGATTTCGATGCCGAGCGCGCCCTGGCCGGCGGCGGGAATGCTGTCTTCCACACTCAATAAACTTTTGATGCGGTCGCCCAGGCCGAGCCGCTTGAGGCCGGCGGCAGCCAGCAGAATCGCGTCGAACTGGCCCTCGTCGAGCTTTTTCAGGCGGGTGCCGACGTTGCCGCGCAGCGGCTTCACCGTCAAGTGCGGGTAGCGCGCGCGCAGCTGCGCTTCGCGGCGCAGGCTGGAGGTGCCGACCACGCCACCTGGCGGCAGGTCGGATAGGCGCGCGTACTGGTTCGACACGAAGGCGTCGCGCGGATCCTCGCGCTCGCCGATCACCGCCAGGTCGAACCCGGGCGGCAGCTCCATCGGCACGTCCTTCATCGAATGCACCGCCAGGTCGGCCTGCCCCGCTTCCAGTGCGACTTCGAGCTCCTTGACGAACAGGCCCTTGCCGCCAATCTTGGACAGCGTGACGTCGAGGATCTGGTCGCCGCGCGTAGTCATGCCCAGAATGTTCACCGTACAGCCGGGATGCAGTACGGAGAGGCGGTCGCGAATATGCTCCGCCTGCCACATGGCAAGGGCACTTTCACGAGAAGCGATGGTCAATGTAAGCATGGCGGTAAAAATGGACTGTTTGATTTGGCAAAGGATGACGCGACACTCGTGACCATGACGTATCCGCATCCACCTGAAGGAACGACAAACATGATGCGAATGATCGCAATCTGGACCTTGATTTTAGCATGGGGGCTGGCGCTAACCGGCCCTGCCCGAGCGATGGACAGCCTGGTCCAGGCGAAGAATTTCCACGCCGACGCGCGCACTGCCGCCCAGCGCCAGGTGCCCATCCTGGTGCTGTTCACCAGCCCCACCTGCCCGTATTGCGAGCGCGCCAAGCGCGAATACCTGGTGCCCATGCACATGGACCCGGGCTACCACAGCCGCGTCATCATCCGCGAAGTCAATATCAATTCCACCGCCAGCCTGACCGGATTCGACGGCAAACCCACCACCGAAGGCGCGTTCGCCCGCGCCAACAAGGTATCCATCGTGCCCACCGTCATGGTGTTCGATCCCCGCGGCACGGCGACCAGCGAAGCCATCGTCGGCCTGCTGATCGCGGACTACTATTTCGGTTACCTGGAAGCGGCCATCGACGAAGGCATGCGCATGGTGCGCGGCAAAAAGATCAGCCTGAAAACAGGCCCCTAATTCTGCTGCGCACGAAACCGCACGGGGCGCTAGAATTCCTGCCATGCAGGGAGCGCCCTTATGAAAACCCTATTGGCCGACGACCACCCGCTGATGCGCGAGGGGGTACGACAGGTCTTGTCGCAGCTGACACCGCCGGTCGAGATCATCGACGCCCACGATTATCCCAGCCTGTTTGCACAGGCCGCCCTGCATGCCGACCTCGATCTGGCGCTGGTGGATCTGAACATGCCGGGTTTCGCCGGCATGCAGGGGATCACGCAGTTCCGCAGCCGCTTTCCCGAGATTCCGCTGGTGGTTTTATCCGCGTCAGAATCGGCGCATGACATGCGCAGCGCGCTGGAAGCCGGCGCGCTCGGCTTCATTCCCAAGGCCGCCTCCACCGCGGTGATGCTGGCCGCATTGCGGCAGGTACTGGCCGGCGACCTCTACGTGCCGGCCAGCCTGGGCGACAGCTATTGCAGCCCACACACAGGCGCCGCCGCTTGCGCTGCTCTGCAGCACTGCGGGTTGACGGCGCGCCAGCTTGAAGTCGCGCGCCTGCTGGCACAAGGCTGCGCCAACAAGGCCATCGCCGGCATGCTCGCAATGTCGGAAAGTACGGTAAAAGTTCACATTGCAGCGATCTTTCGCGCCTTTGGCGTCACCAACCGCACCGAAGCCGTGCTCGAGATCCAGCGGCTGATGCAGAAACCGTAAGCGTCCCGTGAATTACATACGCGCCCTGTTCAACCGGCTGTCACGTTCCAGCATCCGCAGCCGCATGCTGGTGATTGCCCTGCTCCCCGCCATGCTGACCGAATTCGGGATGGTGGCCTATTTCACCTCGCAAACGCTCGACGCCGCCGAAGACGCCATGCATGCGCGTGCCGCCCACGCCGCCCGCCATCTGGGCGACATCTTGCCGTACGCACTGGTGAGCGGCGACACCGCGCAGATGGATGCGCTGCTCAAAACCGAGACCGACACCAACCAGCTGTCCTATGCCCGCGTCACCGATGCCGGCGGGCAGCTGGTCGCCAGCACCGGCGACACCCTGCACGCAGCTGTCTTGGCTGACCATTACCGGCAACGCATCGAGATTCGCTTGCCCGCCGCCGACGCTCGCAACGACCGCCTCTTCGCCACCCGCGGCGCGCCCGTCGACGGCCTCCTCGGGCGCGCGGAAGTCGGCGTATCGCGCGACCAGATCAGCATCTTCAAGCGCGAGACGCTGATCCACGCCGCCCTGCTGATGCTGGCGGCGCTGCTGCTGACCGGCGTGCTGGCCTGGCGCCTGTCCACCCGCCTAGCCGGACAGCTGCGGCATGTCGGGCAGGTGGTGGGGCGACTTGCGTGCCACGACATCACGGCGCGCGCGCAGTTGCCGCCGACGGGCGAAGTCGGCGCGCTGGCGGCCGGGGTAAACACCATGGCCGAGGCCCTGCAGGCGCACCGCGGCGAACTGGAACAGCGCATCCGCGAGGCCACCGCCCACCTTGCCGCAAAAAAGGACATGGCCGAGCGCGCCCATCACGCCAGATCGCGCTTCTTTGCTGCCGCTAGCCACGACCTGCGGCAGCCGCTGCACGCGTTGTCGCTGTTTGTCGCCGCGCTGAAGGCGCGCAACCAGCAGACCGAAGCGCAAACCCTGATCGAAAACATCGAAGCCTCCACCGCGGCGTTGGAACTGCTGTTCAACGCGCTGCTGGATATTTCGCGACTGGATGCAGGCACCATCGAAGTCCATCCGGTGCACTTCCCGCTGCAGAAGATGCTGTGCGATCTCGAACAGCAGTTCGGTGCGGTGGCGGCAGAACGGCGTCTGCGGCTGCGCTTTCGCCCCTGCGACATCACGCTGTACAGCGACCCGCTGCTGATCGAGCGCATCCTGGTCAACCTGATCGCCAACGCCATCCGCTATACCGACGACGGCGGCGTGCTGGTGGCCTGCCGCCGCCGCGGCCGCATGGTGCGCCTCAGCGTGATCGACACCGGGCGCGGCATCCCGCCGGACCAGCAGGAAAACGTGTTCCACGAATTCGTGCAGCTGCACAATCCGGCGCGCGACCGCAGCAAGGGACTGGGGCTCGGGCTTGCCATCGTCTCGCGCCTTGCGCGGCTGCTGGGGCACCGGGTGGATTTGCGCTCGCGCCTGGACCACGGCTCGATGTTCAGCATCGATGTGCCGTGCGGCGACGCCCGGCTGGTCGAGCCAACCATCACCGCCGGCGCACCCGGCCCAATCCCGGCCGACGCGCTGGTGCTGCTGGTCGACGACGAGCGCGCGATTCTGCGCGGCATGGCCGAACTGTTCGACAACTGGGGGGTCGACCTGGTCACCGCGCGCAGCACCGACGAAGCCGAACAATGGCTCGACAGCCTCGCCCGCGTGCCCGACGTCATCGTGTCGGATTACCGCCTGCCCGACGACACCGACGGCATCGAAGTCATCACCCGCCTGCGGCAAAAGTACGGCCACGACATCCCCGCCATCGTGGTCACCGGCGACACCGCGCCCGACACCATCCTGCGCATCAGCCAGGCCGGCTTCCCGCTGCTGCACAAGCCGCTGCGCCCCGCCAAACTGCGCGCCCTGCTGACCCATTTGATCCAGCAGGCGCGCGCCGCGGCTGTGGGATAATCCGCGCCAAAATCAACCCCTGACCCCACAAGATCATGCACCTCCACATCCTTGGCATCTGCGGCACCTTCATGGGCGGCCTCGCCGCCATTGCCCGCAACGCGGGGCACACTGTCACTGGCTGCGACGCCAACGTCTACCCGCCGATGTCCGACCAGTTGCGCGCCCTCGGCATCGAACTGACCGAAGGCTGGGACGCCAGCCAGGCCAACATCGGCGCCGACATCTTCGTCGTCGGCAACGTCGTCACCCGCGGCAATCCGCTGATGGAAGCCCTCCTCGAACGCGGCCTGCCCTACACCTCCGGCCCGCAGTGGCTGGCCGACAACGTGCTGCGTGACAAATGGGTATTGGCGGTGGCCGGCACCCACGGCAAGACCACCACCGCCGCCATGCTGGCGTGGATCCTCGACGACGCGCGCATGCGCCCCGGCTTCCTCATCGGCGGCATCCCGCAGAACTTCGGCCTGTCCGCGCGGCTCACCGACAGCCCCTTCTTCGTCATCGAGGCCGACGAATACGACACCGCCTTCTTCGACAAGCGTTCCAAATTCGTCCACTACCGCCCGCGCAGCGTCATCCTCAACAACCTCGAATACGACCACGCCGACATCTTCCCCGACCTGGCCGCCATCGAAATCCAGTTCCATCACCTGGTGCGCACCGTTCCGGGCAACGGCCTCATCGTCGCCAATGGCACCGACGCCAACCTCGACCGCGTGTTCGAGCGCGGTCTGTGGACCCCGGTCGAGCGCTTCGGCGGCGCCAATCCTAATGGCCGCTCCGACGGCGCGGGCGGTTGGACCGCCGGCGAAGTCGATTCGAACGGCCACTTCGACGTCTTCTTCGACGGTGCATTGCAGGGCCGCGTGAAGTGGGCGCTGATGGGTGAGCACAACCGCATGAACGCACTCGCTTCGATTGCCGCCGCGCGTCACGCCGGCGTGCCCGCCGCCGTCGCGATCGATGCCTTGAGCCGCTTCGAGAACGTCAAGCGCCGCATGGAAATTCGCGGCGCCGTCCACGGCATCACCGTCTACGACGACTTCGCCCACCACCCCACCGCGATCACCACCACCGTCGAAGGCCTGCGGGCGAAGGTCGGCCGCGCACGCATCCTTGCCGTGCTGGAGCCGCGCTCCAACACCATGAAGCTCGGCGTCATGAAAGCCGCGTTACCCGCGAGCCTCGCCTTTGCCGACCTCGTCTACTGCTACGGCGCCAACCTCGGCTGGGACGCAGCCGAGGCCCTGGCGCCGCTGGGCAACAAGGCACGCGTGTTCGACGATCTCGACAGCTTGGTGAGCCAGCTGGTGGCAGACGCCCGCCCCGGCGACCACGTGCTGATGATGAGCAACGGTGGCTTCGGCGGTATCCACGCGAAGCTTCTCGATGCGCTGCACAATCACTATCACGAGGATATTGTGCTGGCGCCGATGCATCGGCATGGGGGGTATGCGTAAGAGTTGTGGTTCGCCGTCGCTGCGAGCGCAGCGAAGCAATCCAGTTGAATTCAGCGCGAAGCACGCCTGAGTAGTGAGTGTTTCACTGGACTGCTGACCGTTGGTCGGGGCTAGCCCGGCCAACGGTCAGCAGTCCAGTGAAGGTTTAAACATCAAAGATGCTTCACGGCATTTCACAGACTGGGTTGCTTCGCTACGCTCGCAGCGACAAGTTTGAACGGACGCGGCGAACAGCGAATCGGTCGGCACGCCCAAGCGTAGACTCTGTGTTGCACAGATTCTGATCCGCACCTCCCAGTGCCGCATGCGCCCCTGGCCGGGCGCACTTAACCTTTCCCGGGATGCGTGCTAAGTTCAAATTCGCAGCACAATCCACCACATTCAACCATCACGTTCACTTGCGCCTCGGCGGCATGCGAGACGCGAAGACCGAGGGAGACCGCTTGGGCCGGCAGCACGAAAGTTACCGCATCGGCATCGTTGGCGGCCTCATCCTGGTTGCATTGACCCTCGCCTCGGGCATCGCCGTCTATGCCGTGATGCAGCGACAGGCGGAGTCCATCCTGATCAGAAGCCTGGAAGCCTCGTTGCAGAGCGGCCGGCGCCTGTTCGAAAGCGAAATCAGCGCGGGCGTGACCAATGCGCTGACGGTTTCCACCCGTTCTTTCGTGATCCATAACCTGCAGCTGCTCAAGGCGGAGCCGGACAACGAAGACGGCCGCCAGGCCTTGCAGCAGATCGCGGAGTCGCTTCAGCCGACCGGATTCGCAGGCGTCTCCTTTCAGGACAGTCGCGACAACGAGATCGTGCGCGCGGGCCGTCTGTCGGAAAACCCGGCGCTCAGCGTTCCCCTCAACACGCACGTCGAGGCGCGCCTGTTGTGGAACGGGCAATTGATCCTGCAGGTGGTCCGCGATGTAGTGGACGAAGGGGGAAACCGCATCGGCACGGCAAGGACCGAATCCACCCTGCCGCATCTGACGCGCGCCATCGCTGATGCGGAAATGCTCGGCAAAACGGCGGACCTTGCCGTATGCGCCCCCCTGGAGCAGGACATGCAGTGCTTTCCGCTCACCCTGACGCAACGGGTGTTCCCGCGCATTGCCCGCACGGTGGAAGGTCGGCCGTTGCCGATGAGTCATGCCCTGGACGGGGAAACCGGCACGGTGTTCACGCGGGATTATCGGCGCAAGAACGTCGTCGCGGCGTATACCCCGATGGGCACCCTTGGACCCGGCATGGTGCTGAAGATCGATCAGGCGAAACTGTTCGGCCCCGTCAAACAGCAACTCCAGGTCATCGTGCCGTTGCTGGGCGGGCTGGTTCTGGCCGGCATGCTGCTGCTGTCCTGGCTGGTGGCGCCGCTCGTGCGCAAGCTCGTCCTGTCCAAGCAGGCGTTGGCCGAGGTCAATGCCAGGCTGCGCGATGTGGAGGAACGCTGGCGCTTCGCGCTGGACAGCACCGGCGCAGGCGTGTGGGATCTGGATATTCCGGGCAACCGGATTCTGCTTTCAAGCCGTTGCAAGGCCATGCTGGGGTTTGCCGACGACGAAATCGGCACCGACATGGATGACTGGGAACGGCGGATTCATCCGGACGATATGGCTGGGCTGGCTGCCGCACGCCAAACGCTGATTGACGGCAGCAGCGACACCTTCACCAACGAACACCGAAAACGCTGCAAGGATGGGCGCTGGAAGTGGATTCAGGTCCGCGGCATGGTCGCCGCCCGCGATGCGGCCCATGCGCCCGTTCGGGTGATTGGAACCTACCTCGACATTAGCGAACGCAAGCAGGCGGAAGAAACCATCCAGCGCCAGGCCAATTTCGACCCGCTGACGCAGTTGCCCAACAGGCGCTTATTTCTCGATCGACTGGAGCTGGAAATCAACAAATCCCGGCGCGCCGATCTGTCACTGGCGCTGCTGCTGATCGACCTCGACGAATTCAAGGAAGTCAACGATACGCTGGGGCATGATGTGGGCGACATCCTGCTGCAGGAGGCGGCCCAGCGCATTCGCGGCTGCATTCGCGATGCCGACACGGTCGCCCGCTTGGGCGGCGACGAATTCACGGTCATCCTGACCGAGCTATCGGGGCGCAGCCACGTCGAGGACATCGCCCAGAAAATCATCGGAAAGCTGGCCGAGCCTTTTCAGCTGGGCAACGAGGTGACCTACATCTCGGCCAGCATTGGCATCACCCTGTACCCGACCGATGCCAGCGATATCGACACCCTGATGAAGCATGCCGACCAGGCGATGTATGCCGCTAAAAAACAGGGGCGCAACCGCTTCAGCCATTTCACGCCGTTGTTGCAGGAAGCCGCACAAGCCAGGCTGAAATTGAGCAAGGATTTGCGCGAGGCGATCTCGGACAAGCAGTTCACGACGCATTTCCAGCCGATCATCGATCTCGCCACCGGCCGCATCCACAAGGCCGAGGCGCTGCTGCGCTGGCAGCATCCCGTACGCGGCCAAGTCGATCCGATTGAATTTATTGCGCTTGCGGAAGAAACCGGGCTCATCCATGAGATCGGCGACTGGGTATTCAGGGAATCAGCGCACTGGGCAAAGCAGTGGAGCACGCAATTCGGGAAGGACTTCAGGGTGAGCATCAACATGTCCCCGGTTCAATTCAGGATGGAAAGCCGTGTCAACGCAGAAGCATGGCTGAACCATTTCCGCGAACTCGGGTTTTCCGGGGAGAACCTGATCGTCGAGATTACCGAAGGTCTGCTGCTGAACGCGCACTCGGATGTAATCGACAAACTGTTCATGCTCCGCGATGCCGGGATCCAGATCGCCATCGACGACTTCGGCACGGGATATTCCTCGCTGTCCTATCTGAAGCAATTTCCCATTGACTATCTGAAGATCGATCGCTCGTTCGTGCGCGACCTTGAGACGGATCCCAATGATATGGCCCTGTCCAAGGCCATCATCGTGATGGCACACGAGCTGGGACTGAAAGTGGTCGCGGAAGGCGTGGAAACCGAGGGGCAGCGCAGCTTGCTGTCCGCCGCGGGCTGCGACTATGCGCAGGGCAACCTCTACGCCAAACCGCTTCCGCCGACGCAATTCGAGGCGATGCTCCGTAGCAGGTAGCTGCGTCCGTGCCCTGGTCTACTGCATCTCGACGCGGCGTCACCAAGGCCGATTTCTCCTGCTTTAACGACTGAGGCGGTTCGCTCATTTCTGGAAACCGAGCCACCCCGGTAAAATTCCGGGATGATTGTCTATCTCCACGGCTTCAATTCCTCCCCCGCGTCCGGCAAGGCCCGCCAGCTCGGCGAGCACATGGCCAGCCTCGGCCGCCAGGCGGACTACTATTGCCCGGCGCTACCCAATAGCCCGCGCGCGGCCATCGCGCTAGTTGAGGCCGAACTGGAACAACGCCGCCCCGAATCGGTCACGCTGATTGGCAGTTCGCTGGGCGGCGTCTACGCCACCTATCTGGCGGAAAAACACGGCTGGAAGGCGGTGCTGGTGAACCCGGCGGTGCACGCCCACACACTGCTGCGCGCCGCGCTCGGCCCGCAGACCAACTGGCACACCGGCGAGAAGTGGATGCTCACCGAAGCGCACCTGAACGAACTCGCGGCACTGGATGTCGAACGCATCACTCGGCCTGAACGCTGCCTGCTGCTGGCGCAGACCGGCGACGAGGTACTCGATTACCGCGATGCGGTGGCCTACTATGCCGGCGCCACGCAGATCATCGAAGACGGCGGCGACCACGGCTTTGCCGGGTTCGAGCGCCACTACCAAACCATTCTGGATTTCTGATTTTTCATGTACCTGATCTTTGAAGAGGACGGCCATTTCAAGGCCGGTTCCATCCTGTCCGAAACCGACGCCACGGCACAGGTGGAAACCGCCTCGGGCAAGCGCAGCAAGATCAAGGCGGCCAACATCCTGCTGCGCTTCGCCGCGCCGGCGCCGACCGAGGTGATGGCCGAGGCGGAGACGCTGGCGGCGGAGCTCGACGCCGACTTTCTGTGGGAGGCAGCGGGCGCCGACGAGTTCGGCTTCGGGGAACTGGCGCAGGAGTACTACGGCCACGCGCCGACGCCGCCGGAATCGGTGGCGCTGTTGCTGAAGCTGCATGGCTCGCCGATCTATTTCCACAAAAGAGGCCGTGGCCGCTACCGCCCGGCGCCGGCCGAAACGCTGGCGGCAGCCAAGGCTGGGGTGGAGAAAAAGCGCCTGGCGGCGGAGCGGCAGGCGCATCTGGCCGCCGCGCTGGCGGCCTTCCGGCTGCCGGAGGAATACGCCTCTCTGATCCCGCGCATCCTCATCGCGCCGGACAAGAACACGCTGGAATACAAGGCGCTGGAAGACGCGGCGGCGGCCACCGGGCTGTCCCAATTGAGACTGATCGAACGCTGCGGCGCGATTCCGTCGACGCTCGATTTCCATCTGGCGACCTTCCTGCTGGAATACTTTCCGCGCGGCACCGGGTTCGCCGACGTCACCGAGCCGGCTGCTTTACATCCAAGCGACCCGCCCGAACTGCCGAAAAGCACCGTGCGCGCCTTCTCGATGGACGACGAGGCGACCACTGAGATCGACGATGCGCTGTCGGTCGAGTGGCGCGACGACGGCAGCGTGCGCGTCGGCATCCACATCGCGGCGCCCGCGCTCGGCATTACCCCCGGCTCGGAACTCGACCGCGTCGCGCGCGAGCGACTCTCCACCGTGTACTACCCCGGCGGCAAGATCACCATGCTGCCGGAGGCGCTGATCCACCATTACACGCTGGGCGAAACCCACGACTGCCCGGCGCTGTCGCTGTACGTGGACGTGGCGCCCGACCTGCGCGTGCTCGGCACCGAATCCAAGCTCGAAATGGTGCACATCGCCGACAACCTGCGCCACGAGACGTTGGAGGTGCTGTTCAACGACGACACCCTGAAGAACCCGGCCGTGCCCGACTACCCGTATCGTCGCGAGCTCGAATGGCTGCGCGATTTTTCCGCGGTGCTGGAAGCCGGGCGCGGCAAGGCCGACACGGTCGACCGCGTCGACTACAACTTCAAGGTCGACAACGATCGCATCAGCATCGTGCCGCGCAAGCGCGGCAGCCCGATCGACAAGGTGGTGTCCGAGCTGATGATTTTCGCCAACGCGCACTGGGGCGGCTGGCTGGCGGAGAAAAAGGTGCCGGGGATTTATCGCGCGCAGTCCAACGGCAAGACGCGCATGACGACTTCGCCCGATCCGCACGTCGGCCTCGGCGTCGACCAGTATGCGTGGTCGTCGTCGCCGCTGCGGCGCTATGTGGATCTCGTCAACCAGCGCCAGCTGATCAGCCTGGTGCAGGGTGGCGATCCGGTCTACCCGCCGAGGAGCGAGCAGCTATTTTCAGTGGTGCGCGAGTTCGAGCTGGCCTACGATGCCTACAATGAGTTCCAGCGGCGGCTGGAGCGTTACTGGATGCTGCGCTGGATGCAGCAGGAAGACATTCAGGAGGTCACCGCCAAAGTCATCCGCGAAGACCTGGTGCGCCTCGACACGCTGCCGCTGGTGACGCGCGCACCATCGGTGATGGGCGTCGCTGCGGGAGCGCGGGTGCGGCTGGCGATTTCGAATATCGACCTGCTCGACATCCACTTTCACGCCGAGTACCAGGAAACCCTGGAGACGCCGCCTGACAGCAGCGTCGCGCTTCCGTAAAATCAAAACTGATTCCACTTTCTGCCTGCATCGTGTCCGCTGCTCCCCCTATCCTCCTCGCCGAACCGTCCAAACAGGGCACGCGCATCGCACTGGCCCTGCTGGCGTCTGCGGCGGTGCACGGCGTGGTGCTGTCGACCCAGTTCGTGCAGATCAACCCGCGCCTGTTCGAGGATCCCAACCTGCCGATGGAAGTGGTGCTGGTCAACGCCAAAACCTTGGAAACGCCCCTCAGCCCAGACGCCCTGGCGCAGGTGAGCCTGGCCGGTGGCGGCAATATCGATGAAGACCGACGCTTGAAGAGCCCGCTGCCCGCCAGTAGCGAAACCCAGACCGGCAGCGAAGAAGCTGCCTTGCAGGCGCGGGTGGCCGCGCTTGAACAGCAGGCCAAGGCCTTGCTGACCCAGCTTCAGCCCAACGGCCAGCTGCAGGAGCGGCCGCAGGCGGCGCCGCCGACGCCGGCTCAGCCCGCCGTCGACCTCAGCCAGATCAACCAGCAGGCGCGTGAAATGGCGCAGCTGCAGGCGCGCATCTCGCAGGAGTGGGACGAATACCAGAAGCGTCCCAAGCGCGCCTTCGTCGGCGCCAACGTCAAGGAATACGCATTTGCGCGCTACGTCGAGGACTGGGTCACCAAGGTCGAGCGGGTCGGCAACGTCAACTATCCCGAAGCCGCGCGCCGCCAGGGTCTCTACGGCAGTCTCCAGCTGACCGTGTCGATCCATTCCGATGGCCGCATCGAGCAGGTCGACGTCAACCGTTCCTCCGGCTCCAAGATTCTCGACACCGCTGCGATCAGGATCGTCGAGCTTGCCGCGCCCTACGCGCGCTTCCCCGACGACATGCGGGAAAAGGCCGACATTCTGTCCATCACGCGCACCTGGACCTTCACCCGCTCGGATCAATTGGTGGGAACAGACTAAGCAGCGGCCAATCCCGCTCATGTATAATATTATGATTTACTTATACATTTCGGAGTCAGACCATGCATACCGGCACCACACTTACCCAGTTCATCATTGAAGAGCAGCGCCGCACCGCCGGCGCCACCGGCGATTTCACCTCGCTGCTGAACGACGTCGTCATTGCCTGCAAGGCGATTTCCAACGTCGTCAACAAGGGCGCGCTGCTGGGCGTGATGGGTTCGCTGGATTCCGAGAACATCCAGGGCGAAACGCAGAAGAAGCTCGACGTCATCACCAATGACATCATGATCGGCGCCAACGAGTGGGGCGGCCACCTGGCCGGCATGGCCTCCGAAGAAATGGATGAGCTCTATCCGATCCCCAGCCAGTATCCGCTCGGCAAGTACCTGCTGGTGTTCGATCCGCTCGACGGATCAAGCAACGTCGACGTCAACATCTCGGTCGGCACCATCTTCTCGATTTTGAAAGCCCCGGTCGCCGGCCGCGCCGCCAAGACCGAGGACTTCCTGCAGCCCGGCGCCCAGCAGGTGTGCGCCGGCTATGCGATCTACGGTTCGTCGACCATGCTGGTGCTGACCTTCGGCCACGGCACCCACGGCTTCACCCTCGACCGCGACGTCGGCGAGTTCGTGCTGACCCACCCCAGCATGAAGATTCCGACCGAAACCCGCGAATTCGCGATCAACGCCTCCAACATGCGTTTCTGGGAAAAGCCGGTGCAGCGCTACGTCGACGAATGCCTCGCCGGCAAGACCGGCCCGCGCGGCAAGGACTTCAACATGCGCTGGGTCGCCTCGATGGTGGCCGAAGTGCACCGCATCCTGACTCGCGGCGGCATCTTCATGTACCCCAAGGACACCAAGGATCCCGCCAAGGCCGGCAAGCTGCGTCTGCTGTACGAAGCCAACCCGATGGCCTTCATCGTCGAACAGGCTGGCGGCGCCGCCACCACCGGTCGTGAGCGCATCCTCGATCTCAGCCCCGAAGGCCTGCACCAGCGCGTGCCGGTGATTCTGGGTTCCAAATCCGAAGTGGATACCGTAACCGGTTATCACCACGAAAAGGCCGCGTAAGCGCTGTCGATTCCAGTTTGAAATGATGGAATGAAAAAGCCGGGCATTGCCCGGCTTTTTCATTCCATCCGGATCGGTATGCCAGCATTCGGGGCAGTCCCTTGGCCTGCTCGATCCATTTCGTCACCGCGGATTCCGCAGGCACCTGGCGGGTCAGCTTCTTCTCCTGATTGACGGCCGACATTGCCTGGGTGAGGCTGGCCGCGTTCCGCGTGGCGAGTTCGGGCACCGTGTCGACCCCCGCGACTTCGAGCAACTCGGCATATTCGGCGCCCACACCGCTGACCCGATAGAGATCGACCCTGTTCGCGAACTTCAGCACGCGCGCTTCGGACAGGCCGGTTTTTTCCGCCAGCGCCTTGCGCTGACTGGGCGTCAACGCGTTTTTCAGCAGCGCATCCGTGCCCTTCACGCCGGCGGAGCGGAATTTTTCCCCCAGCACAGGGCCGATTCCTTCGATGTCTTCAATTTTGAAATTTGCCATGCGATTGGCTCCTCGAGCGTGATTGAGCAAGCGGTTTGCGCGCCATGCGCCTTTCAAGTGTGGGTGGCGCGCCGCGAAAAGCAAATCGCCCCCCGCGCTAGCCCGAAAAAAGGACGAACAGCGAAACACCGATGGCGAACAGCGAGAACGCGACGGCCACACCGCACAGCACGGCGGTCTGCCTGAAGCGCGACTCTGCGACGGCCGCGCCCTGCTCGAGCGCGGTCACTGTTTTCTGCAACTGCTCGGCCAGTTCCTTGACGTGCCGCGCATTCTGCGAGGCCGCCGACTGCAGCTCGGTGATCTGCTGCTGCAAGACGCCGGTCTGGGCTGCGGCCGCCTCGTCACTTTTGCGCGTGGTAAACACCGGCAGCGCCGATGAAACGATCGGACTGATGAAAGGCAGAATTGCCTTGACCGCGGGAATCAACCATACCGCCATAAAACCTCCTTGTTGGATGCGGCGTTACGCCGCGAACGCTACTTTAGCGCAGGCAGCGCGGCCTGCTTGAAAAGCGCCAGCGCCAGCCCCCTTTGCACGGCGTGATCGACGATCGGCAACGGGTAATCGCGCCCGATGACGCAGCCCGCGCGCTGCTGCTCGGCGGCAGGCAGCGTCCACGGCGAATGGATGAACGTGTCGGGCACGTGGGCGAGTTCGGGCAGATAGCGACGGATAAATTTTCCCTGCGCGTCGAAGCGCTCGGATTGCGTCACCGGATTGAAGATGCGAAACCAGGGCTGGGCGTCGCAGCCGACCGAGGCCGCCCATTGCCAGCCGCCGCTGTTGGCGGCGAGGTCGAAATCGATCAGCGTGTCGGCGAAGTAGCGCTCGCCGAGCCGCCAGTCGACCAGCAGATCCTTGGCCAGGAACGAGGCGGCGACCATGCGCAGGCGGTTGTGCATATAGCCGGTCTGGTTGAGTTGGCGCATCGCGGCGTCGACCAGCGGGTAGCCGGTGCGTGCTTCGCACCAGGCTTCGAAATGGCCGGGCGGATTCGGCCACGGCAGCGCGTCGTATTGGCGTTTGAAGCTATGCCCGCAGGCGACGTCGGGGCGGTGCCAGAGAATCTGATGATAGAAATCGCGCCAGATCAGTTCGGACAGCCAGGTCTGCGCGCCGCGCCCGCCCTGCTGCCAGGCCGCGGCTGCGAGCTGGCGAATCGACACCGTACCGAAGCGCAGATGCACCGACAGAGTCGACGGGCCCTTCTGCGCGGGAAAGTCGCGCGCGTCCTGATAGCGGTCAATGCGGTCGAGAAAGTCCTCGAACAGCTGCGCGCCGCCCGCCATGCCGGTGGGCAGCTTCATTTCAAACAGGTTGGTGGGCTCAAACCCCATGTCCTGAAGGCTCGGAATGACAGAGGACTGCGCCGCCAGCCGGTTGGTATAGACATCGACCGGGTAGGCTTGCAGGTCAAACGGCGTCAGCCTTTTCAGCCAGGCATTCTTGTAGGGGGTGAAGACGCTGTAAGGCGTGCCGCCGGCGGTAAGCACTTCCTCACGCTCGAAGATCACCGCATCCTTGGTGTGATGGACGGCGATGTCGCGCGCGCGCAGCGCAGCTTCGACGGCGGCGTCGCGCACCAGGGCGGCAGGATCGTCGTCGTGGTTGAAGAACACGGCTTCGGCCTGGAAGTCGGCCGCCAATTGCACGATCTCGTCGCGCGCGACGCCATGTCTGACAACAAGGCCGCCGCCCCGGGCCGCCAGGGCCTGCTGCAGTTCGCCGACGCTGGCGTGGATGAATTCGACCCGGCGGTCAGCCGGATCGGGGAGCGTATCGAGGATGTCGCGGTCGAATATGAAGGCACACACGACCTGGCGGCTTCGCTTGAGTGCATGGTAGAGCGCAGCGTGGTCGAAGTCGCGCAGATCGCGGCGAAACCACACCAGGGCGCGTGCATATTCAGTCATGGGGCATACTGGCCGCTATAGTGTAGGAACAGGTGCAAAAAGGGTGTTTGCCTGATTTGAGGCAGATTACAATGGGAGGGCAATCATGGATACCGTCAATCTCACCCACAATTTTCTGATCGCCATGCCGGGCATGGTCGATCCCAATTTCAACGGCACGCTGACCTATATCTGCGACCACAGCGAGCAGGGCGCGCTGGGCGTGGTGGTCAACCGGCCGATTGATCTGGACTTGTCGACGCTGTTCGAGCAGATCGGACTGTCGCTGCCCGAGCGCCTGCAACGAAAGACCGTCTACTTTGGCGGCCCGGTGCAGACCGAACGCGGCTTTGTGCTGCACACGCCGCCGCTCACCTTCAGCTCCACCCTCACCGTCAACGACGCGGTCAGCCTCACCACCTCGAAGGATGTGCTGGAAGCAGTGAGCCAAGGCGCGGGGCCTGAAAAATTCATGGTCTCGCTGGGCTATGCAGGCTGGTCAGCCGGCCAGCTGGAAGAGGAAATCAAGCAGAACGCGTGGCTGTCAGTGGCCGCAGACCCGCAGGTGATCTTCGACCTGGCGCCCGAAGAACGCCTGCCTGCAGCGATGAAGCGCCTCGGCATCGACTTCGCCAGCCTGTCCGAAGAAGCCGGGCACGCTTGAACCCGGAATCGACCCACGGCACGGTGCTGGCCTTCGACCTGGGGCTGAAGCGCACCGGCGTCGCCTCGGGCGAACTGTCAATCGGAGTCGCCCATCCGCTCACCGTCATCCAGGCAGGTTCCAATGACGAGCGGCTGGCCGCCATCGCCAGGCTGGTTGCCGAATGGCAGCCGGTGCTGCTGGTGCTGGGGCTGCCCACCCACGCCGACGGCAGCGAACATGAAATGACGCGGGTGGCCAAAAACTTCGCGCGCAAATTAGAATCGCGTTTCAAGCTGCCGGTGTTTCTGGTGGACGAGCGCCACACCAGCACGGCCGCCGAGTCCGAATTGCACGAACGCGGCATTCACGGCAAGAAGAACAAGGCGTTGGTGGACGCTGTCGCCGCCCAACTGATATTGCAAGGATTTTTTGATGCACGCCTCATTGCCTGACGTCGACCCGCTGATTGCCCGCATGGCCGACGCCATCGCGCCCACCATCACGCCGGATATCGTCATCGTCGGCATACACACCGGCGGCGTATGGGTGGCCGAACGCCTGCACGCGTTGCTGCAGTGCCCACTGCCGCTCGGCATGCTCGACATCTCCTTCTACCGCGACGACTTTTCGCGCATCGGGCTGCACCCGCAGGTGAAGCCGTCCAACCTGCCCTTCGACCTGGAAAACCGCGACATCCTGCTGGTCGACGACGTGCTGTACAGCGGCCGCACGGTGCGCGCGGCGATGAACGAGCTGTTCGACTACGGCCGTCCGGCTTCGATCCGGCTGGCGGTGCTGGTCGACCGCGGCGGCCACGAGCTACCGATCCACCCGGATTTCACAGGGCTCGCACTCGACGTGCCGGCCCACCAGAACATCAATCTTTCGCGCCTCGACGACGGCCATCTGACTCTTTCCCTCGCATGAATCTACAACTCACCGAAGACGGCAGGCTGCGCCACCTGCTCACCCTCGACGGCCTGCCGCGCGCGATCCTGACGCAGATTCTCGACACCGCCGAATCCTTCATGGACGTCGGCGAGCGCGAGGTGAAGAAGGTCCCGCTGCTGCGCGGCAAGTCGATCTTCAACCTGTTCTTCGAACCGTCGACGCGCACCCGCACCACCTTCGAGATCGCGGCCAAGCGGCTGTCCGCCGACGTCGTCAACCTCAACATCGCGACCTCCAGCCAGACCAAGGGCGAGGCGATTCTCGACACTGTCGACAACCTCGCCGCGATGCACGCCGACATGTTCGTCGTGCGCCACGGACAGTCGGGGGCGGCGCACTTCATCGCGCGCCACGTCGCGCCGCACATTTCGGTGATCAACGCCGGCGACGGCCGCCACGCGCATCCGACGCAGGGCCTGCTCGACATGTTCACCATCCGCCGCTTCAAGGGCGAATTCCACAATCTGACAGTGGCCATCGTCGGCGACGTGCTGCATTCGCGGGTGGCGCGCTCGCAGATTCACGCGCTGACCACGCTCGGAGTGCCGGAAGTGCGCGTGATCGCCCCAAAAACCCTGCTCCCCACCGGGGTCGAGCAAATGGGGGTCAGGGTGTTCCACGACATGGGGGCCGGCCTTGCCGGTTGCGATGTGGTCATCATGCTGCGCCTGCAGAGCGAACGCATGAAGGGCGCGCGGCTGCCTTCCGCGCAGGAATACTTCAAGTTCTTCGGCCTGACATCGGAAAAACTCGCGCTTGCCAAACCGGATGCCATCGTCATGCACCCC
>NZ_LDUG01000019.1:18788-32173 GCF_001530125.1 Thiobacillus denitrificans | reverse complement strand
CCCCGATAAAACAATGAACCGCCGTAGCCGGGACCGAAGCGTCTGCCGTTTTTCTCCGTGCCTCTGTGTCTCTGTGGTTCACCCAGGGTTTGCTTCATGAAAATCCATATCAGAAACGGCCGCGTGATCGACCCGATGAATGCTCGCGACGAAATTGCCGACATATTCGTGGCGGCGGGCAAGATTGTCGGCAATGGCCACGCGCCCGCCGACTTCCACGCCAACCGCACCCTCGACGCCACCGGCCTTGTCGTCTGCCCCGGCCTGGTCGACCTGTCGGTGCGACTGCGCGAACCCGGCTTCGAATACCGCGCCACGCTGGAATCGGAAATGCTCGCCGCCGCCGCCGGCGGCATCACCTCGCTCGCTTGCCCGCCCGACACCGACCCGCCGCTCGACGAGCCGGGGCTGGTTGAAATGCTTAAATTCCGCGCCAAAAACCTGCCCGGACCGCGCGTCTATCCGATCGGCGCGCTGACGCAAAAGCTCGAAGGCAAGATGCTGACCGAGATGGCCGAGCTGACCGAGGCAGGCTGCCGCGCCTTCACCCAGGCCGATGCCCTGCCGGCCAACAGCCAGGTGCTGCTGCGCGCAATGGAATACGCCTCCACCTTTGGCTTCAGCCTGTGGCTGCGGCCGCAGGATGCATCGTTGGCGCGCGGCGGCGTCGCGCACGACGGTGCCGTCGCCTCGCGTCTCGGACTGCCCGGCATTCCGGCACTGGCCGAAACGGTGGCGCTGGCAACGATTTTGCTGCTGGCGCGCGAGACCGGCGCCCGCATTCATCTTGCCCGGCTATCGACGTACGAAGGCATCGCCATGGTGCGCGCCGCCAAGGCGCAGGGGCTGGCGGTCACCTGCGACGTCGCCAGCACCCACGTTCACCTGTCTGAAAACGACCTCGTCAGCTTCGACTCGCATCTGCATCTAGTGCCGCCGCTGAGGAGCCTGCGCGACCGCGACGCCATCCGCGCAGCGTTGCGCGACGGTTCCATCGACGCACTGTGCTCCGATCACACCCCGGTCGACGAGGACGTGAAGCAGGTTCCGTTCGGCGAATCGGCGCCCGGCGCCTCCGGGGTCGAACTGCTGCTGCCGCTGACCCTGAAGTGGGCGCGCGAGATGGGCGTGCCACTGCTGCAGGCGATCGACCTGATTTCGTGGAAACCCGCGCAGATCCTGGGCGTGCCGGGCGGCAACCTGACGGTCGGCAGTTGCGCCGACATCTGCATATTCGACGAGACCGCCGAGTGGGTCGTCACCCCCAAGGCCCTGGCCAGCCAGGGCAACAACACGCCCTTCCTCAACCAGCCGATGCAGGGCCGGGTGCGCTACACGCTGATCGACGGCCATATCGACTTCGAAGCCCCGCTTTGACCCACGCCTTGTCATCCATGGCGGCCACGCTTCCCGCCATGCGCCATCTGTCCTTTCCCCTGCTGCTCATCAGCCTGGGCGCCGGCGCACTCGCGGTCGCAGGCTTCGCCCCGTTCAATTTCTGGCCCTTGCCTGTGCTGAGCCTGGCCGTGCTATTCGGGCTGCTGGCGCGCACCGCCTCGCGGCGCGCCGGCTTTCTCATCGGCCTGGTCTGGGGTTGGGGCTTCTTCATTGCCGGCGTGAGCTGGGTATTCGTCAGCCTGTCGGTGTATGGCGGCATGGCGACGTGGCTGGCGGCGCTCGCGACCTTCCTGTTTTGCACCGTGCTGGCGCTTTTCCCGGCTGCGGTCGGCGCATTGCAGGCGCGCTGGCGCATCTCACCTGCTTTGCGCCTGCTGCTGTTAATGCCGCTCGCGTGGGGGGCGACGGAATGGGTGCGCGGCTGGCTTTTCACCGGCTTCCCCTGGTTGGTGTTGGGCTATTCGCAGGTGCCAGCGAGCCCGCTGGCGGGCTATGCGCCGCTGGTCGGCGTCTATGGCGTGTCATATCTCGTGGCGCTGATCGCCGCCCTGCTGGCATGGAGCGTGACGACGCGCGGTCAATTGGCGCAGCGCGCCTGGGCCGTGGTGGCGATCGTGGCGTTAGGGGTCGGCGGCCAGGTCCTGCGCGGCATCGACTGGACAACGCCGGACGGCGCGCCGACCACGGTCGCGCTGCTGCAGGGCAACATCCCGCAGGACATGAAATGGCAGCCGGAAGCAGCCCGTGCCACCCTGGAGACCTACGCGCGCATGGCCACGGCCTCGCCTGCGCAACTGATCGTGCTGCCGGAAACCGCGCTGCCGCTGTTTGAAAATGATCTTCCCGATGCCTATCGCGCCGGCCTGACGTCCATCGGCCGGCAAAACGGCGGCGACGTGCTGACCGGGCTGCCCACCGGATCGCTCGCGGGCACCTACTACAACAGCGTCATCAGCCTCGGCGCCGCGCCCAGCCAGCGCTATCACAAGGGGCATCTGGTGCCCTTCGGCGAATACATTCCGCTGAAAGCAGTTTGGGGCTGGGTGATCGAGGTGCTGCACATTCCGCTGTCGGATTTTGCGCGCGGCGCCGTCGACCAGCGTCCGCTCGCAATTGGCGGCCAGCGGGTGGCCGCCAATATCTGTTACGAGGATGCCTTCGGCGAGGAGATCATCCGCCAGCTGCCCGAGGCGAGCGTGCTGGTGAACGTGAGCAATCTGGCGTGGTTCGGCGATTCGTTCGCGCCCTGGCAGCACGCGCAGATGTCGCAGATGCGTGCACTGGAAACCGGGCGCATGATGCTGCGCGCAACCAATACCGGCGTCACCGCGATCATCGATGCGAAAGGCCGGATGCTGGCCAGCCTGCCGCCTTTCACCACCGGCAGCCTGTCCGGCGAAATCCAGGGCTATGCCGGCAGCACACCCTACGCGCGCTGGGGCAATGCGCCGGTGCTGACGCTGTGGGGCGTGCTTGGAGCGGGTCTGCTGCTGGCCGGCTTCAGGCGGCGGCCCTGACCCGCGTGGCGTTGCGGCCGCCGCGCTTGGCTTCCAGCAAGGCGGCGTCGGCGCGCGCCAGCGCCTCGTTTTCCTGCTTGTCGTCGCGGCTGTATTCTGAGAGGCCGCCGCTCCAGGACAGCTTGTGCGTCACCCCGGGGATGAGCTCAATGCTTTCCGGCATCTTGGCGCGCAGGCGCTCGGCGAGTTCCTGCGCACGTTCCAGCGGGGTGAAGGGAAACAGCACGCAGAATTCATCGCCGCCCAGGCGAGCGATGAAGTCGCTGTTACGCAGGCAGGCCTTAAGCGCATCGCCGAACTTGATGATGAGCTGGTCGCCCGCTTCGTGACCGAAGGTGTCGTTGACCTGCTTGAAGTTGTCGATATCGAGAATCAACAAACTGTGCGACCAGCCGTCTTTCAGGCTGGCGAACAGCTCCTTCTGCTTTTCGTCGAAACTGCGCCGGTTGTTGACCTGCGACAAATGATCCATCCGCGCCTGTGTGGTGACTTCCTTCTGCCGCCCCATCATCACCTTGCCGAGTTTCAGCATGGTCTCGAGCGGCGTCTTGAACTCAGCCAGACTGACCGGATACTCGGCACGCAGCCGCAGCAGGCGCAGATCGTTGGTGAATTTCACCAGCATGCGCAGGCTGTCGGTCACCCGGTTGCGCACCGACAGCATGGTCGCCATCACCAAAATCGCGATCACCAGACTCGCCACCAGCCAACCAATTGCATAGGGTGCCACGCTTTCAACCACCGGCGTGATGGGTCGCCACACCGCGATCTGCCACGGCGTTCCGGCCAGCGCGATCAGGGTGGGGTGGGCATCTCGTTTGATCGCCTGGTTGCCGCGCCGCATCAGCACCATGGACGTATCGCCCGTCTGGACTTGCTGCAACTCGGCGTAGGCGGCAGCGTCCGGCAGTGGCAGGGTGTCAAACAGGGACTGCAGCTGTGGCACGCTTTGCTCGACGATGACAAAGCCGAGCCGTTTGCCGTCGCTGTCCATCACCGGCTGCGACAAGGACAGATTGAAGGTGGCTGTGGCCGTCGCCCCAGTGCCGTCGCCCCCGGCACCGGCCAGCAGCCGCCGGGTGTCGCCCGGCAGAAAGCCCGGCAGCAGCTGATTCTGCTCGGCCGTGACGAACAACACGGTGGCGTCCTGATTCAGGGCGTGCAGGTTGGCGGCCTGCGTCTGACACACCGCCGGCGCGGCGCTGACAAAGCACGCCAGCGTCTGCGGATGGGCGGCGATTTGCGCTGCGCTGCGCCGCAGGGCATCGGCCAGGAACTCGATCTGCGCCGCCATCACGGGCTTGTCGAATTCTTCCGGCAGCGGCAGCGCTTGCGGCCGCGACAGGTAAAACGCGACCGTGCCGAGCCCTGCCAGCAGCACCAGGGCTGCAGCCAGGATCAGGCCAAACCGCAATATGGACGTGTGGGGCATGACGTATGCGCCAGCGCTAACCTCTTATGTTTATTGTCTCCGCAATGGCCTGCCCCCGATTCCCGCCCGGAAAGCCTGCCGACATGGCGCTGTACTCAGCAACTTCCATGCCCCAACATGGCCGCACCCGGCAGGCTGACCTGTCGGGTGCGGCGGTTATTCCCGTGTAAAGAAATCCGACACTACTGGCGGCCGGTGCTGCCGAACCCGCCCTCGCCGCGCCGGCTCGCTTCAAAATCGTCCACTATATTGAATTCGGCCTGCACCACCGGCACGATGACGAGCTGCGCCAGGCGCTCCATCGGCGTGAGCTCGAATGCCTGCTGACCGCGGTTCCAGGCGGAAACCATGAGCTGACCTTGATAATCCGAGTCGATCAGCCCCACCAGGTTGCCCAGCACGATGCCGTGCTTGTGGCCGAGACCGGAGCGCGGCAGGATCAGCGCGGCATAGCCGGGGTCGGCCAGATGGATGGCGAGTCCAGTGGGTATCAGCCGGGTTTCGCCCGGCGCTAGTATGATCGGACCATCGATGCAGGCGCGCAAATCGAGTCCGGCGGAACCCGTTGTGGCGTAATGCGGCAGCTGATCGCGCAGGCGGGCGTCGAGAATCTTCACATCCATCTTCATTTTCGTCGGGATCTCGTCAGTTGAGCAGGTTTACAAGGTGGCGTATCAAATGGCGTGCCTGGGTGAGCTTGTCGGCGCGCGGCAGCCGGTGCTGGCCCCGGTCGTCGAATAGCACCAGCTCGGCCGTATCCTGGCCGAGCGTGTCCTGCGCCAGGTTGCCGACCAGGAGCGGCAGCTTTTTGCGCAGGCGCTTGGCTTCGGCATGCTCGGCCAACTGCTCAGTCTCGGCGGCAAAGCCCACGCAAAAGGGTGCATCGGGCAAGGCCGCGACCTCGGCCAGGATGTCGGGATTGGCAACCAGCTGCAGCGTCATGCCGTCTGTGCTTTTCTTGATTTTCTGCGTCGCCGCCGCATCCACCCGGTAGTCGGCCACCGCCGCCACCGCGATGAACACATCACTCGGCAATTCACGCAGCACCGCATCGCGCATGTCGGCCGCGCTTTGCACGTCGATGCGGCGCACGCTCGCAGGTGTTGCGAGACAGGTCGGCCCCGATACCAGCCACACCTCAGCGCCCGCCTCGGCTGCCGCCTGCGCCACCGCATAGCCCATCTTGCCGGAACTCAGATTGGTCAGCCCGCGCACCGGGTCGATCGGCTCGAAGGTCGGCCCGGCGGTGATCAATACCCGCTTGCCCGCCAGCGCGCCCTGACGCAAAGACAGTCCGGCCAGAATGTCGCCCGGCTCCAGCATCCGCCCCAGCCCGGTTTCGCCGCAGGCCTGCTCGCCCGCGGCCGGCCCCAGCACGCTCACGCCGTCCGCATGCAGTTGCGCCAGATTGCGCCGGGTCGGCGCGGCCGCCCACATTTCGCGGTTCATCGCGGGCGCGACGGCAAGTTTGCAGGCGCGCGCGAGACACAGGGTCGACAGCAGGTCGTCGGCCCGCCCGTGCGCAAGCTTGGCCAGGAAATCGGCGGAAGCCGGCGCGACCAGCAACAGGTCGGTATCGCGCGACAGATGAATGTGTTCCATGCCGTCGCCGCTGGCGGCATCCCACAGGGACGTCAGCACCGGCTTGCCGGACAGGGCCTGAAACGTCAGCGGGGTGACGAACTGCTGCGCGGCAGCGGTCATCACCACCCGCACGTCGGCGCCGGCCTTGATCAGCAGGCGGCACAGTTCCGCTGCCTTGTAGGCGGCGATCCCGCCGGTCACCCCCAGAATGATTTTTTTGTACGCCAGCGACACGGTCTCGATTCCCACGCTGCTTTCCATGACAATGGCGACATTCTACGGGAGGGAGGCAGGCATGGCGATTTGCGACTGGCCGGAGGACACGCGTCCGCGTGAGAAGCTGCTGAAGCAGGGGGCGGCCGTGCTGACCGATGCCGAACTGGTCGCCGTTTTCCTGCGTACCGGCATGGTCGGCAAAAGTGCCGTCGATCTGGGACGCGAACTGATCGAGCGCTTTGGCGGCCTGGGCGGCCTGTGCCGCGCCAACCAGGCAGCCGCCTGTGCCGCCCCCGGCGTCGGCAAGGCCAAATATGCGCTGCTGCAGGCTGTAATGGAAATGGCGCGACGCACCCTGGCCGAGGACATGCAGGCGGGCGACGCGCTGACGTCCCCCACCGCCGTGCGCGACTACCTGCGGCTGATTCTGCGCGGCAAGGAATACGAAGTGTTCTGCTGCGTATTTCTCGACGCGCAAAACCGGGTGATTGCGGTGGAAGAGCTGTTCCGCGGCACGCTGACGCAAACCAGCGTCTACCCGCGCGAGATCATCAAGCGTGCACTGGCGCACAACGCCGCCGCGCTGATTCTGGCGCACAACCATCCCAGCGGGGTGGCCGAACCCAGCCAGGCCGACCGCAGCCTCACCCGTCGATTGGCGGATGCGCTGGCGCTGGTGGACGTGCGCGTGCTCGACCATTTCATCGTCGCGGGCGCGTCCTCACTGTCGTTCATGGAGTCCGGCCAACTCTAAGTTGTCGCCGAACTTGCCTCACACTCGCAAGCTGTGATATAAATCGCGGTTCTCGGGTTGGCCCCCATTGTTAGCCCGGCTAGTTAACCCGCATTGTTAACCCTCAATTTTGGAGCAGTGTCATGGCTCGCGTATGTGTCGTTACGGGCAAGAAGCCCATGGTCGGAAACAACGTTTCCCACGCCAACAATAGAACCAAGCGTCGTTTTCTGCCGAACCTGCAATACCGCCGGTTCTGGGTCGAGAGCGAGAACCGCTGGATCCGTCTGCGTTTGTCCACGGCTGCCCTGCGCACCATCGACAAGAACGGCATCGACGCCATTCTGGTTGACCTGCGCGCCCGTGGCGTCGCTGTTTAAGGAGACCCATCATGGCTAAAGGCGGACGCGAAAAGATCAAGCTGGAGTCCACTGCGGGCACCGGCCACTTCTACACCACCACGAAGAACAAAAGGACCATGCCCGAGAAAATGGAGATCAGCAAGTTCGATCCCAAGGCTCGCAAGCATGTGATGTACAAGGAAACCAAGCTGAAGTAATTCAGCTGGTTGCCCAACAAAAAACCCGCCGATGGCGGGTTTTCTTTTGTCCAGCCCCGCCAGTTGGCGGGTTTTTTGTTGGGCGCGCATTACATGAGTGCCTGCAGCCCTTGAGGAGCGAACGGCCTGACGTCCGTTACGTAAGCTGTCAGGCATAACGGCGCCAAGCCTCAAGCATAGCGTCTCAGGCGCACCGAGAATTCCTTCAGCGACTGGATGCCGCTGTCTTCGGCGCGGCGGCACCAGGCCTGCAACTGCTCCAGCAGTTGTTCGCGGCTGGCAGTGGAGCGGCTCCAGATGGCGGCCAGCTCCTGGCGCATCCGATACACGGTTTGCAGGCGCTCGCTCTTGCCGAGCAGGGTATCGAGTTCGGCCTTGTCGGCGGCGGCGAGCTGGGTGGGCTCCTTGTGCAACCAGCGGCGGAAGCTGTCGAAGTTCCAGTTCTGCGGCAGATTCGCACTGGCTTTCAGCTTGGCGATCTCGGCCATGCTGTCCGCGCGCACGCTTTTCACAAAGCGCGTCATCACGTCATAACGATGGGTGATGATGGCCTGCAGCGTATCCAGATCGCACAACGGCTTGGCGGGCTGCCATTTCACGGTGGGGGCCAGCTTGCGGACGGTGGCGAGGCCAACGTAGGACATCAGCTTGATGTACAGCCAGCCGATGTCGAACTCGTACCACTTGTTCGACAGCCGCGCCGAAGTGCCATAGGCATGGTGGTTGTTGTGCAGCTCTTCGCCGCCGATCAGGATGCCCCACGGCAGGATGTTGGTGCTGGCGTCCTCGCTGGCGAAGTTGCGGTAGCCCCAGTAGTGGCCGATGCCGTTGATGATGCCGGCGGCGGTGACGGGAATCCACGCCATTTGCACCGCCCAGATAGTCAGGCCGAGCGGGCCGAACAGGACGATATTGATCGCCATCATCAGCATGATGCCCTTGGCCGAGTGGGGGCTGTAGACGTTGCGCTCGATCCAGTCGTCGGGCGTGCCGTGGCCGTATTTTTCCAGCGTCTCGGCCACCTTGGCCTCGGCGCGATACAGCTCGGAGCCTTCCCAGAAGACTTTTTTGATGCCGCGCGTCTGCGGGCTATGCGGGTCTTCGGCGGTTTCGCATTTGGCGTGGTGCTTGCGGTGGATGGAGACCCATTCCTTGGTGACCATGCCGCTGGTGAGCCACAGCCAGAAACGGAAGAAGTGGCTGACGACGGGGTGCAGATCGACGGCGCGGTGCGCCTGCGAACGGTGCAGGAAAATGGTGACGGCGGCGATGGTGATGTGGGTCAGGCCGAGCGCCACCACCACATAACCCCACCAGGGTAGATCAATCAAGCCTAGTTGCATAATTCAGGTTCCATATAAAAAGGACAATTTCATCCGCCAATGTACAAATAAAAGCTATAAAAATCAAGGATTATTCGCGATCGAACGGGCGGACAAGGCCACATGCGGCACCCCGCGCGATGGAAAGACCATCCGGACCCTGGCAAGCCCGACAATGCGCCAAATTGACCCGTGAATCGGCGCGCGGATAGATTGTTGCCTGATTGGATCGCGCACCCACGCCGACAGTTCCGGAAGACTGCCATGATTCCTGCGCCCCCCCCCGGCAGATTGTCGAAGGGAATGGGTCAGACTCAGAAATTCAGCGTGAGCTGCGCGGAAAGAATGTCGACCGAAGCCTTGTAGGTGCCTGACAGCGTAACCGGAGTCGGCGGGTTGGGCTGGGGTGGGAGATAGCTGTCTTCGGTCTTGTTAATACGTGCGTCCTTCACGAACAGGTGCGCATACCCGACATTGATCGCGCTTTGTCGGGACAGCCGGTACTGCGCGCCGAACGCGATCCAGGTGCGATCCTCGTCGGGGATGCGTGCGGTGCGGGAGGCGTCGGACACTGGCGTTTCGTCGAACGCAAAACCGCCGCGCAGGGTCAGTTTGTCGTTGAGATGGTAGTTGGCGCCCAGCGAATACCGGTAGCTGTCGTCCCAGTTTTCCGGCGTCACCGCGAGAACTGCGCCGCTGTTGCGCACGATGCGCAATTCCTTGAAATCGCTCCAGCCGGTCCAGGTGACATCCGCCAGCAGATCCCATTTCGGGCTCAACTTGTGGAACAGGGAAAGCGAAGCCGAATCCGGCAGGGTGATGCCGGCGTTCACCGGGCCGTCGAGCGAGGCGACCGTGCTGAAGCCGACATCGCCAGCCAGCGTCTGCTCGACCTCGGAACGATAGGCGAGGCCGATGCGAGTGGCCTCGCTCGCCTGCCACAATGCGCCGAGATTGTAGCCCCAACCGTAATCGTCGCCCTTGACGGTGGCCAGGCCAGCGCCGCCGGCCGAGTTGGTAAGTGTCGCCTCGGCATACTGGATGCTCACCCCCGCGCCGAGCGAGAGCGATTCGCTGGCTTTCCAGGCAATCGAGGGATTGAGGTTGATCGTCTTCAGTTCGGACTTGACCGCCTGGGTGCGGCCTTTCCAGGTGGCGTCGTATTCGGTTTTCAGGCCGAATGGTGCGTTCATGCCCACGCCCAGGTGTACATCTGGCGTCAGCCGAAACGCAAAGTAGGCGTTCGGAACCAGGGCGAGACCACCCGCGTCACCACCATTTCCGCCCCCGATGGCCGGGGTCACGGTGCCGGTGAATTCGGCTTGCGGCTTAATCAGGTGGCCGGCTGCCACCCCCTGACGGTCGGGCAGGTAGGTCATCCCGGCCGGATTGAAGAAAATCGTGCTGGCGTCTGTCGCTGCAGCGGCCTGGCCGGCATAGGCGTTGCCCAGACCGCTGGCGTTCTGTTCGATCAGCGCGAATCCGGCGGCATGCGCAAGATTGGCGCAGCCAGCCAGGACGAGTGCTGCGGCCAGGCGATTGACTCGATGCGACATGAGGGCTACTCCCTTGTGATTTGAGTTATGAACGCGCGAAATCCGCATACATCGCCTCGACCGCCCCGCGTTTGCGATCGAGCACCTGATTGCGTTTGACCTTGAGCGTGGGCGTCAGCAGGCCGTCGTCCAGCGTCCACGGCTTGAGTTCGGGATGCAGGCGGCGGATCTGGGCATAGCCCGGAAAGTGTTTGAGATGATCGGCCACGCGCCGGGTCAGCGCTTTCACCACCCGGGGGTCGCACAAGGCCGCTGAATGCCCGGGGTCGACCTCGAGGCTGGCGGCAAAGGCCTGCCAGTGTTCCTCGTTCAACACGGTCAGCGCGGCCAGATAGGGTTTGCCTTCGCCGACGACCATCACCTGCTCGAACAAGGGGTCGAGCAGGATGGCGGACTCCATGTCGGTGGGCGACACTTTCTCGCCGTTGTTCAGCACGATGATGTCCTTGATGCGCCCGACGATTGCGTAGTGGCCGTTTGCGTCCCGGCGGGCCTTGTCGCCGCTGTGCAGCCAGCCTTCGCTGTCGATCATGGCGCGGGTGGCCTCCTCGTCGCGCCAGTAGCCGCGCATCACGCAGCGGCTGCGGGTGAGCAATTCATCGTTGTCGCCGATCTTCACCTCGACGCCGGGCAGCGGCGGGCCAATGCCCGCCGGCACGTTGGAATTCGGGCGATTGACGCACACCACCGGGCTGGTTTCGGTGAGCCCGTAGCCCTGATAGATCGGCACGCCGAGGCCGATGAACACGCGCGCGATCTCGGGCGACAGCGCCGCGCCGCCGGAAATCGCCAGCTTCAGTCGCCCGCCCAGTTTTTCCGTGACATTGCGTGCCACCAGCCTGTCGAGTAGCGGCCACAGCAGCAGTTCGGGATGCCAGTTTGCCCGCCCCTGGCCGCGCTCGAAGCGCCGCCAGCCGACCCGCACCGCCAGCTTGAACAGCATTCCGGCGAGCGGGCTTTTTTTCGCCAGCCCGTCCTGAATGCGGCCGTACACCCGTTCGTAGATGCGCGGCACCGAGATCAGCACGGTGGGGCGAATGTCCTGCATATCCTGCCCCAGCTGGGCGATCGAACGCGCGTAGGCGACTTCGGCGCCGAGCAGCATCGGCAGGTAATAGCCGCCGGTGCGTTCCAGCGTGTGCGACAACGGCAGAAAGGACAGGAACACCGCGTGCGCCCCGAAGTCGGCGCATTGCGATGCATAGAACGCGTTCCACAGCAGGTTCTCGTGCGTCAGCATCACGCCCCTGGGCCGCCCGGTGGTGCCCGAGGTGTAGACAATGCTGGCCAGCAGGTCGGCGCTCAAATGGCGTTCGGGGATCGGCGTTTCGGCCGCGGCCGCCAGCCAGTCGGCCGCCGCCTCGAAGCGCGTGCTCCAGTCCGCCAGCCCGTTTTCCGGCGCGGTCAGGCTGACGATGCGCTGCAGGCCATGGGCCGAGCCGGCAATTTCGGCCAGGTTCCGGTGCTGGAACCTGCCTTCGACCAGCAGCAATTTGGCATCCGCGTGATCGAGGATATAGGCCGCGCTGTCCGGGCGGTCGTCGAGATACAGCGGAACCGTGACCAGACCCAGCGCCAGTGCGGCCTGGTCGAAGATCACCCACTCGACGCAGTTTTTCAGCATCACCGCCACGCGGTCGCCGGGGACCAGGCCTTCCCTCACCAGCGCGGCCTGCCAGCGCGTCACCTCGGCCGCCACCTGCGCCCAGGTGAAACTCACCCAGGTGCCGCGCGCCTCGTCGAACTGGCGGTAGGCAACCTGATCCGGCGTCGCTGCGACGCGCGCACGGAACAGGCCACACAGCGTGCCGAGCGCATCGGGATGGAGCGGCGCAGCCGTCATGTCAGGGCATCGAGCCTTTGGAAGGGAACGCCGCATTGATAGCGGCAAAGCCATGGCGGGTCAACCGGCGGTTTTAACCAGGGCGGCGGCAAAAAAGCCGTCCGTTCCGTGCACGGCGGGCGACAGCTTGAGCATGGCGCCGGTATCGAGATCGATCTTGTTCTGCGCCAGCAATTCGTTCACCGGCAGCAGGGTGAACCCGCCTTCGGCCAGCAGCGCTTCAACGATGACTTCGTTCTCTTCCGGCAACAGGCTGCAGGTGGCATACACCAGCCGGCCGCCGGGCTTCAACAGCTTCGCGGCCGCGCGCAGGATGGACGCCTGTTTCTGCGTCAGCTCGGCCACGCTTTCGGGCGACTGGCGGAATTTCAGGTCCGGGTTGCGACGCAAGGTGCCAAGCCCGGAACACGGCGCGTCGACCAGCACGCGGTCGAGCTTGCCGGCCAGCCGCTTGACCCGGGTATCGTTCTCGGAAGCGATCAGTTGCGGCATCACGTTGGACAGCCCCGAGCGCGCCAGCCGCGGCTTCAGCTTGGCGAGCCGTTTTTCAGCGACGTCGAATGCATACAGCCGCCCGGTCGACGCCATCATCGCGCCGATGGCGAGCGTCTTGCCGCCGGCGCCGGCACAAAAGTCGCACACCATTTCGCCGCGCCGCGCACCCAACAGCAGCGCCAGCAGCTGGCTACCATCGTCCTGCACTTCCAGGCTGCCATCGAGAAACAGCGGATGGCGGTTGATCGCCGGATGCTCCTTGAAGCGGATGCCCCACGGCGAATACGGCGTGGGCTCGACGGCCAGCCCTTCCTCGCGCAACTGCGCCAGTACGGTGTCGCGGTCGGCCTTGTACGCGTTCACCCGCACGTCCATCGGCGCGGGCTGCTGCAGGGCGCGTCCGAGCGCGAGGATGTCGGCGTCACTCATCACCGGCTGCAATTTTTCGATCACCCAGTCGGGCAGGTCGGCCGCCACGGGCAGCGGCAGGTCATCCGTCCTGGCGTCGCGAATGTGCTGCACGAGTTCGGGCTTGGCGAATTGCTCCAGCGTCGCGCCGCTCATCCCGCGCGACTTGATCAGCCAGGCGATGATCAGCGTGCGCGGATTGGCCGCCGGCACCACCACCGACAGGTAGCGATAGCGGCGCAGCACGCCGAACACGGCTTCGGCCACAAACGTACGCTCGCGCGGACCGAGCTTTTTATGGTCGCGAAAAAACGCCGACAGT
>NZ_LDUG01000019.1:0-18713 GCF_001530125.1 Thiobacillus denitrificans | reverse complement strand
TTGAAGTCCAGCACCCGATCGAGCGCCTGGGTGGCAAGTTGCAGTAACGGCGGAGTGAGTTCCATCAGCGGGGATCAGACAAGTTGCAGACGGCAGGAACATCCTGCCCGGGATTTATTCGTCGTCGCCAAGCTCGGGGTCCCAGCCTTTTTCGCGCGCGCCATCCACCGCCACTTTATAGAGGGCTTCGTGACGCTCGCGCAGCCCGGATGGAAGGCGGCTCGGCAGGTTACTGTATTTATCCCAAACTCCAGCCGGCACATTCCTCGGTTTCGGGAATGAAACCGAACAGCCAGCCGTCGATTACGACGCGCGCCAGCATGGTGAGGCTGTGCTTGCCTGATGAAACCCAGGGTAGGTCATTTTGTTGTTCATGGCGACGAGTCAGTGTCTTTCGGATTTTCATTGTAGGGGAAGCGCGTATGGCCGTAGCGGATCACCAGAACCGCAATGGCCAGCAGCAGCATCGAGGCGGTCACCCCCAGCATGCGCCAGTCATCCAGGCTTTTCATGTCGAGCACCAGGTAACGCGCCAGTGCCACGATTGCGATGTAGATGGGGAAACGCACCGGCAACTGCCCAGAGCGGAAATACACTCCCACCATGGCGAGGATTTCCAGGTACAGGAACAGCAACAGCAGATCGGCCAGCGATACCGTTCTGGCATCGACCATGGTCGCCACTTCGAATGCGGCCGCCACCAGGGTGGCCAGCGTGATGACGACGAGGCCGATGGCCTCGAACACACCGAGCACATTGAGTGCCAGACGCGATAATTGGCGGTCTTTGGCGGGGTTCATGGCGGCGTCGAAAGAGTGAGGCGTAAGGATACCATCGGGGACGTGTCAGCACTCATTTCGAACGCGCATGCACCGACCATTCGCGCCAAATGGCCACCGACACCGCAAGCAGCACCGGCCCCAGAAACAGGCCGATCAGGCCGAAAGCATTGAGGCCGCCTAGCACGCCCAGAAACACCAGCAAAAACGGAATCCGCGTCGGCCCACTGATGACCAGCGGGCGGATCAGGTTATCGACCCAGCTCACCACCAGCGCGCCCCACAAAAACAGGCCCAGCGCGGCCTGGGTTTCGCCATGCGCCAACAATCCGATCGATAGTCCAATCCATACCACCGGGCCAACGAAAGGGATCAGCGACACCAGGGCGGTTATCGCGCCCCACAATGCCGGCGCTTCAATCCCCGCCACCCAGTAGCCCAGTCCGGCGAGCACCCCCTGCGCCACTGCGGTGAGCACAATGCCAAACACCACGGCGCGCACCGTCACGCCAACTGACTGGATGTAGCCGCGCGCCGCCTCGCCCAGCCAGCGCGTGGCCACGCCGCGGAACTGTGCCAGTACGCTGAAACCGTGGCGGTACAGAAAAAATAGTGCGAACACCGCCAAGCCGAACTTCGCTGCGTTGCGCCCAACCTCACCGGCAATCCCTTTTAGCGAAGCAACATCGGTGAGACCCAACGCATCAATTTGCGCGAGCAGCCATAGCGGATCGCCCTGGATGCGTTGATATTGCCCGACGATCCACGCTCCGCCCGGCCACGCATTGACCCCTACAGGAAGCGGCGGCAGTCCATGAGCCATAATCTGCTTGATGGTCGCTGTAGCCGCCGACACATCCATCGCCACAGTGAACATCACCCACACTAACGGCAGCAACAGGGTTGCAGCCACGCCAAGCGTCATCAGCAACGCAACGATATTCTGGCGCTCTGGAAGGCGTTGGCACAGCCATTGTTGGAGCGGCCAGGTCACATACGCCAGAATCCCCGCCCAGGCCAATGAAGCAAAAAACGGCGACAACACCCAGTAGGTGAGGCCGAAAATTAAAATCAGAAAAGCCAATGCCGCAACACGGCGAGCGAGTGGGGAGTCGATGTTAATTGGCATACGACAAGCTTACCGGATGCGCACCCAATTCAGGAACTGATCGGCATCAAACAATCACGATGCGCTATTCCAATGCCCGCTCCAATGCCCGCAGCCGAGCGCGCGTGCCTGACTTTGGGAATAAAACCTGTCAACGCAGGAGGGTCTCGATACGCACGCTGATGCCGCCCTTGGGCTGTTGCGTGATTTTCAGGGTGATGCGCTCGCGGCTTTTGGTGTACGCGTGCGTCTCGGCCTCTGGCGTGGCGGATTGCACGGCCTGGGCGTAGCCCCGCGCGGCGAACCCCTAGGTGTAGTGGTCGAGCACCGCAGCGTAGTCCGCCTCGCCTTCGTATTCAATCGTGACCTGTTTACCCTCCCGGTGCCAGTAGGTGCGCGCGAGACCCGGGTAGCGCGCCACCGGACCCAGATCCGTGCCGGAAACGTCGCGTTGCGGCTGCGTAGTTGCGCTTTTATGCCCTCCGGTATGAGGGCGGGCACGAACGCGCCCAGCTGCGCGCGCGCGCCGGGCACGGCTTGTTCAACCTGTTCCAATGCCCCGCGCGCCGCCTCGGGTATGGCGCCCGTCCAGTTTTTACTTTGCGCCTGCCCAAAGAACCAGCCGATCAGCGCCACATCCACCAGGGTGAGCACACCCGCCATGGCCTGGCCGCCCTCGCCCGTCACCACCAACGGCAGCAAGTTGATGAATTCCTTGACGAACTTGAACAGCAGCAGCGCGGGGCCCCCACCAGTCCGACATAGAGCGGCGCCAGCAGCCGGCGACTGGCGAATATGAAGCGTTCGAGGAAGTGTTCAATTTTTTGCATCGCGATTCCAAAAAAGATGGAAGAGAAAGCGTATCTGCGGGAGCGCGGTCATCCGATTCCCTGGCGCATCAGGGATTGTTAGTCGCACCACCCCGGGCCGGCAAGTGCCACGCGGACCCGCTCGCGCGTCCAACGGTACTCGCATTCGAGACCACCGTAGATGTCGGCGCAGATCGGGTCGGCACTTTGCCCATGCAGTGATTTGTCGCAGTGGGTTCTGTTGTTGTCAGGTTTCTGTCTTCCTCACAATAGGCGGAACAGACCCCACTGCCTGCAACGCGCGGAGGGGCGCGGCGAATACATCGGCCTCTTCGATGAACACCCGTTCGGCGCCGCAGATTTCGACCGTGCCGGTTTTCACCAGCCGGTCATCAGAGCGGCGGATGGGTCGTGAACGGGTATTCCAAACCGCTACCCATGCCGTCGCCGATGCCGAGGTTGGCGGCGAGAAATAGTAGCGTGGGTTTCATGGGAGTTCCTTTTGCCATGGCTGAATAATCAACTGCGTGGTAGCGGGTATCGATTAGCGCCCCTTAGAGTTCGCCGTGGCTTTCTATGGAAGTATTTTTCACCACGGCCAGCCAATAGGCCACGGACAATGCGAGCACTAGCGCAGCGGTGGCGAACACATACTCGGCGCTGACTTCCTTGTAATCCAGCACAATGACTTTGCGGGCGACGGCCATGAAGGCGGTGGCCAGGACGAGCTTGATATGGATGACGTTCTCGCGCAGGTAACTGGCGATGTTGATGAAAATTTCGATCGCAATCAGCACGGCCATGAAGGCGCCGAAGGTGGCAAATATATCGCTGATGTTGAGTAGATAGTAGGGGTGGGTGGAGATGCGTTCGTACAGCACGTAGACTACATCCGCAACCCCCCACCAGATCACCAACACCATCAGCACCGCCAGAATTCGCACGGCATAGCGTATCGATATTGTCAGCCCACGAATGAGGGGATCGTCCACGAGTTTCAGGGATGGGGATGAATCAGTGTTTTGGTTCATGCAGGCCTCCGGTGGCTACGTTGCAGTAATTTCAACATCAGTTTGCGGCCTTCATCCAGCAGCAGGATGGAGGAGGCCACCGCGAACGCCAGCCCCCAGTCCTGCGCGGACAATGCCGTGGTATCGAAGATGGCCTGGGCCGGTGTCCAGTGCACCACCAGCGCCTGCAATCCCACTACCGTGGCCAGCGCCGCCCACAGCTTGCCGTTGCTGAAAAATTGTCGGTTGAAAGCGGAATGATGCTCGGCACGGGCGTTGAACACGTTGAAAAACTGGAACAACACGAAGGTGGTGAAAGCCAGCGTCAGCGCGTAGGCCTCGCCGCGCGCCTGGGCATAATAAAACAGCCCCAGGGTGCCTGCCGACATGATGATGCCGTACATCAGCAGCCGCTTGAAGCGCGCCAGCGACAGAATGCGTTCGTCGGCACGGCGTGGGGGCTCCAGCATGATGCCGGGGCGGGCCGATTCCAAACCCAGGGTCATGGCGGGCGGGCCGTCCATGATGATGTTGATCCACAGGATCTGGATCGCGGTGAACGGCGTCGGCAGGCCCAGCAACTGCGCGCCAAGCACGGTGAGGATGGCGCCGACGTTGGTGGAGAGCTGGAAGCGCACGAACTTGACGATGTTGTCGTAGATGGTGCGGCCTTCCTTGACCGCGCCGACGATGGTGGCGAAGTTGTCGTCGGTGAGCACCATGGTGGCAGCCTCGCGGGTTACTTCGGTGCCCGCGATGCCCATGGCGATGCCGATGTCGGCGTTTTTTAGCGCCGGGGCGTCGTTGACGCCGTCGCCGGTCATCGCGACGACGTGGCCGCGCGCCTTCAGCGCCTGCACGATTTTGACTTTATGTTCTGGCGCGACGCGCGCGAATACCGTGGTTTCCTCGATGTGCCGTGACAGCTCGGCGACATCGATGCGATCAAGTTCCGCACCCGTCAGCACCGCGCCTTCCAAGCCCAGTTCGCGGGCGATGGCGGCGGCGGTGATGGCGTGGTCGCCGGTAATCATCTTGACCTGGATGCCGGCATCCTTGCACAGCCGAATCGCATCTCGCGCCTCGGGGCGGGGCGGGTCGATGATGCCGACCAGGCCGGTCAGCACCAGGCTGTTTGCCCAGGCCATCAAATCGCCGGTGGGGTTGAAGTCGTGTGCCGGAATGTCGCGGCTGGCCACCGCCAGCACGCGCATGGCCTGCCCGGCAAAAGCGGCGTTCTCGGCCTCAAAGGCGGCGCGGGCCGGGTCGTCCAGCGGCGCCTCGCCCGCCGCGTCGAGAAAGCTGCTGGCGCGCGCCAGCAACACGTCGGGCGCGCCCTTGACGAACATGCGCACCCGCTCGCCATCGTGGTGAAAAGTGGCCATGAACTTGTGCGCCGAATCGAAGGGAATTTCGGCGAGGCGCGGGCTGTGCTCCGCCGCCGTTTCCTGATCCACCCCGCCCTTGGCGGCCAGCGCCAGCAGCGCCCCCTCGGTGGGGTCGCCGATGAGCTGGCCGTCGCGGATGCGGGAATCGGCGCATAGCGCCGCCGGGGTGAGCAGGGGCAGGAAATCGGGCAGCGGGTCGCCCTCCCCTACGCTGATTTCGCCTTCGCCGGAATAGCCCTCGCCGCTCACGGCAAAGCGCCGCCCGCGATAAAACAGCTGGCGCGCGGTCATCTGGTTGAGGGTCAGCGTCCCGGTCTTGTCCGAGCAGATCACCGTGGTCGAGCCCAGGGTTTCCACCGCCGACAGTTTTTTGACGATGGCGCGATTCCTCGCCATGCGGTGCATGCCGATCGCCAGGGTCACTGTCACCACTGCCGGCAGCCCCTCGGGGATGGCGGCCACGGCCAGGGCGATGGAGGTCATGATGGTCTGCACCAGCGGATCGCCGCGCAGAATACCGAGCGCAAAAATCAGGCTCACCACCACGCCGGCGATGAGAGCCAGGCGCTTGCCCAACGCATCGAGTTGAATCTGCAGCGGCGTGGCGCTTTCCTTCGCCGCATTCAACAGGCCGCTGATACGACCCATCTCGGTGTCCATGGCGGTGGCGGTCACGACCAGCTCGAGGCGGCCACGGGTGATCACGGTGTTCATGTACGCCATGTTGAAGCGTTCGGCCAGCGGGTGTTCGCCGGGCGCCAGCGCCTCGGCGTGCTTGCCCACGGCGTGAGATTCGCCGGTCAGCGCCGCTTCGGCCACTTCGGCGTTGTGCGACACCAGCACGCGGCCGTCGGCGGGAATCCGGTCGCCTGCTTCGAGCAACACGAGGTCGCCCGGTACCAGCTCCTCGGCGGGGATTTCCAGCACCCGTCCGCCGCGCCGTACCCGGGCGTGCTGCGCCAGCATTTTTTTCAGCGCCGCCAGCGTCGCCTCGGCGCGGTGCTCCTGATAGAAGCCCAAAGCGGCGTTGAACACCACCACGATCAAAATCACCAGCGCGTCTTTGATATCGCCAATCGCGGCAGCCAGCACAACGGCACCGAGCAGCACCATCACCAGCACGTTCCTGAACTGGTCGAGAAATTTCAGCCAGGCCGGGCGCGGCGGGATCGAAGCCAGGCGGTTGGGGCCGTGGCGGGTCAGCCGCTGCGTCGCCTCGTCCGGGGTCAGCCCCCGTGCCGGGTTGGTCTCGAGGTCGGCGCAGACCTGGTCGGCGTTTTGGGCATGCCAGGGCTTGGTCGCGCTGGGTTCTGTCATTGTCATGTCTCTGCCTTCCTCAAATGGGCGGAACAGGCGCCGCCGTCTGCAATGCACGGCGGGTCGCGGCGAAGACATCGGCCTCTTCGATGAACACTCGATCAATACCACACATTTCGATGGTGCCGGTTTTCACCAGTTGGGCATAAAGCTGCGGGCTCACCTCGGCCAGCATGAGGGTCGCGCCGCCACGCCGGAGCGTGTGCGCGTATTGCTCGATCACCGTCACCAGGGTGCTGCCCGCGCGCTGCACGCCGCGTAGCCGCAGGATGACGCAAGCGCCGGGTGCCGCGTCAGGCAATTTTTTCTCCAGCGTGGCGGCGGCGGCGAAGTGCAGGCTGCCATACGCCGCCAGCACCACGATCTGCCCGGGTTGCAGCTGCGCCGGTGCGGGGTGCTCGGCAAACGAGCCGTTGGAAAGCGGCGTCATGCCGACCATGCGCACGTCCACCGACGAGGCGTACAGGTAATGCAGCATCGACAGCGCCACTCCCATGAACACCGCTTGCTGCACCGGCAGCACCAGCGTGGCGATAAACGTCGCCAGCAGAATGACGCGCGGCTCCCAGCCGGAATGCCAGACATCGTTGATGCGCGCCGGCTTGATCGCCTCGATTCCGGCCATCACCAGCAAGGCGGCAATCGCGGGCATGGCGAGGTAGCCGACCCCGTCTGCCAGCAGCAACACCGCGAGGATAATGAAGCCGCCTGAAAAAATACCGGCCCAGCGCGAGCGCGCACCGGCCTTCATGCTGACGGCGGTTTCCGACATCGCGCCGCCGACCGGCATGCCCTGAAACAGGCCGGACGCAATATTGGCCGCGCCCTTGGCGGAAAAGTCGCGCGAGATATCAGGATAGCTGCCGTCGGGATTGGGAATGGTCTTGCTCACGCCCGCCCCCTGCACCAGGCCGATGATCGCCAGCGCCGCGGCGGCCGGAAACACCGCCACCACCAGGCTCCACTGCGGCAGCACCAGCGCGGGAAAGCCGCCGGGAATCAGGGCGGTGTCGTTCAGCGTCGCCACGCTGTCGAGCCCGGCCAGCCAAACGCCGAGCGTGGCCACGACCAAGGCGATGGCCATCGCCAACTGCGCCGCGCGGGTGCGGTTGAGCAGCACAATCAGCGCCAGCGTCCCCAGCCCGATCGCGCTGGTCCAGGGATCGGACAAATGCAGGTGGCCGATCCAGTCGAGCGTGCGCATGACGGCGTTGCCGCCTTCAGCGTGATAGCCGTTCAATTCGCCGAGCTGGCTCATGATGATGCGCACCGCGATGCCGGTCATGAAACCGATCAGCACGGCATTCGCCACGAAGCGCACCAGGCCGCCCAGACGCAGCAGACCCAGGCCAAGCTGGATGAGGCCGACCAGCACCACCAGCACGATCAGCGCCTGCACTTTGGCCTCGCCGCTGAATTCGCCCAGCGCGCTGCCGGTCGCCACCGCCAGCGCGCCCGTGTTGGCCACAACCATGAAATGCGAGCTCGCCAGCATGGCCGCAATCGGCGTGCCGATCATCAGCGCGTACAGGCCGTGAATCGGATTGAGTCCGGCCAGAATGGCCGACGCGATGCCGTCGGGAATCGCGACCAGGGCGGTGGTGAGCCCGGCCGACAGGTCGGCCTTGAGCGTTTTGGGAGACCAGCGCCGCAGGCGGTCCAGCATCGTTCGCTCAGGCATGGGGCATGGCTTCAATCCGTCACCGCGCCCAGGCTCGCCGACGACACCAGTCTGGCGTACTTGGCCAATACGCCGCGTGTGTAACGCGGCGCGGGCGGTTGCCAGGCTTTGCGTCGGCGCGCGATTTCTTCGTCGGGCACATTAAGCTGGAGCAGGCGCGCATCGGCATCAATGGTGATGGAATCGCCTTCCTGCACCAACGCGATATTTCCTCCGACCGCGGCTTCGGGCGCGACGTGGCCCACCACCATGCCGTAGGTGCCGCCAGAAAATCGCCCGTCGGTGATCAATCCCACACTGTCGCCCAGGCCCGCGCCGACGAGGGTGGAGGTGGGCGACAGCATTTCGCGCATGCCGGGCCCGCCCTTGGGGCCTTCGTAGCGGATGACCACGATATCGCCGGGCTTGATTTTCTGTGCCAGGATGGCTTCCATGCAAGTCTCCTCGGATTCAAACACGCGCGCCGGGCCGGTGATTTTGACCAGCTTGAAGCCGGTGATTTTTGCCACCGAGCCTTCCGGCGAGAGATTGCCCTTGAGGATGGCGAGATGTCCTTGCGCATACATGGGATTATTCCACGGGCGGATCACATCCTGCCCTAAAGGATACCGGCCTTGCAGGCCATAATCCTGGCGCGGCTGTTGCGGTAACTCTTTCAACACTTCTGCGACGGTCTGGCCGCTGATGGTGAGCGCGTCGCCGTGCAATACGCCGTGCGCGAGCAATATTTTCATTACCTGCGGAATACCGCCCGCCACATGCAGATCGGTGGCGACATAACGACCCGACGGTTTGATGTCGCACAGCACCGGCACGCGCGCACGGATAGTCTCGAAATCATCAATCGTGAGCGGCACTTTCATGGCGTGCGCGATGGCGAGCAGATGCAACACCGCGTTGGTGGAGCCGCCCACCGCCATGGCCACCGCAATCGCGTTTTCAAACGCCTTGCGCGTCAATATCTGTTGCGGCAGGATTTGTTTTTTAATCGCATTCACTAACACTTCCGCAGATTGCTCCGCACTCACGGCCTTTTCTTCATCCTCGTTCGCCATGGTCGAGGAATACGGCAGGCTCATGCCCATCGCCTCGAAGATCGAAGACATGGTGTTCGCGGTAAACATGCCGCCGCACGAACCCGCGCCCGGACAGGCGCGGCGCTCGATTTCCAGCAGATCGTGTTCGTCAATTTTATGCGCGGTGTACTCACCGACCGCCTCGAACGCGCTCACGATGGTGAGGTCGCGGCCTTGGTAATGGCCCGGCTTGATGGTGCCGCCATAAACAAATATCGCCGGAATGTTCATGCGCGCGATAGCGATCATCGCGCCCGGCATATTCTTGTCGCAGCCGCCGAGAGCGAGCACCCCGTCCATACTCTGACCGCTGCACACGGTTTCGATGGAGTCGGCGATCACCTCGCGCGACACCAGCGAATATTTCATGCCCTCGGTGCCCATCGAAATGCCATCCGAGATGGTGATGGTGCCGAACATCTGCGGCATCGCACCGGCTTTTTTCAACGCGGCTTCAGCACGCGCAGCCAGCCCGCCGATGCCCATGTTGCACGGCGTGACGGTGCTGTGCGCGTTCGCCACGCCGACGATGGGCTTGTCAAAGTCCCCGTCGCCGAAGCCCACCGCACGCAGCAAGGCACGGTTGGGCGAGCGCTGCACGCCCTGGGTGACGGTTTTGCTTCTGCGGTTGTCGGACATGACTTATCTCCTGATGTGAGCCGTGCCCAAAGCGGGTGCTTGAGGACTTTTCGGGTGAAATCTTGCAAACGAACCGGTGCGGGTTCACTCCGCCAGCTTTCACGAAATCGCTAAAGCGTCATGGTCTCATGCGAGCGTCAGGGGTTGCAGGCGTCGCAGCGGCCCGGTTCGGCGTATTGCCGGTCGGTCTGCTCGCGGGTCTCGCGCGTGGGTGCGCCGCAATCTGCGCACGGGAGCCCGGCCACGCGTTCGACGATCCAGAATCCCGGGGTGCCGCAGCCCGGGCAGAGCGAACTGCGCTTTTTCGCCAGGTCCTCGGTCGCGAGACGGATGTTGTCCATGCGCGTGGGATTGGCGTGGGCGCGTACGTCGGTTTCGACGAATATCTGCCCGTTGGCCGATTCCGCCAGCGCCGAGATAAAGGCAGCTTCCAGCTCCGCCCAGGCGGCGATCCCCTTGTGCATGCGCGGGTCGTCCTCGCGCTCGGGGCGCATCACCAGATGGTGCGCGGGGAAGTCTGCCTGCTGAGCAAAAGCTTTGGCCGCAGCCCAATCGGTCGTCAGCAGGTGGGGGAAATTCGTCTTGCCCCGTGCCACACCCGTCACCTCGATGCCGCGTTCGTCGTCGATGAACACCAGCAGCTCCACGTTCCACGCAAACATCCCCGTCATCGGGTCGGGCCCGAACGCGCCTTCGCTCGCCAGGCCCAGCGGCAGGCTGGACAATTCCATGCCGATACGCGCTTTTCGGCGCGCTGCCTCGCGCTGGGTGCCGGGGCGCGGGATGTCGCGCGTGAAGGTGCCCAGCGTATCGGTATCGAAGCCGCTCACCCGCTCGACCCGGCAGCCCAGCGCGGCATCCAGCACCGAGGCGATCACGCCTTCCTTGCCGTGCTGCGTGAGCAGGGCGATGCGCTGGCCGGCATACGGCCCGACAACGGACGCAGCGGGCTCCGCCGGCGCCGATCCGGTCATGACATGCCTGCCCACTGGTAGAGCAACGCGCCAGCCACCACCAGGGCGACGGTCGCCCAGCCCAGGCGGTCGATGTAGCGATGCAGCGCCGCCTCCATGCGCGCACCGCCCCAGGCCATCAGCCCGGCGACCAGAAAGAAGCGCGCGCCGCGCCCGATCAGCGAGGCCAGGGTGAAGGGCAGCAGCGCCATCGACAGGGCGCCGGCGGCGATGGTGAAAACCTTGTAGGGTATGGGCGAAAAGCCGGCGACGAAGATCGCCCAGAAACCCCAGTGCTCGAACCAGCCCACTGCCGCCTGATAGCTGTCCCAATATTGGGAGGCGCGCAGCCAGGGTTCGATGGCATCGAAGGCGTAATGACCGATGGCATAGCCGAACAGGCCGCCGGCCACCGACGCCAGCGTGGTGATCAGGGCGAAGCGCCAGGCCTTGGACGGGTTGGCCAGGCTCATGGGCGCGAGCATCACATCCGGCGGAATCGGGAAGAACGACGATTCCGCGAAGCTCATGCCACCCAGATACCACGGCGCGTGCCGGTGCCGCGACCAGGTCATCGCGCGACGGTAGAGCGGGGAGAAGATGCGCATGGCCGTCAGGCCCCGCGCACCATGGCCATGATCTGGCCGGCGTCGAGCGTGCTCGCCTTCTGTTGAATCTGCGGCAGGTATTGCGTCTGCATCCGTTTCGCCGGGCCGAGCAGGTTCTGGAACGTGTCTTTCAGCACTGCCGTGCCCATCACCCGCCCGCCGGCGTAATAGCGCTTGGCCAACTGGCCCAGGGCGTAGGTGGTAGCGAAGGAGAAGGCCATGCCGGTGGCGGCGCCGCCGATATTGCCGAAGGTCTTGCCGGCGGCCTTGCCGAGCAGCCCGCCCAGGAGCTTGCGGCCGAACTGTTCGAGATATTGCGAGGTGAGGCCGACCCCGGCGGCGGCGATGAATTCCTTGATGTGACCCTGGTCGAGGCTGACCCCGTGGGCCTTGCCGATGCCATAGACCATCTTGATCTGCAACGGGATGATGGCCATGGAGGCCCAGGACTGCGGCAGCAGTTCCAGCGCGCCGTTCATCAGGGCATAGTTAAGGATGGACTTGTCCAGTTCCGCCTCGGTCACGTTCGGCTGGGCCGCCACCACCGCACCCGCAAGGGGCACGCCGGATTCGTAAGGCGGCCTAGCCGCCAACGACTCCGCTGGGCCGGGCGCGGCGACTACAGCGGCGGCGGGCGCCACAGCCTCGCTGAGCTCGACGATGGCGTCGGCCTCGCGCTCGAAGGCTTCGGCCTGCCCGGAATCGAGCTTGAGCAGGACTTTCAGCTCGGTCAGGAAGCGTTGCTCGGCCTCGCTCTGACGGCCATCGGCGTCGCACACGCACACCGCCATTTCATAGGCCAACTGGCGCTCGCCGGGGTCGGTCAGCGCGGCGGCGGCCGCTTCCAGGCTGATGCGCTTGAGCAGCACGTCCTGATAGAGGCGCGCGAGATCGGACGCACCTGGTTCCGGGGGGATGAATCCCCCCGCCGCGCCGGGCGAAGCCCTGCGCGCGGCTCCCCCCTCTGGTTCGCCACCCAGGGACTCAGCGATGCGACGGATTTCCTCGCGCTCACGGTCGTGCTTGGCGCCATCGGCGAAGGCAGCAAACAGGGCGATGGCGAGGATGGATTTTTGCTGTTCTGGATTCATTGCGGGTTCTCCCATTTAATCTGGAATTCGATTTCTTCCGACTCGCCTTCGCGTTCGTGTTCGATATTGAAAATCGCCCGGACAGGCACCGAGATTCTTTCGCCTGCAATCTGGATTTCAAAGCGTTCGCCCTGTTCGAGCGCATCGGCTAAGCGCCGCAACTTCGCAATGAATTCCGGCAAGGGGTAGGCTTTTTCCACATCTCGTTCAGGTTTGCTGTTCATGCTGGTTGCCCATTCGTTAAAGTAAAACTCGCGAAGCGAGCCCGCGTCCCTCTCTCCCGCTGGGAGAGAGCAAGGAGAGAGGGAAACGGGCATGGCGAAGCGCTGTCGCCTGGAGGCGCCTACTTTTGGTTCATTGTCTGGGGCGGCGATTCGCCATGCCCGTTCGGTTAAAACGTGGACACATAAAAGCTTCCACTGCTTCAGTGTTTGAGCGCCTCGGCGAGTTTCAGCCCGGCGAGTTCGCGGATAGTGCGCGCCAGATAGTAGAGCGCCGCCATCATGATCAGCATCGACGGTAGCGCGATCATGGGATAGCTCAACAGGGTCAGGCGGCCCAGCTCCTCGTTGAAGGCGGGCGTGCCGGACGGGCTCACGACGATCCAGGTCGCCAGAAAATAATTCATGGCGGCGGAGAAGAAAAAGGAGCCACCCAGCATCCAGGTGGCGGGCTTCAGGCGGGCTTCGAAGGCCGCGCGGTTGCCGCGCTCGTCCAGGCTCTGCTGTATCCGCGCGACGTTCATCAACGCCGGGCTGAACAGCAGCACCCGCACCAGCGGGGTGCGGGTGTGGGCGGAAACAGCCACGGCCAGCCCGATCAAGCCCGGAATGGCCGCTTCCTTGATGGCCAGCCATTGCGTATCCAGTTGCAGCAGGCCGATGCCGCCGGTGAGCAGGATGCTGATGAGGCCCAGGGCGGCGAACAGGTTGAGCTTGCGCCGCGCAAGCAAATCCCGCGCGCCCCAGGCCAGCGGAAAAGCCAGCGCCAGCAGCAGCGCGTTGACGGCCCCCAGGTTCTCCGGATCGCTGAACTTCATCAGGATCAGCGAAGGGATGACCAGCGTGATCAGCAGTTCGATCAGCGGGTTGGGTTTGGCGGCGTCGGTCATGGCGGTGTTGTTTGCGTTTCAGTCTTGACCACAAGGTTGTTCTCACCGATCCAGCCGACGATGCCGTCGCGCACGTTATAAACCCGGGTGTAGCCGTGTTTTTCCATCAACTCGCGCGCCAGCTTATCGGTGCGGTTGCCGGTGCGGCAGATCAGCACGACCGGGTCGTTCTTGCCCACCTCGGCGGTAAAACGCGTCAGGAATTCCGGATTCGGCCGACCGGCGGCGTCAACGTAAGTCAGTGTGTGGCTGCCTTCCACCACGCCGGTTGCTCGCCACTCCTCCGCTCGGCGAACGTCGTAAACGGGCACGCCCTGGGCGATCAGGGTTTTCAACTCGCTGTTATCGACGTGGGTATAGGGCGGCTTGGCGCAACCGCCGAGGGCGAACGCGAGCAACAGGGCACCGAACAAGCGCGGCCAGCTCATTTCGTCACCTTGCGCGTGGCGATCAGGCTGGCGACCACGCTGGTGCCGATCAACACCGCGACGATGGCCAGCGAGGCCGCCACCGGCACGTGATACCACGGCATGATCAGCATCTTGGTGCCGATGAAAGTGAGCACCATCGCCAGGCCGTATTTAAGCAGATGGAAGCGATCCGCGACGTCGGCGAGCAGGAAGTACAGCGCCCGCAAGCCCATGATGGCGAAGATGTTGGAGGTGAAGACGATGAAGGGATCGGTGGTGATAGCGAAAATGGCGGGAATGGAATCCACCGCGAACACCAGATCGGTGACCTCGATCAGAATCAGCACCAGAAACAGCGGCGTGAAATAGCGCACGCCGTCCTTCATCACGGTGAATTTCTCGCCGTGATCGCCGTCGCTGATGCGCAGATGGCGGCGCGCGAATTTCAGCACCGGGTTCTTCTCCAGGTCGGGCGTCTTTTCCGCCATCACCAGCATGCGCATGCCGGTGATGACCAGGAAGGCGCCGAAGATATACAGTACCCAGCTGTACTCCTGCACCACCCAGGCCCCGGCCAGGATCATCACCGCGCGCAGCACGATGGCGCCCAGCACGCCGTAGAGAAGTACCCGGCGCTGATATTCGGCGGGGACGTGGAAGGCCGTGAAGATCAGCAAGAAGACGAACACGTTGTCCACCGACAGCGACTTCTCGATCAGATAGCCGGTGAGAAATTCCAATGCCTTGCGGTCGGCGATTTCCGGCCCGACCGTGCCACTCAGATACCACCACAGACCAGCGTTGAACGCGAGCGCCAAGCTCACCCACACCAGCGACCAGCTGGCCGCCTCCTTGACGCTGACTTTATGCGCTTTCCTGCCGCCGAATACGAGCAGGTCCAGCGCCAGCATGACCAGCACAAAGGCGATGAAGGCCGCCCACATCCAGGGTTCGCCAATGGAGATTGTGTTATTCATCTGCGTGTTCAACTTCTAAAAAGATTCGAAACCATTCCCCGTCAGGCTGGGGAGGTCAGGCGCCGCGCCAGCCTGACACGTCCCCGCCAACGGTGATGTAATCGTCAAACGGGCCGGGGTTGGCTGACTGGGCAGGCTTACTGCACCGCGCGCAGGGCAGCGATGCGCTCTTCCAGCGGCGGGTGCGTCATGAACAGACGCTTGATGCCGGACGCCCCGCTCCCGCTGATGCCGAAGGCCGCCATTTTCTCTGGCAGTGGTGCCGGATGCAGGCTGTCCAAACGCTCCAGCGCAGCGATCATGTTTTGCCGTCCGGCCAGGCTTGCACCACCTAGATCGGCACGGAATTCGCGCTTGCGCGAGAACCACATGACGATGATCGAGGCGAGGACACCCAGCACCAGTTCGGCAATGATCATGGTGACGAAAAATGCCGGGCCGCCGCTGCGTTCGCTCTTGAACACCACACGGTCGATGGTATGGCCGATGACGCGCGACAGGAACATCACAAAGGTGTTCACCACGCCCTGGATTAACGCCAGCGTCACCATATCGCCGTTGGCGACGTGGGCGATTTCGTGCCCGAGCACGGCTTCGGCTTCCTGGCGCGTCATTGCTTGCAGCAAACCAGACGACACCGCGACCAGCGCGTTGTTTTTGTTCATGCCGGTGGCGAAAGCGTTGGCTTGGGGCGTATCGAAAATCCCGACTTCTGGCATGCCGATTCCGGCGTCGGCTGCGTATTTCTTCACCGTCTCAACCAGCCAGAATTCGGTCGAATTCGACGGCGTTTCGATCACCCGCACGCCCATCGATTTTTTCGCCATCCACTTGGAAATCGCCAGCGAGATGAACGAGCCGCCGAAACCCATCACCGCGGCGAAGATCAGCAGCGAGGTCAGGTTCAACCCGTTTGCGGTGAGATAGGGCTCGACGCCCAAAAGGCGCATGGTGAGCGACAGCACCAGCACGATGGCCATGTTGGTGGCGAGGAATAAAACAATGCGCTTCATGGTGTTCTCCTGTTAAAACCCGGGGCTGTTGCAGGCAAACGCCCCTTTCATAGATACACATCAGAATATAGATGCGAAACAAACAATAAAATTCGATTTTTATACTGCTATTGTTCGATTTTATCGAACTGTTAGTACGCCATGCTGAATTACAAGCACCTGCATTACTTCCGCACCGTCGCCAAAACCGGCGCCATCAACCGGGCCGCCGAGAAACTGCACCTGACGCCGCAGACGCTGTCCGGCCAAATCAGCATCCTGGAAGAACGCCTGGGGGTCGCGCTGTTCCGCCGCACCGGACGCCGGCTCGAACTGACCGATGCCGGGCGCACCGCGCTGACCTACGCCGACGAAATTTTCGACGTCGGCGCCGAACTCGAGGAAGCCCTGCAAAACCGCCTTGCGGCGCGCGTTCATCCATTCCGCGTCGGCATCGCCGACGTGGTACCCAAAACCATCGCCTATCAGCTGCTGGCCCCTGCCCTCACCCTGGCTGAACCAGTCAAGCTGGTATGCAAGGAAGACCGGCTGGAGCAGCTGGCTGCCGAACTTTCCATCCACCGGCTCGACATGGTGCTGGCTGACCGCCCGCTGCCGTCCAACATGGACATCAAGGGCTACAGCCACCCGCTGGGCGAATGCGGCATTGCCTTTTTGGCCGCGCGCGCGATCGCCGAGACGCTGGGGCAGGACTTTCCTGCCAATCTGCATGAGGCGCCCCTGCTGATCCCAGGCGAGGACAGTGCGCTGCGCGTACCCCTGTTGCGCTGGCTCGAACGCCGCGGCATCCAGCCCACCATCGTCGGCGAATTCGACGACAGCGCGCTGATGAGCGCCTTCGGCCAGGCCGGCGCGGGGGTGTTCCCGGTGCCGCTGACCACGGCGCAGGAGGTGATGCGGCAATACGAGGTGGTCGAGCTGGGGCAGACGCTGGAGATACGCGAACGCTTTTTCGCCATTTCGGTGGAGCGGCGGTTGAGCCACCCGGCGGTGGTGGCGGTGAGCGAGGCGGCGCGACGGCGGTTTCAGCCGCAGGATGCGGACTGACGCCCACAGGCTACGGTGTTATCCAGCCAGCGCACTGCCTCGGCCGGCGTCATCACCCGGAAAACCGGCGCACAGCGGCGACGCAGCTTAAGCACCGCGCGATCCTTGCTGACCAGCCCCTGCGCGCGGACGGCGGCGGCCAGCTCGATAAATTTCTGGTCGTCGGGATCGCTGCAACGCGGCAAGCCGGCGCACATTTCAAGAGCCTTAGCAGTCCCTGCCAGCGTTTGATAGCGCGAGAACAGCGCCGTCTGCCGCGCGTCATCCAGACCAAATTCCGGATAAGCCAGCACGCGCCGCCACTCCTCCAGCGTGGCATCCGTCACCACGCAGCGCACGCGTCCGTCTTCCAGCGCAAACCGCAAGGGGCGGGCAGTCGCATCGTCAAAATGCAGCAGGTCGAGCACCACGTTGGTGTCGATTACCAGCAAAGGCTTATTCAATATCGGTGTGCTCGGCGATGAACTCGCGCACCCAGTGCTCCGACCTGGCGCTGGAAAAGCGCCCGACGATCTCGCCCTTGACGAATAGCAGCACAGTAGGAAAGCCGCGCAACGCGTAGCGCCCGGCAAGCTTCATGTTGGCGCCTTCGTCGACCTCGACCTTGGCCATGTGGATCTTGCCGGCGTGATGCGCGATGACACGCGCCAGCACCGGTGTCAGCGCACGGCAGGGCGGGCACCAGTCGGCCCAGAAATCGACCAGGATGGGCAGCGTGTGCGAGGCCTCGATGACGTCGCGGTCGAAGTGCTCCAGGTGGGTGTCGAAAATCAGGTCCGGGGCGGGGGCGGCGTGTAGAGGGGTCATGGCGTGAAATCAGTTGGGGTCGTCGCAGTTCGAAGTCAAAGCCCGCCTATTTTGCCTCAAGGGCCGGCCTTTTCTGCCTGCACTGAGCGCGCGGACCCAAACACCCGGCGTAAAAAACTGCTTCACTCAAGGGGCGAAGGGCGTTATTTTTACGCAATGGAAGAACGCTTTTATCGGGAACAGGAAATCGCGCGGCTGCCGGACTTTATTCCCGCCACCACCTATAACCTTGCGCACACCCTGCTCGCGCGCGCCGGCCAATGTCTGTTCGTGCCGATCCGCAGCCTGCAGTACATGGCGGTGCTGGACGCGGAGGAATTCATTTTCGTCGACAGCCAGAACAAGGCCTGGGTCGAACTGGCCTGGCAGCATTTCCGCCCGCAAGCCCGCAGTGCGCTCGACGAACGCGTGCCGTTCGAGGTGGTGCACTACGCGCCGCAGGCCGCGGAAACCATGAAGCGCCTGCCGGGCGAATTTCATAAGGCGCTGTTGGTGCTCGCCGAACGCGATCTGCCGCAGCAGGATGCACGCGTACTGCCGCTGGTGCGCCGCTAGTTCTACTGTGTTATAAATAATGCGATGATTCAGGCATAGGAATTAACGAGCTGGAGTCTGCATGGGGCTGAGTCTTGAATCGCGGTTTGAAGCGTATTGCGACGAACTGGTAAAAGCGCTGTCGCACGTGGATCGCAGTCAGCCCGCGCGCTGGTATCTGAAAGGGCTGATGTTGCCCGGCAGCAGAAAGAGCGTAGAGCCGATGGCGGCGCGGGTGCGACCGCACGACGTGCGGTCGGCGCATCAATCGATGCATCATCTGGTAGCCGATGCCGAGTGGAGCGATGACGCCCTGCTGGCGACGGTCGCCGGGCTGGTTCTGCCGTCATTGACG
>NZ_LDUG01000018.1:291488-312422 GCF_001530125.1 Thiobacillus denitrificans | reverse complement strand
CCGGCGGGCGTCGTCAAGAACGACGAGTTTTTTGGTCCCAGCGAGGTCTACCACGATCAGCTGGCGGTTCGGGTCAAGGCGCCCGACGCCCAGGCGCTAAACGTCAGCTGGCAGGGCTGCGCCGACGCGGGGATATGCTACCCGCCACAAACCCGGCGCGTGGCGCTGGCCGATGTCGCCGCCACGCCCGACGCGGCATCGGGCACATCCGCAGGCGATGCAAATCAGGCCTCAAGCGGCACGCTCGGCGCCGACCAGGCCCTGGCCGACCGCCTGTCACGCACCAACCTCGGCTGGATGCTCGCGGTGTTCTTCGGTCTGGGCTTGCTGATGACCTTTACCCCTTGCGTGCTGCCGATGCTGCCGATTCTCTCCAGCCTGATCGCCGGCAGCGGGGCCAGCCCACGGCGCGGTTTTATCCTTTCGCTGGCCTTTGTGCTGCCGATGGCGCTGACCTATGCCGGAGTGGGCGCGGCGGCGGCGCTGGCCGGCGCCAATCTGCAGGCGACGCTGCAAAACCCCTGGGTGCTCGGCACGTTCGGCCTGATGTTTGCCGTGCTGGCGCTGGCCATGTTCGGGTTTTACGAATTGCAATTGCCGGCAGTGCTGCGCAACCGCCTGAACAACGCCAGCCAGGGCCAGCGCGGCGGCACGGTCGGCGGCGCGGCGACCATGGGCGTACTGTCGGCGCTGCTGGTCGGGCCCTGCATGACCGCACCGCTGGCGGGTGCGCTGCTCTATATCGGCAATACCGGCAATGTGATGACCGGCGGCCTGGCCCTGTTTGCCATGGGGCTGGGCATGGGCGCGCCGCTGGTGCTGGTGGGCACGCTCGGCGCCCGCCTGTTGCCGCGTCCCGGCGACTGGATGAACCGGATCAAGGTTCTGTTCGGTTTTATTATGCTGGGGACCGCGATTGTGTTCGTGTCGCGGGTGTTGCCGGCTGCGCTTACGCTGGGCTTGTGGGGCGCCTGGTTGCTGGCGATTGCGCTGAGCCTGCTGACGCTCGTCAAACAACTCAACTGCGTAAAAAGTCGCCTGGTCTCGCGCTATCTCGCGCTGCTGCTGGGTCTGTGGGGCGGGGCGATGGTGCTCGGCGCGGCCGGCGGCGCAAAAGACCCGCTACAACCGCTGGCCTTCATGACAGCCACCGCCGCGCCCGCGCAGACCGCCGTCGCGAATGATTTCATGGCCCGCTTCGCACCGGTCAAGACCGAACAGGCGCTTGCCGCCCGCGTCGCCGAGGCTGGGCAACGCGGCCAGTGGACGCTGGTGGATTTCTACGCCGACTGGTGCGTATCGTGCAAGACCATCGAGCACGAGGTCTTTGCCGACCCGCGCGTGCAGCAGGCCTTGGCCGACGTGCAGCTGCTGCGTCCCGATGTCACCGCCAACGACGCGGACGACCAGGCGCTGATGCGCGCGCACCAGATTCTCGGCCCGCCGACCCTGCTGCTGATTGGCCCGGACGGCAAGGAACGCCGCGTCGAACGCATCATCGGTGAACTCAGTGCGGACGAATTCCTCGCCCGCCTGGCACAAGCAAGGAAAGGCTGAACATGCTGTCAGTGAATGTGGGTCCCTTCGCACTGTCGAGCAGCGTACTGCTATTACTGGCAGCCGGGCTGGTCGCGGCGGGCGTGGGGCATCTGGTCGGGCGTCGTCACAAAGCGGGCATCGTCAACACCCTGAGCGACATGCTGCTCGCCGGGGTGCTGGTGGCGCGCCTCAGCTTTGTCGCCCTCTGGTTTGACACGTACCGCAGCGCGCCGTGGTCGATGCTCGATATCCGCGATGGTGGGTTTATGGTTTGGCCCGGGGTGGCTACCGCGCTGCTGGTCGCGGTCTGGCGCGGCTGGCGTCAGCCGGCGCTGCGCAAACCGCTGGTTGTGGGGCTGGCGGCAGGGGCGCTGGTGTGGGGCGCGCTGTTCGGTGCGCTGCGCATGACGGAACTGCCGGTGCTGCCGACGCTTTCGTTGACAACGCTTGCCGGCGACCCGATCAAGCTTGCAGCGCTGGCCGACGGCAAACCCATGGTCGTCAATTTGTGGGCGAGCTGGTGCCCGCCGTGCCGGCGCGAAATGCCGGTGCTCGCCGCCGCGCAACAACGCGAAACCGGGGTGAATTTCGTGTTCGTCAACCAGGGCGAAGACGGCGCAACGGCGCAACGCTACCTCAGCGCGGGTCGGCTCGGTCTCGCCAACGTGCTGCTCGATCCCGGCGCCGCCCTCGGTCGCGAAGCTGGCTCGGGCGCGTTGCCCACCACCCTGTTCTACGACGCCAGCGGACAGCTGGTCGATACCCACCTGGGCGAGCTATCGGCTGCTTCGCTGGCGAGCAAATTAAGCCCGTTGCGCGCGTCCGCCGGCGCGTCGGTCCAAGATTGAGACGCGATGAGCAAAAACCCCTGGCATTCATTGCCGCGATGCCGGGCGCGATCCTGCGCGGCTGGCGTGGACTGTCGGCACGCAAACGGACCCTCCTGGCGTTGGCGTTATGGGTGCTGGCATGGCAGGGGGTACTGGGCGGTCTGCGCCTGATGGATAAGCCGGCGCTGTCTGAAATGCAGGTGACGCTGCTGTCCGGCGAATCGACAAACCTCGCTGCGCTGGCCGACGGCAAACCCCTGGTCGTCAATCTGTGGGCGAGCTGGTGCCCGCCGTGCCGGCGCGAAATGCCGGTGCTCGCCGCCGCGCAGCAACGCGAAACCGGGATCAGCTTCGTCTTTGCCAATCAGGGCGAAAACGCGGCGACCGTCCAGCGTTACCTGTCCGCCAGCCAGCTCGATCTGGCGAATGTCCTGCTGGACCGTGACACCACACTCGGTTTCGTGGCCGGCTCGGGAATGTTGCCCATCACCCTGTTTTATGACGCCAGCGGGCAATGGGTCGCTACCCACCTGGGTGCCCTATCGGCAGCTTCGCTGGCGAAAAAATTAAAGCCATTGCGCGCGTATTGATTTTTCGATTTTCAACGTAAAGGAAAGAAACCCCATGATTAAAAAACGATCCCTCCTGTTTGCCGGTTTGTTGACCTTGTTCGGCAGCATGGTCCTGAGCGCGCAGGCCAAAGACTGGCCGGCTCCGATCAAGGCGCTCGAAGCCCAGGGTGTTGAAGTGATCGGCACGTTCAAGGCACCCGGCGGGCTGACCGGCTATGCCGGCATGATCGAGCAACAGCCTCTGGCCATCTACCTGACCGCCGACGGCAAACAGGCGATTGTCGGTTCCATGATCGACGGCAAAGGCAACAACCTCAGCCAGAAACCCCTTGAGCAACTGGTCAGCAAACCGATGACCGACCGCGTCTGGAAGCAGCTTGAGAAAAGCACCTGGATAGGCGATGGCAAAACTACTGCGCCGCGTATCGTCTACACCTTCACCGACCCCAACTGCCCTTACTGCAACAAGTTCTGGAATGACGCCCGGCCCTGGGTCACCTCCGGCAAAGTGCAGTTGCGCCACGTCATGGTCGCCATCCTCGGACCCACCAGCCCCGGCAAAGCGGCAGCCATCCTTGCGGCCAAGGATCCGCAAGCTGCCCTGACGCAACACGAACAAGAGCATGCCAAGGGCGGGACCAAACCGCTGAGCCAGGTCCCCGAAAAAATCCGTGCGCAACTCGACGCCAACCAGAAACTGATGCAGCAACTCGGCGCCTCGGCCACCCCCACCATCTTCTACAAGGACGCCAGCGGCAAGCTGCAAAAAATGCAAGGCGCGCCCTCGGCCGAAATGCTGGGCAAAATCATGGGGCCGCGCTGAGGTTGCGGTGGGCTCGTTGGCCTATCCGGGTCACCGCCAGCTCAGTGTGCACCTTCCGGCGATGTCATTTCATATTGATGTGAGTGAAGTGGAAGGCGGTTCAACTTGACTCAACGCGATGCGACGAATCTCTTCAAAAGAAAAAGTTGAGTGCCGAACCGGATTTTAAATGCCACCCTCCGGTGGCATTTTTTATGTGAATACGTCTACGACCACCCGCTATCCCGTTACGTGAATGGATGAAACAGGTCCGGAAAATCCGGCCAAAAAGGATGCAGAGTACGTCCGGTTATCGGCCAGAGCAGCCTGTCGCTAATCCCCGTAACCCGACACTCGGGAATGTCTGCTTCTTACCGTGCTGAACGAATCCCTCTGACCAGGAGCAGAAGTTCAGGTGATTTGTGGCGAACACCACATGTTTGGTCATAGCCGACTTTTGAGAAGCACGGATTAATTCGTTAGCGTCGTCTTTGATGATTAACGGCTACCGACGAAGGCGGATTAAGCGAGGGTTGCGCAACGCCACCGTAGACTCCGTGTCTCTCGCAGATCAATTTCGGCGGCAGTGTCTGCCGCAAGTCGCACACGCCTTCCCATGGTTCAATGCGTGCAGTCGCCCAAACGCATCATCGGATGCGTCCAACTGCGGTTTCTGGGTTGCTGTTGTAATTTCCCCAAAGGGGAATCATAATGTTTTCCCTGTCAGGGAATAACAAACAAATCCATGCGCATTCTGGGCTTGCCAAAAATAGAAGAATTCAAGCGCAGCCATGCTGATGCGCGGCGTCCGTTGGATGCGTGGCGGCTTGAAGCCGAGTGCGCCAATTGGCAGACGACACAGGACATCAAGCAAAACTATCGCAGCGCGGACTTTCTGGCTGATAACCGGGTGATATTCAACATCAAGGGGAATACCTACCGGCTGGTGGTGCAGGTGCGATACCGAAACGGGCTGGTAGTGGTGGAATGGATCGGCACCCACGCCGAATACAGCAAGAAACGGTTCTGATAAACACGCCCGCGCCTCGGGGAAATCAGGGGTTGGAGAAGCACATGAATATCAAGATCATCAAAAATGCCAAGGACTACGCAGATGCCATGACGCGCCTGTCCGCGTTAATGACGCTCGACCCCGCAGCAGGCAGCGGCAAGGAGGACGAACTCGAACTGCTCGCCCTGGTCATCGCTGATTACGAACACAAGATCGTTCCCCCTGCCGAGCCGGACCCTGTCGAGGCCATCCTGTTCCGCATGGATCAGGCGGGCCTCGGCCGCAAAGACCTGATTTCCTACATCGGTTCCGCTTCCAAAGTCTCGGAAGTCCTGTCTCGCAAACGCCCCCTCTCTTTGGCCATGATCCGCCGCCTGCATGATGGACTGGGCATACCGGCGGATATTTTGATCGGCGGCGATAAACCACAAGAACTTATGAACGCGCCGGACGCTGACTACACCCGCTTTCCCCTGAAGGAAATGCTGGAGCGAGGTTACTTTGGCGACTTCAAGGGCAATGCAGCTCGGCTCAAGGATTATGCCGAAGACCTAATGCGCAGCTTCCTGAAAGAGCTGTCACCTGCGCAAGCCCAGCCCGCTCTACTCCGTGCGCCCCTGCATCAGCGCGGCGAACGGCAGGCTGACGGCGAAGCCCTCCTGGCATGGCGTCTGTGCGTACTCAAGAAGGCGCGCTCCATGGCGCTGGCCCATGACTACGAGAAAGGCATTGTCACCACCCGCTGGCTGAAAGATTTGGCCAAACTTTCCGCCTTCAATGAAGGGCCTCGCCTGGCGCGGGAATACCTGGCCAACGCCGGCATCGCCCTGGTCATCGAACCCCACTTCAAGGGCACCTATCTGGACGGTGCCGCCATGCTCGATCAGGGCCGCCCGATTGTCGCACTCACCCTGCGTCACGACCGGCTGGATAATTTCTGGTTTGCGCTGCTGCACGAATTGGCTCACGTGAGCAAACACCTGGACGACGCCCATCCCTTCTTCGCGGACGATCTGGACAGCCCCGACGAGCAGGACAGAAAGGAAAAGGAGGCGGATGAAATGGCAACCCACGCCCTTATCCCGCCCGACGTTTGGGGCAAGGCCATGGTGCGAGAAAGCTTGTCGCCCAAAGATGCCCAGACCTTCGCACGTCAACTGGGCATCAACCCTGCCATCGTTGCCGGGCGTGTGCGGCACGAAACCGGGAACTACAGGTTGCTTGCACGTATGCTTGGACAAGGCGACCCCAGTCGTTTCCTTGCCTAAAAACAGGATCAAACCATGCTAATCACCCAACTCCTCGACGACCTCAACCGCGACGCCATCATTGACTTGTTCGGCCTCTCCGCCGTCATGGAAGTCGAAGCCGCGCTATCGGAAAAATCCGGCAAACCCTACGTGCAATGCCTTGTGCGCAAGAAAGACGTGCAGGCCAAGCGCGAGGAACTGGTACGGCAACTCTGGCTGCATCGTCTGGCGGGCGAATACAAATACCCCGTCTCCCGCCTCAGCGTCGAATACCCCATCACCTTCGGCCGCGACAGTTCCAAGCGTGCCGACATCGTGGTGTACGACGCCGACCGTCCCACGGTTCCCTACCTCATCGTCGAGGTCAAACAAGGCAAGCTGAAAGATGGCAAGGAACAACTGCGCTCCTACACCCACGCCACCGGCGCGCCGCTGGCCATGTGGTGCAACGGCGTGCAGTCCATCACCTGGCATCGCAAGAACCCCAATTACTTCGTCGAAATCCCCGACGTTCCCAACGCCACCCAGACCATCGACGACATCGCCGGCCAGCCCTGGACGGTGGACACCCTCATCGAGATCGAGAAAAAGCGCGAGGCCGAAGGCAAAGGCGCGCGCAGCCTCAAGCAGTTGATCGAGGACATGGAAGATGAAGTCCTCGCCAATGCTGGTGTGGACGTGTTCGAGGAAGTCTTCAAGCTCATCTTCACCAAGCTCTACGACGAGATGTATTGCTTCCGGGGCCGCCACAAATATCTGCGCTTCCGCAACAGCAACACCGCCGCCCAGCTCAAGGCCAACATACAGGGCTTGTTCGACGACGCCCGCAAGCAATGGCCCGGCGTCTTCGCCGACGACGAAAAAATCAAGCTCGGCCCGGAACACCTGCAAGTCTGCGTCGGCTCGTTGGAAGAATGGAAGCTGTTCAATTCAAACCTGGACGTGGTGGACGAAGCCTTCGAGTATCTGGTCAACAAATCGTCCAAGGGCGAGAAAGGTCAGTACTTCACGCCACGCTGGGTCATCGACATGTGCGTGAAGATGATGAACCCGCACGAATCAGAAACCGTCATCGACACCGCCGCCGGCAGCGCCGGCTTTACCGTCCACGCCATTTTCCACGTCTGGAAACAAATCCTCGAAGACGAGGGAATTCCCGTCTCCCACCTGTTCACCATGGAAGCCAAGCCGCAGCGCTGCACCGACTACGTGCAGGACAAGGTTTTCGCCATCGACTTCGACGAAAAGAGCGTGCGCGTGGCGCGCTGCCTCAACCTTATCGCCGGTGATGGGCAAACCAACGTGCTGCATATGAACACGCTGGATTGGCCCAAATGGGACGAGCGCATCAAACAGGACGAGGACTGGCAGGAAACCTACGGCCCCGGCTGGACCAAGCTCAAGAAGCTGCGGGCGGTGAAGAACGACAACCGCGTCTTCCAGTTCGACGTGCTCATGGCCAACCCGCCCTTCGCCGGCGACATCAAGCAAAGCGACATGCTGTCGCCCTACGAATTAGGCCACAAGGCCAACGGCAAGCTGGAAAGCAAGGTCGGCCGCGACCTGCTGTTCATTGAGCGCAACCTGGATTTTCTGCGCCCCGGCGGGCGCATGGCTGTCGTCTTGCCGCAAGGACGCTTCAACAATTCCAGCGACAAGCGCGTGCGCGAATTCATCGCCGAACGCTGCCGCATCCTCGCCGTGGTCGGCCTCCACCCCAGCACCTTCAAGCCCCACACCGGCACCAAGACCAGCGTGCTGTTCGTGCAGAAGTGGAATGACGACGCCACGGAAACGCGCTACCACTGTCCCAAGGTGGACGACTACCCCATTTTCTTCGCCACCCAGAAGCTGGAATCCAAGGACACCAGCGGCGAGAAGATCATCGCCAAGGATGCCGACGGCAACCTGCTGCGCGACAGCCACGGCCATTGGGTCATCCAGCACGACCTGTTCAACCACGAAGGGCTGACCCAGGACGGCATCGCCGAAGCCTTCGCCGAGTTCGCAGCCAAGGAGCAATTAGGTTTTTTTTGAGTCGCCCCTTTGACGAGGCCCGCTATCGGGGCTTGTTGGAGGGGCTGGAAGTAACCGAACTACCTCTGTCCATCGTTCGCAAGGAAAACGACAAACTACGAATCGACAGCGGCTATTTCTCGAAACCGATGCTGGCCGCAGATCACCAAATCCGAGCTTATCGGGGTGGTTGTGACGAACTCGGTTTGCTCTTCGTGCGTTTCGTCAAAGGCGTATTCGATATCAACGCCGAGTCTTACACCGAGTCGGGCGTGCCGTTCTTACGCATCCTCAACCTTCGCTCTGGAATCATTGATGACGCTAACTTGGCTCTAATCCCAGAGTCGGTGCATGAAGTGGAAAAGAAAACCGAACTGCTGAGGGGGGAAATCGTTCTCTCGAAAACCGCCTATCCCGCTGCGTCTGTCGTGACGCTTGAGCGCTGCAACACCAGCCAGGACACCATCGCCACCTCTCTTTCAGATTACGGAAAGAGCACGTACACACCGGAAGCACTCGTTGCCTACCTCAACAGTAGCCTTGGCAAGCGGTTACTTTGGCGGCAATTCCAAGGCAACGTCCAACTTCACCTCAGCCTTGACGATGGGCGCAAAGTCCCTGTGCCCCGTCTGGGAAGGCGAATCCAAGAAGCGATTACTTCGGCATTTGATGGAGCCAACACCTTCCGGCAACAAGCCTTTGCTGCAAACGAACAAGCCGAACAAAGCCTCCTCCGCGCCCTCGGCCTGGAAAACTGGCAGCCACCGGAGCCCCTGACCTACACCCGCACCAGCCGCGACGCCTTCGCCGCCGGGCGGCTGGACGCGGAGTATTTCGCGCCGCGCGTAGCGGAACTCCTGAACCGTCTGAACAAGGACGGCCTGACTCTTGATGGAGTGGCCCCAGCGCGGCATGAGCGCTTCGTTCCGGGCACGCGCGGCAGCTTCGATTACATAGAAATCGGCGGCGTGCGCGCGGATGGCACCGCTGTTTCGGAATCCGTGCCTCAGCTCGAAGCGCCCAGCCGCGCCACCTGGTTGGTGAAGTCTGGCGATGTCATTACTTCCACTGTGCGCCCCATCCGCCGCCTCTCCGCTCTTATCGCCCCGGAGCAGGATGGCCACGTGTGTTCCTCCGGCTTCGTCGTGTTGCAACCGGCAAGCATTCCGGCGGAAGTGCTGTTGACCTACCTCCGCCTGCCGCCGGTATGCGAGTTACTGGACCTGCACACCAGCGCCAGCCTCTATCCGGCCATCTCGGAACTGGATTTACTGGCGATGCCAATGCCGCGTATCGACGCCGCGACGCAAACCAAAGTAGTGGCAAACGTGCGCGCCGCCCAGGCTAGTCGCCGCCGCGCCGCCGAACTTCTGGAGGCTGCCAAGCGCGCAGTAGAGATTGCCATTGAATCCGACGAAGCAAGCGCACTCGAATTCCTCAACAGAGAGACACCACCACAATGAGCCAACACTTGCTGATACTCGGTGCCGGAGCAGACCGCACGTCCGGCATAGACTTCCCCCTCGCCAATACCTTGCTGGCCGAGGTGACCCGCTATCTCGATGGGCCGGGTAAACCCGTGGATGACGCCTTGCGGGCCATGCTGCCGGGCCTGCGGTTTAGTTTCAATTCGATGATCGCGCGTGCGGTGGACAAGATCGCCACGCGGGAGCCACATGAGCAAAAAGCGATGGTGCAGCGAGTGCAGGAGGCGATTGCAAGCCTGCCGCCGGAAAAGGTGGCTGTGCGCAAGCATGGCGAGCTGATCATTCGGCTGTTCAACAAGCTGGCCTTGATCGCCGAAAACAGCCAGCTTGACGAAGAGACAGAGAACTTGATCCGCGAAGTCTTCCCCAAAGACGCCGATGATCTGATCGACAGCGATTCCATTCTGGACATTCACAAACTGTCCTTATCCGACACCTTCAAGACCGTGCTCAAGCGTACCCTCAAGATGGGTCTGAGTTCCGATCAGCATGAGGTCGCCGCAGCGCTAGGCGCGGACATGCTGAACATCGAAACCCTGCTGATCGAGAAGTTCCTTGGCTTCTACAACGACAAGCCATCGGATATAAAAAACTACCTTTATATTTCCTGGGCCTTATGGGCATTTTTGGTCGCCAGACAAAAAGAAGTGTTGGCTGCTCATGGTGCAAGCCCTTTGCCTTTTTATGGCAAGTTGCCTACCAATGTTCGGGCTATCACGCTTAATTACACGTCATTCCTCCAGCAACGGCTGGGAAGCGATCAAGCGGTGTATTTCCACGGGGGGTTGGCTGAGTACGTGAGGATGGATACGTGAGATTTGCTACCCATAGAAAACATCCTGGACTGCGACCCAGCGACATTCATCCGGGACGTAGTAATGCCAAATGTTGATGTTAGTCACCAAGACTTGCTCCAGCAAAAGCACGTTATTCCTGCGCTGGTGCCACCATTGCGGTTAAAGCCCATCCTTTCGCATCGCTACATCGACTTATGGAGCCAAGCTTCTGATTGGGTGAAAGAAGCGCAACGAATCGTGGTGGTTGGTTATTCGTTCAACAACGCCGACGAGCATTTCAACGACATTCTGCGCGTTCACTCGGATCGCCATGTGGACATCGTTTCGCCAGGAGCGACGAATCCTGCCTTCTTGCAGCGGATGGAGAAAGTATTCGGGACTGCGGCAAGTCAGTACAACAAAGTTACAGTGCAGGGACTGGATTGTCGGCAGGCGAAAAAAATCAGGCTGATCGCTGCGAGAGCGGACGAGGTTGACCTTGAAAAACTCTTTTCTGGAGCCTGAGAGTTTGCAGTATCTGAACATCCGTTCCATCTCTTGAAACAGGCAGTCTTCGTGACTGTTTGATCGTCTTTTCCTGGCTGGTTCGCTAATTCTGCGCAAGTCCTTCAAGCAGACTTTCGAGGGCTGTCAGTAGCCGTGCGCGGGTGACCGAAATGGCCGAGGAACGGACCGTCGCAGCGTCCGACATCAAGGCCGGTTCTGGCCGGTTAGAGTCCTGGCGAAATGCGATACGCCTCCCTTAATACCCGCGCCGCCGTCACCATATTTGCCAGCGCCGCTTCCGTCTCAGCCCAGCCGCGCGTTTTCAGGCCGCAGTCCGGATTGACCCAGAGATTGCGCGGCGGGATGACCTGCGCGGCTTTTTCCAGCAGCCGCGTCATGTCATCTGCTGACGGCACGCGTGGGCTATGAATGTCGTACACACCGGGGCCGATTTCGTTGGGATAGTTGAAATCGCCGAAGCCGCGTAGCAGTTCCATATCCGAGCGGCTGGTTTCGATGGTGATGACGTCGGCGTCCATCGCCGCGATGGCGGGCAGGATGTCGTTGAATTCCGAATAGCACATGTGGGTGTGGATTTGCGTCGCGTCCGCCACCCCGGATGCGCTGATGCGGAACGCGCGGCTCGCCCAGTCGAGGTAGGTGGGCCAGTCGGCTTTTCTGAGCGGCAGACCTTCGCGATACGCCGGCTCGTCGATCTGGATAATGCCGATGCCGGCGGCTTCGAGATCGACCACTTCGTCGCGGATCGCCAGCGCAATCTGCAGCGCGGTGGTCGAACGCGGCTGGTCGTCGCGCACGAAGGACCATTGCAGGATCGTCACCGGACCGGTGAGCATGCCCTTCATCGGCCGCACGGTGAGCGATTGCGCGTAGGTCGTCCAGCCCACCGTCATCGGGCCGGGGCGCGACACGTCGCCATAAATGATCGGTGGCTTGACGCAGCGGCTGCCGTAGCTCTGCACCCAGCCGTTTTGTGAGAATGCAAAGCCGGCCAGCTGTTCGCCGAAGTATTCGACCATGTCGTTGCGCTCGGCTTCACCATGCACCAGCACATCCAGCCCCAGAGCCTCCTGTTTGGCGACCGCGTGGGCGATTTCGCGCCGCATCGCGGCGGTGTAGTCGGCCTCGTCGAGCCCACCTTTTTTGAAGCGCGCGCGGGCGCTGCGAATCTCGGGCGTCTGCGGGAATGAGCCGATGGTGGTGGTGGGGAAAGCGGGCAGATTGAAACGCGCGCGCTGCACGGTCTGGCGGATCGCGAGGGCGCTGTTGCGGGTGTCGTGCGTCGCTGTCAGCGCGGCCAGCCGCACGGATACGGCCGCATCGTGCACCCGATTCGACGTGCGGCGCGAGGCCAGCGCGGCGGCATTGTCGGCCAGCTTTGCGGCGACTGCCTGACGGCCCCCGTTGAATACGGCTTTGAGCGTGGCCAGTTCGTCCAGCTTCTCGTCGGCGAACGCCAGCCAGCTGCTGATTTCGGGATCGAGCGCGGTCTCGGCGGCGAGGCTCACCGGCACGTGCGCGAGCGAGCACGACGGCGCCAGCCACAACCGGTTGCCGAGGCGTTGATGCAGGCCGTCGAAACGCCCGAGCACGGCAGCCAGATCGGTCTTCCAGATGTTGCGGCCGTCGATCACGCCCGCCGACAGGATTTTGGTGGCGGACAGCCAGTCGATCACCTGCGCCAGTTCGTCGCCGCCACGCACGCAATCGACATGCACGCCGGCCACCGGCAGCTTCAGCGCCATCAACAGGTTCTCGCGCAGCGGGCCAAAATAGCTGGCGAGCAGCAGCTTGACCCCCGCCGTGTTCAGATGATGGTAGGCACGCTCGAACGCCGTCCGCCAGTTGCCCGGCAGGTCGAGGGCGAGAACCGGCTCGTCGACCTGCACCCATTCCACTCCCTGCGCTTTCAGCCGCGCCAGAATCTGCGCGTAGACCGGCAGCAGGCGGTCGAGCAGGTCGAGGCGGTTGAAGTCATTCCCCTTTTCCTTGGCCAGATGCAAAAACGTGAGCGGGCCGATCAGCACCGGCTTCGGATTGAACCCCGCGGTTTGTGCTTCGGCGACCTCGTCGAACAGCCATTCCGCACCCAGCGAAAACGGCGTATCGGGTTTGAGTTCGGGGACGAGATAGTGGTAGTTGGTGTCGAACCACTTGGTCATTTCCATCGCATGGCAGGCGTCATTGCCGCGCGCCAGCTGAAAATATTCCGGCAGGCTGATCTTCTCGCCGAAGCCGAAGCGCGCAGGCGCGCAACCCAGCAGCGCGACGTGATTCAGCATCGGGTCGTAAAACGCGAAATCGCCCACGCTGACAAAATCCAGCCCGGCTTCGTGCTGGCGCCGCCAGTTGGCCTGGCGGATGCCGCTTGCCACCGCCCGCAACGCCGCCTCGTCGATTTCGCCGCGCCAGAAAGCCTCCTGTGCGAATTTCAGTTCGCGGTTCGGGCCGATGCGCGGAACCCCCAATACGTGTGTCAGTGCCATGTGCTGCTCCAAAAAAAGAAAAAAACTTGAACCACAGAGGCACAGAGACACAGAGAAACCCTTTTAAACAAACGCATCACGAGTCTGGCCATTATTTGATTGGATCGCGCAGTCGCCGTCATGTCCTGTTTTTCCTCTGTGTCTCTGTGTCTCTGTGCCTCTGTGGTGAAGAATTTCGTATGCAAAGTGCATGGACGTCATGATGCCGACGCGCGTAACATGAAACAAACGAATATTTCTCATTGCTTACATGAACAATACTCATATCGAACTGCGTCACCTGCGGCTGCTGCAGGCGGTGGCGGAAGCCGGCGGGCTGACCGCCGCCGCCGAGCGCCTGCATCTCACGCAATCGGCGGTATCGCATCAATTAAAGTCGCTGGAAGCGGCGCTTGGGCTGCCGCTGGTCGAGCGTGCCGCGCGTCCGGCACAGCTGACCGCCGCCGGGCGGCGGCTGCTGGCGCTGGCGCACGCCGCGCTGCCGCAGGTGGATGCCGCGCTGCGCGATCTGGCCAAGCTGAAAGACGGCGACGCAGGAGAACTGCGCATTGCGGTGGAATGCCACACCTGCTACGACTGGCTGATGCCGGCGATGGACAGCTACCGCGACGTCTGGCCGGGGGTGGAACTCGACCTGCTGGGCGGCTTCCAGGCCGACCCCATCGCCCTGCTGCTGGAGCAGCAGGCCGACCTGGTGGTGACCTCCGACCCCACGCCGCGCGGGGGGGTGACGTATGCGCCGCTGTTCGGCTTCGAGATGCTGGCGCTGCTGCCGCCCGGCCATACGCTTGCCACAAAAAAATGGCTGCTACCGCGCGACTTTGCCGAGCACACGCTCATCACCTACCCGGTGCCGGAAGACCGCCTCGATCTGGTGCGGCGCGTGCTCGCCCCCGCCGGGGTGAAACCGCCGCGTCGCGAAGCGCAACTGACCGTCGCCATCCTGCAGCTCGTCGCCAGCCGTCGCGGCCTGGCCGCGCTGCCCGCGTGGGCGGTCGCGCCCTATCTCGAACGCGGCTACGTCGTCGCCCGCCCGATCGGCAAGCACGGCCTGTGGGCGGAGTTACATGTCGCAGTGCGCTCAGCCGACGCCGGCCGCGCCTACCTTGCCGATTTCATCGACACCGTGCGGCGCGACAGCTTTGCCCGTCTGCCAGGCTTGCGCCCGGCTATCATTCAGCCATGAAACCCCGCCTCAGCTTTCGCCTCATCCTCGGTGATGACATCGCGCTGGGCCCCGGCAAGGTCCAACTGCTCGAAGCCATCCGCGACACCGGCTCCATTGCTGCTGCCGGTCGCGCCATGGGCATGAGCTACAAGCGCGCCTGGCACCTGGTCGACACCATGAACCGCTGCTTCAAGAGCCCGCTAGTGGAAGCCAGCAAGGGCGGCGCCCACGGCGGCGGCGCGCAGCTGACCCCGCTGGCCCTGGAGGTCATTGCCCTGTATCACCGCCTGGAAGCCCGTGCGCACAAGGCGGCCGATGCAGAGATGACCAAGCTGAGCCGGCATCTGGCGACGCATGCCGGTCCGTCCTGAGTTCCACCTCCTTGCCTCGACCCACCGAGCGCTGATCCAGCGTCATTGATCGTCGCCAGATGGATGTCCTGCTGCTGCCGCTGCTGGTGGCCCGCGTGGGCGCCGCCCATGCCGTGCCGCTGCTGACCGTTGCACAGTTGATCTGCAACCTGGCGCGGGCGGGGTTCGGTTTCCCGCAGATCCGCTGTAGAAGCCGGTGGCGTGGTTTCTGCTGGGCGCGCTGCCGGACGGCGTGGCGGGGCTGCTGGTCGCGATCGCGCTGTATATGTTGCTGCATGGCTGAACCGTCGAGAAAGCCAAAGGCTTACACTATTTTCAATCGATATGACATCATGGATATAACGACAACCAGCAAGACACCGCCATGATCCGCCTCCGCCCCTTTCTATTTGCCACGCTGATGCTGTTAAGCGGGCACGCCGCGGCCGGTAAATTCACCGTCGCCGCCGCCGCCGACCTCAAGTTCGCGATGGATGAAATCATCGCCCACTACAAGCAGGACCATCCCGCTGACACGCCGCAGGTGATCTACGGTTCGTCCGGCAAGTTTCACACGCAGATCCAGCAGAACGCGCCCTACGACCTCTATTTCTCGGCCGACATCGCCTACCCCAGACAGCTGCAAGTGGCAGGATTCGCGTCCTCCCCGGTCAAACCCTACGCGTTCGGCCGCATTGTGCTGTGGAGCGCGTCGATCGATGCCAGCAAGCTCAACCTGTCCAGCCTGGCCGACCCGGCGATCAAGCGGGTGGCGATCGCCAATCCGCGCCACGCGCCCTACGGCAAGCGCGCCGAGGAGGCGCTGCGCGCGACGGGCCTGTGGGACAAGGTGGCGCCCAAGCTGGTGTACGGCGAAAACATCGCGCACACCGCGCAGTTCGTGCAGACCGGCAATGCGCAGGTCGGCATCATCGCACTGGCGCTGGCGCTCAATCCCGCCCTGTCCAGGGAAGGCAAATACTGGCTGATTCCCGACACCCTGCACGCGCCGCTGGAACAGGGATTCATCGTGACCGCGCGCGCGCGGGACAACGCTGGCGCCAAGCGTTTCGCCGACTACATGGGCAGCGCCGCCGCCCGCGCGGTGATGGTGAAATACGGCTTCGCCCTGCCGGGCGAAGCCGGCAAGCAAGGCGCACACCCATGAAGCTGTCTCCCGGCGACTGGCAGGCGGTCGTTCTCACGCTCGAACTGGCCGGCGTCGTCACGCTGATCCTGTTCATGCTGGGCACGCCGATCGCCTGGTGGCTGGCACGCACGCAGTCGAAATGGAAGGCGCCGATCGGTGCGGTGGTGGCGCTGCCGCTGGTGCTGCCGCCTTCCGTGCTGGGGTTTTATCTGCTGCTGGCGATGGGGCCGAACGGCTGGGTGGGCCAGCTCACCCAATCCATGGGCATCGGCTTGTTGCCGTTCACCTTCTGGGGGCTGGTGGTGGGGTCGGTGTTTTATTCGCTGCCCTTCATGGTGCAGCCGCTGCAAACCGCGTTCGAAGCGCTCGGCGAGCGCACGCTGGAAGCGGCCGCCACGCTGCGCGCCTCGCCGCTCGATCGATTTTTCAGCGTGGCGACGCCGATCGCCCGGCCCGGCTTCATGACCGCGGGCATCCTCAGCTTCGCCCACACCGTGGGCGAGTTCGGCGTGGTGCTGATGATAGGCGGCAACATTCCGGGCGAAACGCGGGTGGCGTCGGTGCAGATTTTCGATCACGTCGAGGCGCTGCAATACGGCGAAGCGCACCATCTGGCGGCGGTGCTGCTGGTGTTTTCCTTCCTCGTGCTGCTGGCGCTCTACACCTGGCGGCCGAAGGCGCTGCGTCTATGAACACGCCAAACCCCAATCAAATCGCAGCGCGTTTTCGCGTTGTGCGCGAAAACTTCACGCTCGATGTCGACCTGCATCTGCCGGACCGCGGCATCACCGCGCTGTTCGGCCCCTCGGGCTGCGGCAAGACCACCCTGCTGCGCGCCATCGCCGGCCTCGAGCGCGCGCCGGGTGGCCGCCTCGTCGTCTCCGGCGAGCCCTGGCAGGACGCGCGCGTTTTCGTCCCCCCGCATCGCCGCGCACTCGGATACGTGTTTCAGGAAACGAGCCTGTTTCCGCATCTGTCGGTGCGCCGCAATCTGGAATACGGTATGAAACGCGTGCCGGAAAACGAACGCACGCTGCACTGGGACGAAGTGATCGACTGGCTCGGGCTGACACCGCTGATCAGGCAGCAGCCGCATCAACTGTCCGGCGGCCAGCGCCAGCGCGTCGCCGTCGGCCGCGCCCTGCTGTCGAGCCCGCGCCTGCTGCTGATGGACGAGCCGCTGGCGGCGCTAGACGCAGGCGCGCGCGCCGAGATTCTGCCGTATCTCGACCAGCTGCATCAAAAGCTGTCGATCCCTGTGCTCTATGTCAGCCACTCGGCGGAAGAAGTCGCGTGGCTGGCCGACCATCTGGTGTGCCTGGAAGCCGGGCGCGTTGTGTGGCAGGGCAAAGCCGCAGACGGGCTGACGCGCCTTGGCGTAACAGCAGAACATAGCGCTCGTGTCGTCGCACAGGAAGAGGGCTGGACAGTGCTCGACATCGAAGGGCAGACACTGCGCCTGCCATGGCTTGAAGCGAAACCGGGTGATTCGCTGCGGCTGCGCTTCGAGAAAAACGCCTGATCGCCCTTACAACTCGGAAAACAGATACACCAGCAGCGCGAGACCGAGCACAACGACTGACAGATTCATCGCAATCCCCCCCCAGGTGCAGTAGCGCGCGGGGATTTCAACCGGCTTCAGCGTTTTCAGCACGTGCCGGAACTGCACGATGGAAAAGCCGATGACGACTAGCGCCAGCATGATGAAGGCGATGCCGATCCAGAACGACAGATCGCGTCCGGCGTGGCCCGGATCCTGGCGCAACACATGCAGAAACAGGCCGAAGCGCTCGAGCACGAAGCCGAACGCCATGAGGGTAAGACCGGTGCGGTTCCACGCCATCAGCGTGCGTTCGGCAGCGAAAAAGACGCGCGGATCGTTGAGGTCGGACATGCTTAAACTTGCTCCACTTCAGCCGGCAGCGCGTTTTTCAGCGTCTGCGCCAGGCGGTCGAAGGTTTCGGGGAACGGCGCCCGCTTGCGCCACACCAGCGCGATGGTGCGGCCCGGCGGGGGCGATTTGAAGGGGCGGATTTCAACTGCCTTTTTATTGACGCGCGGTGCGGCATCCACCGCCAGCGCCGGCAGCAGCGTCAAACCCAATCCCATTGCGACCATCTGACGCAGGGTTTCCAGGCTGGTGGCGCGCACCTCCTCACGGCCGCGGGAGCCGGTGCCGCAGACATCGAGCGCCTGGTCGCGCAGGCAATGCCCTTCATCGAGCAGCAGCAGCTTCTCCGCCATGATGTCCGACACCTTCAGCACCTCGCGCTTGGCGAGCGGATGCCCGGCGGGCAGTGCTGCAAAAAACGGCTCGTAGAACAGCGGCTCGACGCGCAGGCTGTCGTCAGTCACCGGCAGTGCCAACAGGCCTGCATCCAGTTTTCCGTCTGCCAGATGCCCGAGGATCTGCGGCGTCATTTCCTCGCGCAGCAACAGGCGCAGGTCGGGATGCTTTTTGTGCACCAGCGTCAGTGCGTGCGGCAGGTAATACGGGCCCAGCGTGGGGATGACGCCGAGGTGAATCGTGCGTGCCATCGGATCCTGCGCGTGTTTGGCGACCTCGCGGATGCGCTCGGCTTCCTCGACGATGTTGCGTGCCGCCTGCAGGATCTCGCGGCCGATCGGCGTCGCGCTGACGCGTTTCAGGCTGCGATCGAATAGCGTCACGCCAAGAAAACCCTCCAGCTTCTTGATCTGGGTGGAAAGCGTCGACTGCGTGATGAAGCAGGCCTCGGCCGCGCGGCCGAAGTGGCCGTGATCGGCGAGTGCCACCAGATATTTAAGCTCTTGCAGGGTCATGCCAGACCATTCGATTTTATCAATTGATTAATTATATACTATTCATTGGATAAATATTAATACAAGGCCTCTAATAGAGCCACTCCGCTGTGGAGTCGAATACTCAATTACCGATAGGAGAGCGTCATGTCAGAAAGCAAATGCCCGTTTGTTCACAAAGCCGGGAGTGGTACGTCGAACCGGGATTGGTGGCCGAACCAGCTGCAAATTGAAATCCTGCACCAGCATTCCCCGCAGGCCAGCCCGATGGGAGAAGACTTCAACTACGCCGAGGCATTCAAAACCCTCGACCTCGCAGCCGTGAAGCAAGACCTCGAAGCCCTGATGACCGACTCGCAGGACTGGTGGCCGGCGGATTACGGCCACTACGGCCCGTTTTTCATTCGCATGGCCTGGCACAGCGCCGGCACTTACCGTACCGGCGACGGCCGGGGCGGCGCGGGGCATGGTAACCAGCGTTTTGCACCGTTGAACAGCTGGCCCGATAACGTCAACCTCGACAAGGCGCGCAGGCTGCTGTGGCCGATCAAACAGAAGTACGGCAAGAAAATCTCCTGGGCCGACCTCATCATCCTCACCGGCAACGTCGCGATGGAATCGATGGGCTTCAAGACCTTCGGCTTCGCCGGCGGACGCGATGACATCTGGGCGCCGGAGATCGACGTCTACTGGGGCAACGAGAAGAAATGGCTCGACGACAAGGCCCGCTTTTCCGGTGATCGCGAGCTCGAGAACCCGCTCGCAGCAGTGCAAATGGGGCTGATTTATGTGAATCCGGAAGGCCCCGGCGGCCAACCCGATACGCTCGAATCCGGCCGCCTGGTGCGCGAAACCTTCGCGCGCATGGCGATGAACGACGAAGAGACGGTTGCGCTCACCTGCGGCGGGCACACCTTCGGCAAATGCCACGGCGCCGGCGATGCGGCGCTGGTTGGTGCAGCACCCGAGGCCGTCGGACTCGCCGAGCAGGGCCTGGGCTGGAAGAGCAGCTATGGCACGGGCAAGGGCGGTGATCAGATCGGCAGCGGCCTCGAAGGTTCGTGGACGCCGACGCCAACGAAGTGGGACATGAGCTATCTGGATGTGCTGTTCGGCAACGACTGGGTGAACTCCAAGAGCCCGTCGGGCGCCCATCAGTGGACACCGAAAGCAGCCAACGACAGCAACACGGCTCCGGCCGCGCACGATGCCTCGAAAAAGGTGCCGATCATCATGACCGAAGCGGACATGGCAATGCGCATGGATCCGATTTACGAGCCGATCGCACGGCGCTTCCACCAGAACCCGGCAGAATTTGCCGACGCCTTCGCGCGCGCCTGGTTCAAGCTGACGCACCGCGACATGGGCCCGCGTTCGCGCTACCTCGGCCCCGAAGTGCCTGCCGAAGCGCTGATCTGGCAAGACCCCATCCCCGCCGTCGATCATGCCTTGATCGACGACCAGGACGCCGCCGCCCTCAAGGGCAAGGTGCTGGCGTCCGGGCTAAGCGTTTCGGAGCTGGTCTCAACCGCCTGGGCCTCGGCGTCCACGTTCCGCGGTTCCGACAAGCGCGGCGGCGCGAACGGCGCACGCATTCGTCTCGCACCGCAGAAGGACTGGGAAGCCAACCAGCCCGAGCAACTGGCCAAAGTGCTTGGCAAGCTTGAAGGCATCCAGCGCGAGTTCAACAGCGGCGGCAAGAAAGTCTCGATGGCCGATCTGATCGTACTGGCGGGTTGCGCCGGGGTTGAGCAGGCCGCCAAGCATGCCGGCCACGCCGTGACGGTGCCCTTCACGCCCGGCCGCATGGACGCCTCGCAGGAACAGACCGACGTCGACGCTTTCGCCGTGCTGGAACCGATCGCCGATGGCTTCCGCAACTACCAGAAGACCAAGTATTCCGTCTCGGCCGAGGAACTGCTGCTCGACCGCGCGCAGTTGCTGACGCTCTCCGCGCCCGAGATGACGGTGCTGGTGGGCGGCATGCGCGTCCTGAACGCCAACGTCGGACAGTCCCAGCAGGGTGTCTTCACCCAGCGGCCGGGGGTGCTCACCAACGACTTCTTCGTCAACCTGCTCGACATGAGTACGAACTGGAAGCCGGTGTCGGACGCTGAAGAGGTGTTTGAAGGGTCTGATCGCGCAACGGGTGAACGCAAGTGGACCGGCACCCGCGTCGATCTGGTC
>NZ_LDUG01000018.1:276591-291269 GCF_001530125.1 Thiobacillus denitrificans | reverse complement strand
CCGCCGTAAAAAGGAGAAAACCATGATTGCCATGAGCATGACGAGTACCTACGACGAATACCGGCGCGATTCGATCGCGTCCGCACCGGTCTATCCCGCCCCCACGCACCCGGTTCGCCGCGCGATGATGCACGCCCTGGCTATGATTGGCCTTGGCATGGGCGGCGTGGCCGCAGTGGACGATGACGAAGCGCTGGGCATTGACTAAAGTGAACGCATGGACATCGCCGCCCGTACTTTGCAGGATTATTTCGCCGACCCGCGTCACGCCGCCACGCTCAAGTTCGGCGGCGGCGGGCTGGTGGTCGCGCTGCTGGTGGGGATGGTGTGGATGGCGTTGGCGCAGGGCGGCACCCGGCTCGACACCCCGATGGGGATGGCGCTCGCCGGTTCCGGCGTGGCGGCGCTAGCGACGGCGCTGGGCGCGTTGCCCGCACTGTTCATGCGGCGGATTTCCGCACGCTTGGAAGACGTGATGCTCGGCTTTGGCGCCGGGGTGATGGTCGCCGCCGCGTGTTTTTCGCTGATCCTGCCGGGGGTAAGCGCAGGCACGGAACTGTACGGCAACAAGCCCGCCGGTGCGCTCATCGTGGTTGTCGGCTTCGTGGCTGGCGCACTGTTTTTGCTATTGGCCGACAAGGCTGTGCCGCATGAACATGCGCAATCCGGCCGTCACGGCCCGGACTGGATCGCACTACGCCGGGTATGGCTGATGGTGTTTGCCATCGCCCTGCATAACTTCCCTGAGGGCATGGCAATCGGCGTTGGCTTTTCTGATGGCGATTTGTCGGTCGGCATCCCGCTGGCTGCAGCCATCGCCATTCAGGACATTCCTGAAGGTCTGGTGGTCGCCGTCGCCCTGCGCACCGTGGCCTACGCGCCGTGGCAGGCCGTCGGCGCAGCGGCGTTGACGGGACTGGCCGAACCGCTCGGCGCCATCGTCGGCGTCGCACTCACCTCGGGCTTCGCCCCGCTCTATCCCGCCGGGCTCGGCTTCGCGGCCGGCGCGATGATCTGGGTGGTGTCGCACGAAATCATCCCGGAGACCCACCGCAAGGGTCACGAACAAGCCGCCACACTCGGCCTCATCGGTGGCTTTGCTGTCATGATGATGCTGGATACTGCCCTGGGATAATCTTTGATTCATCATTCTTCAACCCGAAAGGAGCCAACCATGGCCAAAGCCGCACCCGCCCAACCCTTTCTCACCGACGTCAAGACCCTGCGCGCCCGCGCCCGCAAGCACATCGAGGACGGCGCCGTCACCGCCGGCTACCAGGCCGACCGCGCCACCGTCATCAAGCTCTTGAACGAGGCGCTGGCCACCGAACTGGTGTGCATCCTGCGCTACAAGCGGCATTACTTCATGGCCAGCGGCATCAACGCCGACGCAGTGGCGCAGGAATTCCTGCAGCACGCCACCGAGGAGCAGGGCCACGCCGACCTGATCGCCGCGCGCATCGTGCAGCTGAAGGGCGAGCCCGACTTCAACCCGGAAGGGCTGGCGATGCGCTCGCATGCCGAATACGTCGAGGGCGACTCGCTCGTCGACATGATCAAGGAAGACCTGGTCGCCGAACGCATCGCGATCGAAAGCTACGGCGAGATGATCCGCTACATCGGCGACAAGGACATCAGCACCCGCCGCATGCTGGAAGGCATCCTGGCGATGGAAGAAGAGCACGCCGACGACCTGTCCAGCCTGCTGGAAGGCCTGGCGCGCTGACCCGCGCTAACGCAGCGATTCGGCCGGCTGCTGCGTCTGCACCGACACGGCCGCTACCTCATGGTGCTGCCCCACCGCCAGCGCATAAATCCGCTGCAGGTCGTCTTCGCTGATGTCGACGAAGGTGTCGATCTGGGACAGCGCGTAGACCAGGCTGCTGTGCGGGATCATGCTCTTTTCGGCTGTCATGGCAACGGGTTGCGAGCGGTGATGCCAGCTTTGCGGATAGCGCCGCCAGGCGAACGGGAAGTTGAACACCACCGCCACCGTCACCAACACGACCACATTCAGCAGCACCGGACTGAACAGGTAGCCATAACCCAGCGCATGCACGGTTTCACCACCGAGCACGGCATACAGCGCGGTGGCGCCGCCTGGCGGGTGCAGGCAGCGCAGGCCGTACATGGCGGCGATCGATAAAGCCACCGCCAGCGAGGCCGCCAGCATCGGCTCGCCGCCCAGCCAGCGCGCGCAGCTCACGCCGATCAGCGCCGACACCAAGTGGCCGCCCAACACCGGCCACGGCTGCGACAGCGCGCCGTGCGGCGCGGCGAACAGCAGCACGGCGGAGGCACCCATCGAGGCGATGGCCAGTACGCCGCCGTGTCCGCCGAGCCAGAAATGGCTGGTCCACAACACCGCGAGGATGCCGAGCAGGCCGCCGGCGGCCGAAATCCAGTGCTCGCGCTCCGAAACCGAGTAAGCCAGTCTGCGCACCATTATCGTGTGCGCCCCACGGAGCACATGGCGTGTTGCAGCGTCGGCGACATCAACCCGTGCTCCAGGCGCGTGGGTGCCGCATGCCGGCAATTTTGCAGGCCTGCTTGACATAGCCGTAGGGATAGAGATCGAACAACCGCTTCTGCGCATCCCGTCCCATCCGTTCGGCCAGGTGCTTGATAACGAATCGGGCGTCGGCTATGACCTGGTGTTCCTCGAAGTAGTCACGCATGAATCGGATCGTGTCCCAGTGATCCTCGTTGAGCTGAATGTTCTCTTCCTGCGCCAGGACTTGAGCCAATTCCTCGTTCCAGTCGGCGGGCTCAACCAGATAGCCCTCAGCATCGCGTTCGGGCATCAAGGCCGCGAAATCGGGGGGTTGATTCATGGCAGGCTCCTTCTGTTGTTGCGATGGAGCTAGTTTAGGGATCTCTTATATATCCATCCAACGATAAATTTTGCTATCTAATATCGAATAATTCGATATATAAACCCGCATGGACACCGAACTCGCCCGCACCTTTCTGATGGTGGCGGCCACCGGCAACTTCGTTGCCGCCGCCAGCCGCCTGCACGTGACGCAATCGACCGTCAGCGCGCGCATCCACACGCTGGAAACCACCCTCGGCGCGCGCCTATTCCAGCGCGGGCGCAACGGTGCAGAATTGACGCCTGCGGGCAAGCGCTTTATGCGCCATGCCAAACACCTGGTGCGCACGGTCGAGCAGGCGCGCCACGACGTCGGCCTGCCGCAGGGCTTTCGCGACGTGCTGACGCTGTCGGGGCGGATTGCATTGTGGGAAGGCTTTTTGCCGCACTGGGTGGCGTGGATGCGCGAGGCCGCGCCGGACGTGTCGCTGCGGCTGGAAATCGGCTTCGAGCCCGACATCATGCAGGGCCTGATCGAAGGCTCGGTGGACATCGGCGTGATGTACACGCCGACCTCGCGCACGGGCCTTGAGGTGGAACCGCTATTCGACGAAATCCTGCTCTTGGTGACCAGCGACCTCGCGCGCAGCTGGCCGGACGAAGGCTACATCCATATCGACTGGGGGCCGGAATTCCACGCCCAGTTCAGCGACCATCACCCTGACGTCCCGCCGCCCACGCTGGTCGCCAACATCGGCTGGCTGGGCGTGCAGCAGCTGCTGGCCTACGGCGGTAGCGGCTATTTCCCGCAGCGCCTGGTAAGGCATTACATCGAGGCGGGGCAGCTGTGGCACGTCCCCGGCAGCCCGCAGTTCAAGCTGCCGGCCTGGATGGTGTTTCCGCGTGACAGCGATAGCGTCACGCTGAAAAGCGCGCTCGACGGCCTGCGCACCCTGGCACGCGAGGAGCAGGCGCGCCCCTGAAGGCCCGTTGCTCAGCCCCGCCTGCTCTTGTTCAACAGCCTGACGATCGACACCGTCGGCTCCGCCAGGTCGGCCAGCGTGTAGCGTTCGACATGCTCGAGGAATTGCCGCTGCCCCTCGAACAGGATGTTTTTCAGGGCGCAGTTTTTCTTGATGATGCACACCGGGTCGTCACAGTTCACCGGTGCCAGCGTCGCCTCCATCAATTCGATCACGCTGCGCAAGTCGATGGATTCCTTGGGCTGGCCGAGTCTGATCCCGCCATGCTGGCCCCGGCTGGCGTGAATCAGGCCGGCACCCGCCAGCTTGTGCACGATCTTCATGATGTGGCTGCGCGACACGTCGAATTTCTCGGCGATCTCCTGCACGGTCGAGATCCGGTCTTCCGGCATGGAGGCGAGATAAATCAGCACCCGAAAAGCATAGTCCGTATGTTTGGTCAGCCGCATGTGTCGACGCCTTTTAAAGGTATCCCGGCATTTTACTTGACCCGCTCAATAAGATTCATCTAATATTCGCATTCATTAATGCATATCACATGCATGTTTGAAAACCTTAATCTCCAGGAGAAATCATGCTTTCTGCCGAAACGCTGGCAACGATCAAGTCAACCGCCCCGCTGCTCGCCGAGCAGGGCAAGGCGATTACCGACCTGTTTTATTCCAAACTGTTCGCGCAGCATCCGGAATTGCAGCACATCTTCAACATGGCCAATCAGGCGCAGGGCGAGCAGTCCCGCGCGTTGGCCGAATCGGTGTTCATGTACGCCACCCACATCGATGCGCTGCAGAATCTGGGCCCCATGGTCAGCCGCATCGCCCACAAGCACGCCAGCCTGCAGGTTGCGCCCGAGCACTATCCGATTGTGGGGAAATATCTACTGGAAGCCATCCAGGACCACCTGGGCCTGGAACCCGGCCATCCCGTGCTCGGCGCCTGGGCCGAGGCGTATGCGCAGCTGGCCGGCATCTTCATCAAGACCGAGGAAGGCATCTACAGCGACAACGCCATGAAACCCGGCGGCTGGCGCGGGTTCCGCCCGTTTGTCATTCGCAATATCCGGGACGAGGCCAGCGGCATCAAGTCGGTGTATCTGCAGGCCGAGGATGGCGAGCCCATCGCCCACTTCGAGCCGGGACAATACCTGGGCATCAAGGTCCGGGTGGCGGGACACGAATACGACGAGATCCGCCAGTACTCCCTCTCGGACGCCCCCGGAAAAGACCACTACCGCATCACCGTCAAGGCCGAAAGCACGCCGCCCAGCCATGAAGGCAAGGTCTCGAACCATCTGCATGGTGCCGAGGCCGGCGACCGAGTGTGGGCGCAGCCACCGACAGGGGATTTCACCGTCAGGCATCCGGACAGGGAACTGGTGATGATCGCAGGCGGCGTCGGCATCACGCCTCTATTGAGCATGCTGCTGCACCGCATCGAAACCCGCGACGACGTGTCGGATCTGGTGTTCATCCATTGCTGCCGGGACCGGACGCATCACGTGATGGCGGATGAATTGCGTCAACTCAGTGCGCAGCACGGCTTCAGCTACTACGTCAGCTATGAAGCCGGCAGCGGCGCCGACCACCAGGGCTATCTCGACCAGACAGTCTTGGCGCAATGGCTGACACAGCCGGATGCCGAGGTGTATTTTTGCGGGCCCAAGCCGTTCATGGCCGCGGTCAATACCCAACTCCTGCAACTGGGCTTCGAGGACGAACAGCTGCATTACGAAGTCTTCGGCCCCAGCACCCGTCTGCTGACGCACTGACCTGACGGGGGCTTGCTGCCCACACCATCCATGTCAACATTCCGTGCCCGCTCGCATCGGGCTCGGGGTCGCCCCGCTCGCGCATCAACCAGTCCAGATTGCGGCCTGCCACTGCGCGGGCCTCAGTCCAGCGTTTTCCGGTAGCGCTTCAAACCGATCAACATCACCACCACCATGAATACCAGCAGGGGCCAGACATTGGGCCAGGTTTCGGCCCAGCCGTTGCCCTTCAGCATGATGCCGCGCACGATGCGCAGGAAGTGGGTGAGCGGCAGTCCCTCGCCGATGACCTGGGCCCAGTGGGGCATGCCGCGGAAGGGAAACATGAACCCTGACAGCAGCATGGACGGCAGAAAAAAGAAGAAAGTCATCTGCATCGCCTGCAGCTGGCTCTTGGCGATGGTGGAAAACATCATGCCGACGGTGAGGTTGGCAGCGAGAAAAACCAGCACGCAGGCCAGCAGCAGAAACAGGCTGCCGGCAATGGGCACGCTGAACAGAAAATGGGCGGCAACGAGAATGACCGTCACCTGGATGTAGCCGACCATGATGTAGGGCAGGATCTTGCCGATCATCACTTCCAGCGGATGCACCGGAAACGCGAGCAGGTTTTCCATCGTGCCGCGTTCCAGTTCGCGGGTCATGGCCATGCCGGTCATCATGATCATGGTCATGGTGAGGATCGTGCCCATCAGGCCCGGCACGATGTTGTACTGGGTGATGCCTTCCGGGTTGTAATTGCGGTGCACGCGGATCTCGAACGGCGGCGCCGTGTTGCCGAGCTGGGCCAGCGGGCCTTTCAGGTCATGCTGCAGGGCGCTCTGGTTGAGGCTGTTCAAGGCGGAGATCGCGTTGCCGGTTGCCGAGGGGTCGGAGGCATCCGCCTCCAGCAGCACAACCGGTTTTTCTCCCCGCACCAGATTCCGGAAAAAATCCGGCGGGATGGATACGATGAACTGAACCTCGCCGATGGCCATGGCTTGCCGGGCTTCGGCAACGGTGGCTGGCGGTGTGAGCACATCGAAATAGCCGCTGTTTTCCAGGCTCGCCACGAAGCTGCGCGAATAGGCGCTTTGGCTGGCATCGAAGACCACGGTCGGCAGGCGCTTGGGGTCGGTGTTAATGGCAAAGCCGAACAGGATCAGCTGCATCACGGGGATGCCCACCATCATGGCAAAGGTGATGCGGTCGCGCCGCATCTGCACGAATTCCTTCAGCACAATGGCCCACAGGCGGTGCCAGGCGAGCGGGAATGTCATGGCACCGCCTCCTCCACGTGCTCCATGAGCTGGATGAAGACCTGCTCGAGCCCGGTTTCTGCCGGCTCGAACCGAAGGTCGGGCAGGCTGGCAAGGCTTTGTGCGATCAGCGCGCCATCCTGGCCGCTCACGCTGTAGAGATTACCCATGGCAACGACCTGCTGCACGCCCGGCAGTTTGCGCAAACGATCCGCGAGTGCCGGGTTGTCATCCTTGACGACGAACGAGGCGAGGCCGCTTTGCGCAATAAGTTCCTCCGGTGAACCGGAGGCCAGCAGATTGCCGTAGGCGATATAGGCCAGGCGATGGCAGCGGGCCGCTTCATCCATGTAGTGGGTCGACACCAATACGCTGATGCCCTGCCCCGCCAGCCGGTGAATCTCGTCCCAGAAATCGCGCCGCGCCTTGGGGTCGACACCCGCGGTGGGTTCGTCCAGCAACAGGAGCCGGGTCCGATGCAGCATGCAGGCGGCCAGGGCCAGCCGCTGCTTCCAGCCGCCGGACAGTGTGCCTGCCAATTGGTCAGCCCGATCCGCCAGGCCCAGCTCTTGCATGCCCGTTTCCACGGTTTGCTTGCGGTTCGGCATGGCATAGAGCCGGGCGACGAAATCGAGGTTCTCGCGAATGGAGAGGTCCTCGTAGAAACTGAAACGCTGGGTCATGTAGCCCACCTGCTTCTTGATTTCGGCGCTTTGGCTGATCACGTCATAACCCAGGCAGGTGCCGCTGCCTTCGTCCGGGGTCAAAAGGCCGCACAGCATGCGGATCGAGGTGGTCTTGCCGCTGCCGTTGGGACCCAGAAAGCCGTAAATCTCGCCTTTTTCCACGCGCAGGCTTAACCCATTGACGACGCGCTTGTGGCCGAACGATTTGCTCAGGCCATGCACATCGATGGCGTACTCGCCGCTCATTGACCGGAAACGTTCAGGGACACACCCACCGGCTGGCCGGGATGCAGCCGGGCGGCATCCTTCGGCTGCGGCCAGGCTTCCACCAGATAGACCAAGCGGTGGCGATTTTTCTCGCTGTATAGAACGGGCGGGGTGTATTCCGCAGAGGCGCTAATGAATCGAATGACAGCGGGTACGGGTGCCTCACAGCCATCACAATGGATCCCGACGGTTTGCCCGGCTCGCAGCGCCCCCAGACGGGTTTCTGGCACAAAGAACCGGACCTTGATGTTTTCCGCAGGCAGCAGGGATACGACAGGCTGGCCCGCTGCGGCCCATTCCCCCGCCCGGTAAAAGATATCCTGCACCTGCCCGGATACCGGGGCGCGCTGCGATTTCTGCTCGAGCTTGATCGTGCTTTGCTCAAGTGCAGCCTGGCTGGCCGACACCTGTGCCTGCGCGCCGGCCCGTTCATCCGCGCGCCCGGGCAAACGGGCGGTTGCGAGTTGAGCCCGCATTTGCGCAACCCCGGCCTGATCCCGTGCCAATTGCGTACGTACCTGGTCGAGCGACTCTGCGCTGACAAAACCTTTCGCAACCAGTGCTTGCTGACGCGCCAGTTGCTCGACAGACAGCTTCCGCCTGGCTTCCGCGTCCTTCAACTGGGCTTCGATGGCGGCAATTTCCGGGGGACGCTTGCCCGTCGCCAGATTGCTGAGCTGGGCCTGAGTCTGGGCCAGTTGGGCTTTGGCCTGGCTGACGCTGGCCGCTTCGACGGCCTGATCCTGGCTGAACAGCGGCATCCCGGTTTGGATGGCATCCCCCCGCTGCACCGCGAGCGACGTCAACTGTCCATTTTGCTGGGCAGCGACCAGGACGGGCTCGCCCTCGACATAGCCTTGAAACCGTGTCTCGCCGGCAGGCTGGCATCCGGACAGGCATGCCACGAGCACACATGAAAAAAAATGAATGCGTAGGTTCATTGAGCAGGCAGATTCAGAGTGGACGGCGGAAATCCGATGCGATGAGTGTAGCCGTTTCATGCAGGCCTCGCGGGCTGTTTTGAAAGGCTCTTTCATCGTTATTTGTTGGTATTGGCCAGCGCTGTGGGCGGGGCGCCCTCGCCCCGATTTGCGCACCGTCGCAACCTTCACGGCATCGGCCCGGGGGCGGGCCTCCTACAACAGCCCCCCTGGCGGCGAGGTCTTTTGGTATTGGCCAGCGCTGTAGGAGAGGCGCCCTCGCCCCGATTTGCGCACCGTCGCAACCACCACGGCATCGGCCCGGGGGCGGGCGTGCGTGGTTGTTGCCGACGCGTCGGCTTTTACAACCACGGCCTCCTCCTTGCGGGGGCTCCTACAACAGCACCCCCCTGGCGGCGAAGCCTTGGCGAGCACTTGCCCTTTGCGTCTTGCGGCGCATCGAGGTTAAAGCCGCTCCTACGGCGGCGCCTGCGGGATGCCAAAGGACAGGGGCTTCATCAGGGGGCAAGACATGACTTCAACAACCAACAGTGACATAGCCTTTTGAAACGGCAGCGGAATCTGTCCGCGCCCCTGGCGCGGCACCTGCTCAGGCCGGTTTTTTCGCAACCAGGTCGATCAGCGCCGACATGCCGTGGTGGTGGCTGCCCTCGCTGATGACCGACTCATGCGCGTGCAGATGCAGGATTTCCCAGTCGCCGAACCATTCACGTAAAAGATCTGCGGTGTACATGTTGGCGGCATTGGGCGGTCCGCCAGTGGCGAATTCGACCTGCTTCGGCGTGTAGCCCTGCAGGATCAGCACGCCGCCCGGTTTGAGCGTGCGGCGGATGCCGGCGATGATGCGGTCGCGCTCGGGCGGCGGGGTGAACTGGATAAAAATCGCGGCCACCAGATCGTAGGCCGCCTCCGGCCAGGCCCAGTTCAGAACGTCGGCCTGCTCGATCTCCAGCGTCACGCCCCGTTCGGCGGCCAGCCTGCGTGCCTTCTCCAGCGCGGCCGCCGAGAAGTCGATGGCATGCACCTGCGCGCCCTGTTCCGCCAGCCACACGCCGTTGCGGCCCTCGCCGTCGGCGATCGCCAGCGCACGCATGCCGGGCTGGATCAGCGCGGCCTGGCTCGCCAGAAACACGTTCGGCGCGGTGCCGAAAATGTAGTCGTCCGTGGCATAGCGCGCGTCCCAGAAATCGGAACTCATTTGGCGTGGGCGGCGAGCAGTTTTTCCAGTTGCGCCGCGGGCACCATGCCGGGCACGCGCTGGCCGTTGGCGAAAATCAGCGTCGGGGTGCCGGACACCTTCAGCTTGTTGCCCAGCGCGATGGTGGCGTCGACCGGATTGGCGCATTTGCCGTCGTTATTCGGCACGACATTTTTCGTGGTGTAGTCCTCCCACGCCTTGTTGCGGTCGGGCGCGCACCATATCTGCTTCGAGGTCTGTACTGCCTTGGGGTGCAGGCCCTCGATCGGATAGAGGAAGGTGTAGACAGTGATGTTGTCGACCCTGGTCAGCTCGGCTTCGAACTTGCGGCAGTAGGGGCAATCGACGTCGGAGAACACCACCAGCTTGCGCGCACCATTGCCCTTGACGGTCTTCAGCGCATTGTTGAGCGGCAGCGTGTCCCACTTCACCGCCTGCAATTTATTCAAACGCGCCTGCGTCAAGTTGCTGCGATTTTTCAAATCGATCACGTCGCCGGTAAACACGTATTGCGCCTTGGCGTCGACGTAAATCAGCTGGCCGTCGAGATAGACCTCGAACAATCCGCTGTAAGGCGTCTTTTGCACCGAGGCGATGCTGGCCCCCGGGAACTGCTGGGTCAGCGTCTTGCGGATGACGGACTCGTTGGCCTGCGCGGTCGCAGCAAACATCAGGGTTGCGGCCAGCGCCAGGGGGGCTAATTTCATTCCATACTCCAGTTCAGTTTTTCGCTACAAAGGATGCCAGGGCACGCAAAGACTTCAGGGAAAATACCCCTTCACGATTCTTTCGGCCTTCGCGGTTAAATCCATCTCAAAAAAATCACGACATCGCCTCGCGCACCAGCGCCGCCTTCAGCGGCGGCAGCCGGTCGACGAACTGCATCCCGGCATTGCGCAGCCAGGCGACGCGCGCGTCGCCAAACAGATGATGCAGGCCATGGGTGAGCGCCTGCATGCGCTGCACCGGCTCGGCGCGCTCGCGTGCGTAACGCTGCAACACCCGCACATCGCCGCAATGCGTGCGGCGATGCTGCGCCAGCACGTCAACCAGCGCTTCGGCATCGCCAAACCCGAGGTTGACCCCCTGGCCCGCCAGCGGATGTACGCCATGCGCAGCGTCGCCGATCAGCATCACGCCCGGCGCCGCAACCGCATCCACCCGGATCAGCCGCAATGGAAACGCCGCAGCGGGCGTCAGCAGGCGCAAGGCGCCCAGTCGGTCGTGGCCGGCTGCCTGCACCTTTTCGGCCAGTGCTGCCGCATCCAGAGCGACCAGTTCGTCTGCATATGCCGACTGAGTTGACCAGACCATCGACAGGCGGTTCCCGCTCAACGGCAGCCAGGCCAGAATATCGCCGTCAAAAAACCACTGAAAGGCGGTGCCGCGATGCGGCTGTTCGCAGGTGAAATTCGCCACCACGCCGCTCTGTCCATAGGGCGTCAGCGTCGAACCCAGGCCCGCCCATTCGCGGATGCGCGAGGCCGCGCCGTCGGCGCCGACGACCAGTTCGGCCTCAAGCATCGAACCGTCGGCCAGCGACAAAAGCGAATACGGTTCGCCCCATTGAATCGAGTCGATCGCAGCCGGGCAGTGCAGCGCCACGTTGCCGTCGGCCTGCAGCGCCTGCCACAGCGCGTGCTGCAGGCGGCCGGCCTCGACGATGGTGGCCAGATGCGACACGCCTGCTTCGTAGGCGTCGAGCCGGATCGTGCCGAAGCTGTCGCCCGCCACATCCATGCGAAACACCGGCTGAATGCGGCCTGCATCCATCTGCTGCCAGGCGCCGAGACGTTCGAGGAAGCGCTGGCTGGCGGGACTGATGGCGTAGATGCGGGTATCCCAGGTTTCATCGGGAAGATGGGGCGGCTGGCGCTCGACCAGCGCGACCCGCAGCCCCTGCCGGCCGAGCGCCAGCGCAGCCGCGGCGCCGACCAGCCCGGCGCCGACGATGACGACCTGATAGCGTTCGACGCTCATCCGCGCGCCCCGAAAATCATCCGCCGCGCGACAAAGCTTTTCAGCGGCGGGAACACCTCCAGCGCCAGCAGGCCGAGCCCGCGCGCGTGACGCAGCGGGGCAATGTCGTTGGAGAACACGCGCACCAGAAAATCAGTGAAGCCGACGCCGCCCAGCACGTCGGCGCGCCGTCCGTGTGCGTAAGCACGCAACATGGCGGCGCTGCCGATCTCGCTCGCCGGCGAGTCGCCGCACAGTGCGGCCAGTTCCCAGGCGTCGCGCAGGCCGATGTTGAAGCCCTGCCCCGCCACCGGATGCAACGTCTGCGCGGCGTTGCCGATGCGCACCACGCGATCGGCGGCCTCGCTGCCGGTCCAGGCGAGCTTCAGCGGAAAGGTCTTGCGCGGGCTGGCGGACAGGAACTGCCCCTGGCGCCCGCCGAAGTGACGGGTCAGGGCGGCCAGGAATTCAGCGTCCGGCAGTTGCGCGATGCGCTCGACGTCTTCCCGCCTGGCGGTCCACACCAGGGCATAGCGATCGCCCTTCGGCAGCAGCGCGGTCGGCCCTTCGGGCGTAAAGCGCTCGTACGCCTGGTTCGCATGCGGCAACTCGGTCTGCACTTCGCACACCACCGCCATCTGGTCGTAGTCGCGTTCGAATCTGGGTTTGGGCGCCGCCTCACCACGCCCGCCGTCGGCCACCACCACCAGCGGCGCGGCATGGACGCTGCCGTCTGCCGCATGCAGGCTTGCCATTTCGGTGCCGGACTCGATGCGATCCACCACCACGCCATACTCGACCGCGATGCCAGCGCCCGCGAGCGCCTGTTTGAGTGCCGCAGTCAGCGCGGCGTAGGACAGCACGTAGCCCAGTGCCGGCACCTTCACCTCGTCGGCGGCCAGCCGCGCCACGCCGAGCGCGCCGCGCTGTGAAATATGAATGCGGGTGATCGGGGTGACGTCTTCCAGCGTGTCCCACACGCCGAGCCGGTCGAGGATCAGGCGCGCGCCGTGCGACAGCGCCAGCGTGCGGGTGTCGGCGCGGGCGTCTTCCGGCTGCGCATACGATTTCGCACGGGCTTCAGCCCGTAGCGAATCGGAGTCCTTTAGGGCTTCGAGCACGCGCGCCACGATGCCCTGCTGCTGCAGCGCCAGCGCGCACACCGCGCCGACCGGGCCGGCGCCGACGATGAAGATGTCGTTCACCCTCTCATCCATGCCTCGATCTCCGCCACGGTTTTCGGTGGCGTGGTCAGCACCTCGCAGCCGGATTCGGTCACCGCCACATCGTCCTCGATGCGGATGCCGATGTTCCAAAAGGCCTCGGGCACGTCGTCCGCCGGCCGGATGTACAAGCCCGGCTCGACCGTCAGCGTCATGCCGGGAACGAGCGGGCGCCATTCGCCCTGCAGCTTGTATTCGCCGGCGTCGTGCACGTCCATGCCCAGCCAGTGGCCAGTGCGGTGCATGTAGAAGCGGTTGTAGGCATTCGATTCAATCAATCCGTCGACTTCGCCGTGGAGCAGGCCGAGGTCGACCATGCCCTGCGTCAGCACGCGCACCGCCGCCTCGTGCGGGGCGTTCCAGGGTGCGCCCGGGCGCACCGCTGCGATGGCTTCTGTCTGCGCCGCCAGCACCAGTTCGTAGGCATCCTTCTGCGCCGCCGAAAAGCGGCCATTCACCGGGAAGGTGCGGGTGATGTCGGCCGCATAGCTGCCGAACTCGGCCGCGGCATCGATCAGCAGCAGGTCGCCGTCGCGCAGCGGCCGGTTGTTGAAGACGTAGTGCAGCACGCAGGCATTGGCGCCGCTGGCGACGATCGAGGTATAGGCCGGCGCCTCGGCGCCGCCGCGACGGAAGGCGGAGAGCAGCTCCGCCTCGATCTCGTATTCGTGGCCGCCCGGCCGGGTTGCGCGCATGGCGGCGCGATGCGCGCCGGTGGAGATCTCGGCGGCGCGGCGCATCAGGGCGAGTTCGTGGCCATCCTTGATCAGGCGCATTTCGTCCAGCCAGATGCGCGCGTCCACCAGGCGGTTAGGCGCGTGCACGCCGCTACGGGCCTTGCCGCGCACCGCGTTGAGCCAGCCCATCATCTGTGTGTCCCAGGCCATGTCGCGGCCGATGAGGTAGGCCAGCAGCGGCTGGTTCTCCAGCAGTTTGGGCAGTTCCGCATCCAGTGCGTCGTAGGTGAAGGCTTCGTCGAAGGCGAAGGCCTCGCGGGCCGCCGCCGGTCCGTAGCGGAAGCCGTCCCAGATCTCCCTTTCTTCATTCCGCTCGCGGCAGAACAGGATGTGGCGCGGTTCTGCGCCGCCCACCAGCACCACCACCGCCTCAGGCTCGTTAAAGCCGGTCAGCCAGTAGAAATAACTGTCGTGCCGGTAGGGATAGTGGGTGTCGCGGTTGCGCGGCACCTCCGGGGCGGTGGCGATGACCATCACGCCTTCGCCCATCTGCTCCAGAACCCGCTGGCGACGGGCATAGTAAATTGCGGAATCAGGCTGCATGGTGCTGTCTCAGTTCCTCGTCCAACGTGATCAGGCGGGCCGGCGTGCCGACGTCTTCCCAGCGCCCGGCATAGTGTTCGCCGCTCATGCGGCCGGCCTCGATCGCCCGTCGCAGCAGCGGCGCCAGCGGGGCTTTTTCGCCTGCCGGGGTATGGGCGAACAGCGCGCGATGGTAGACGCCGATGCCGGAGAAAGTGAGCGGAGAGTCGAGTCCGCAAGGGATACCGTCCTTGGCACCTGCGGTGCCAAGGACATAAGTCGAGAGTCGAGAGTCGATGTTGCGTAGCCGTCCGGCATCCAGCACGAAATCGCCCGCCGGA
>NZ_LDUG01000018.1:139170-276565 GCF_001530125.1 Thiobacillus denitrificans | reverse complement strand
GGTTATCAACCAGCACCAGATGCGCTTGGTCGTTCCCGGCGGCGAGCCGCGTCATCGGCTCGGCCAGATGGCTGAAATCGTATTCGCAATAAATGTCGCCGTTCACCACGGTAAAGACCTCGGCATCGATGAGCGGCAGCGCGGTGGCGATGCCGCCCGCCGTTTCCAGCGCGCTGACTTCGCGCGAGTACTCGATCGACACACCGAACGCGGCGCCGTTCCCCAGCGCCGCCTCGATCTGCTGGCCGAGATGGGCATGGTTGATGACGATGTGGATATAGCCCGCCGCGCGCAGGCGCTCGATATGCCAGACGATGAGCGGCTTGCCGCCGACCACCAGCAGGGGCTTGGGCGCATGGTCGGTGAGCGGACGCATGCGTTCGCCACGCCCCGCCGCCAGGATCATCGCCACCGGATTCAAAACGTATACCCCACCTGCGGCTGCTTGTCCTGCAGCGCATCGAGCAAAAACAGCAACGGCTTCAGCTCGTCGTAGCGCTCGCATACGCGGCGCAGGTAGTGCATCACCCGCGGCATGTCCTTCAGATAGCCGTCCTTGCCGTCGCGGTGATACAGCCGGGCGAAGATGCCGAGCACCTTGATATGGCGCTGCGCGCCCATCCACTCGAAGTCGCGCCAGAATGCACCGAAGTCCTCGGGCACCGGCAGGCGGGCGGCGCGCGCTTTTTCCCAGTAGCGGATCACCCAGTCGAGCTGCGTCTCCTCGTCCCACTGGATGTAGGCGTCGCGGTAGATCGAAGCGAGGTCGTAGGTGATCGGGCCGTACACCGCATCCTGGAAATCGAGGATCCCCGGATTGGGGTCAGACACCATTAAATTGCGCGAATGCCAGTCGCGGTGAACGTACACCTGCGGCTGCGCCAGGTTGTTGGCGAGCAGGCGCCCGAACACGGTGTCAAGGACGGCCTGCTGATCGGCGTTGATGGCGACGCCCAGATGCTTCGCCACATACCACTCGGGAAACAGCATCAGTTCGCGGGTGAGCAGCGCGCGGTCGTATTCCGGCAGCACGCCGGGGCGGCTCGCCTGCTGGATGCGGATCAGCGCGTCGTTCGACGCCAGGTAGAGTTCGCGCGCCACGCCTTGATCGAATGCGGCTTCTTCGAGGGCAGACAGATAGGTGGTATGGCCCAGATCGGTCAGCAGCAGGAAGCCCTGGTCCAGGTCCTGCGCCAGCACCTGCGGCACGTGTACCCCGGCATCGGCAAACAAGCGGGCGACGGCGATAAACGGCCGGCAATCCTCATGCGCCGGTGGCGCGTCCATCACGATATAATCGTGGCCTTTGGCGGTGACGCGAAAATAACGGCGAAAGCTGGCGTCCGCCGACGCCGGGGCGATGTCCAGCGAATCGCCCCCCAGTTGTCGGGCGGCCCAGTCCTGTAATGCTTGCAAACGTTCCACTGCCACTTGCTCCGAATAACGCTATTTCAAATAACCTTGGCCCGGATTTTACATCGCTTGTCCACCCTGCCCGGCTTTGCCCTCGTCGTGTTGTTGCTGGCCGCCAGTTCCGCGTCAGCGGACGGGTTCGCGCTGAAAAAGGATGTCGAGATGAAAGGCGCTACTGTGGCCGGTCCGGAAGGGCCGATGTACCTGATGGCCGACCGCATCGAATCGAACGCGCCCGGCATTGTTGAAGCCAGCGGCCGCGTGGAAGCCCGCCAGGCCGGACAGAATTTCTTTGCCGACTGGCTGCTCTACGACATCACGCTGAACGCCGTGCAGGCACGCGGCAATGTGCGGCTGGAGCAGCCCGCGCTGCTGGTGGCGGGTGATTCGCTCAGGCTCAACCTCAACGATTACAGCGGCGAACTCACCCAGCCGGTCTATCGGTTCACGACCCAGCCGGGGCGCGGCGACGCCGAGCGCATCGATTTCATCGACAAAACCCACTACACGCTGCAGGACGCCACCTACACCACCTGCCCGGTCGACAACGACGACTGGTTCCTCAAGGTGCGCGATCTCGACATCGACAAGACCCGCAACGTCGGCACCGCGCGCAATGCCTCGCTGCATTTCCTCGGCGTGCCCATCCTGTATACGCCGTGGATGGACTTCCCGCTCGACGACGCACGCAAGACCGGCATGCTGGCGCCGACCTTCGGCACCACCGAACGCAGCGGCCTCGACATCCTGGTGCCGTACTACCTCAACCTCGCACCCAATTACGACGCCACGCTGTACCCGCGCCTGCTGTCCAGGCGCGGCGTGCAACTGGGCGGCGAATTCCGCTATCTGCTGGGCGAGGCCCGCGGCGTGAACCGCCTCGAATACCTGCCCAACGACAGCGTGGCCGACCGCTCGCGCTGGAGCGTGGCGCTCAACAACACCTATCAGGTAAACGCAAATACCCAGGCAGGCATGCTGTTCAACCGCGTGTCGGACGACGATTATTTCCGCGACCTGTCCAACCTGATTTCAGCCACCTCGATCAGCCACCTCAACCGCGAAGCCTGGGTGACCACGCAGCGTGGCCACTGGAACGCCGAACTGCGCGCACAAAGCTTCCAGACCCTGCAGGATTCCACCGCACTGACCCCGCTTATCGAACCCTATGCACGGCTGCCGCACGCCCGCCTGGGGATGGCGCAGACCCTGGGCAACGGACTCGAACTCAAGCTGGCAAGCGAAGCCACCCGCTTTGCCCACCCCACCCTGACCGAAGGCACACGGGTGCTGGCCTACCCGACGCTGCGCCTGCCGCTCACCAACTCGTTCGGCTTCCTCACCCCGCAAATCGGCTGGCACAGCACCTATTACGCGCTGGACGACAGCGCGACCGACCAGCAGCGCATCAGCCGCAACCTGCCCATTTTCAGCCTCGACAGCGGCGTCTATTTCGACCGTCCGTTTCGCTTTGCCGGGCAGGATTACGAACAGACGCTGGAGCCGCGCGCCTATTACGTGTTCGCGCCGTTCCGCGATCAAGACAATATCCCGGTGTTCGACACCGCGCTGCAGGATTTCAGCTACGTACAGATGTTCACCGAAAACCAGTTCATCGGCGGCGACCGCATCAACGATGCCAACCAACTGACGCTCGCGGTCACCAGCCGCTTCATCGAAGCGGAAAGCGGTCTCGAACGCCTGCAGGTCACGCTTGGCCAGCGCTATTATTTCAGCACGCAGCAGGTCACCCTGCCCGGCGTTGCACCGCGCACCAGCAATGCCACCGACCTGCTCGCCGCCGTCAGCGGACAGATCACGCGCGACTGGCGCATCGACACCGCGTGGCAGTTCGACGCCCAGAACGGCACCACCATCCGCCAGAACCTCGGCGCCTCCTACCGACCCGGCCCGGGCCGCGCGTTGAACTTTGGCTACCGCTTCATAGACCAAACCACCGAACAAATCGATCTATCCGGCCAGTGGCCGCTTGGCCGGCGCTGGTACGGCATGTTCCGCTACAACTACTCGTTCCAGGACGACAAGCTGGTCGAAGGCCTGGTGGGGCTTGAATACAATGCCGGCTGCTGGGCAATGCGCGGCGTGTTCCAGCGCCTCGCCACCAAGGAGACCGAGTCAACCGATGCGCTGTTTTTCCAACTGGAGTTGAGTGGCATGGGGCGTCTCGGCGCCAACCCGCTCGACGTTTTGAAACAAAGTGTTCCCGGATACAGGCCTAGTAATGAAATACTTCAAACGCCCTGAATGGCGCCGCCCGCAGTGGGCATTAGCCCATATGTTTCATAAATTGACGCGCACCCTCGCTGGTCTTTTGTTTCGTAGGGAAATTTTGCTCAGTCGGGCGTATGAACCACTACGCCGCTCCTTCACAAAACTCCCCTACAAAACAAAATCCTGCGCGATCATCACGCGAATTTATAAAACATCCGGGCTAGCCCTGCTGATCGCCGCATCGACGCTGCTGCCGGCGCACGCCGCCGTGCAGCCGCTCGACCACATCGTCGCCATCGTCAACGATGAAATCATCACCCGCCAGGAACTCGCCAAGCGTTACGCCGAAGTGGCGCAGAGCCTGTCGCGCCAGAACACGCCGCTGCCGCCGCGCGAGACGCTGGAAAAACAGCTGCTCGAACGCATGGTCACCGAACTGGCGCTGCAGCAGCATGCGCGCAGCACCGGCATCCGGGTCGACCCGGCCCAGGTCGAAAGTGCGCTGCAGCGCATCGCCGCGCAGAACAAGCTCGACATTGCCGGCCTTGCGGCCGCGCTGGAAAAAGAAGGCCAGAGCCTCGACAGCATGCGCAATACCATCCGCAATGAAATCCTCATTGCACGCGCCCGCGAACGCGACGTCGACAACCGCGTCGCCGTCAGCGACGCCGAGATAGAAGGCTATCTACAAACGCAGGTGCAGCAGGGCGCGGAGACGGAATACGACTTTTCCCACATCCTCGTCGCCGTGCCGGAAAACGCCTCGCCCGAGCAAATCCAGGCGCGCCGCGCCCGCGCCGACGAGGTCCTCGCCCAGCTCGCCGCGGGTGCCGATTTTGCCCAGCTGTCGGCCAGCTATTCCGACGCCCACAATGCGCTGCAGGGCGGCGCCTTCGGCTGGCGCGCCAGCGGCAAGATTCCGGCGATGTTTGCCGATGTGCTGAAGCCGCTGCAACCCGGCCAGATCGCCCCGCTGCTGAAAAGCAGCAACGGCTTCCACATCCTCAAGCTCAACAACAAGCGCGGGCTCGACGCCACCCTCAGCGTCACCCAGACGCACACGCGCCACATCCTCATCAAGACCAACGAACTCACCTCGGAAGCCGACGCCCGCAGCCGCCTGCTGCAACTGAAGGAGCGCATCGAGCACGACGTGAAATTCGACGAACTGGCACGCCTGCACTCCGAGGACGCCAGCGCCTCCAAGGGCGGCGACCTCGGCTGGATCAACCCCGGTGATACCGTGCCCGACTTCGAGAAGGCCATGGACGCCCTGCAGCCCGGCGAAGTGAGCGCGCCGATCCAGTCGCCCTTCGGCTGGCACCTGATCCAGGTGCTGGAGCGCCGCGACCAGGACGTCACCCAGGAACGCCAGAAACTGCTGGCACGCCAGGCGATCCGCGAGCGCAAGGCCGAAGAAGCCTTCCAGGACTGGGTGCGGCAGATCCGCGATTCGGCCTACGTCGAACTGCGCCCGCTCGACTGAATGAGCCAACCCGGCGTGAGTGAAGCAGCCGAACTGCCCGTGCTCGCGCTTACCGCAGGTGAGCCCGCCGGGATCGGCCCCGACCTTTGCATTGCGCTGTCGCAGCGGGCGCTGCCGTGCCGCCTGTCGGTGCTGGGCGATGTCGACGTGCTGCGCGCCCGTGCCGCGCAACTGGGCATCGCGGTCGACTTCGTCAGCGGCGACACCATCCCCGCGCATCGGCCCGGCGCGCTGCACGTGCGCCATATGCCGGTTGCCGTGCCGGTCATCGCAGGCGTGCTCGACCCCCGCAACAGCGCCCACGTGCTGGCCCTGCTCGACGCCGCCCTCGCCGGCTGCATGAACGGGTCGTATCACGCCGTCGTCACCGCGCCGGTGCACAAGGCCGTCATCAACGACGCCGGCTTTTCCTTCACCGGCCACACCGAATACCTGGCCGACCACAGCGGCACGCAAAAGGTCGTCATGATGCTCGCCGGCGGCGGCCTGCGCGTCGCCCTCGCCACCACCCACCTGCCGCTGTGCGAGGTGGCCGACGCCATCACGCCCGAACTGCTCGACCAGGTGATCCGCATCCTGCACGCCGACCTGCAAGCCAAATTCGGCATCGCCCGGCCGCGCATCCTGGTGGCCGGGCTCAACCCGCACGCCGGCGAATCCGGCCACCTCGGGCGCGAGGAAATCGACACCATCGAACCCGCGCTCGAACGCCTGCGCGGCGAGGGCATCGATCTCGTCGGCCCGCTGCCCGCCGACACCCTGTTCTCGCGCATCCGCGTTGATCCCTGCGACGCCGTGCTGGCGATGTATCACGACCAGGGCCTGCCCGTGCTCAAGTACGCCAGCTTCGGTGCCGGCGTGAACATCACGCTGGGCCTGCCCTTCATCCGTACCTCGGTCGACCACGGCACCGCGCTCGACCTCGCCGGCAGCGGGCGCGCGGAGGTGAGCAGTTTGCTGGCGGCGATCGAGGTGGCGCTGGAGATGATTGGGAGGCAGTCGAGAGCGGAGAGTCGAGAGTCGAGAGCGGGAAGTGGTGTGCTGGATTCCCTGGACTTGAAGCGCAGCTAAGACCCCCCTACTCTCCACTCTCGACTCTCCGCCCCCCAATGCACACCCCGCGCAAACGCTTCGGCCAGAACTTCCTCATCGACGACGGCATCATCCATGCGATCGTCAATGCCATCCATCCGCTGTCGGGGGAAACCGTCGTCGAGATCGGCCCCGGCCTGGGGGCACTGACCCGCCCCCTGCTGGAACGCCTGCCGCATCTGCATGCGGTCGAGCTCGACCGCGACATCGTCGCGCGCCTGCAGCGGACCTGGCCGGCCGAGCGCCTCACCGTGCACAGCTGCGACGCGCTGAAATTCGATTTCGCCGCCCTGGGCCACGACCTGCGCATTATTGGCAACCTGCCCTACAACATTTCCACCCCACTGCTGTTTCACCTGATCGAGTTTTCCGAACACATCCGTGACCTGCATTTCATGCTGCAGAAGGAAGTGGTCGAGCGCATGGTCGCCGAACCTTCCACCAACGACTATGGGCGGTTGACCGTCATGTTGCAGCGACGCTTTCATCTGGAGTGGCTCCTGGATGTGCCGCCCACGGCGTTCAATCCGCCGCCCAAAGTCAATTCTGCGGTAGTTCGCCTGATCCCGAAAAAATCAGATGAGGTCGTACCACTCAACGAACATGTATTCGCACGCGTTGTCGCGGCCGCATTTTCGCAACGGCGTAAAACCCTGAAGAACACCCTCGGCAGCCTGCTCAAACCCGAAGATTTTGTCGCTTTGAATATTGACGCTGGCTTGCGAGCAGAGGCCTTATCGCTTTCTGCCTATGAAGCTATTGCCCAGCACCTGACATCCCTTTAAGTCGAGCCGCTCACCTGATGAAACTACCCTTCACGCGTCGCACACCGATTCCCTTCATCCACCTCGCCATCCTTTTTTTATCGATCGCGAGTCTTACGCGGCTGGTTTTGACCCTTCATGCAGGCCTGGATAAAGTGCCACTCACAATGTGGCCGGGCCTTTTCCTGCACGGACTGGGTTTCGATTTTGTCGTACTGTTCTGGATACTCGCCCCCATGCTGATGTGGGCCGCAATTTGGCCCGTGCGCTGGCGTGACACACGCTGGCAAGGTGGATTGCGCCTGGTGATTTTCTTTGTGTTTGCGGTGAGTTTTTTATTCGTCGCACTGTCGGAATGGACTTTCTGGGAAGAGTTTGAAACCCGTTTCAACTTTATCGCCGTCGACTACCTGGTTTACACGCATGAGGTAATCGGCAATATCGTCGAATCCTATTCGGTACCGGCTCTGCTTACAGGGGTGGTTGTATTGGCGCTGTTACTGACTTGGCTGTTTCGCCATCCCATCCGACGTGCGCCCGCACCCGCACCCCAAGCCAGCTGGAGGGTCATGTATGCCGTGCTGGCAATGCTCCTCCCCTGGAGCACCTTGCATCTGAGCAACATCGACCAGATGGAATTTTCTCAAAACACCTACGCCAATGAACTCTCTGGCAACGGCTTGATGACATTTTTCGCTGCCTATCAACGTAACGAACTCGACTATGAACGCTTTTATGCCACGATGCCCCCCGCCCAGGCGACTCGCATCCTGAATGAGTTAGGCGTCGAAGACCTGCACTCCACAGGGTTACAAAATGCGAACTTTCGCAAACCCGCAACCGATAACACTCAAAGCACACCCTTCAAGCACGCGCCCCGCAATGTGGTACTGATTTCGGTAGAAAGTCTTTCTACCAGTTTTCTCGGCAGCTTTGGCAATCAAACCGGTTTAACGCCCAGGCTGGATGCCTTGGCGAAAGAAGGGGTTTTATTCACACAGCTATATGCCACTGGCACAAGAACGGTTCGAGGACTCGATGCCTTGTCTCTGGCAACGCCGCCCATTCCAGGACAAGCCATCGTCAGACGTCCAGGCAACGAACATTTGGCAACGATAGGGGAAATCCTGCATCGCCAGGGTTTTGAAACCCTGTTTCTATATGGTGGATATGGCTACTTCGACAATATGAACGCCTATTTTTCCAGTAATGATTATCGGGTAGTAGACCGAACCGATTTCCCGAAAGCGTCAGTCGGATTTGCCAATGTCTGGGGCGTGGCGGACGAATTCCTGTTCGACAACAGTCTGGTCCAGCTTGATCGAATTCATGCCGCCGGCAAGCCATTTATGGCCCAGATCATGACGACCTCCAATCACCGCCCCTTTACCTATCCAGAGGGGCGAATCGACATTCCCTCACCGGGGCACCGCGAGGGTGGCGTCAAGTACACCGATTACGCAATCGGAGACTTCATTGAGAAGGCGCGCAAAAAACCCTGGTTTGCAAACACCTTGTTTGTCATTGTTGCCGACCACTGTGCCTCGGCTGCGGGCCGCACCAAACTTCCCGTGCCCGGTTATCACATCCCGATGATTTTTTATGCCCCCGCCCTTCTTGCGGCGGGCGAAGATACGCGTTTGACCAGCCAGATTGATATCCCACCCACCCTGCTGGATATCCTGAACGTGCGCGGTGATAACCGGTTCTTTGGTGAATCCGTGTATAAACAGCGCGCCGAAAACCGCCGTGCTTTCATTAGTAATTATCAGGAGTTGGGGTATTTGAAAGATGGAAAGCTAACCGTGCTCGGGCCTAAACAACATGTCGAGACTTTCCAGATTAATGCGAAGGACGGGAGCGCCACCCTGACCGCCCTCGATTCACGTTTGCGCGACGAAGCCGTGGCTTATTACCAAACTGCGTCCATCGCCTATAAAGATGGCTCACTTAAAATGTGACTTTGGGATCTCGCCTTGAGTCAGCGTACACATAACAGGTGTGCCTGAGGCTTAATCAGCCGATCAGACTTCGGCTGATCCCTGCACGGCCAACATCAACCAAGGCTAGTCCGGCAGAAAAGCATAATCCGTGTAGCCTTTTTCCTCTCCGGTATACAGCTTGTCGTAATCAGGTGTATTTAATGGCGCGCCCTGACGGAACCGTTCAACCAGATCGGGGTTTGCGAGAATGATTCGACCATACGCAATCGCATCGGCCTCGCCTGACATGACGGCTGCCTGGCCCGTTTCAAACACATACCCGTTATTTAAAATCAGATTGCCTTTATACAACGCGCGCAACTGTGCATAGTCAAACGGTATCCATTCCTCTCTCGGCATCCCGCCGGTACCCTGCAGCACATCCAGAAACGCGAGCTTCAGCGGATTGAGTTCGGCGACCACATAGTCAAAAGTTTCCTGCGGGTTGGCGTCATGGATGTCATTGAACGGCGTCACCGGCGACAGCCGCAGGCCGACGCGGCCATTCCCGATTGCACTGCACACCGCCTCCATCACCTCCAGCAGCAGGCGCGCGCGGTTTTCCTTGCTGCCGCCGTAGGCGTCGGTGCGGTGGTTGGTGGACGAGCGCAAAAACTGGTCCAGCAGATAACCGTTGCCGGCATGGACTTCCACCCCGTCAAACCCCGCCTCCACCGCATTGCGCGCGGCCTGGGCGAAGCTTGCGACGAGCGCGGGTAATTCCGCAAGTTCAAGCGCGCGCGGCGTCACGAAATCCTTCATGCCCTGCCCGGTGAACACCTGGCCGGCCGGGCGAATCGCCGAAGGCGCGACCGGCAGGGCGCCGCCCGGCTGCAGGTCGGGATGCGAAATCCGCCCCACATGCCACAACTGCAGCGCGATTTTTCCGCCGGCGCCATGCACCGCCCCGGTCACCTGCTTCCAGCCGGCGATCTGCTCCGGGGTATGGATGCCGGGGGTGCGCGGATAGCCGTGGCCTTCCGCGCAAATCGGCGTCGCCTCGGTCAGGATCAAGCCGGCCGACGCGCGCTGGCGATAGTATTCGGCGATCAGCGGGGTCGGCACGTTGCCGGCGCCGGCACGGTTACGCGTCAACGAGGACATCACCACGCGGTTGGCCAGTTCGATGGCGCCGAAGCGGGCAGGTGAAAACAGATCGGTCATGTTGGGATTCCTTTGGGTTGGGACATTGCGGGCGAGCGGGGTGAAAAACGCATTTGACCTATCTTGAGGCTGAGTTTCGGAATACAAGTTTCCGGTGATCGAATGCCGGGATTTACTTGCGGCCCCGATACTGGCCACAATCCTGCATACGCTTATTACCGGCCCGCGGCCAAGGAGTAGAAAAATGAACGAGAATCAGGCAGGTTTCAGTCAAGCCCGTTTCAATCAAACCCTGGCGCTGTTCGATGCCGCCAATGCGGAAGACCCCAACCAGGATGAAGGCCAGCCGAAGGAACTGCTCTACGCCCAGCGCATGTCGGACATGATCGCCCGCTTTGCGCCGGAGGCATCCGAAGCGGCACAGCTGGCGGTGCGCGCCCAGCACATCCAGCGCTGGAAGGTGCCGCGCAACACGTATCCGATGACCAGGGAAGGCTACCACGCTTGGCGGACCGGGCTGTATACGTTCCAGGCGGACACTGCAGGCGAGTTGATGCGCCAGGCCGGCTATGACGTGGCGATGATCGAGTGCGTCAAGAAGGCGGTGGGCAAGCGCGGCATCAAGATCAACCCGGACACGCAGATGCTGGAGGATGTCGCCAGCCTGGTCTTCATCGAGCATTACATGCTGGCCTTCGCACAAAACAAGCCCGATTACGATGAAGCGAAGTGGCTGGAAATCATCCGCAAGACATGGAAGAAAATGTCGAAATGCGCCCAGGCCTTTGCCCTGTCCGGCAAGCTCAAACTGCCGGAGGCCCTGGTGCCATTAATCACCAAGGCAATCAGTCCATAAGCGCGGCGACGCGGGTGGATGCCGCCTTCACTCCGCCCATTCCTTCACCCACCCGGCGGTGCCCTTCTGGATGAACTCGATCGGGTAGCCGTCCGGATCCTCGATGAAGGCAATCACCGTGGTGCCGTGCGACATCGGTCCGGCCGGGCGCAGCACCTTGCCGCCCTTCGCCGCGGCGGCATCGCACGCAGCGTAGGCATCGTCGACCTCGATGGCAATGTGGCCGTAGCCGCTGCCGACCTCGTATTTCTCCACCCCCCAGTTGCAGGTGAGTTCGAGCACCGCCGCGCGGTCCTCGCTTTCGTAGCCAACGAAGGCGAGGGTGAACTTGCCGCCCGGGTAATCCTTGCGGCGCAGCAGTTTCATGCCGAGGACATGGGTGTAGAAATCAATCGAGCGATCGAGGTCGCCAACGCGCAGCATGGTGTGGAGGATTCGCATGATGATCAACCTTAAAATCGTTTGTCCGCGAAGGACACGAAGAAACACAATTGGATATCGTAACTTTTCGGCTCAATGCAGCGCTCCAGATACCGTGGCGGTTGCGACGGTGCGCAAATCGGGGCGAGGGCGCCCCGCCCACAGCGCTGGCCAATACCAAAAGGCCTCGCCACCAGGGGTGCTGTTGTAGGAGGCCCGCCCCCGGGCCGATGCCGTGAAGGTTGCGACGGTGCGTAATTCGGGGCGAGGGCGCCCCGCCCACAGCGCTGGCCAATACCAAAAGGCCTCGCCACCAGGGGTGCTGTTGTAGGAGGCCCGCCCCCGGGCCGATGCCGTGGCGGTTGCGACGGTGCGTAATTCGGGGCGAGGGCGCCCCGCCCACAGCGCTGGCCAATACCAAAAGACCTCGCCGCCAGGGGTGCTGTTGTAGGAGGCCCGCCCCCGGGCCGATGCCGTGGCGGTTGCGACGGTGCGTAATTCGGGGCGAGGGCGCCCCGCCCACAGCGCTGGCCAATACCAAAAGACCTCGCCGCCAGGGGGGCTGTTGTAGGAGGCCCGCCCCCGGGCCGATGCCGTGAAGGTTGCGACGGCGCGCAAATCGGGGCGAGGACGCCCCGCCCACAGTGCTGGCCAATACCAACAAATAACGATGAAAGAGCCTTATAAAATCAAACCTGAAACAGCACCGCGCTCATTGTGCGCAACTCGGCGCGCCTTGCCAACGCATCGGGGCACAATTCGACGACCTGCGCCCAGAAGCGCGGCGAGTGGTCAAGGTGAATCAGATGCGCCAGTTCGTGCGCGGCGACGTAGTCGATCAGCGCGAGCGGTGCCTGCACCAGCCGCCAGTTGAGGCGAACATGGCCGCGCTGGGTGCAGCTGCCCCACTGCGTCTGGGCGTTGGACAGTGCGAAGCGGCTGGGCGCGCGCCCCAGTTTCCGCGCGATGCGCGCGAGGCGCCAGGCCAGAAGATGTGCGGCGCGGGTGTGGAACCAGGCGCGGATCAGGGCGCCGGCATCCGCATCGTGCGGGGCAAGCACGCGCAGGGTGTTGCCATGACGCCGCACCTCGCTGAACAGGGAAGGCTGGATGTCGAGCGCGAGGGTGCGGCCGAGATAACGCACTTCCCCCAGAGATGCCGTCCCGGCTTGCGGCACGCGCGTCTGCATGCGGGTCCAGGCGCGCTGCAGCCAGTCGTGCTGCTGCCGCACATAGCAATCGATTTCGGCGCGCGGGGTCCAGCTCGGCGCGTGGATGCGCACTTCGCGCGCGGTCACGGTCAGCCCCAGGGTGCGGCGGCGGCGCGAGCGCTTGAGCGCAAACGGCACCGCCACATCGCCGATCTGCAGGACGCCGCTATTGGTGTGCGGCAGCAGGGGGCAGCCTCGTCATTTCGGTTTCGATCCAGGCTTCCACCGCGCGGGTGAGTTCGGCCGCGCTCTTGCCGGTGGGGTCGATCACCGGGCCGATGCGCACGGTGATGGTGCCGGGACGCTTGATGAAGGCATTCTTCGGCCACACTTCGCCGGCGTTGTGCGCAATCGGCACGATGGGCGCGCCGGTATCCGCCGCCAGCCAGCCGCCGCCGATGCCGTAGCGGCCTTTTTCGCCCGGGGCGACGCGCGTGCCTTCGGGAAACACCAGCACCCAAAATCCCTGCGCAAGCTTCTCCTGGCCCTGGGCGACGATCTGCTTCAACGCCTCGCGCCCGGCACCGCGGTCGATGGCGATGGGCGAGAGCATGCGGAATGCCCAGCCAAAAAACGGCACATTCAGCAGTTCCTGCTTGATCACCGGCGAGACCGGCGGAAACAGGCAAAGGAAAGCCACCGTTTCCCACGCCGACTGATGCTTGGCGAGAATGATGGCCGGCTGCACCGGCAGGTTTTCCCGCCCCTCCACCACGTAGCGGATACCGAGCACCCAGCGTGCCAGCCAGATCACGATATGGTTGTAGCCGGTGATCAGGCGGTAGCGCGCATGCGCCGAAAACGGAAAACTGAGGAACGCGACCACGCTGAAAAAAATCGTCAGCGTGGTTTGCAGGACCGCGAAAATCAACGAGCGAATCAGGCTCATGCTAAGGCATCAAGAATGGATAAATTGGACATTCGTTGCTTCGAATTCGTGATGGATGCAAGGCGCAAGGCGCCGCCCAATGTCATCATTGGGCAAGGCTTGCAACGCCGCAGACGCGCGAATTCGGTGCAACCCTTCGGGCCGGAGTGTATTTGCACGCATCCCTTTGTCGCAAGCCGCTTGTTGTGAATGACACAACGGCGCGTCTTGCTTCGTGGCCTGCGCGCAAATACACCCCGGCGAATATCCAATTTATCCATTCTTGACGCCTTAAGCCTTGAGCAGGAATTCGACGGCCTCGCTCAAGTCGGCAAACACCGGCGTGTTCTCGGGTAGGCCGCCTGCCGCCAGCGTTTTCTCGCCCTTGCCGGTTTTCACCAGCAGCGGGCGGGCGCCCACGCTGGCCGCCGCCAGCAGGTCGCGCAGCGAATCGCCGACGGCGGGCACGTCGCGCAGGTCGCGACCATAGCGCACGGCGATTTCGTCGAGCAGCCCCGGCTTGGGTTTGCGGCAGCCGCAATCCATTTCGGCCGAATGCGGGCAATAAAACACCGCCTCGATGCGCCCGCCCGCCTGCCCCACCGCCTTGTGCATCTTGGTGTGGATGGCATTGAGCGTCGCCATCTCGAACAGCCCACGCGCCAGGCCCGACTGGTTGGTCGCCACCACCACGCGCCAGCCCTCGCGCGTCAGCCGCGCGATCGCTTCCAGGCTGCCGGGAATGGGTTTCCATTCGTCGGGAGTCTTGATGAACTGGTCGGAGTCGAAATTGATGACGCCGTCACGGTCGAGAATGATGAGATTCATGGCTAAACTCCTGCCGTTTCAAGGCCCATATTACGCCGCCAGTCGCGACAAGTCCGCCACCCGGTTCATGGTCTGGTGCAGCTGGTTCAGCAGCGCCAGCCGGTTGGCCTTGAGGGCGGGATCGTCTGCGTTCACCATCACCTGGTCGAAGAAGGCGTCGACCGGGGCCTTCAGGGTCGCCAGGGCCTGCAGCGAGGCGGTGTAATCGCCGGCGGCAAACGCGGCGTCGGCGCGCGGGGCAATGTCGCCAAGCGCGGCAAACAGCGCTGTTTCCGCCGCCTCGGCGAACAAGGCCGGATTGACCGCGCCGCCCACCTCGCCCTCGGCTTTTTTCAGGATGTTGCCGACGCGCTTGTTGGCCGCGGCAAGCGCTGCTGCTTCCGGCAGTGCAGCGAAGGCACGCACTGCCTCCAGTTGCTTCGGCACCAGATAGATCTGCGTCGGGTTCAGGCTCAGTACCGCATCGACCTCGTTCGCGGAGTAGCCCTGTTCGCGCATCGCGCCACTGAGACGCTCGAACATAAACAGGTACACATCAGTGTGTGCCTGTCCCAGCAATCCCTGCGGGAAAGCGGCGAAGGCGGTATTGACAAGAGCGTCCAGGCTCAATGGCAAATTCTTCTCGGTCAGCATGCGGATCACGCCCAGCGCATGGCGGCGCAGCGCAAACGGATCCTTGTCGCCGGTCGGGATCTGCCCGATGCCGAACAGGCCGGTCAGGGTCTCCAGCTTGTCCGCCAGCGCCACGCACACGCCGACGTCGCTGCGCGGCAGCTCGTCGCCGGCAAAGCGCGGCTTGTAGTGGTCCTCGATGGCAAAGGCGATGTCGTCGGCCAGCCCGTCGTGCAGCGCGTAATAGCGCCCCATGATGCCCTGCAGCTCGGGAAACTCGCCGACCATGTCGGTCAGCAGATCGGCCTTGGCCAGCAGCGCGGCCTGATCGGCTTTCAGCGCCAGCGCCTCGCCGCCGATCCGCTCGCCGATGGCGCGGGCGATCGCCTGCACCCGGGTGACGCGCTCGCCCTGGGTGCCGAGCCTGTTGTGGTACACCACCTTGGCCAGCCCCAGCACGCGCGAATCAAGCGCCTTCTTGCGGTCCTGGTCGTAGAAGAACCTGGCGTCGGCCAGACGCGGGCGCACCACGCGCTCGTTGCCTTGAATCACGGCAGACGCATCGGCGGGCGAGATGTTGGAGACGATGAGAAACCGGTTGGTCAACTTCCCGCTTTTATCCAATAACGGGAAGTATTTCTGGTTCGCCTTCATGGTCAGGATCAGGCATTCCTGCGGCACTTCGAGGTAGGCTTCCTCGAACTGGCCGACCAGCACGTTCGGGCGTTCGACCAGCGCGGTCACCTCGTCGAGCAGGGCGTCGTCCTCGACCGGGGTCAAACCCGAGAGCGCGGCTGCCGTCTGCAGCTGGCGAACGATCTCGGCACGGCGCTCGGCAAAGCTGGCGATCACCGCGCCCTCGTCCTTCAATTGGCCGGCATAGCTGTCGGCGCTGTGGATCACCACCGGGCTGACGCGCGCCTCGAAGCGATGGCCCTGCGTGTCGCGCCCGGCCGTCAGGCCCAGCACCGACAGCGGCACCACGTCGATGCCATGCAGCGCAACCAGCCCGTGCACCGGACGCACGAAATGGACGCTGCTCCAGCCGTCCGCCAGTTGGTACTGCATCACCTTCGGGATCGGCAGCTTCGCCATCGCGGATTCGAGCGCGCGCTGCAGGCCGTCGGCAAGCGTCGTGCCGGGCGCGATGCTGTCGTAAAACAGCACCTCGCTCTTGCCATCCACCGCGCGGCGCAGCTGGCCGACCACCGATTCATCGGCGCCGAGCGCCGCCAGTCGCTTAAGCAGCGCAGGCGTCGCCTGGCCCGCCGCGTCCAGGCCGACATTCACCGGCATCAGCTTGGTCGACAGCGGCCGGTCGGTAGCGCGCGCCAGCACGCCTTCGATGCGCACGCCGAGACGGCGCGGCGAGGCAAATCCGGTGACGACTGCCGCCGCCTCGGCCAGCCCCTGCGCCACCAGGCTTTCGGCCAGCGCGGCGGCAAAGGCCTCGCCCAGCTTCTTCAGCGCCTTGGGCGGCAGTTCTTCGACGAAGAGTTCAACCAGCAAGTTTGCGGCGGTCATGCTGCGGCCTTCTTTTCAATCTGTGCCAGCACTTCGTCTGCCCAGGCCTTGGGCGCCATCGGAAAACCCAGCCGCGCGCGGCTGTCGAGATAGCTCTTCGCCACTGCCCGCGCGAGGTTGCGGATGCGGCCGATGTAGGCAGCGCGCTCGGTCACCGAAATCGCGCCGCGCGCGTCGAGCAGGTTGAAGGTGTGGGCGGCCTTCAGCACCTGTTCATACGCCGGCAGCGCGAGCTGCACCGCCACCAGTTCCTGCGCCTTTTTCTCGTGCGCGGCAAAGGCGGTGAGCAGGAACTCGACATCGCTGTGCTCGAAGTTGTAGGTCGACTGCTCGACCTCGTTCTGGTGATAGACATCGCGATAGCTCAGTCCCTCGGTCCAGGTCAGGTCGTACACGCTTTCGACGCCCTGCAGGTACATCGCCAGGCGTTCCAGACCGTAGGTGATCTCGCCGGTAATCGGCTTGCAGTCGATGCCGCCGACCTGCTGGAAGTAGGTGAACTGCGTCACCTCCATGCCGTTCAGCCACACCTCCCAGCCCAGCCCCCAGGCGCCCAGCGTGGGGTTTTCCCAGTCGTCCTCGACGAAACGCACGTCGTTCTTTTTCAGATCAAACCCCAACGCTTCGAGCGAGCCGAGATACAGCTCCAGAATGTCGACCGGCGCCGGTTTCAGCACTACCTGAAACTGGTAATAGTGCTGCAGCCGGTTGGGGTTGTCGCCGTAGCGGCCGTCCTTGGGCCGGCGACTGGGCTGCACGTAGGCCGCCTTCCAGGGCTCGGGCCCCAGCGCACGCAGAAAAGTCGCGGTGTGCGAAGTCCCCGCGCCGACCTCCATGTCGTAGGGCTGCAGCAGCGCGCAGCCGCGCTCGGCCCAGTAGCGTTGCAGGGTGAGGATAATGTCCTGAAAGGTGGGTTTCACGGCGGATCAGCGGCTTTTCGGGAAAGCCGCATTTTAGCGTGCTTGGCGGGGGTTTCGCTGTTCACGGTGGGGGGAACGCGGCAGGACTGCCGACCGTTGGCCGGGGACAGCCCGGCGACAAGTCATTTTTTATCTCGCGAGCGAAGCAAAGCACTCCATCAGCCCAACGGCGGGCCCTCCCACAAATCCGCGCTGTTGTAGGAGGGCCGCCCCCGGCCCGATGCCGTGGAGATTGCGACGGCGCGAAAATCGGGGCGGGGGCGCCCCTCCCACAAGCCCAATGCGTTGGGCTTGGCAGCCCAACCTACGGCCGGTCGCCTCGCCCGCTGTTGTAGGAGGGCCGCCCCGGCCCGGTGCCGTGGAGATTGCGACGGCGCGAAAATCGGGGCGGGGGCGCCCCTCCCACAAGTCCAATGCGTTGGGCTTGGCAGCCCAACCTACGGCCGGTCGCCTCGCCCGCTGTTGTAGGAGGGTCGCCCCCGGCCCGGTGCCGTGGAGATTGCGACGGCGCGAAAATCGGGGCGGGGGCGCCCCTCCCACAAGCCCGCGCGAAAATCAAGGCGGGGGCGCCCCCTCCCACAAGTCCAATGCGTTGGGCTTGGCAGCCCAACCTACGGCCGGCCGCCTCGCCCGCTGTTGTAGGAGGGCCGCCCCCGGCCCGATGCCGTGGAGATTGCGACGGCGCGAAAATCGAGGCGGGGGCGCCCCTCCCACAAGTCCGCGTTGTTGTGGCAGGCCCGCCCCCGGGCCGATGCCGAAAAGGTTGCGCCGCGAGAGCGACGGTGCGTAGTTGTTGCCGCATACGAACTCTTATCCATCCCGCCTTGCGGGCCTTCAGCGGCCTCCCCCTTGCGGGCATTCCCACAGAGGTAGGCGGAATATCGTGAAGCCCAACATTCCCGCTGCAGCTTTGCAACCCGGCCAACTCAACCCATAATCCGTTCATGGACACGCGCGCCCAATCCGATCTGCGTCACCTCCTCAGGCAATCCCTGACCGAACACGGTGGCGTGCGCCTGGCGATCCTGTTCGGCTCCCGTGCAACCGGGCGCGCCACACCCGACAGCGATCTTGACCTTGCTGTGCAGACGTCCGCCCCGCTGACTGCCGCCGGCAAAATCGCGCTGATCGAAAAGCTCGCCCAAGCCACCGGCCTGCCGATCGACCTGATCGATCTCAAACACGCTGGCGAACCCTTGCTGGGACAAATTCTAAAACACGGTGTAAGACTGCTGGGCAGCGACGAAGCATACGCGGCCCTTCTGACTCGACATGTATTTGACGAAGCCGACTTTCTGCCCTATCGCAACCGCATCCTGTCCGAGCGGAGACTGGCATGGATCGGCAAGTAATCGAGCAAAAGCTTGAATCCCTGAGACGCTGCTTGATGCGGGTCCAGCAGAAAACGCCTGCCACCTTTGCAGAACTCGAGCACGATCCCGACGCCCAGGATGTGCTCACCCTCAACCTCACGCGTGCGGTTCAGATCAGCGTAGATATCGGAACGCACCTGATCGCAAACAGCGATCAACCCGCACCAGACACGATGGGCCAAACATTCGACGTTCTGGCCAACATGGGGCTGATCAGTCCTGAACTCGCGTTGCGCATGAAAAAAGCAGTCGGCTTTCGCAATATCGCAATCCACAATTACGAAACCATTGACTGGCAGATCACCTTCCACATCGCCACCCGTCACATAGTGGACTTTTCCGCTTTCGCCGCTGCAATCATCAACCATATGGAAAAGCATGCGTAGATTGGGCTGAATGAAGTGAAGCCCAACACGCCTTCGCATGACACCCATGCCCAGCGAACGCAGGCGTAGTCCAATCTACGGACTTCTCACCATGTAGGAGGCCCGCCCCCGGGCCGATGCCGTGGAGCTTGCATCGGCGCGAAATTCGCGGCGAGTACCCAGAGGGCATAAAGGCGCCGGTGCGTGGTTGTTGCCGATTTATCGGCTTACAACCACCGCCTCTCCCTTGCGGGGGCTCCTACAGGATGAAGCCCGCCCGGGGCCGAAGCACTTGATCAAATCAGCAACACCCGGCCTCCCTCCGTCATCCCCCTCAAGGGAGAGCGCGTTACTATTTGGCACATACCTTGTTGTCGATTCAACAACTAGAATATCGGCAGTGATCCGGCAGGCAAGCGCACAATGCTCAAACTGTAGACGCGTTCAGGAACAAACGATGAAACACGCCCAGACACCTCCATCCAGGCACCCAACGCAGACAGACCCGCAACCGGCTTTGCTGGGGCAATTGCTATCGGGCGTACCCGAACTGGAATTCGCAGTACTGGTTGGCAGCCGTGCCCAAGGAACCGCACGCACGACAAGCGACTGGGATATTGCCCTTAAATGGCACCCGCAGGCTGACTGGCTTGCGCTGCTCGGCGCCCAGGAAAACCTGCGCCGAAGCATTGCAACTATCCTGGGCACCGCGCCTGAAGACATTGATCTGATCGACCTTCCCCGCGCCAACCTGGCCATGCGTGCCAACGCCGCGGAAGATGGGGTCGTGCTCAAAGGCGAGGACACCCTGGCCTGGGCGCGCTTCCTGACCCGGACCTGGCGTGAACTGGAAGACTTTTACTGGGAGCGCGCCCATGCGGCTTGACCTCTACCATGCAGAAACCGCGCGCATTGCCACAGAGCAATCGGCGTTGCTGGACGTGGCCAGGCAACGTTTGACGGAAGGCCTCATGCTGACTCCGCTTGAGCAAAATGGGGTGTTGCATGCCTTGCAGGTGCTTATTGAAAACGCTATCGGCAAGGCCAAGCAACTACTGAAAGCCAGCGGCGAAACCGTCCCCATCTCGGCTTACGATGCCTTCGCAGCCCTGGTGCGGCATGGCGAGATTGAGCAAGCGCAACTTCCCGCCTGGAACGCGGTAATCGGTCTGCGTAACCGCATCGTGCACGACTACATGAACATCGACATGACCAAAGTACTTGAGCTGGTCAGCCAGGGACGCCACGCGTTCGTAACCGAATTTTTACTGGCCCCGCCCATACCGAAGTCACCGCAATAATCGCGGCGGGCGCGCGTGTTGGGCTTCATTTCATTCAGCCCAACACACCAGACGCATAAGCCCATTCCTGGCAAGCGCAGTCCAATGCGTTGGGCTTGGCAGCCCAACCTACGGCCGGCCGCCTCACCCGCTGTTGAATGCGTTGGGCTTGGCAGCCCAACCTACGGCCGGTCGCCTCACCCGCTGTTGTAGGAGGGCCGCCCCCGGCCCGATGCCGTGGAGATTGCGACGGCGCGAAAATCGGCACGGGGGCGCCCCTCCTACAGGTCCGCGCTGCTGTGGGTGGCCGCCCCCGTGCCGGATGGCCTGCTCAACCCAACAAAACCCAGCCTCCCACCGCCACCCCCTACCCCAGCCACTCAAGAGTAAGGCGTCACTTTTTGGCACACCCCTTGCTAACATCTTCTGCATTTACAATAGCCACCCATGATCCCATCCGCCCCCATCACTCCAAGCGCACCACATCGCCCGCTCGTCGGCGGTGGGGCGGGGTTTATGGGTTCGCGCCGGCGTTGCGATGTCGTCATGGTTGACAACCGATCAACGGCATATCGCGACGTAGCAGCTAGCAATGAACCATTACCGCGAGTGGCCAAAGAATCTGCAGGCAGCCAGGCACTGCAGTGGAAACCCGCCCGATTTGATCTCAAAACCATTGTTGATGACGATTCGAAGCGGGAAAAGAAAACCGCTTCACAATCAGGCAATACCTAACCCCATGCTCACCATCGCCAAGAACCTCTACGACTACCGCGAACTGATGGCCACGCTGGCGTGGAAGAACGTCACCCTGCGCTACAAGCAGGCCTACCTGGGCATCGCCTGGGCCATCCTCAAGCCGGTCATGCTCATGCTGATCTTCACCCTGGTGAAGAGCTTCGTCGGCATCGAAAGCGGCGACATTCCCTATCCCATCCTGGTTTTCGCTGCGCTCATGCCGTGGACATTCTTTCAGGAATCCACGTCCGAAGGGGTCACCAGCGTCGTCGGCAACACGGCGCTGATCAAGAAAATCTACTTTCCGCGCGAGATCTTCCCCATCACCTCCGTCCTCACCAAGCTGGTTGAACTGGGCATCAGCTTTGTCATCCTGGCGGGGCTGATGGTCTGGTACCAGATGATGCCCAGCATTTACATCCTGTGGGTGCCCCTCATCATCGCCTACACCATCCTCGCAGCGCTCACCATCGCCTTCGCCGGCGCGGCCATCAATGTTTATTACCGCGATGTAGGTGCGGCCCTGCCGGTGATGCTCTCCCTACTGATGTACATTTCCCCGGTCATCTACCCCCTGCAACTGGTCAAGGACAAACTGCTGGTGCAGCAGGCCGCAGGCGAGTGGTCCGATACGCTCTATACCCTGTACACCCTCAACCCCCTGGCTGGCATCATCGATGCCTTCCAGAATGTCGTCCTGCGGGGGGCGCCGCCGGATCTGAACGCCATGATCCCGGGGGCAATCATGATCGTCATCCTGCTGCCGCTCAGCTACCTTTACTTCAAGCGCGCGGAAAGCTATTTCGCCGACGTCATCTGAGTACACGCCATGCCTGTCATCGAAGTCAGCCACCTCACCAAAGAATACCGCCTCGGGGCCATGCAAGGGCTCAAGCAGACCCTGCTCAACGCCGGAGCACGGCTCATGGGCAAAACGATACCCGAGCGCCCCCTCTTCAAGGCGCTGGATGACGTCAGCTTCGCCATCGAACCAGGCGAAGTTGTCGGCATCATCGGCCACAACGGTGCAGGCAAGTCCACCCTCCTCAAGATGCTGGCGAAAATCAGCACACCCACCCGCGGTTCGGTCATGGCCAACGGCCGTATCGCACCCCTCATCGAGGTGGGCGCCGGTTTCGTGCCGGACTTCACCGGGCGCGAGAACGTCTATCTCAACGGCGCCATCCTCGGCATGTCAAAACAGGAAATCGACAGGAAATTCGACGAGATCGTCGACTTCGCCGAAATGGCGGAATTCATCGATACTCCTGTCAAACGTTACAGTTCAGGCATGCAGGTCAAGCTCGCTTTCGCCGTCGCCACCAGCATCGAGGCCGAAATCCTGATCGTCGACGAAGTGCTGGCCGTCGGTGACCTGGCATTCCAGCGCAAGTGCTTCGACCGCATGGAAGACATCATCAAGAACCAGGGCCGAACCGTTCTTCTGGTCAGCCACAACATCAGGCAAGTAGAGCGCATCTGCAGCCGGGTCATCCTGATGGATCATGGCAAAGCCATCGCAGACGGCACGGCAACCGAGGTCTGTGAGCTTTTCTACCAGCAAAGCAATTCCAAAATCGAAGCCCAGGCGCATCAAGCCGCAGTAGCCAAGGTCTCTGGCTCCGGCGAGGTCACGATCGACTCCATCGACATACTCGACGACCACGGCCATGCCGTGAGCGAAATCGAGTCCGGCGAAAGGCTCCGCATCAGAGTCAGGTTCACGTTGTTGCATGACCTTGCAGGCCTTGAAATCGTGGCAGGCACCCACCGCACCGATTTTGTGTACATCAGCTCAGCCAGCACGCACGACTTCCTGCCGAACATGCCTTTCAGCCGCGGCGCGCATGAAATCGAATACATCGTGCCCAGCTTTCCGCTCGCCGCAGGCACCTACTCCGTTCGCCTCGTGTTTCTCGACAAGAACTGGCGCCATCTTTTCAACGGTGAATCCCTCAAGACCTTTACCGTCAAGGCGAAGCGCCTGGAATCGATGAACAGCCAGTGGAAAATGGTCGACCTGCCGACCGAGTTTCTTGTCGATGGCCAGCACTACGCCCTGCAACAAAAAACGGACGGCGCGTGTTGCGCAGTCAAATAGACCTGCATTGGTAGACCTGCATTGGATCGACCAGGAAAATCCAGATGACACTCTTCACCGGGACACTCGACGCCAATGCCCAGTGGGCCAGACTCTTCCTGGAGGGCAGCCGCAAGCTGGCCCCCGATCTGCCATGGCTCAAGCACACTGACACCCGATTGGGACGACTTGCGCTCACGCTTGACTCCGCCCCCCAAGCGCCCTATTCAACGTTTGAAGCCCCTTCAGGACAGTCAGTATTCGTCCTCGGCGACATCCTGCACACAACTCAATTGGACAATGCCACCTGGCTGCATTCTCAATGCCGGGAAAACGGCCCGGAAATGCTGGCGCGGCAGAATGGTTATCACCTGACCGGCATGATCGATGAGCACGAGACCATTTATCTCGCGGCCGACCAACTCGGCCTGATGCCAGTGTATTACTGGGGGGGAACCGATCACTTCTGCTTTTCCACGAGCCCCAATGCGTTCTGTTCCCATCCTGGCTTCACCGCAAAACCAGATCTCATGGGAATAGCTGGCATTCTTTTGACCATGCATGCGACCGCCAACCGCACCACATGGCAGGATGTCAAACGACTTCCGCCCGGCCACTTGTTGCGCTGGCGAAAGGGGGAAGGCATCAGGCTGTCCGATGTCAACTCGCTCAAGGCACATGACAGCTATTTCGGGTGGCCGCCATCACGCTGCCAGAACCTGATCCAGAACAGCTTCAACGAAGCCGTACAAAGACTCGACAAACTCGGTGAAACTTCCGTGCTCCTGTCAGGCGGCCTCGACTCGCGTTTAGTGGCCGGCTGCCTGCGTTGGCATGCTCGTTACAAAGTTCCCGTCGTTACCCTCGGTGAATCGACGGACTATGAAATGCAATGCGCGCGCCGGGTTTCGGCGAGCCTGGGCTGGTCCATGCACCCTGTTCCAGTGAATCTAGACGCCTATCCAACATGGGCGCCTATCCAGGCAAGATTGGAAGGCATGCAGTCCAGCTTCGTCGAATTCATGTGGTGGCAAGCTGCAGGCACTGTAAACAAGCTTAAACCCAGAATTATGACGGGCCTATTGGGCGACTCAGTGATGGGCGGAAGCCACCTTGCCGAAGGATTTAACAAGGATTTTTCTGAATACGATTTTCGCGCCCAGTTTAAAAGTGTGAATCGTCTTGGGTTCAAGGCAGAAGTAATCTCCAAGCTCATTGGACAACCAGGCCTTGCCGAAGCAATTGTAGAAGAGTTGCACAAGACTTGGTCTGGATACGACGGCATGTCATTCCAGAAGTGCTGGTTGTTCGACTTGCACCACCGCCAACGGCACCATGTTAGTGGGGCGGCATGGCGACTTTCATACGGGGCCTGGCCAACATACCCTTACGTTGACCTGGACTTACTGAACATTATGGCCGGCATGGCAGCGTCGGCCTTTGCCGAGCGCCTCGCCCAAATCAACATGCTGAGCAACAAGCTTCCCAGGTTGGCGGCTTTGCCGCTGGACCGGGGTGGGCCAGATATACGCCCATTGATATTCAGTCAAGCCTCGAAACTCCGACACATCATGCTTTCACGATTTGATTCCTGGAAATTCCCAGGGAAACAAATCGAGCGGCGACAGTTTGTTCGACATTACGATGTGAACAGCCAAGGTTGGCATGCTGTTCGGCAATTGGCCGAAAATTACCGCCCCTTAACGAGAGACCTGCTGGACGCCGAAACGCTTGAGGACATGCTACCTCGCCCCAGCACGCCTCTTGTTACCCCCGACCCAATTGTCGATGGCGCACGCTACAAAACCATGACCGGGTTGCTCCTGCAATTAGGCACTTTTAAAAACGGCCCAACACATGAACCGAATCACGACCGGGCCGGTTGCCCCCCGACCTGAGTGGCAGTTTGGGTAGTCTGAATACGTCAGTCCTACACTGGTCCTCATTTAACCCTGACAGATAAGGCCCTCTACGTTACAGAAAGCAATCATGCCTGAAGCCTTAGAGATCTCACTGGAACAAGAAACTGGCAATGAAGGTTTGCGTCGCATCTTGCGCCTCCACAAAACCGGTACGAGCCGGGATGATGATCATGAGTTTTTTTTCGATCTGATCGGCGACACAACCTCCACGACCCCATTGGTTTTGGATGGTTTTGTGTTTGGCGTCATATTCATCGCCATGCAATTGGGCCGCCCCGTGAAGGTACATGGAAGCCTGAGCCGGACCGCCTGTTTCAACCTGGCTGAGCTTCAGAGTGCCTGGGCATGCTGGAGACCACACAAATACCAGCGAGTCGAAATCGTTCCTGACGAAATCGTTGACTTCCCGGCTTTCGGTCACCCGCCCCGGGCCATTTCTGCATTTTCTGGCGGGGTAGATGGCACGTTCACGGCGATACGCCATAAACACAAGTTGTTAGGCAATGCCTCGTATCCCCTGACTGATGTGCTACTGGTGCATGGTTTTGACGTCCCGCTTGGCAAACCTGAAGCCTTCGATCTGCTGCTGCAGCGCATACGCCCCCTCGTCGATGAACTGGGCCTGGGCATGAAGGTGATCAGGACAAACCTGAAAGAGGCTTCGGGACAATATTGGGAAGACAGTTTCGGCGTCCAACTGGCGGCATGTCTACACAACTACTCACACGACTTTAACTACGCCTTGATGGGCAGCGGCGAGCCTTACTCGAACATTTTCTATCCATGGGGCTCAACCCCTGCTACCGATTACTTGATGTCCGGTGACCAGATGCAACTTGTTCTGGATGGCAGCGCCTACACGCGTACCGAAAAAATGGAGACACTGCGCCATCACCCCACCGCCCTGAAGACGTTAAAAGTATGCTGGGAGGGAAGCAATCAGGAACGAAATTGTGGGGTTTGCGAAAAGTGCATAAGAACGAAACTTAATCTCCTGGCTGTGGGGGTGTCAGACGCGCCCTGTTTCGATGAAGCGCTGGATCCAAAACAAATTTTATACATACGTCTAATAAACGATGCGCAACTACTCGAATTACAGACCATTTTTAATTATGTTGAGAAAAGGGGGGTTGAAGCCCCTTGGGCTGATAACTTAAAAAAACGTATAGACGCTTATACAAATAAAAAAAAGAAAAAGACTTTTCTGGAAAAAACCTTTCACAAAATATCTGAAAGGTTTTGATACCTCTGGTTTTTCTAAAACCTCTTTGGCAGGAAAAACATCCCATGCTCGACCAAATCAAGAAGTATGTAAGGCAGTCACTAGGCATTGGTAGCTCGATAGCCACAATACCCGATAACGTTAAGATCCTAATCGCACGCATTCGAGAAAAGAAACTTACCTACCTGCCTGATAAAAAACTGTTGAGTCTCGCCACCACATGCCAGAACATCGAAAAGAGAAAACTGGATGGCTTGTTCCTGGAAGCCGGCTGTGCACTGGGTGGCTCATCAATCTTGATGGCATCGATCAAATCAGATCAACGGCCCCTCCTTATTTATGATGTTTTCGGCATGATCCCGCCCCCTACCGATCAGGACACACAAGATGTACATGAACGATACAGAACAATTTCAGAAGGAAAATCGACAGGGATTGATGGGGATAGGTATTACGGTTACGAGGAAAATCTGTATGAAATTGTTTTGTCCAATTTCAGGGCATTCGATATTGATTGCGAAAAGAAAAACGTTCAGCTCATCAAGGGACTGGTGCAAGAGACCATGCGGATCAATCAACCTGTCGCCTTTGCTCACATCGATGTCGACTGGTATGAGCCTGTGATGACATGCCTGACACGCATCTTTCCGTATCTGGTCGTTGGGGGAAGCATTATTCTTGACGATTATCACGATTGGGGTGGCTGCCGGAAGGCAACTGACGAATATCTTCAAACCGTGCCGGGTGAATTCTTGCTGGATGACTCTGCAGGCTCAATGAAGATAACCAGATCAACATCCAAACCGGCGTGATACCCGATTAGCGAAATAGCATTCCCATGAAGCAAAAATTAGACATATTGCGTGCGCAAATAAGTCATGTTCTTGACCAGCTTATTCCCGTTAACTCCAGTTGCGCATTGATTGACTTCCCGCACCACGGAAATGTCGGGGACAGCGCTATTTGGTTAGGTGAGATTGCGTATCTCAAGAGCAGAAAATGCAAAATAAAATATATTTGCGATTGGAATAATTACAACCAGGCCGCTCTGCATGCTGCAGTTGGAAAAAATATTATCCTGCTGCATGGTGGTGGAAATTTCGGCGACCTATATCCAAATCATCAAAAACTGAGAGAAAAGGTAATCAGGAACTTTCCAGATAACCGGATTGTTCAATTTCCCCAGTCCATCCACTTCGCTGATGAGGGTAACCTAGCCCGATCGCAAGCCAACCTGTCGCGACACAAGGACTTTCACTTTGTTGTTCGTGACACGGTCAGCCTCCAACTTGCGCAACAGCACTACGTCAATCCGACTTATCTCTGCCCCGACATGGCGATGATGCTGGATTTGAAGCCCTTGCAATCACAGCTAAAAACATCGGATGCAGTCATCTTGTCGCGGACAGATGAAGAGAAAGCCGCACATCTCACATCCAAAGTGGGCACTGGAGTGAATAGTGTTGTGATGGACTGGCTCGACGAACCCGAGCCAAGGCAAAAATGGCTCTACGACTGGTCGCACCGGCGCCTTGGCTGGGGAAGCTCCAAAATACCGCCGTTCATTTTGAACAAGCTGGCGCTGGCGGCGGCAAATGCCATGGCAAGGCAACGCCTCGCGCGCGGGCTCGGTCTTCTAGGTCAGGGCAATGTGGTCGTCACAGATCGGCTCCACGCGATCATTCTCAGCTGGCTGGGTGAAACGCCGGTTTTCTTTGTCGACAACAACTACAACAAGCTGTCGAACTTCGTTGCCTCCTGGCTGGACAATACACCGGACTTGGTGCATTGCGCCAACTTCAGTGAGGCACTTGAGCGGGCCGGTGAAAAGATGGCTCCGGACTCCAACGCCATACCCCGACAAATCTCCACGTGTCCATGATTGAACTGGAACCCATACAAACATGAACAGCATCCCCGAAATATCCATCGTGATGTGCACGTTCAACCGGGCAATCATGCTGGGAGAAACCCTAGAAAGCTATGCTGAAATGGCGTCTAGCTGCACCAGCACGGCAGAACTCATAATCGTGGATAACAACAGCACGGACAATACGGAAATTGTCGCCCGATCTTTTCTGACCCAGCAGAAAAACATGGGTAGGTATCTATACGAGCCCACCGCCGGACTTTCGCATGCACGTAACCTGGGCATTACTGAAGCACGGGGCGAGATCGTTGCGTTCGTGGACGATGATGTGTTCTTCGAACCTGGCTGGACAGACGCTATCGTTCGTGCGTTTCGTGAACAAAAGGACACGGGCTGCGTAGGTGGCCATACAACGTCCTTTTTTGAGACGGGAATACCATCATGGATGCACCCCTCCTTTACTTACATGTACGGTTCTACCGACTCTGGGGAAAACCCCCACTGGATGGCATATCCAGAGCATCCATTTGGTGTGAACATGGCTTTTCGACGCACAGCATTGATGGAAGAAGGCGGCTTCGACACCAGGCTTGGGCGCATTCGTGACAATCTGCTTTCCAGTGAGGAATCCTTGCTATTCTGGCGCTTTTACCGGGCCGGAAGAGGTTGCTGGTTTGCTCCGGATGCAAGGCTCCGCCACAGAATTCCTGCCGACCGAACAACAGTTGAATGGGTTCTCAAACGAAGCTACTGGCAAGGCATATCGGATATTGTTTTTCAGCAAATAGTCGAGCCGAAACGACCTATCGCACTCATCGGCGACGCTATATTGACGGCCAACAAGTTGGTTCGGGCGCTAACGGGTGGAAAGTTGAAGCCGCACCATGTTTACTGGCACTACCGCGCGCAAATGTTTCATACCCGAGTATTTATGGCATTTCTGCGGGGAAGAATACGACAATTGTTACGAGAGGCCATATGGGGATCAAGCCAATGTTTTGAGGTGGAAAAAAAATACAAATGAATGCTGTCGGGGTTGCGCAGACAATTTGTTCACGGGCGCCCACGCCCCCCCCGTTGGCCGCCCCATACTTATGCACTTGCGCCAATGATTTCGATTTTCCCTTGAATGTCAAGATGGTTCATGACCACCCCGTAATAGAATGCGTCGCCGCCATGCTGGCGAATTACGCGACAGTGAAGGACGCCTTCTCCCATAACACCCGGCCCCTTTGCGGCAATGTAGCGCTAGCCGTTATGGGCCTGAGGCAGGAGCAAACTGACTTGGCCTCGCCTGCACCGCATTTGGTGCACTCGACCCTGGCGAACCAAGGCCGCCCGACAAAGCACGGTACGCGCGCATTCCTGGCACGTGTCCGCACTGCGCAAAATCTATGATTTCGCATACGGAAAAGATGAACACGCCAAGAGTCAGCGTCGTCATGGCTGCCTACAATGCGGCCGCCTACTTGGATGAGGCCGTGGTTAGCGTGTTAAACCAGACCATGCCGAATTTTGAACTCGTCGTTGTGGACGATGGGAGCACAGATGCGACCCCAGTCATCCTGGCACGCCTGGTGGCCCTTGACCCGCGCATAGTGGTCCATCACCAGACCAACAAAGGTATAGGCGGGGCCACCAACCAAGCATTAAAGCTTGCACGCGCCCCCTATGTCGCCATTCTTGACAGCGATGACACCATGGCGCCAGAGCGCCTGGCCATGCAAGCGGATTATCTGGATGCGCATGCAGACATTGCGGCTGTGGGTAGTCAATGGTTCACGATGAGCCCCCAAGGAGAAATTCTGGGAATAGACCGTCAATCCACTGCCCCGGACACGCTCTTTACGCTGATGTTTGCTTTTTTTGCCATGCACCATCCCACTATCATGGCGCGTAAAGAAGCCATCCTAGCTTGTGGCGCCTACAGCAATACGGTCAAGCAGGGGTGTATGGACTACGGCGTGTTTTTAAACCTTTTGCTGGCAGGGTATCGTATGATCAACCTGCCTTTTCTACTGACGCGCTGGCGCCTTAATCCAGGTGGCGCCACGTACGGCAATGCTCGTCTGCAGACCGAAGAGTGCTTGCGCATTCGCGCTCGAGCCTTCTTTCAAATAGATACACGGGACCGGCTTCGAGCAAACCAGATTGCACGGGACTTGGTCCGGGGCTTTCCAGCCGGAAGTTGGTTCGATGAGAAGTTGGCCAAATTGATTCCGGACGCTGAACCAAGCCCTGCCTTGGCGAGGTGGCGTGAACTTGCCGCGCAAGGCGATCTGCCTGATCTGGAAGTTCAATCCGTTGCGTGGTTACATGACGAGCTTGCGCATGCCGATGCGCTTGCCGAAGCACTGCAGCGCGCATCGCTGCCGTTTCTTGCCCGATTGATACGGGCAAAAAGCGGGCGCACAACGCCGTTTGTGGCGAGCCTGCCGAACCCTGAACAGGCCTTTAAAAATCTCGGGGAGAGCGGTCCCCTGTGTGCCCTGTCGGTTCTGCTACCCACTCAGGCGGACGACGCCGACTTGAACGGGCGCATTGGTACTGCCCTTGAGTCTTTGCCTGATGATGCCGAAATCCTGGTTTTTGCCACGGATGAAACGCGGCTGGAGCCAACGGAATGGCGACGTGATGCGCGCGTACATTTTTTGCCGCCTGTCCAGAATGTGGCTGAAGCATGGGGGCGTGCATGCGGCGTGGCGCGAGGACGTTATCTGGCCTGGCTGGAACCCGGCTTCCAGCATCACCCGGATTTTCTTGCTCAAAGCCTTTCGTTTCTGGATTCAAACCGCCACGCAGGCTTGACCTATGCGGTATCGGAAATCTATTACCCCGATGCGCTCGACCCCAAGGGCCAGCCCGTTAAAGACCCCGCGCCCGAACCACGCTGGTGCCAGGAAACCTTGCTGGGCAAAGATCGCGGTCGCCTGAGTTGCATGGTGGCGCGGCGTGAATTGCTGCTTGATTTGCCCCTCAACCTGGCCGAGACCGGTCGGGTGACGACTTGGGCGCTGGCGCGTTGCCTGTTAATTCGACATCGCCCGCATTTGCTGAGCCTGCGAAATTGTGAGTTTGCGCCGCCCATACGCTTGGGGAATAACATCCAGGCAACGCTGAATCAGCGTTTGATCTTATGGTTTTTTGATGCCGGCTTGGGAAGTATTCCATCCGAATATGCGTGGGCGGATTTGCACCCTAATCAAGTCCGGCAATGCCTGAACCGGCTGGATGTCGAACTGGCACGCGGGAACTTGTGTGCGCATCCAGGTAATTTTGGCTTGCTGCTGCACTTCATCTTGCGCTTTAGCCCGGTGCCCCTTACCCGCGCAAGCTTTAGATACATTCTGCGCAACTATCCAACGCAAGCTCTCGATGCGCTGCGCCAACAGCGCCCTTTTCAAGCTCAACTGGGCTTGGCTTGGTGGGCTATGAACAAGGTCTGGCATAAGCTTACCGGCAAGAATCAGATCTTTGGGGCCGTAGCGAGACCATGAAAATTCTGCACGTTTTTCACCATTCGAATCTAGTAAACGGTGTCGATTGGACGACCTTGACGCTGCTGCGCACCTTGCGCAAACAAGGCGTTGAAGTTTTGGCCATGGTGCCGCAAGTTGGCGATGTCACCGCCGCCCTGGATAAATTGGGTGTGAACTATCGCGTGGCTAATTTAGGATGCTGCACCGGCTCCGCCAAGATGGCGGAGCTGGCCTATCTAAGCCGGGCTGCAGAACGCGCGGTTGAAATCGAGGCCTGGATACGCCAGGAGCGGATCGACCTGGTACACCTGAACACTGGGCACCTGCTCGATGCCGCCATTGCCGCCACGCGCGCAGGCGCTGCAGCAGTCTGGCATATCCATGCGCCTTTCGAGATCGATTTGGAACGCTATTCGGGTTTCATGGCGCCGGAAGGCTACGCATGGCTGCTAGGGGAACTAGGCAGTCATGTCATCGCCGTATCGGACGACGTACGCGCAAGTCTACTAATCCATCTCCCGGCGAATAAAGTCAGTACGCTTTACAACGGAATCGATATTGAAGACCTGGAGCAGCGCGCGCGCCTACCCTCCAATTCGATTCGTCAGGATCTCGGGCTTGCGCCCGATACGCCGCTGGTGCTCGGGGTGGGGCGGATTTCGGCGCAGAAGGATTTTGCCACTTTTACGCGCGTTGCCCATCGGGTCGTGAAGGCGCATCCAACCGCATGTTTTGCCATTGCCGGCCCGGCTGAGGACAAATCACTGGCCGATGCCTTGCAAAAACAAATTACCGAATTGGGGCTTAGCCGCAGCGTGTTCATTCTGGGCGCTAGAAACGATGTGCCGGCTTTGTTGGCGCAGTGCGATGTGTTTCTTTCTACCGCGACATTTGAAGGCCAAGGCCTTGCGGCACTGGAAGCCATGACACTCAACAAGCCTGCTGTCGCGATGGATTGCGTGGGCCTACGTGAATGCATCCAGAGCGAGGTCGATGGTTTGCTGGTGCCGCTAGGTGACGAGGATGCCTGTGCGTCAGCTATCTTGCGCGTGCTCTCCGATAAAGCGCTGGCCGCCCGCCTGGGTGTCCGTGGCCGCGAAAGCGTGCAGGCGCACTATTCGGCTGCGGCATATGGCAGCGGGTTCCTGCAGATCGCGCAACGCGCGGTAGAAGATAACCAGCCCGGCAGGAATGCGGCGGCGGCAAGCTTTGCGCTGGGTTTGCTCAACGAAATCCGCGAAGCGCACGGAAGACTCTTGAAATCGGATCGCGCGCCGAAAAGCATGCGTACACTGATACGCAGCCGCTTACCAAATCTCTTCAATAAAATACGTTAATCGCAGCCAATCTTGATCGATCCTCTTTCAAAACTTTTGCACGCGGGTGCAGGCCAACATGGCCCAGTGATGCTGATGTATCACTCTGTCGTGCCAGGTGCTGGCAGACCTGCCTGGCCTTGGGCCGTGTCGATGCAAGCATTTCGTGAGCAGCTGGATTTTCTGGCCGCTGAGGGCTATGCCACGCCGACGATGGGCGAACTTGTCGCCGCGCCGGGATTGACCGGCCCCGGTCGAACCGCCGTGATCACCTTCGACGATGGCTATATCGATAACCTCGCTGCCTGCGATGAGCTTCAGCGGCGCGGCATGCGTGCGACCTGGTTCATGGTTACCGGCTCACTCGGCAAAGAGCCTGCATGGCCTGCAGATGGTCGCCCTGGCGGCCGCCTGCTTAACGCTGCAGAACTACGCAAGATGCAGGCCGCCGGTATGGAAATCGGCTCGCACACGGTCAGTCACGCCCGCCTCACCGAAGTCGATGACGACCGCCTGCGTGTCGAGTTGGTGGATTCGAAAATCGCACTGGAGAATGCGCTTGGCACTGCGGTTGGCAGCTTCGCTTACCCATACGGCGACTGGGACGAGCGCTGTGAGACGTTCGTTAAAAATGCGGGTTACGCCGCCGCCTGTACTACTGGCACTGGCTGGACCTTTTACGAACAAACACCGTACCGGCTGCGCCGGCTCACCGTTTTCAATACCGATACGGCCAGTAGCCTGGCACGCAAGCTGGCGTTCGGCAGCCACGATGTCAGTTGGCCGGCATTAGCGGGATATTGGAAGCGGCAACTGGTAGCGCGTTTCCGCAGTTGAGCATGAGCGATCCGGCGCCGGCAGTTTCGATCATCATGCCCTGCTACAACGCAGTGGCGCATCTGCCAGGCAGTGTCGGCAGCGTGTTGGCGCAGACGTTCGCCAACTGGGAATTGATCGCCATGGATGATGGCTCCAGCGACGACACCTTGGCTTGGCTGCGCGCACAAACCGATTCCCGCTTGCACGTTCATACCCACGCAAATTGCGGTGTGAGTACAACGCGTAATGCAGGTTTGGCGCTTGCTCGCGGCGAATACATTGCCTTTCTCGATGCTGACGACACCTGGGCTGCCAATTTTCTGGAAAAAATGCTGGCCGCATTGCAGCCCCGCCCCGATGCGGTGCTGGCCTACTGCGGCTGGCAGAATCGCGGCTTGCCGGGCGGACGCGACGAACCGTTCGTGCCGCCGGACTACGAGAACGACGCAAAGGGCGAAACCCTGTTTGCCGGCTGCCGCTGGCCGATCCACGCCGCGCTGGTCAAGCGCGAGGCGGTGTTGGCCGCTGGCGGTTTCGATACCCGGCTTAAAAATGCCGAGGACTATGCACTATGGCTGCGGATCGCGACCACCGCACCCATCGTCCGCGTGCCGGAAGTACTGGCGTTCTACCATTTTCACGGTAGCGCACAGGCTTCATCCAACAAGGCGCGCGCCGCCCTGCACCACCTGCATGCGCAGCAACACTATCTTGCGCAGCACCCCGATTTTCAGGCATCACTGGGCAAAAAACGGGCGCGCTTCCTGACGCACGGAGAATTGCTCAAGCGCGGCTATGACTGCTACTGGCAACGCGACCTGCCGGCCGCGCGGCAAATTTTTCGCACGGTAATGAAACAAGGCTATGGCACACTTGCCGATTGGAAATACATGCTGCCCGCCTGGCTGCCCGAATCCTGGCACCGCAGACTGATCGGGATACTCGACCGAAAGGCACCGACTACCGATGGACAACTTTAATTTCCGCGCTGATCCCTGCCGTCATGCCCTGCACAACGCCGCAGCGTGCGGCCTCCGGCGTAGCGCACGCAACCACGCCAAATTTTGACCATGCCCCTGCTCACTTTTGCATTTTGCACCTACAACCGTGCCGACCGACTGGAAAAGCTGGTCGCCGCCATGCGCGCGCAAAGCTGTCCGATTCCGTTCGAGGTTCTGGCGATCAACAACAACAGCACCGACAGCACGACCGAAGTGCTGACGCAGCTTGCACAGTTTCCGGGTCCTACATTGCGCTGGGTGACCGAGCCTGTTCAAGGGATTGTCGCTGCGCGCAACCGCGGCATTGCCGAGGCGCTGGACAGCGACATCCTGGTCTATATCGACGACGACGAAATCCCTCTTCCGGGGCTGATCGAGGCCGCCGCAGACGCGATCCTGAACGAAGGCGCCGAATGCGCGGGCGGGCGCGTGGAAATGGACTTCACCACGATCCCCCGCCCACCCTGGCTCGAAGACGACCTGTTGGGATTTCTGGCGGCCGTCAATCATGGTGCGGACGCCTTCTGGATTCAGGACGCCAGCACGCCGATCTGGACAGCGAACGTCGCCTATGACATGCGCCTGTTCCGGAATGACCTGACATTGCGTTTCGACAAGCGCTTCGACCGCGTCGGAAATGTTGTCGGGGGAGGCTCCGACGCCATCATGTTCCGTACCCTGCTGGAGCGCAAGGCACGCATCCGCTATCGCCCTGAAATGGCCGTACTGCATACGGTGGAAGAATGGCGCCTGACGCGCAGCTACTTCCTCAAACTGCATTACCGCGCAGGTCTGCGCCATGGCCAGCACCGGTTGCCAACTTATCATAAAATTTATCTGGGCCTGCCGCCCTTCCTCGTTACGCAGTTTCTGCGGCAAGCCGCCAAGGCCATCGGCATGCAACTCACCGGACGCCCGGGCGCGCTGCGACAGGGCATGAACGCGTCACATGCGTTTGGTGCCTTGATGGGTTACCGCTCGCGTTCGTGACCGCGCTCACCATCCTCATCTGCACCCACAACCGGGCCGATCTACTGGAACGTGTGCTGGCTTCACTCAATGCGGCAAAGCGCCCTGCCATGCCCGTGCAGATTCTGGTGGCAGCCAATGCCTGCACCGATGACACCGTCACGCGCATGCAAGCGTATCAGGCGCAGCAAGACGAAAAAGGCTGGCTACCGTTGCGGCTGATCGAGGTGCCCACGCCCGGCAAGTCGCATGCGCTGAATCGCGCCATACCGGAAATCGACACCGAACTCACCGCGTTTGTCGATGACGATCACCGGGTCGATGAAAACTATCTGGTCGCCATCGAACAGGCGGCGCAAACCTGGCCGGATGCGGGGCTGTATTGCGGCCGCATCCTGCCTGACTGGGACGGCAGCGAACCCGCATGGGTACATGACAATGGGCCCTACCGGATTTATCCGCTGCCCGTTCCGCGCTACGACCAGGAGAAACAGCCCAAGACGATCACCCCCGAGGAAGGGCCCATCCCGGGTGGTGGCAATCTGGTGGTGCGGCGTAATGTATTCGAACTGGCCGGCGAGTTTTCCACCGAACTGGGACCGCACGGGCATGACCTGGGCGGCGGCGAGGACAGCGAATATGTGCTGCGCGCCATGCATCGCGGCGTGCGATGCCAATATACCCCGGACATGGTGCAGCACCATTACGTCGACACCGAGCGACTCAGGCTTGGTTATCTGCTGAAGAAAAGCTATCAGCGCACGCGCTCCACCTCGCGCATTCACGGCAACGGCCGGGTGCCGCTTTTCATGTGGCGCAAGCTTGCGGAATATGGTTTTCACAGCCTGTTCAGCCTGTCGTGGGCCAGGCGCCGCTTCTACTGGATACGGACGGCGGCTGCATTGGGCGAGGTTCATGGCCGGCGCGAGTCGGGTTATCGCGGCCGCGGACTTGCCCTGCCGCCCGACCGCGGCATGGTGGGCATCGAGGCCTTGGCCCTGCTCGCTGCCGCCTGCGGCCTCATCGCCTGGTTCGCCGCCGGCGATGCGCGCTGGGCCGGCATCCTGCCCGCGATGGGTGTGGCAGTCGTGGGGGCGGCAGCGCTGCTCGCCAAATCGCTGCTCGATTTTTCCCAAACCGGGCCGCGTATGCGCGAGGAAGTGCTCACCCATTACCGGCGCTACACCCTGTTTGCACTGGCACGCCTGACTGCCTGGGCGTTCGCGCTGATGCTGTTCACCGGCGGCGCGGGGGTGTTGCTGTACTTCATGCTCAATACGGTGCTCGGCACGACGTGGTCGGCGGGCCTGGTCTTCATTGCCGCCATCCTGGGCGTGCTGGGCGCGTTCTCGCTGCAATTTATCCGCAAGCTGCGCTTCAACCCCGGCCTCCTGGTGGCGTCGATGCATTACCGCATGAGCCGGCTGTATCCGCTGTGGCAGTGGATGACCCCGGCCCGCATCGCGGGCCTGCAGTGGGGGGCAATGAGTCTGGCCGGGCTGCTGTTCGCGGCCGCCACCTGGCAGTTGGCGAAGGAGAACCGCATCGGCGACCTGATGGCGTTGTGGGCAGCCACGCTGTTTTTTGCCGGGACGATCACCTGGACGGGCTGGCAGCCGCAGGCACGCGCACCGCGCAAACTGCCGATACGGGCGGCCGATGCGCCGCCCAACATTCTGATGATCGGCTCCGACACGCTGCGCGCCGACCGCCTGGGCGCGCTGGGCTACCATCGCGCGCTGACGCCGAACATCGATGCACTGGCCGCGGCCGGCACGCTGTTTGCCAACTGTTATGTACCGTGCGCGCGTACCGCCCCCAGCCTGATTTCGATGCTGACCGGCACCTGGCCGCACACCCATGGCATCCGCGACAACTTTGTTGCTGACGAGGACACGCGCCTGAAAGTCGATGCCCTGCCCACGCTGCTGAAGCAGGTGGGCTATCGCACCGCCGCGCTCTCGGACTGGTGCGGTGGCGACATGGGAAAGTTTTCCTTCGGTTTTGATTACACCGACCTGCCCGAAGACCAGTGGAACCTGAAGTACCTGATTCGCCAGGGTCCCAAGGATCTGCGCCTGTACCTGTCTCTGTTCACCCACAACCGGCTGGGACGGCTGATGCTGCCCGAGCTGTATTATCTGGGCGGGGTGCCATTGACGCAGCCTTTGGGCAAGCGCGCGCGGCGGCTGGTGTCGCGCCTGGCGGAAAGCCCGCAACCGTTTTTTCTCAACGTGTTCTATTCCACCACCCATCCGCCGTTTGCATCGGAATGGCCGTGGTATACGCGCTTCGCTGATCCAGCCTATGCGGGCGAATCCAAGTTCGCCATGGCCCGGCTCACTGACCCGTTCGACATCATTCGCCGCCAGGGCGCGCCGAAGGCGGAATTCGACCTCGACCAGATCATCGATCTGTACGACGGCTGCGTGGCCGAGTTCGACGACGAAGTGGGGAAGATGCTGACGCATCTTGAAACCTGTGGCCTGGCCGGCAATACCATCGTCGTCGTCTACTCCGACCATGGCATGGAGTTCTTCGAGCACGACACCTGGGGCCAGGGCAATTCGGCTGTCGGCGAGGCGAGCCCGCGCATTCCGCTGGTGATTCGCGATCCGCGCCTGCCGGCCAGAGGAAGAGTCGACGATGTCGTCCGCACAATCGATCTGGCCCCGACACTTTTGGAATTATGCGGTCATCCCGCAACCAGTAATATGGACGGCGTGTCCCTTGTCAGTTGCATAGGGACTGACCGTGTCTGCCCAGAACTCGATGCTTTCAACGAGACCGGCATCTGGATAGCGGATATACCGGGGCTGCCCGACGATCACCTGCGCTACCCGGATTTGCTGGAACTGATGGAAGTGCCGAACCGTGGCAGCGGAACGCTCGCCATCAAACCCGAATACTGCGACACCATCTTCGCTGCCAAGGACCGCATGATCAGGCGTGGCCGCTGGAAACTCGTCTATCAACCGCTCAGCGACGGCCACCTGCTCCAGCTCTTCGACGTCGTGGAGGACCCCATGTGCAAACAGAACCAGATCGACCAGCATGCGGATATAGCAACCATGTTGTGGCAAAGGCTGTCCGTATGGATCGGCCGCATGCCTGAAGTTGCGTCTGTCAATGACAACGATGACAAAACGATAAAATCATGCGGCAGCTCCGCAGCCGCGCTCGCAGCTTCCAATACGCTGAACAACCCGCAGTAAAAAAAGGGAGCATCTGGATGTCGTTCAAAACAATCGCCAAACGTGTTTTGTGTAGCCTGGGCTACAAAATCGAGAAAATCGATCCACTGGAAGAAAGCATACCCGCCGACTACAACCATTCCCCTTTTCTTCCCCGCATTTATCGAGGCGCGCTGGATCGCTATCTTTACTTCAAGGATATGGTGGAGCGCGTACGCACGGTAGAGGGGGATATCGTCGAATGCGGCGTCTCAATCGGACATGGCGCCTTGCTGTTCACCCTGTTCAGCGACTATATCGGGACACCGCGGACATACTACGGCTTCGACTCCTTCGAGGGTTTCCCCGATCCGGTCGAAAAGGACGAAATCACGCCGATCAAGGGCAAGGGTTTCTGGGCCAACCCACCTGATACCGTGCTTAAAGTCCTGCGCGACGGGCGTCTGGGCGAAGAAGTCATCCGCGAGCGCATCCGCCTGGTGAAGGGATGGTTTGACAAGACCCTGCCCACGTACGAGGGACGCATCGCCCTCTTGCATCTCGACTGCGATCTCTACGACTCCTACAAGCTCTCACTGGAAACCCTCTATGACAAGGTTCAACCGGGTGGCGCGATCATGTTTGATGAATATGGCGACACCCGCTGGCCAGGTGCCACCAAGGCGATAGACGAGTTTTTCAGCGACAAGCCCGAAACGGTTCTGCCGCACCCAAAATGCGCCTGGAAATATCACGTCATCAAACAGTGATGCGCCATTGAGTCCCATACGTAGATCGCCGACTTTGCCATGGCCGTTTTGTTTGCATCGCCCGGAGAATACGATGCCGGTCTGTGACGTTTTCGCCTTGAGCCTGAACCAATGAACAAGAAACCCATAGTCTGTTTTTTCACCAACAGTTGCGGCGACTGGGGGGGCGCTAGTCGCGTGCTTTACACCAATCTGTGGCAACTCGACACTACCAGGCTAGACCCCATTCTGATACTACCCTGCAAGGGGCCGATCGAACCTGAACTGAAGGCGCACGGATTGCGCTACGAAGTGTGGTCAGGCTTTACCGAACCGGGCTCGCCCGCAGCCTACGTGCGCGCCCTCTGGAAAGCGTGGCGCTTTTTTCGCCGCGAGCGGGTGGAAGTCGTCCACGTCAACGGCTCGAACTTCTGGCGCCCGGCGGAATTGCTCGCTGCAAGGCTGGCCGGCATTCCCATCCTGGCGCACTACCACGTCATCAATCACAAACCTTCGCCTGCGATGCGCTGGTGCCGCGCAGCAATAGCGGTATCGCACTACACGGCGGACCAATCCGGTCCGCCGGCGCTCGCCAAGCCGGTGATCTACAACCCGATCAGCCTCGCACGCTTCGATGCCGGGCACAGCCTGCGCGAGGAACTGGGCCTGGGCCCCGATCAGGTGGTGGTGGCCTTTCTGGGACAGATCCGCGACATCAAGGGCGTGGCGGACTTCATCGCCATGGCCAGAAAAATTCCGGACCCCAACGCCCGCTTCCTGATTGCGGGGGAATGCCGCGACCCGAAGAAATTCCCTGGTTCGTATTCGGAACAGGATCTCGGGGACATGGTGGGGGACGACCCCCGCATCCGCTACATCGGCTATGTGAAGGCGGTGGAAAACGTCTACCACACCGCGGATATCGTGGTGGTGCCCTCGCGCTGGCAGGAGCCGCTTGGGCTCATCAACCTGGAAGCCGGCGCCTGCCGCAAACCGGTTGTCGCCACGCGGGTGGGGGGTATTCCCGAGGTGGTGGAAGACGGGGTGAACGGCTATCTGGTCGAGCCTGAAGACGTCGATGGACTGACTGCACGGGTTGCTGACCTGATTGCCGACCCGTCCCTACGCGCCCGCATGGGAGAGGCCGGCCGTGCCCGGGTGGAACAGGACTTCACGACCTGCCCGGTGAGGGCGTTCGAAACGCTGCTGTTGGGCTTCGTGCGCCCCTGAACGTGCAGTTTACTCCGGTGGGCAGAAGCGGCAATAGGGGTTGCTGGGGGTTCCGATTGGCGCGGCTTCGGTTTGCGCGGCGGACTCAGATTCAGGTAAAGCGGTGGCCGAGGGCGCCGGATCATTCACTGCCTCCGGTTTGGATGCCGGGGCATCTGGCTGCACTGCCACTGGCTCGGCTGCTTTTGCAACGACAGGCTCGGGGAAGGGCTTTTTTCCACCCAGTTCCAGATAGCGGCGCTGGAGGGCCGAGGAGTCAGGCACGTGGCGCAGGCCCTCGGTCACAATTTCAATTGCCCGGGCATTTGACTTGCCGGCAACATTGAGATCAGCCAACTGCAGATAGGGCTTGACGAACCTGGGGTTGATAGACAGTGCGTGGTTAAAATCCTTTACGGCTTCGCCAGGCTTGCGCATGAGTTTGAACACCTCGCCGCGATGTGAATATAGTTCAGCGCGCAGGGCAAAATCCGGCTTTTCCGCTTTCACCATGTAATTGAAGTTGTTCATAGCGTTCTGCAGATAGAAGCCTCGATCCTGTGGAGTGCGGGCACCCCAGTAGCGGTTGACGAAATTGAGGCCCGCGCAATAGTGATGCAGATCGATATAGTTCGAGCCAATCTGGTCACGCCAGGATTTCCATTCTGGCGAAGTGGGGGGTGAATTCCATTTAACCTGGCAATAGGGGGGCATGCGCAGCATTTCTGCCGCATTGGCTTTGGAGCTAAAATCGACCGCACCAGCGTGCGCACATACCGTACAGGCTGCGATACCCCAACCCAGCTGTTTCCAGTTCATTTCCCGTTCCTCGCCAAAATTGTCTGTTGCGTCGCCTGAGCGACCTGCTCCCATGCGAACTTCGCATTAACCCGACTCAATCCTGCCTGTCCCAGCGCATGCATCCATTCCGGTTTGGCCAGCAACTGGCGCAAACCGTTCACAACATTCATGGTATCAACGCCATCCACCCGCAGCCCGGTCTCATCATGCAGCACAGCCGATCCGGTACCACCCGCCTCGCCAGCCAGGCTGGGCTTGCCACACGCTGCCGCTTCGATGAACACCATGCCGAAGCCCTCGTTGTCGCCGTTGATGTCGCGATTGGGCATGGCAAAAACATCGCAGGCATTCATCCAGCGCGGCAGGTCTGGTTCACTCACTGCGCCTATCCGGTGGACGATGCCTTGCACATTATGTTCCGCGATCAGGCCGTCGAGGTAGTCGGTATCTTCACCGATGCCCGCGATGACATAGCGTAGCGGGATGCCTTCGGCGTGTAATTGCGCGACGGCACGGATCATCTGGTCGAAGCCCTTGCGGCGCGACAGGCGGCCGACCGAGAAGACCAGTTTTTCATCGGGGCGGATGCCGAGGCTTTCACGCAGTCCGCTGACATCGAGGCCCGGCCTGAACACCGAGACATCGACGCCCGGGTAAATGATGGTGATGCGTGCCGGATCGATGCCCATTTCGAGCAGGGTCTCCCGCGTGTGCTCGCTGTTGGCAATTACCCTGTCGGCATGGCGCAGGGCAAAGCGCATTGCCTTGAATTTTCCGCCGCGTCCCCAGGTGGTGAGTTCCTCCCCATGAGCATAGATCACCACCGGGCGAAATGTCAGTCGTGCCACGGCCCATGCAACCAGGCCTTCGGGCAGGGCGCGGAAGGCGTGGATGGCGTCGAAGCGGTGGGTGAGTGCCAGGGTGAGCGACTTGAAGAAGAAGCGCGTGTACATCACCAGCGATTCGGGGCGTAGCCAGGGGATGCGCTTGAGGTTGAGGCGGTGGATGGTGTTGGGGTGTGCTGTGTCGACTGCATCCGCGCCCGGCACGTCGGCGGTGACGATGTGGATTTCCTTGCCGCCTAGGCGTTTGTAGACTTCGGCCGCCCACACGGCGGTGCCGCCCTTGGTGGGGAGGAAGAGTTCGGTGAGGACGAGCAGGCGGTTCATGTGGAAAGCGCTATTTTATTTGACTGGATTCCGGCGTCCGCCGGAATGACGTAGGCGGCCCGCCCTCGGGGCGAATGCGGACGTTTGTGCGGTGCAGACCATGCTTGTGGGAGGCCCGCCCCCGGGCCGATTGCAGGCCGTTGCGCGGCGCAGACCATGCTTGTGGGAGGCCCGCCCCCGGGGCGAATGCGGGCGTTTGTGCTGTGCGGGCAATCGCGGCGAGGGCGCCGCTCCCACAGGTGAGTGCGGGGGTGCCGGTGCATGGCTGTTGCCGCTTCAGTGGCTTGACAGCCATGGCCTCCCCCTTGCGGGGACCCCACAAGAGAGTGTAGGCGCACCCACCAGGGGCAGACCATGCTTGTGGGAGGCCCGCCCCCGGGCCGATTGCAGGCCGTTGCGCGGCGCAGACCATGCTTGTGGGAGGCCCGCCCTCGGGGCGAATGCGGGCGTTTGTGCTGTGCGGGCAATCGCGGCGAGGGCGCCGCTCCCACAGGTGAGTCCGGTGGCGTTGTGGAAGCCCGCCTCGGGCCGAATGCGGACGTCCATGCATCATCCCCTGATCATCGAGAGCACATCGAGCAGGCTGCGCCAGTTGGGGCGCGCTGCCAGCGTGGGCAGCACGGCGCCAACAGCGGCGATGCGCTGGCCGTTTTTGCTCAATGCGCAGCCGAGGTTGTAGCGGGCGCTTTGCATCCGTGCTGCCACGCCGCGCCTGACCGACACGGGGAAATTTTCTGCCAGCCGGGAAAGGTCGGTCAGCGTGCGCACGTTTTCGCGCTGCGCCGCCACCGGATCGCGGCGGGTAGCGCTGCCGCCGTGGATCACATAGGCGCCAAGACTTTGGCAGATCACGCCGATGCGGCGGCTCTTCGCCACCAGCCGGGTCAGAAAGTGCACGTCCTCGCACACCTTGTAGCCGGTGGGATAACCGCCCAGTTCGATGAAGCGCGCGCGCGGCACCGACAGCGTGTGGGTGTCGCCGAAATGGTCGGCGACGAAGGCGGCGATCTCGGCGGGGGTTTCGATCACCACCCGGGCCGCACCCGCGGCCTTGTTCAGCATCATGCGTCCCGATTCGTGCTGCGCCATCGAGGTGCCGAGCAGGGTGCCGGTGTCGTCGCGGTATTCGTAATCGCCGGTCATGAAATCGAGCGTCGCGTCTTCGGCGATCCACTCGGCGTGCAGCTTGATGCGGTCGGGGGCATACCAGTCGTCGGCGTCGAGAAACGCCAGCCAGTCGCCGGTGGCGGCCGCCGCGCCGGCGTTGCGCGCCACCGAGACGCCGCTGTTTTGTTGCCGGATCAGGCGCACGCCGTCGAAGCCGGCCGCGATTTCTGCGGTGGCATCGGTTGAGCCATCGTCGATCACGATGATTTCGTGCGCCGGCCAGCTTTGCGCGCGCACCGACTCGATTGCGCGCGCCAGCGTGGCGGCGGCGTTGAAGGCGGGGATGACGACCGAGAAGCGCGGGTTCATGCGCGCCCCCCCAGCAGGGCCAGCGGCAGGGCCAGACCGCTTAATTGCGACAGGCGGCGAAAGCGCGGGATTTCGTCGAGGCGCGCGCGCCAGGCGGCAAGCCGCGGCTTGAGCCGGATTTCGACCCAGGCCGGGTCGTGGTTTCGCATCGCGTGTGCAAGTTCAAGCGGGGCAGCAAAGCGCAGATCGGGGCAGCTTGCGAGGGCTTCGCGCAGGCCGGCTTCGAGAGCAGTCAGGCTGGCGTCCGGTGCCTGCAGGAAATTGAAGCGATGGGTTTCGACCAGGCAGGCGCGCCCCTGCCGGGTGCGCGCCCGCAGGCCGTCGGCCAGGCGCTGCGGCGCATGCCCCAGTGCCGGCTCGAAATACACGTCGCGCACCAGAAAGCTTGGCCCGGCGAGTGAACGCTCACCTGCCAGCATCGTGGCATCCACGCAGCCCGGTTGGCCGGCGGCATTGCGGCAGGTGGCACGGCGGCCCGGGGTGATGATGGCCTCGATCCCCGCCTGGGCCCAGGCGGCTTCGACGGCGTCGTTCCAGACGAAGGTGGTGGCGACGGCGACCTGCGGCGCGCTGCCGAACAGGGCCTGGTAGTCGGCGGCCTCGGTGGCGATGGCTTGTTGGATCGCGGCTGGCGTCAGCGCACGCGACGGCAGGCTGGACGCATCGACCCAGCGGCTTTGCAGGGGGGATGGCAGGTCTTCGGTGGACGCGGGTTCGGGGGCGGTGAGCCAGTCGCGTACGGCGGGGGTGTCACGCGCGGCAGCCAGCAGCGCAGGCGGCCAGTAGTGGCACTGGCCGTGGAGTTGCGGGGCGAAGACGCCGGCCCGGATGCCGGACTGAATGGCAGCGCGCACGGCGTCGAAGCGGGGATCGGCCAGGGGCAGCGCGTGGTATTCGGCGCAGTGGGTGGCGGCGATGCGGGGGCCGTCGGGGACTTCCAGGATGAGGCCGAGGGTCATGACTGCGGGCCGGCCGCTGTGATCGCGGATGTGTTGCAGCAGGGTTGAGAGCCGGGCCAGCGCATCGGCCTGCGCCAGCGGACCCGCGCCCCAGTCGTCGCTTTCGATGACGAGCACGGGGTGGCGCAGCACGGGTTCGCGCCAGCGCGCGGCGAGGGGGCCGGCGAAGGCGAGCAGGACGGCGGCCCATAGCAGGAGGATGGCCGCGAGCGCGAGGGCTAGCATCGTCACTGGGACGCCCTCTGAGTTGCATCATCCCGGCGAACGCCGGGATCCAGTTCAACAAAGGCGCTGGATTGCCGCGCTTCGCTCGCAATGACGGTAAAGGCATATTCCAGAGTGTAGGAGCACCCGCGAGGGGTAGGCCATGCTTGTACAGCCGCTGAAGCGGCAACAAGCATGCTCGCCCGCCCCCGGGCCGATTGCTGGCGATGATGCGGCGCGGGCAATCGCGGCGAAGGCGCCGGTGCGTGGTTGTTGCCGACTTGTCGGCTATTCAACCACGGCCTACCCCTTGCGGGTGCTCCTACAACGACCGCCCATAGTAGGAGGGGCGCCCTCGCCCCGAATTTCGGCGGCATGGAAGTGGGCAAATTCATGACGCCCATCAATACCCCATCCTGGCGGCGACATCCGCCACCTGCGGCAGCACGCGTTCGACTTTGTCCCGGTTGCGGCCGTCTTTCCATTTATCCAGGCGGATTTCGGAGAAGGCGTTGTAGGGGATGTCGAGCACGTCGGCGCAGTGCGCCTGCAGGCGGGCGTCGAAGGCCAGGCCGCAGCCTTCGAACACCTGGCGGAAGGTAGCGACTGGGTCGCGCAGGAAGTCTTCGTAGAACACCTCGACCCACTGCCCGGCGGGCACGTTGGCCTTCGCGTCGAGGATGGCCTGGTTGATGGCGGTGTACTGGAACGCGGCGACGTCCTCGACCGGCGCATTGACAACCTCGCGCCAGCCGTCGGCCAGAAAAAAGCACCACTGCGTCAGCGCGCCATTTTCCACCGCCACCTTGGCCGGCAGGTCGTTCGACCAGGTGGCGAATTCGTCGGGCTTGCGCCAGCCCTCGATCAGCGAATTGAGGTTGTCGCCGGGGCTGCGCTTGATGAAGACGAACACGGCATCGGGAAACAGTGCCCGCAGATAGGGTACGCACAGGCCGTTCTGGTTGTTCTTGTCGACCCAGCGATGGTGGCCGCTGCAACTGTAGAAATAGCGGCTGACGGTGTTGCGGTCGGCCGGGCTGGCGTCGCCGGCATCCAGCGCGTGGGTGTCCCAGTGCTTGTCGGCCGGCGGATGCAGGTCGGTCCAGTAATCGTGGGTTTCGCGCTGCAGGCTGCCGATCTCGCGCGATTCTGACAGGGTTTTGTAGACCAGGGTGGTGCCGGCGCGAGAGCAGCCGACCACGATGATCGGGCGCTGCGCAGGTCGCCGCGCAAGCGCCCAGCGCAAACTGCGCACACCACGTTGAGCGCGCCGCGCATGGTAGGCAAGTGTTTTGCTGACTTTGATCAGGAATGCATTCAAGGGCTTGGGCTTTCTGACAATAGGGCAACGCTTGGTGAAACTCTGCAAAATCTGTCATCGCAAGGCGCATGGCGACGCGGTGATCCAGAATGACGCTGTCGATCAAAAAACTGGATTGCTTCGTTGCACTCGCAATGACCAAGAATAAATCAACGCTTCCCTGGCGGACCCAACATACAGGATTCGTACCAAGCGACAGGCTCGTTTATATTGTCGGACATTATCCCGCATCACTCTGACACACGACACCATGGATGGCATTTTCGGCTGGCTGGGCGAGCACGGCGCGCATCAGGATTTGATCAAGCACATGGGGCAGGCGGCCTGCCTATCCCCCGAAGGCCTGCTGCACGCGCATAGCAGCCAGATGCTGGGGGTGGCGGGCTGCTCGCGCCTCGGCAAGGCCGAAATCCACGTTGAAAACGGGCTGGCCGCGGCACTGTACGGACGACCGCGCTTTCTCGATGACGGCTTGGCCTTCATCGCCCGCGACCAGAATCCGGCGATGGCGGTGGCGCACGGCTGGCTACGCTTCGGCGAAAAACTGCCCACGCTGATGCAGGGCAACTTCGCCTTCGCCGTGCTCGAACCGTTGAAGAAAAAAGCCTTTCTGGCGCTCGACCGCGTCGGCGCCGAGCGCCTGTGTTACGCCAAGCACGGCGGCCAGCTGGTGTTCGGCAGCAGCGTGCAAAGCGTGGCGGCCCACGCCGCCGTGGGCCGCGTCATCGACCCGCAGGCAATCTACGACTATCTCTATTTCCACACCATTCCCGCACCGCGCAGCCTGTATCAGGGCGTGCGCAAGCTGCTGCCCGGGCAAACCCTCACCCTGAAAAACGGCCAGGTCAGCACCGGGTTTTACTGGCAGGCCGATTACACCCCGGTCGATGCCGGCTTCGACCCCCTCCGCCGCGATTTCCGCAAGGTGCTGGAGCAAGCGGTACGCGATGCCGATGCGCCGGCCACCGCAGCGTTTCTGTCCGGCGGCACGGACAGCTCGACCATCGTCGGCGCCCTCACCGCCGCGCGCGGCGCGCCGGTCGACACCTTTTCCATCGGCTTCGACGCCGACGGTTTCGATGAAATGGAATACGCGCGCTGCGCCGCCGAACGCTACGGCAGCCGCAGCCACGAGTATTACCTGAAGCCGGCCGACATCGTGACCGCGATTCCGATCATCGCGCGCGAATACGACGAGCCGTTCGGCAACGACTCAGCGGTGCCGACCTGGTTCTGCGCCAAGACCGCGCGCGAGGCAGGATTCGAGAACATGTTCGCCGGCGACGGCGGCGATGAAATCTTTGGCGGCAACGCGCGCTATGCCAAGCAGCGACTGTTCGAGGCCTATGCCCACCTGCCCGCCGTACTGCGGCGCGGGCTGATCGAGCCGCTTGCAAACTTGCCGGGGCTGTCAGACCGGTTCCCGCTGTCCAAGCTGAAAAGCTATGTCGCCCAGGCCAAGGTCGGGCTGCCGCTACGACTGGAAAGCTACAATTTCCTGCACCGCACCCCGCTCGATCAGATTTTTGCGGCGGATTTCATTCGTGCGGTCGACCCCTCATCGACGGACGCCGCCCTCAGCGAAGTCTACGACCGCACCAGCTCCGACCATTACATCAACCGTCTGATGCATCTGGACCTGAAATTCACCCTGGCCGACAACGACCTGCGCAAGGTCGGCACGATGACGGAAGCGGCAGGGATCGAGGTGCACTACCCGCTGCTAGACGACCGCCTGGTCGCGTTTGCCAATCATCTGCCGGTGGATTACAAGGTGCGCGGGCAAAAGCTGCGCTGGTTCTTCAAGGAAGCGCTGGACGACCTGCTGCCGGAAAAGATCATCAACAAGACCAAGCACGGCTTCGGCCTGCCGTTCGGCGTGTGGAGCACGCAATACGCCCCGCTCGGCGACATCGTCGGCGACAGCCTGTCGGACTTCAAAAAGCGCGGTTTGATCCAGCCGGCGTATCTGGACCACATGCTGGCCATGCAGCGCGGCCAGCATGCCAGCTATTACGGGGTGATGATCTGGGTGGTGATGATGCTGGAGCAGTGGCTGACGGCGAACGAGCACTGAGGCAAAGGCGTTGGGCTTGGCAGCCCAACCTACCGCTGCTGCAGGTCCGCGCTGTTGTAGGAGGGTCGCCCCGGCCCGATGCTATGGTGATTGCGACGGTGCGAAAATCGCGGCGAGGGCGCCGCTCCTACCGGTGAATGCTGCAGGTCCGCGCTGTTGTAGGCGGGTCGCCCCCGGCCCGATGCCGTGGTGATTGCGACGATGCGAAAATCGCGGCGGGGGCGCCGGTGCGTGGTTGTTGCCGCATAAGCGGCTTACAAACACGGCCTACCCCTTGCGGGTGCTCCTACCGGTGAATGCTGCAGGTCCGTGCTGTTGTAGGAGGGTCGCCCCCGGCCCGATGCCGTGGTGATTGCGACGGTGCGAAAATCGCGGCGAGGGCACCGGTGCGTGGTTGTTGCCGCATAAGCGGCTTACAAACACGGCCTACCCCTTGCGGGTGCTCCTACCTGCCTATGCGCCGCCCCGCACCTTCATGCTCAAACCGGCTGGACGGATGCGGCGGCATGCTGTTTTTCACCGGGTTCATGGCTGGTGCGATTTTGTCCAGCACACCCGAGAACTTGGCTACCATCACAAGGATAATCATCAGGTGATAGGTCAGGTCGAAATAGGCCAGCCCCAGGAAGACACCCCCCACCCCGTATCCGACCAGGCTGACCTGGATCATCGCGGCCAGATCGGACGCCCATTTTCGCCCGGGGTCATGCTTGCACTCGCGGATGACCTGGTTGGCGCGCAACCAGGCGAACACCGCCAGCAGGATGAACATGCCGAAGCCGATGAAACCGTGCTCGCCCATCACCTCGAAGTAGATGCTGTGCACGTCGTGCACCCTGAAGGGCTCGGGCGCATATTGGCGGAAGGTCGGCGCCCTGAACATTTCGAACCCGCCACCGGTGACCTGGTCCTTCGCTACATTGAATGCGGTATGCCAGGCGTTGATGCGCCCCAGGGCCGAGGAGTCTTCCTCATAGGACTTGATCGTATTCATGCGGTCATACCATTCCTGCGGCATCACCGATGCCATGATCGCAACCGCGATCACCATGTAAATAGTCATGACAAACTTGTGGCGGCTCTTGAACCACAGGAACAGGCCCATGGCCGCCATCGCCAGCAATCCGCCACGCGACTGGCTGCCAATGGCAGCAATCCCGGACAACACCATGGCTGACGCCAGCCCCCAGCGTACCCATTGCTGGGTCGCCTGCAAATGCAAATAGCGGATCAGCGGAACAAGCATGGCCAGCACCAGCGCCATTTCATTGTTGCCGGCAAAGAAGGTACCGGTCGGGCCCTGCACCCTGAACTGGCCGCCGTGAAGGATGGTGAAAATGCCGCCCTTGACCCCGTAGTAGCCCAGCGACAGGGCGATGACCCAGATCATCCAGTGCAGATGCTTCCGTTCCTTGATGATCATGAGGGTCAGAAACACCATGAGCTGGATTCTCCAGACCTTGCTCCACTGCGCCCATGCCAGCTCGGAATAGAACGCGAAAAACGTGGTGATGAGCATCCAGCCGATAAACAGCAGCAGCAGGATAGTTTCGCGCGTCCAGACCATTTCCTTTTTCTCTTTCGAGAACGCAAAGGCGACGATGGTGACGACGGCGGTCATGAAAGCGAACGGCATATCGTAGGCAAAGCCCCAGGCCTGCCGATGCGGGTTCATGTAGCCCAGCCAGCACCACAGCAAAATACCGATCCACGGCCGCTTGAAGATGAAGGGCAGCACGCCGAACACAATTGCGGTGACCAGTATGTCTCTCATGCGTGATTCACTCCAGGCGCTATTGGCGCAATGCTGATCCCCGGGCTATCCATCATCAGCGCATCGGGAACATATTGGGGATTGGGGGCGCGCATGCTGACTCCGCGATGGCCATTGAGGCCTGTGGGAGCGCCGCCCCCGGCGCGATGTGCGCACGCTATCGCGCCGGGGGCGGCGCGCCTACGGGGGCGGCGGGGGACTTGATGCCAGGCGGTTGAATTCATGCTGTGGCCTGCGCAAGCGCGCCCTGCAGGGGGACATGACTGACGACATAACGATGTTTGCCCGAGGCTTCGGGGGCAATGGCATCCAGCAGCTTCAGTTCTATTTTCAGCTCGCTCCCCAAGCGGGCGCACAAGCCCTGCTGGATGGCTTCGCCTGCTGCGTCGTTCCAGCGCGCGTCCGGCACGACCTGCACTTCCATCCGGTCGACCGTGTGCTGGATCAGCTTGAACTGGCCGATGCCGGGAATCGCGCGCAGCACATAAATCACTGCCAGCGCATGCATGATGCGGCCATCGGCGGCGACGATGAAATCGGTTTGCCGTCCGACCACGGCATCCAGCACGGCCAGGCCGCGCCCGCCGGGATCGGTCTTGCCTGAACGCCGGACCACGTCGCCGGTGCGATAACGAATGAAGGGCTGCGCCTCGGATACCAGGCTGGTGATCACCGCCTCGCCCTCCTCCACCGGATTGCCGGCGTCGTCGAGCACTTCGATGAGATGCGTTTCGCTCATTTGCAGCAGGGGTCCGTCCGGCGATTGCAGCGCCATCAGGCCGGCATCGCGGGCGCCGTATTCGACCGAGACCGGCACCCCGAACACGCGTTCGATCAGTTCGCGCTGGTGCGGAAACAGTGGCTCGCCGGTGGTGCTCACCACGCGCAGCGCGGGTAGCTTGGGCCGGATGCCGCGCGACTCGGCATGCGCCGCAAGCAGCGTCAGGCTGCTGGCATAGCCATAGATCGCCTTCGGGTTCCATGCCTGGATCGCCGCCAGATACTCGTCCATGCGCGCGGGCGTCATTTCGAACGCATTCAGCAGCAGTTGATTCACCAGACGGTCGCGCAGGGTCTTGATGCGGTCGGTCTTGTTCAGTTCCACCGGCGCGCCCCACAGATACACCTCGCGGTCGCCCGGCTGCACGCCCCACCAGCGGCGTGCGCGCAGGCGGCCGGCGGCATCTGCAGCCTGGCGCGCGCGGCCAAAATAGAAGATCAGCGGCTCGCCGCTGGAGCCGCCGGTGGTGTATTTGAACACGCCGCCCGGCACCTCGCGCCAGACCAGGCGCTCGACGTTGTCGCGCGCATCGCGCTTGTTCATGGTCGGCAGACGGGCCAGGTCAGCCAGCGTCGCACGGCCCGCCCTGGCGGAATCGTCCAGTCCGGCTGCACGCAGGCGGTCGGCATGCCAGGGGCTGTGCGCCAGCGCGCTTTTCAGCAGCGCGTTGAGACGTCCGGCTTGATAATCCTGCATCGCATCGTGCGACAGCCATTGCGTCCGCTCAAGCTCGGCGAGCATCGCGAAGGTGGGGCGGTGCATCGCCGCCTCCTGGGCGCGGTAAACGCTGCGGGCGAACCAGGCCGGGACGCTCATGACATTTCCTGGCGGGGCAGTGCCCGGAAACGCGCCAGCAGTTCGTCGCACAGCGCAACCACCGCAGGCGCGATGTCCGGCGGGCTGCGATGCTTGACCGAGCGCGCATGAATGCGCCCGGCGACCCGGTGATTGAAACCCTGCAAGCCGAGGAAATCGTAGACTGCCGCCACTTCACGCAGGGGATGCCGCACCAGATCTTCGTAGAACACCACGCGCACGCGCGCATCGGCGGCCAGCTGCTGCTCGAAGAACAGCGCATTGCGATAAAACCACATGATCGCGGCGCCCTCGGCCTCGCTGGCGTCCGGGCGGTAAAGCGCAGCGAGCAATTCGCAGGTGGCGGGCGACATGCCGCGCCCGCGCCAGTCAGCCACGTCGCCATGCGCCAGTCGCTGCCATTGCGGGACGAAGTTGCCGAATGACTTGATTGCCGAATTGACGCTGTCGCGCCAGTCGCGCACGACCCACAGGGTTTTCGCCGGACTGAACGTTTCCATCAGAAACTTGATGCGGTCGAGCTCGCACAGCGCCTTGATCACGAACACCGGTGCCGGGCATTGCTGCGCTAGCTGCCGGATCACGGCCAGATCGCGCATTTCGTAGCGCTCGAACGCGCGCGGGTCGGTTTCGTGGAACACCTGGGTGTCCGCGCTGGCATCCAGCACGTCCATCAGCAAGTTGGTGCCGGAACGCTGCATGCCGGCGACCAACACATGGTGCGCAACGGCGCGCGGCAACACGCGCTGGCGAAGTGCCTTGCTGTGCCGCCACAATGCATGCCGGATGCGGCCAGGCAGGCTGCGTGCGTCGTGGCCGGTGGCGGGTTTGCTGGCGCTCATCGTTCGGCTGCTGCCGGCGCAGACTGTTCCGGATTGCTGGCGTTGGCGAGCAAGGGGGCGAACGCCCGCAGCAATTGCGTCACGCGTTTTTCCCACTGGTTGGCCTGGGCGTAGTCAAGGATCGCGGCGCGGTCCCACTCTTTTATGAGAGCGGCATCCAGCGCCTGCTGCAGGGCGGCGCTGTCGCCGAACGGGACGATGCTGCCGAGTTCGTCGCGGCAGACCACTTCGGCGTTGCCGCCGACATCGGTGGAAACGACCGGCAGGCCGCAGGCCATGGCTTCGAGAAAGACATTCGCCCAGCCCTCGTTGCGGGTGGCGAGCACGAACACGTCCGATGCCGACAGCGGCCATTTGAGTTCGTCCGACGGCAGTTCGCCGAGGAAATGCACGCGCCCGGCCAGCCCCAGCCGGGCGACCTGGGCGGCGAGTTCGGCGCGGTTGTCGCCTTCGGGGCTGGCGCCGCCGACGATGAGGTAGTGCAGGTCGGGATGGTGCTTGATCAGCGCCGGCATGACGTCGATGACGCGGTGCATGCCCTTGCGCTCGACCAGCCCGCCCACCGAGACCAGCACCTTCGCGCTATCCGGCAGGCCATATCGCGCGCGGGCTGCGGCGCGGCCGACCGGATGGAAGCGGGCGGTGTCGACGCCGTTGCCGACGACTTCGGTTTTATCTTCGCCGGCGCCAAGTTCGATCGCCAGGCGGCGCAGGGAATCGGAGACGGAAAACACCCGCGCGGCGGCTTTCAGGGTGCGCGACAGCCGCGGGCGCAGCACGGGGTTCCTGCTGTGCGGCACTTCGGTGCCGCGCAGGGTGATGGTCGCTGGCAGGCCCAACCAGCGCCCCAGCCGGGTGGCGGCTTCGCCGTCGGGGTAGGTGAAATGGGCATCGATCAGTTGCGCGCCCTGGCGCTTCAGTTTTCGCATCAACCAGAAACTCGCCAGCGCCATCGACCAGCCGTCGAACTGGCGCAACAGGCCGGGCACCGACAGATAGCGCGGGTGGTACACGCGGATGCCGTGCTGGGTTTCCAGCGCCGGGGCCTGTGGGCGGTAGCCGGGGCGCAGCAGGCGGATCAGCGACTGCCCGGGAAACCACGGCTGCGGCGAGACGACGGCGAGCGGCCGCTGCTGGGCGACGCGGAACATGCGCTCGCGGATGAACAGGCCGGCGCCGGGGCGCGCCGCGCTGGGGAAGAGCGCGCTGAACACGACCAGGTCGATGCGGTCGGATGGGCGATCTTCAGCCAAGCGCGGTCACCATTCCGGATTTGACGAGGCTGCCGTATACGCCGCGGTAGCGCGCCACGCTGGCAGCCCAGGTGCGCTCGGACTCGACGAACTGGCGGCCGTTGCGCTTCATGCTGTCCCAGCCCTGCTCGTATTTCAGCAGGCCCACCACCTTGCTGGCGAGGTCGCCCGCGTTGCCGGCGTGGAACAGGACGCCGGTCTTGCCGTCCTGGATCAACTCCTTGTGGCCGCCGACGTCGGACGCCACCATCAGGCGGCCCTGCGCCATGGCTTCCAGCGGCTTCAGCGGGGTGACCAGGTTAGTCAGCCGCATCGGATGGCGCGGGTAGACCAGCACGTCGACCAGGTCGTAATAGCGGTTGACGTCGGCGTGCGGCACGCGCCCGGTGAACACCACCCGGTCCTTCAGGTCGAGCGCCATCACCTGCTGCTTTAGCGCGGCATCCTGCGGCCCGCCGCCGACCAGCAGCACCTTGACGTCGGGCATCTGCTTCGCGATGGCCGGCAACGCGGCGATCAGCAGATCGAGCCCTTCGTAGGCGTAGAACGAGCCGATGAAGCCGAGCACGCGGCTGCTGCCGAGGCCGAGTTTCATTTTCAGTTCGGCATCGGGCTTGCCGCCGACGGCGAACTGGTCGACGTCGACGGCGTTGGGGATGACGGTGATCTTGCCGGGCGGGATGCCGCGCGCGACGAGATCGCGGCGCAGGCCTTCGCAAATGACGGTGACGGCGTCGGCGTTTTTCACCGCCCAGGTTTCCAGCGCGCGGGTGAGCTTGTAGCGCAAGCTGCCTTCTTTGGTGCTGCCGTGGTCGACCGCGGCGTCTTCCCAGAAGGCGCGGATTTCATAGACCACGGGGATGCCAAGCTTGCGGCCGACGCGGATCGCCGGCACCGCGTCGAGCACCGGCGAATGGGCGTGGATGACGTCGGGTTGCAGTTCCTTCGCCAGGCCCAGCAGGCGAGCTTCGATCGCGCCCATCACCGCGAAGGGGTCGCCCCCGGGGAGTTTGGCGAGCAGGCCGGTGGGTTGGGGCGTGCGGTAGAAGTGCAGGCCGTCGGCGTCTTCTTCCATCACGTCGCAGTTGAGCTGCTTGGGGCCGGACAGGTGGTAGGTGTCCCAGCCCATTTTTCGCTGGTTGCGCAGGATCGCCGCGCTGCGGAAGGTGTAGCCGGAATGCAGCGGCAGGGTGTGGTCGAAGACGTGGAGGATTTTCATGGGTGTCAGCTTTCATGCCGTCATTGCGAGTGCAGCGCGGCAATCCAGGATGGATGCACACCAGTGACTTTATTCCGTGCTTCGCACCACGACGACTGGGTTGCTTCGCTTCGCTCGCAATGACGGGCATAGTCCACGCAGGTTGGGCTGAATGACACGTAGGTTGGGCTGTATGAAATGAAGCCCAACACACCCAGCGCATCACTCACGCGCACAAAGAACTCCGCGCGCGGTCCAATGCGTTGGGCTTGACAGCCCAACCTACGGCCTGCGCAATCTGCGTCTACAGGACGGGATTGTAGGAGGCCCGCCCTCGGGCCGATTGCGGACGGTCGTGCGATGCGGGCAATCGCGGCGGGGGCGCCGGTGCATGGTTGTTGTCGCTTTATCCGAAGGTGTATCCCTTGGGACAGCGGCTGTACAACCATGGCCTCCCCCTTGCGGGGGCTCCCACGGGGAAGGATCGTAATCATGCGGCCTGCCTTTCCGTTTCGTCCACGCCCAGCACCTGGCCGAGAAAAGCGTCGAACATCAGCACGGTCCACAGGATGACGGAATAATCGCGGCGCCCGGACTGGTGCGTCTCGACCACTTCACGCAGGAAATCCTGGTTGAACAGACCGGTGGACGCCAGGCGCTCGCCCAGCACCACGCCGCGGATGGTGACCGCCAGCGGGCCGCGGAACCAGGCTGCCAGCGGCACCGAGAAGCCCATTTTCTTGCGGTACAGCACGTCGTGCGGCAGGTAGGGTTCCATCGATTTTTTCAGCAGGTACTTGCCCTCGGTGCCGCGCAGCTTGAGATCGACCGGCAGGCCGGAGACCCAGCCCATCAGCTCGTGGTCGAGCAGCGGCTCGCGCACTTCGAGCGCATGCGCCATGCTGGCGCGGTCGACCTTGGTGAGGATGTCGCCGACCAGATAGGTTTTGATGTCGAGATATTGCACCAGCGACAGCGGGTCGTCGGTGGGCGCGACGGCGGCGTGGCGGCGCAGCACTTCCACCGCCTGGTAGCCCTGCAACTCGCGCTTGAAGGCCGGCGAGAACAGCTGGCGGCGCTGGGCGTCGGACAAGAGCGAGATGCCATGGAAATAGCCTTCGACGGTGTCGCGCGCCAGCGCCTCGAAGGTGGTCTTGGCACGGAACACCTTGGGCGCCCAGTCGGCCTTGGGGTACAGCTTGCCGAGCGCGCCGAACAGGGGGCGGCGCAGTGCGAGGGGCATCACCGCGCGCATCCGTTCTTCGTAGCGGAACCAGCGATAGCGCCGGTAGCCGGCAAAATGTTCGTCGCCGCCATCGCCCGACAAGGCGACCTTGACGTGCTTCCGCGCCAGTTCGCACACCCGGTAGGTCGGCAGCGCGGACGAATCGGCGTAGGGCTCGTCGTACACCCCGGCGAGTTTGTCGACCAGGCTGAAATCGTTGGAGGCGACGGTCTCGATGTGGTGATTCGTCTTGTAGCGGTCGGCGACCTTCTGGGCGAATTCGATTTCGTTGAATGCGGGATCGTCGAAGCCGATCGAGCAGGTATTCACCGGGGCTGCGGACTGCGTGGCCATCATCGCCACCACTGCGCTGGAATCGACGCCGCCCGACAGGAACGCGCCGAGCGGAACGTCGGCAATCATGCGCAGGCGGATCGATTCCTGCATGCGCTCGACCAGCTCGTCCATTGCGCTGGCCTCGTCCGTAACCGCCACCGGGGTGAACGGCATGTCCCAGTATTGCTTGGGCAGCGCGCGCGCCTGGCCGCGCTTGATCGTGAGCGTGAACCCCGGCGGCAGCTTGCAGGCGCGCTTGAAAATGGTGCGCGGCTCCGGCACGTAGCCATAGGCGAAATATTCCTCGACCGCCAGCGGATCGATGTCGCGTGCCAGGCTGGGATGCACCATCAGGGACTTCAGCTCGGAGCCGAAAATGAATTCGCCGGTGTCGAGGAAGGCGTAATACAGCGGCTTGACGCCGAAGCGGTCGCGCACCACGAACAGGGTTTCCAGGTTGCGGTCCCACAGCGCAAACGCGAACATGCCGCGAAAGCGCGCCACGCAGGCTTCGCCCCAGGCCTCCCAGGCGTGGACGATGACTTCGGTGTCGGAATGGGTGCGGAAGATGTGGCCGAGCGCCTCGAGTTCGGGCACCAGTTCCTGGAAGTTGTAGATTTCGCCGTTGAACACGACGACGACGCTGCCGTCCTCGTTGAACAGCGGCTGCTGGCCGCTGGACAGGTCGATGATCGACAGACGTCGATGCCCCAAGCCAACGCCCGGCTCCAGATGCAGGCCGCCCTCGTCGGGGCCGCGGTGGAACTGGCTCTCGTTCATGCGATGCAGCAGCTCGCGTGAAATCTCGTCGAAGCCGCGGGTATCGAAAATTCCGGTTATGCCGCACATAGGATTGGAATTGGTTGGGGTTGCGGGGGTTGTAGGAGGCCCGCCCTCGGGCCGATTGCGTGCGGTAGCGCGGCGCGGGCAATCGGGGCGAGGGCGCCCCTCCTACAAGATGTGGTCATGTCGACATACCGGTTCAGTTGTCGGTGTCCCATCAGTGTTTTCTACCCAATGTCAGTTCGTAGACGGTGCCGTAGGCCTCGGCCATGACCGGAATGCTGAAGCGCTGCACGGCGTGCTGCCGCGCATGCTCCCCGTGTTCGGCAATGCGCGCCGGCGCGTCCAGATAACCGAGCAAGGCCTGTGCCAGGCCGCCCACGTCGCCCGGCTGAACCAGCATGCCGTTGACGCCCTCTTCCACCAGTTCGAGATTGCCGCCCACCGCAGTGGCAATCACCGGCAGGCCGCTCGCCAGCGCTTCCAGAATGGTATTGGAAATCCCCTCGTTTTTGGACGGCAGCACGAACACGTCGAGCACCTGCATGATGTCCGCAATGTCGTCGCGCGCGCCCGGCAGCCAGGCCAGGTGCGCCAGGCCGGCGGCCTGCAGCAGGTCGAGACAGGTCTTGCGGGCCGGGCCCTCGCCGACGATGACCAGGCGCGCGCGCGCGGCACGTTCGGGCTGCTGGCGCACCAGCTGGATGAAGGCCCGCGTGAGCGTGGGGTAATCCTTGACCGCGACCATGCGCCCCACCGAGCCGAACACAATGCTGTCGGGATGGGCAAACGCCGGCCGCGCACCTTCGCGCGGATGGAATTTTTCGCTGTCGACGCCGTTGTAGATATGGTGCAACTTGCGCGGCGGCACGCGGATGGCCAGACGCAGCCAGGTCTCGAGATCCCGGCTCACGGCAATGTAGTTCGACACAAAGGGCTGGGCGGCGCGGCGCAGCAGGTTGTATTTCCAGTTCTGTCCATAGAGGTCGAACACGTCGCGCCCATGCTCGCCGTGCACGGTGGCGCGAATGCCGGCGGCGGCGGCGACGAACTGCGCTTCCAGCGCCGCCAGGTTGCGGGTGTGCACCAGATCGGGCTTGAGGCTTCGCAGCAGTTTCCATAAGCGCACCGTCCAGCCGAAGCCATGCCCCGGGGCGCGGTGCAGCGCGTGGAAGGCGACCGGCTGCGCGGCAATTCGCTGGCGGAAATCGCTGTAGTCGGTGAGCGACACCACGGTGTGCCGGTAATGGTCCGGCGGCAGGGCGTTGAACAGGTTGACCATGCCGTTTTCCATGCCACCGGTATCGAAGCGGTGGACGATATGCACGATGTGTGCGGTCACTGCCCGTCGACCTGATCGAGCGCGCGCCCGATCGCCGGCGCCATGTCGGCGGCAAAACGCGCCAGGGTGGCGACCGCAGTCGCGTGCTCCGCCGCGTCGTACGGGGTGGCGATCAGCACCGACAGGCCGTCGTCGCGCTGCAGCCGCACGCGGTCGAGCGCCAGGATCAGCTTGGCGGCATGGTCGTTGACGGTGGGGTGCTGGTTGATCAGGTTCCACTGCCATACCAGCAGACGCTGGCCATCGCTGCCGCGCAGCTTGGCCTGCCGCACCTGCCGCGATACGCCGCCGATTTCCACCGTGACGCGGGTTTCGCCGACGTTCGACCAGGCCGGGTCTTTCTGCCGGATCATGAAATTCTGCGAGTTGATGAGTTCGGCACCCTGCCGCTGGGTGACGTAGTAATTGAGCTCCAGCAGCACGTTGCGCCCGGCCTGGGCATACGACTGGCGCAGCTGGCGGTTGGCGCCGACCCAGTGCGGCGTCCAGCTGGTGAAGGTCTCGCCGGCCTGCCAGCCGCCCTGCGACTCGACCTGCAAGGCAGGCATGGCGGGCAGCGGGCGCGCGGTGAGCCAGCTGGCGTAGGCCGGCCACAGGCCTGCAACCAGCAGAACAATGATCGCCACCTGCAGGCGCGGCCGCGCAGCCCGGCCTGCCGGCGCTGCAGCCGGCGGCGCCACACCAGGTTCAGACTGGCTGGGCTCGGGCTGGTCGTCCTCGCGCCAGAAGCTGCCGATCCAGAACAGCAGCAGCATGACCAGACCGAAAAACACCCAGCCGTAAATGTAATGGTCGACGCCAAGCGCCAGTTGCATGTCGGACAGGTGGGCAATCATCACGATCATGTAGGCGCGCCCGCTGTTGGCGAAGATCGGCACGATGATGGCCGCGATCGAGAACAACAGCCGCCGTTTCCATGAGCGGTAGGTGAGATAGGCGTACAGCACGCCGAGCGTGACCGATGCGATCAGATAGCGCAGCCCGGAGCAGCCTTCGACCACTGACCAGTCGCCGCTGGGGATGCTGAAGAACATGCCTTCGCGGTACACCGGGATGCCGGTGAACTGCAGCATCGCCACGGTGAAATCGGCCGTCACCCCCATCAGCGGCTGGATCAGGAACTCGCCCACCGGCACCGCGAAAAACAGGAACATCAGGGGGAAAAATGCCGCCCAGACAAAGGTCCAGCCGAGCAGCGTCCACACCGCCGCAATCAGCATGGCAATGAACGCGTATTGCGCAACGACGTTGACGCTGCCGGCGTCGGCCAGCAGCCAGCCGGCACCGGCCGCCGCCAGCAGGATCAGCCCGCGCAGGTCGGGGCGCGGCCGCACCTGCGCCAGTTCGTGGCGCTGGCGCCAGAGGAGCCAGGCGCTGATGGGGAAAATGAGATAGCCGTGGGTGAAGGTCTCCGAGCGTTCCCAGATTTCGACCATCGAATAGACCGTCGGCCAGAACACGCCAGCCAGGATCAGCAGGACGCCGAGGGTCAGCGCACCCGACAGCAGCCAGTTGCTGCGTGGGGGAACGGCGGGAAGGGCATCGGGCAGTGCGCTCATGCGGGGCAGGTCTCCAGAATGGGGGGCACAACAGTTGCCTGTTCAAACAGGGGGTCGATCGTGCTCAGATTGCGGGCCCAGTCGTAGTGGGCCAGGATACAGTCGCGCGCGGGCGCGGCGGTAGACACGCTCTGCAGTCGGGCGACGACGGCGCGGGCGAATTCGGCTTCGCCCAGCGCCAGCGTGAAATCGCGGCCGGCTTCGGCGCGGATGCCTTCGGCGGCCTGGGCGCTGGCGACGACAGGACGCGCCATCGCCATCGCTTCGAGCACCTTGTTCTGCACGCCACGTGCGATGCGCAGCGGGGCGACCGCGCAGGCGGCATGGGCCAGCCAGGGCCGCACGTCGGGCACGCTGCCGGTAACGACGACGCCGGGCTGACGCGCCAGTTCCAGCACGGCTTCAGTGGGGTGGCTGCCGACGATGGTGAACTGCGCGCCCGGCACCGCCGCGCGGACGGCCGGAAAGATCCGTTCGGCAAACCAGCTGACGGCATCGATATTCGGCCAGTAATCCATCGCGCCGGTGAACACCACGCCCTGTACGCCGGGCGGATACGGATTCGGATAGTCGCGCGCCGGCGAAAAATACTCGGCGTCGACGCCGTTCTCGAATGCGCCGATCTTGTGTTGCGCGGCCGGCGCGCGCTGTTGCAGCAGCGCCGCCTCGGCATTCGACACCAGCAGAGTGGCGTCGAAATCGCGCGCCACACGCGCTTCCCATGCCGCCAGCTTGCGGCCTTCGCGCGCATACAGCCACGACAACGGCCAGCGCTGGGTCGGCGCGTATTGGGTCCATTTGTCGGAATCGACATCGACCATGTCGAGCACGCGCCGCGCGAGATTTTTCGGCATGAACTGCGCCATCGCCGAAGAGAACGCCAGCCCGCGCGTCACCGCGCCGGAGGCGGCCAGTTCATCCGCCCAGCGGGCAAGCTCGCGGTTGCGGTAATACGGCAAGGTCAGCGCCTCGCCGCTGAGCAGGCCGACCAGGCTCGCCAGTTTGGCGCGGCGCGGGTGCAGCGGCAGCAGCTTGATCGATGCGCAATACGGCTTCAGCGCGTCCCGGTACTGCCAGTCGTCGGGGTCGTCGACGAAGGCGCCAAGATGGATTGCATAGCGCGTGGAGAGATGCCGCAGCAGATTGAACGAGCGGATCTTGTCGCCCTTGTTGGGCGGGAACGGGATGCGATGCGCGAGAAACAGCAGGCCTTCCATAGAATCAAGCCGGGGAAAAACAGCAACCACAGAGGCACAGAGACACAGAGAAGACCACATTCGCTGTCTCTCTGATCGGGTAGGGTTTTCCTCTGTGCCTCTGTGCCTCTGTGGTAAAAAGCACTTGATTCATCCCAGATTCTTCACGATATGCGGTCCGATCACGTTGGCGAGCGCCAGCGGCATTTTTTTCCAGGCCAGGATGAACAGGCGGTATTTGGGGTTGAGCGGGTTGATTTCCGGGACGTCCGTGTCGGTCACCAGACAATACTCGTAATACAGCGGCGTCGGTTCGAAGCCCCAGTTCTTCTTGAAGTCGAACGAGCCGGTGCCGCGCTTGCTGCGGCCGAAGTCGAACACGCGCAGCCCACGCTCGCAGGCGCGCCGCATCAGATCCCAGTACATGAAGTCGTTGCCGGCCACCGCGCGCGCGGCATCGACGCCGCCGCCGTAATACGGCAGCACTTCGTCGCGGAAATAGAACGACATCACGCTGGAGATGACTTTGCCGTCGAGCGTAATGGTCAGCACTTCGCAGTCGTCGCCGAATTCATCCTTCAGCAGGCGGAAAAACTTGCGCGAAAATACCGGCGTGCCCAGGCGATGCACGCTCGCCGAGTAGGCCTCGAAGAAGCGCGTGGTGTCGGCGTCGATCTCGCCCACCAGCCCGGCCTTGATGCCTTTCCTCACCATCGCGCGCTGCTTGCGCGGGATGGCGTTCATGTTGGCCTCGATTTCGGGTTCGATGGCTTTCTTGAACGTGACGTACAGGTCCTTGGTCGGCCAGTGGGCATGCTGCGCGATCTGGTTGCGGTATTCGAGCGCGCCAACCTTGAGGGTGCCGGCGAGCGCCTGCGCGGCCTCGTCGAGTGCGCGGAAGGCGGCGTCGTGGTCGGCCAGGATGCCGCCGTAGGCGCAGAACGGCAGCGAGCCGAGGCCGTGGCCGAACAGCCAGCTGTCGATCTCGGCCAGCGGCAGCACCCCCACCACCTCGCCGCCGCGTTCGGCCAGCAGAAAATGCGTGCGGTGGCCGAACGCCTCCTCGATCACGCGGCGCCAGCCGGCGCGGTGGAAAAAGGTCGCGTCCGGATGCGTGTTCACATAGGTGTCCCAGCGCGCGAAGTCGCTGGTTTCCAGCGTTCGGACCGTGACGTCAGCCATCGAATCGGTGGTCACGGCGAGGGGTTCGGCTTGCGTATTCAAATCGGATGCTCCGTTTGTTTATGCATCCTATTGATTCGGCCAAAATTCGGCCCGGGGGCGGGCCTCCTGCCCGCCATCCCAGCAGGCGCCCGCGCCCCTTGTAGGAGCACCCGCAAGGGGTAGGCCGTGGTTGTATAGCCGACAAGTCGGCAACAACCGCGCACCGGCGCCCTCGCCGCGATTGCCCGTGCCGCGCAACCGTCCGCATTCGGCCCGGGGGCGGGCCTCCTACAGTGGGGTTTTGGCACGAAGGATAAACCCGGGTTCACTGGCCGGGGAGGAACACGCGGTCAACGCGGTCCCATTCAAAGTCGTTCAACAATTGGCGCAGCCTGCCCGGCATGCGTTGCAGGTTGACGTAATGGCGAAAGCGCGTCTTGGCGGAAATACCGCGCTGGCGCGGCTGCCCGGCGTCGAGTTCCCAGGGATGGAAATAGAACATGCACGGCGCCTGGTCCTGCGCGTTGACGCGCCGCAGCATCCAGCGCGACACCTCATACGGCAGCAGACGAAACCAGCCGCCGCCCGCAGCGGGCAGGTTGCGCCCCAGCAGCGGCAGGGTGGTCGGCGGCAGTTCGAGGATGCCGGCTTCGCCATTGGGCCGGTGCGGAAAGCGCGGCGCATCGGGCATGCCGTAGTGGTCGTGTTTGACCGGGTAGATGCTGGAGCTGTACACGTAACCGGCATTTTCCAGTTCCTCGACCGCCCACCAGTTGTTCTGGTTGATGGAAAAGCTCGGCGCGCGGTAACCGCGGATGGCGACGCCGCCGAGGTCTTCGAGGAGGCGCTTGGCGTGGGTGATGTCGTCACGGAATTCGGCCGGCGTGAGGTCGGATACGCGCTGGTGGCCGTAGCCGTGGCTGGCAAGTTCGTGGCCGCCGTCGACGATGCGCCGCACCACCTGCGGGTAGCGCTCGGCGATCCAGCCGAGGGTGAAGAAGGTTGCGCTGGCATCGGCCTCGTCGAGCAGACCGAGGATGGCATCGACATTGCGCTCGACCCGGCACGGCAGGCTGTCCCAGTCTTCGCGGCGGATGTGCGGGGCAAACGCCGAGACCTGAAAATAGTCCTCGACGTCGACCGACATGGCGTTCTTGATTGGCCCAGCCATCACGCAGCCCGTGTCCCTTTCCGCTGCGGCAGCCAGCCCTGCAGGGTATGCGCAATGCGCATCGCCGCGCGGCCATCCCAGTATTCGGGAATGCGCCCGGCCTTGCCGCCATTCGACATGACGTCGTTGAACGCCGCCCGGATCGCAGCGGGATCGGGGCCGACCAGGACATTGGTGCCTTCGGCAATGGTGATCGGACGTTCGGTGTTCTCGCGCAGGGTGAGGCAGGGCACGCCGAGCGCGGTAGTCTCTTCCTGGATGCCGCCGGAATCGGTGAGCACCAGTTTGGCATCGCGCATCAGGCCGAGCATTTCCAGATAGCCGAGCGGCGGCAGGATGTGCAGGCCGTCGAGGCGGGCGGTGAACCCGAATTTCTCGATGTTGCCGCGGGTGCGCGGATGCAGCGGCAGCACCACCGGCAGGCTGCGGTTGATTTCGCCGATCACATCGAGCAGCCCGGCAAGCGTGGCGGGATCGTCGACATTCGACGGCCGGTGCAGCGTCAGCACCGCATAGTGCGGCAGCAGGGTGCCGAGGGTGAGGCTCGCCGGCACCGCCCGTTCGAGGTTGCGGTGCAGGGTGTCGATCATCACGTTGCCGACGAACTCGACGCGCGCGGGGTCGATGCCTTCACGCACGAGGTTGGCCAGCGCGCTCTTTTCGGTGATGAACAGCAGATCGGAAATCTGGTCGGTCAGCACGCGGTTGATTTCTTCCGGCATGCCGCGGTCGTAGCTCCTGAGGCCGGCCTCGACGTGGATCACCCGCACGCCGTGCTTGGCCGCCACCAGCGCGCAGGCGAGGGTGGAATTCACGTCGCCCACCACCAGCACCGCCTGCGGCTGCACGCTTTCGAGCACCGGCTCGAAGCGCTTCATCACCTCGGCGGTCTGCACCGCATGGCTGCCGGAACCGACCTCCAGGTGATGGTCGGGACGCGGGATGCCGAGATCGGCAAAGAAGCTGTCGCTCATCGCCGCGTCGTAATGCTGGCCGGTGTGCAGCAGTTGGGCGGCGATCCCGGTTTCGGCCAGTGCGGCCATCACCGGGGCGATTTTCATGAAATTCGGGCGCGCGCCCGCGACGCATAAGACCTGGGTCATGGCTTGGCTGTGCTGTCTTGCTTGTCTGCCGGCGCACCTTCGTCCGCCGCCGCGTTGCGCTCGCTCACGGTATACAAAATCTTGCGCACGATGGGCAGGATGCGGTTGACCGAGCGTTCCATCTGCTCGACCCGATGGGTCAGCAGCGCGGCATCTTCGTTGTGCAGCATGCCGCCGCTGGATGTGCCGCCGTTGACGCCGGTGGCGCCATGAAAATCCTGGTGCGCGACTTCGTTCTTCAGGTCGGCGATGACTTCGTTGACCTCGGCTTCGCCAAAATGGGTCTTCTCTTCGAGAAAACCGAACAGCAGCAGGCGGTCGCAGGTGGTATTGATGCGGCGCGGAATGCCGCCGGTAAAAAGATGCAGGGCGGCAAAGGCTTCCGCATCGAAGCTGGGGCTGCCCTGCCAGCCGACGGTGCGCAGGCGGTGTTCGATATAGCCGCGGGTCTCGTCCGCATCGATCGGCCCCAGGTGATAGGAGGCCACCACGCGCTGGCGCAGTTGCTGCATGTTGGGGCTTTGCAGGATGCCGCGGAACTCGGGCTGGCCCAGCAGAAAGGTCTGGATCAGCGAGCGCTCGTTGTTCTGGTAGTTGGACAGCATCCGCAGTTCCTCGACCGCGCGCGGGGTGAGGTTCTGCGCTTCGTCGACCACCAGCAGGGCACGCTTGCCCTGGCGGGTGGCCGCGATCAGAAAGTCTTCCAGGTTCTTCAGCAGCGCGGATTTGGTGAGACCTTCGTGCTCCAGCCCGAACGAGGCGGCGACGCTGCGCAGCGTGTCCTCGGCATCCAGCTGAGTCGACACCAGCTGCGCGGCGATCAGGTTGTGGGCCTCGAGCTGGCGAAACAGGTTGCGCACCAGCGTGGTCTTGCCGGCACCGACTTCGCCGGTGATGACGATGAAGCCCTCACCCAGCGACAGGCCGTAATCGAGATACGCCATCGCCCGCTTGTGCCCCTTGGAACCGTAGAAAAAACGCGGGTCGGGGTTGAGCTGAAAGGGTTTGGCGCTGAAGCGGTAATAATCTTTGTACATGAACGGTCCGTTTTCTGAGAGTGGCACAGCCCGTGTGCGCGCAGGATGCGAAGCAACGGCTGTGCCATGCCGGAAGACTGGTCAGAAGCGCATGTTGCCCGAGGCCGTGAGGCGGTTTTCTTCGAAGTCGGCATCCGCCACATTCGAATCCCGTTGGGTATGGCGGAATGTCAACGCGCCGCTCAAATCGGAGGCGAATTGATGGTTCACGCCGAGCGAAAGGGTGACCAGATCGTCCTCCCGATCGGTGGTGCCGGAAAGGGCGACAGGCACCTCGTTGCGGGCCAGCCTGACGCTGCCGATGATGTTGGTTTTGGGGGCGAAGCGGTAGTTCACCGCGCCGGTGACGCCGCGGCTGCGATCCTCGCTGTCGAGCAGCTGGTAATCGCGGCGGATGTCGAAGGCATTGAGCGAATAGTTGAGCTTGCCTTTCCCCCAACTCACCCCTGCGCGCAGGGTTTTGGAGATGAATACGCCGTTGCGCAAATCGAACAGCAGTCCGGGCTTTCCACCGAAGCTAACGCAGTTCGTCGGGGCAGGCGGAAAACTGAATGGCCAATCGTCGAACAGCTTAAGCTCTCCATCCATAAGACACAGGTAGTCATACACCGTACCGGTCGTCCCCAGGAACCGGCTGATGTCGCTGATATCTTCGGCATAACTCAGATTCCAGTTCGTGGCGCGGGTGCGGTGACGTGCCGTCGCGCTGTAGGTATTGCCGAAGAAGCGCTCACCCACCGAGGCTTCGAGGCTGGTGCGGCGCGACGGCGACCAGCCGGCGCCCGCGCTCCAGGACGCACCATCGGTGTCGGTCGCGCTCAGATAGTCGTTCCATTCCTGCCCGACGGTGCCGAATACGCGAAACTTGCGGTTCAGGGCATAGCCCGCCGAGGCGGTCGCGCGCTCAAAGGTCGAATCGCTGACATTGCGGTCGCGGTTGGTGACGTCGCGGATCGAGTAGTTCAGCCCCCAGCTCAGATCGGTGAAGCGGGTGCCGCTGTTGAGCGAGGCATTGAACCCATTGCTGACCGCGTTGGACGCGACATTGCTGCCGAAAATGGCGCCGGAATGGGTGTAGCGCGCCTGCGCACGGGCAAAGGTGCCGAGGCGCTGCTGGATGTGGGGGCTGATCGAATAGGTGCCGACGGTGGCGCGGTTGCTGTCGTTGATCTCGGCATCGGCCGGCGAACCCAGCAGCGAAATCAGCTCCTGCGAGATGCGCGCGCTGCCGTCGACAAACAGGAAATCATCGATCAGCTCGGCTTTGCCGATGGCGTTGAGGTTGTGATAGAGGTCGGTGCTTTGATTCTCGCCGAAACGTGCCACCCCCCGCAGGCCATATTGCAGGGTGGCCTGTACGCGGCGCGAATCTTCGGCGCGCAGGATAAAGCTCGGCATCACGCTGAGGATCAACGCATTTTCCGGGTCCGTTGCGCTTTGATTGGCATTGTCGGTAAGGGTGGCCGACGCGCCGACGCTGCGCTCAAGGCGCCAGTCGAGCGCGTACGCGGGCATTGCACATGCCATCGCCATGAAAACAGAACACGCGCCTACCGGAAAAACCGGGCGGCGCGGGCGGGGCTTATTTGCCGTAACTGCCATAGTAGCCATAGTAGTAATCTGCGCCCGGGGTCGGCGTGGTCTTGTTCAGCAACATGCCCACCACTTCGCATGACTGGATGTGGCTCAGGGCTTCACGCACCGCATCCTGCGAAGTCCGCTCGGCTTCCACTACCATGACGATCTGCCCCATGTGGGTGGCCAGCACGCTCGACTCGCTGGTCGCCAGCAGCGGCGGCGAATCGAACAGGATGATGCGGTCCGGATAGCGGTTGCCGATATCCTCGATCAGGCGCGTCATGGCGGCGCTGGCCAGCAGCTCGGTGGCGCGCTTGTAGGTGCGGCCGGCGGGCAGCACGGTCAGCTTGGCGATATCGGTGCGGATCAGCACGTCGGACAGCTTCAGGTCCTTGTCCTGCAGCACGTCGAGCAGCCCCTTGTCGGCGTGGATGCCGAGATACTCGGGGATGCGCGGCTTGGCGACGTCGGCGTCGATCAGCAGCACGGTGCGATCCATCTCCATCGCCATCGAAATGGCCAGATTGATGGCGCAGAAGCTCTTGCCTTCACCCGGCAGCGAACTGGTAATCATGATGAGGTTGCCGTTCTTGACCCGCGCGGCGCCCTGGCCGAAGGCATTGGCGATGAGCGGGCGCTTGATGATGCGGAACTCTTCAGCGATCTGGCTTTTCTCGGCATCCGGCGACACCACACCCATGCGGTGCAGGCGCGCAAGGTTAATCGACTGCACCTGGCTGTTGCCTTCCAGCACCGCCTCGGCATCCGTCGCATTGAACATCGGCTCGACCGGGGTGGCGACAAAGGGCGAAGCGTGACCGCTGCGCTGCTTGTTGAGCGCGTTTTCGATCAGGCCGGCGTCGTGGCCGAAATCGCTGTTGCTGTCCTGGGGCGCCGGGCGGGGGGCGCCGGCGCCAATCTTGCCGGCTGCTTTTTCAATAATGCTCATGGTTTCTCCTAGCCTGCGCGCGACACAACCAGTTGCAGGATCATCACGGCGCCATACGCGCCTATCAGGCCGCCCAGCGCGGCCAGATAGGCCAGCAGGCCCTTGCGCTTGTGGCGGCGGCTTTCATCGGTTTCCACCCGCGCCACTGCGCCCAGCAGCGGCAGCCCGGTCAGCTCGCGCAGGGCGCGGCGGTCAGTCACGGTGCGACGCAGCTGGCTCAGCAGGAAAGCCACCGCGATGCCGGCGCCGAGTCCGCCCAGCGTCACCAGCGACAGCAACAGCGGACGATCCGGCCCCGCCGGCTGACTCGGCACGAAGGGCGGATCGATCACACGGAAGTCGACAGTGTCGGTCTTGCTTTCGACCTCGCCCGACATGGTGACCGATTCGCGGCGTTTCAGCAGGGCGTCGTAGTTCTGCCGATAGACGTCGTAGTCGCGCATCAGCTGGGTGTAATCCTGCTCCACCTGCGGAATCATGTTGGACGCATTGCGCAGTTCGCTATAGCGGCGCTGATATTCGGCCACCCGGGCCCCCAGCGAAGACACCGTAGCATCCGCCTCGGCGATGGCAATGGTCAGCTGCTGATAGACCGGATTCTGGATTCGGGCCCCAGCCGGATCGGCCTTGCGCCCGGCCAGATCGATTTTCTTCTGTTCTTCCAGCCTTTCAATCAGGCGCTTGGTCGACTGGATATCGGGATGCAGGTCGGTGTATTGCATGCGCAGCTGGTCCATCTGTTTTTCCAGCGCCTGAATGCGGCCGTCGATTTCGCTGTTGCTCGATGCCATCGCTGCAGCGGTAAGCTCGGGCTCTTCATCGGTAAGCTGACGCTTGAGCTGGTTGCGGCGGTTGACGGCTTCCTGCTGGTCCAGCTGCGCCTGGCGCAGCAGCGCCGAGGTTTCGGCCAGCTTGGCGTAGTAGTCGCCGCCCTGCCCCGGCATCATGCCGATGTGCGTCCGCTTGAATTCCGTGAGTGCGGTTTCGGCGTCGGTGAGCTTCTGCTGGTATTGCTGCAGCTGGTCCTCGATGAAGCGCTGCGAGCTGGAAATGTCCTGGCGAGTCTTGCCGAGGCTGGTTTCCACAAAAATGGTCAGCAGCGACTGCACGACCTTCTTGGCCAGTTCGCCATTGGGATCCTGATAGCTGATGGTGTAGAGGTTTTCGCGTCCGGTATCGGCGATGCTAATTCGGTCGGCCATACCATTCAACAACGCCTCGGTCTGCTCGGGGGTTTTGGCCCTCACGTCGAGGTCGGTCATGCGCGCGACCTTTTCCAGGGTCGGACGGCTAACCAACTGGCGCGTCATCATCGTAATCTGCTGGTTGACACTGGGCTGAACCGCCAGCCCGGCCAGCAACGGCTGGAGCAGGCTCTGGGTATCCACATAGACGCGTGCCGACGCCTCATAACGGTCGGGGATCGTCATCACCCAGGTCCAGCCGACGATGCATACCAGCCAGGCCACCGCCACGCCCCACCAGCGGCGCCGCCAGGAAGCCTTGGCATAACCCAGAATTTGTTGAAATATTTGATCCATAAGGGCGTTCCATCAAAAAGCGCCGCAGAATGCGGCGCAGACAAGCTTAGAACAGGCTTTCAGGCACCACCAGCACATCGCCCGGGCGCATGTCGACGTTGGCTGAAATGTCGCCGCCTCGCAGCAAGTCTTCCAGACGCACGCCGAGGCGTTCCTGCTTGCCGTTTTCGGTACGCAGGATGTAGGCCTTGTTGCCCGCGGCAAAATCGGTGAGGCCACCGACCGCGATCATCAGATCGATCAGGCTCATTTTTTCACGGTAGTTCAGTGCCTGCGGCTTGGCCGCTTCACCGACCACGCGGAGCTGCTGGTCGAACGGACCGACGCCGCCGCCGACGATGACGGTGACGATGGGTTCCTGGATGTATTTGGCCAGCGCCTTTTCAATGTCGCGCGCCAGCTGGGTCGGGGTCTTGCCGGAGGCCTGCAGATCCTCGATCAGGTTCATGGTCATCTTGCCGTCGGGGCGCACCGGGAAGTTGCCGGAGACCTCGGGATTGCGCCAGACGAACACATTGACCGAATCGCCCGGGCCGACCAGATAATTCCAGTCGAACTGCCCGGTGCGCTCGGGCGCAGGCGGATAGGTCGGCGTGCCGGCGCAGCCCGTCATGGCAGCAACGGCCAGCACCACGCCGGCGCGTGCGATATGCTTGTTGATCGTAAACATGTCCACCCTCCCTTTTATATGCAGTTAATCCGCTGGCATTATGCCTGAGCGAGTTAAATCTAGTTACATCGCCAAAGACTGTAAGCAAGCCTCAGGCCAGACTATAGACGCTACGGCGGCCTTGCTAAGCAAAGACCCGCACCCGCCGCACGCTGGCCGGAACGTCGGCAACCCGACACCAGTGTCGCAAGCCCGGCGCCTGTCGCGGTATCATGCCGGCCATGATCCCTCACAAAATCGACAGCCTGGCCACCCTGCGTCTGCGCATCCGCGAATTCGCCCAGGCGCGTGCATGGGAAAGTTACCATACGCCGAAGAACCTGGTGATGGCGCTCTCCGTGGAGGCGGCAGAACTGCTGGAACCCTTCCAGTGGCTAACGGCGGAACAAAGCCAGCACCTGAGCGCAGACCAGCACGAGGCGGTGCGCCAGGAAATCGCCGACGTGCTGATTTACCTGACCCGGCTGGCCGATCTGCTGGACATCGATCTGCTCGAAGCCGCCGCCGACAAGCTGGCGCTCAATGCGCGAAAATACCCTGTTGAAAAAGCGCATGGCAATGCCCTCAAATCTACGGACTTTTCGAATGACTGACCTGTATTACAAACACCACGTCTTTTTTTGCACCAACCTGCGCGAGGACGGCGCCCAATGCTGCGGCGCGTCCGGCGGCCAGCACATGCGCGACTACCTGAAGAAAAAGGTCAAGCACGCCAACCTCAATGGCGAGGGCAAATGCCGCATCAACAGCGCCGGCTGCCTTGACCGCTGCGACGAGGGCCCGCTGCTGGTGGTGTATCCGGAAGGCGTCTGGTACACCTATGTGGACGAGTCCGACATCGATGAAATCTTCGAGGCTCATCTCAAGCAGGGTCGCATCGTCGAACGCCTGCGGCTAAAGTGAAGCGGGCGGGCGAAGCGGCCAAAATAAAACGCTACAAGCTGCGCATTCCAGTTCCAGTGGGCAAGCTGGAAACCGTGATCGACGACCCCGAAACCAACCGCCGCGGCCTCCTGCTGGTCGCCCATCCGCATCCGTTGCACGGCGGCAGCCTCGACAACAAGGTGGTGACGACGTTGGCCCGCGCAGCCAACGAGGCCGGCTGGGTCAGCGTGCGGCCGAACTTTCGCGGCGTCGGCATGAGCGACGGCACATTCGACGCCGGTGTGGGCGAAACCGACGACCTGCTGGCGGTCGCCCGCTTCGTCGAGGCGAGCTACCCCGGCCTGCCGTGGGCGCTGGCCGGCTTCTCGTTCGGCGCTTTCGTGCAGCATCGCCTGCGCCAGGAACTGCATGCCAAGCGCCTGATTCTGGTCGCTCCCGCAGTCACCATGTACGAGTTTGACCCGGTGCCCGCGGATACGGTGGTGATTTATGGTGACGCCGACGAACTCATCCCGCCCGCCGCGATCCAGTTGTGGGCCGAGCAGCGGGGGCTGACAGTGAAAAACATCCCCGGCGCCGGGCACTTTTTCCACGGCAAGCTGAAGGAGCTGAAACAGGCGTTTCTGGAGGCCTGCCCGTGCTGAAGGTGCGCGGCCTGACGAAAAAATACGGCGACACCGAGGTGGTGCGCGGCCTCGATCTGACCGTGCGGCGCGGCGAATGCTTCGGCCTGCTCGGCCCCAACGGCGCCGGCAAGACCACCACGCTCAGGCTGCTGCTGGGCCTGATCGAGCCTGATAGCGGCAGCATCGAGCTGGCCGGCATCGCGGTGCCGCAGCACGCACGCGAGGCGCGCATGAAAGTCGGCGTGGTGCCGCAGATGGACAACCTCGACCCGGATTTCTCGGTACGCGAAAACCTGCTCGCCTACGGCCGCTATTTCGGCATGAGCAAAGCGGCCGTCGCCGCGCGCGTGCCCAAGCTGCTGGAGTTTGCCGGTCTCGCCAGCAAGGCCGACGCGCAGATCGCGCAGCTGTCCGGCGGCATGAAGCGGCGCCTCACGCTGGCGCGCGCGCTGGTGCACGACCCCGACATCCTGTTTCTCGACGAGCCCACCACCGGGCTCGACCCGCAGGCGCGCCACCTCATCTGGCAAGGGCTTAGGCGGCTGATCGCGGACGGCAAGACCATCGTGCTGACCACGCATTTCATGGAGGAGGCCGAACGCCTCACCGACCGGCTGGCCATCCTCGACCACGGCCGCAAGGTGGCCGAAGGCGCGCCGCGCGCGCTGATCGAATCGCACATCGAGCCGGCGGTGGTCGAGGTCTACGGCGAGGGACTGGACGCCTGGATGCGCGATTACGCCGGCCCGGTCTGCCTGCGCTTCGAAACCGTCGGCGAAACCCTGTTCTGCTACACAGACAATGCCGAGCGTGTGATCGACGCGCTGAAGCAGGCGCCTGCGCTGCGCTATTTGCACCGGCCGTCGAATCTGGAGGACGTGTTCCTCAAGCTGACCGGGAGGGACCTGCGTGATTAGGCACCTGCGTTTCCCCCGTCTGTCCTGGCGCTTCATCCCGGTATGGCAGCGCAATTATCTGGTGTGGAAGAAGCTCGCCATCCCGTCCATCCTCGGCAACCTGGCCGACCCGATGCTGTACATGCTGGGGCTGGGCTACGGCCTCGGCAGCCTGCTGCCCGACGTGGCCGGCATGCCCTACCTCACCTTCCTTGCTGCTGGCACGGTGGCCTACAGCACGATGAACGCCGCCACCTTCGAGGTGCTGTATTCGAGCTTTTCGCGCATGCACGTGCAGCGCACCTGGGACGCCATCATGAACGCGCCGCTCACACTCGACGACGTGATGATGGGCGAATTGACCTGGGCGGTGGCCAAAAGCCTGCTCTCGGGGCTGGCGATTCTGGCGGTGATCTGGGGGCTGGGCCTCTACGGCAATTTCTGGATGACGCTGTGGATCATTCCGGTGGTGGCGCTGGTCGGCTTCTGCTTCGGCGGCCTGGGGCTGGTGATGAATGCGGTGTCGCCGAGCTACGACTTCTTCCTCTACTACTTCAGCCTGGTGATCACGCCGATGGTGCTCTTGTGCGGCGTGTTTTTCCCGGTGTCGCAACTGCCGCTGCCGGTGCAGGCCGTGTCCGCCTGGCTGCCGCTCACCCACGCCATCGATCTGGCGCGGCCGCTGGTCGTCGGCAACGTGCCCGGCGACATCGCGCTGCACGTCGTCGCGCTGCTGATTTACGGCAGCCTGGGCTACATCATCGCGCTGGCGCTGACGCGCCGGCGGCTGCTCAAGTAGACGGACGACCCACCTATTGCAACCACAATGCGTGTGTCAGTAAAACCACCACCAAGTTCAATTCATACCCGCAACGGCAAGCCGATTTGTGCCAACGGACCGTTGTTTTGAGTGACCGGCCCTCGGCCTTTGCGGCCAGTCGATATCTGCGGATAACGGACACTCGACAATGTCCGCTTCCAGAAAACCTGGAAGGTCGCCCTCGACCCTAAGCGGAAGTTGGCCGATTCGGAAAGCAGACGTTTAACTTTTGAATTCACCGGCCGCCGACTGCAGTCCGGTGCAATAAGGGTCAGCGTTCAGTGCCACCTCAGTTGCGAGATCTGTTCTAAATACTCAGTCGCAACTTTGTCAAAGCGTTCAAAGCTGCCACCAAACATTCCTGCTCTGAGTGGCGGCCAAGCATCCTTCATACTCCGCGCTTCCGTGACAACCTTGGCAAGAGGGCCAGCGTTTCCGCGTCGATGTTTCCAACCGAAACGACCGACAGGGCCCCACACACCTACGTCTCTAGTACGTTGGAGGTCGGCAACAGCAAGGGCGAAGAATACTTCGAAGTTATCAAAAGCCGCCTCATAGTTTTTTCCTAAGAAAAGTAAGTCGTCTAACTTAGGCTGGAGAATTTTGAACAGATATTCACTAAGTGGGACATGATTTCGTTCGTGTCCGGGTATCTGCTTTAGTACGTTCGTTCTCAAAAGTTCTAGGAGACCTAGCCCCACCGCCTCGACGAGAACGTCTTGGCGATCTCTACCCTCCGCCGAAGGTATAGGTGTGTAAAAGATGGCGGCGAGTGAGTCGAAGCGCTGAGCATCGATTGAAGCGATTCCAGAAGAGTAGAGCTGAAGAATCAACGGATACCACCGGAGCTCAACCCAGGCCGAAAGACCACCTCGGATTTCAAGGCGGTCGCATGATCTTGCAAGGCACTTCTGAAGAGTGGCCAGGTGTGCGGGCTTGGCCCAGTGTGCAATACACGCGAGCAGTACGGAGAGGTCCCCGACTGCCTCTTCGTATCGGCCCAATCTCGATACAAACTCTTCGTTGGAGTACTGGCCAGAGAGCGTGAACGCGTCCTCCGATGTTGCCGCCAGGAATTTGCGAACTTCCTGTGTTAAAAAGTCGTGCAGTTCGATGGCCGCCCCTTCACTAGACAGTAGTGCTTTTACACGAGCGACTTTAGAAACAGCCGTTTCACGTGCTGAGGCTTCCTCCGGATAAGGTATAGAAATTAGCTTGTCCAGGTCCTTGTCCTCTGGCTGTTCGAGCTCGCTAATTCCTGGCGCACAGAAAATAAAGTCGCCATCGCCGTCAAAGTGACCGTAGTGCGGGGTTTGGTTTGAGTTTCTATCGTTCGCGACTTTTCCGTACACGTAGGCCATTACGCCGCTGGCCGTCAGTACACCTCCCTCGGTGGCAGCCTTTCCTTTCAACGCTTCAATCAAATGGCCAGTAAAGATGGAATGATTGGGTAGTGGTCCGCCAGCATCGGCAACAACTTCATCGGCCTTTCCCGCAGTCAAAACTTGCCGCGAGTATCGAAGCATCATGTCTTTCAAGAAGCGGGCGCTCCCAGGCTGGGCGCTTCGAGTTAGGGCTAGGCCACCGTAGCACGCATCCATGATAAAGAGCATGTGCTTGGACCGAATTAGCTCCGAGTTTCGGGTAAGGTCATCCCAACGAATAAATGTCGAGCAGTCGTCGAGTTCTGCGTCGTGTGGAATCAAATAGCCAACTTCACCTCTGCTACCAGTAAGCGTGTGACCGTGCCCGGCAAAGAAAAGAAGAACTCTGTCATCGAGGCCAATGTCCTCTCTTGTAAAACGGAAGAACGCTTTGATGATGGCCTCCTTCGTTGCTGCTGCATCTTTCAGGAAGGAAACGTTCTCGGCTGGAAATCCAAAGTCGGAGATGAGCAATTCCTTTATCTCCAATGCGTCATTCACCGCATACGAGAGCGGAGAGGCATGGGAGTATTCATTGATGCCAATAACGAGCGCATGACTCGCGGCATAGTGAGTCTTCAAAAGAAAGCGAATGTCACGCATGTAAGTTTCCCTGAGCTCGAACGTTCGACATGAGCCGCGGCGCACGGCTCGGAGGAGGGGTTATTGTCATGTTTGGTACTACGCAAGATCTGCAAGGCGTGGTCGCAAACGGTCCGCCAGCGCTGCCAGACCTTCACCATTGTTGAGGTATTGCACGTAGCGCAAGTGCCTAAGATCAAACGGAATGTCTGACTCGTTCTGCGAGATTAATATTACCTCGCGACCAAGCGTGTGAGCGATTCCGATCTCGTAGAAGACGTTTGGATTTCTTCCGGTACAGTCGGCGATGACCACGCGTGATCGGTCAATGAGTGACACCACATCCTGCATGACTGCTGGATTTTCCCAGATGTCGTCAGCCCGCCGACAACGGAGGCCGGCCGCTCCTGCGACACCTTGCAGAGCTTCATACACGCGGTCGAAACCTGGCTGAAAAGGCATCATTGCTGATACCAGGGTTGGCTCGATGTTTTCGTGATCCGGGAGGGTGAAGACGGTGGGCTTCTGACGCTTCGGCTGAGCGCCACGCAGGAGCACTCGAAAGAGGTCTGTGTCCTTGACCGACCAGTGCGTACGCGAGAACTGAAAGTCATCGATATCCAAGTCGCCCGCGAGGGCCTGTAACACTCGGTTCGGAATACCCGGGATTCCAAGGTCGTAGACATAGTCGAGCGTCACATTAGACCCGGACTGGCGTATGCGTGCGATGGTCCCAACCCGAGCGACTTCATTGCCCTGGCCTGAAGACTCTTGAACGAAGAGGGTCGGCAGTGCTACTAGTGATTGGAAGTCAAGTTGACCATTCGGTTTGAACTGTGCAACCAGGTGATCTTCTGTGTGCTCAAACACGCGACCGGCGGAGATTGTGTCGCGGCCGTCTGCCCAAGCGTTGTACTTAACGATCATGTTAAACATGCACTGATCCTTTTCAACACGCTACTGGTGAAACGTGTGTGCGTTGATGACGCTCGTCTGCCATGCGCAATGATAATCTGGACTGACTGTCTGCTATGGGCTTAAAAGCGCGACCGGCTGTTCCTGGCGGACTGCAGGCATCGGTCTATGGCTCCCAAAAGCGGTCATTGGCAATCTGTCAGGGATTCTTACCGACAGTCTCCTAAGGCCGAAATCCAGCCGCACAAAACAACAACAATGCAGTCTATATGCTGGTTCAGAGCTATTTGCCGCAATGGGTCTGGCCGAGGATGCGCGGCGGTCTTACGGGAATGCACAGTCACTGTCATTCGGGCATGGCGCGCTTCATGGGCTCGCCGAATTGAGCCAAGTTATTCAGGTTTATGGATTTGCGATAAACCATCGTAACGCTTGCATACAAGCCAGACTGTCAGCCTGGGATCACACCCCAGCCGCCTGCTGATCCGCATGGTAACTCGAGCGCACCATCGGCCCGCAGGCCGCGTGCTTGAAACCCATCGCCAGCGCTTCCTGCTCGAACTGGGCGAAGCGTTCGGGGGTGACGAAGCGCAACACCGGCAGGTGGTGCTGCGAGGGCTGCAAATACTGACCGAGCGTCAGCATGTCCACATCGTGTGCGCGCAGGTCGCGCATCACCTGCAGGATCTCGTTGTCCTCTTCGCCCAGGCCCAGCATCAGGCCGGACTTGGTCGGAATGTCGGGATGGCGTGTCTTGAAATCCTGCAAGAGCTTCAGCGAGTGCGCGTAGTCGGCGCCGGGGCGCGCGGCCTTGTACAGGCGCGGCACGGTTTCGAGGTTGTGGTTCATCACGTCGGGCGGTGCCGCGCACAATTTTTCCAGCGCCTTGTCGAGCCGTCCGCGAAAATCCGGGGTCAGGATTTCGATGCGGGTGGCAGGCGACTTCTCGCGTACTGCCGCGATGCACTGTGCAAAATGGTCGGCACCGCCATCACGCAAGTCATCGCGATCAACACTGGTGATCACCACATATTTCAATCCCATCAACGAGATGGTTTCGGCCAGGTGGCGCGGCTCATCGACGTCCGGCGGCAATGGCGTGCCGTGGCCGACGTCGCAGAACGGGCAGCGCCGCGTGCACAGGTCGCCGAGGATCATGAAGGTGGCGGTGCCGTGGCCGAAGCATTCGCCCAGATTGGGGCACGAGGCCTCTTCGCACACGGTGTGCAGCTTGGCCTCGCGCAGGATGCCCTTCAACCGCGCGACATTCGGCACGTTGGGGGACTTGGCGCGAATCCACGACGGCAGGCGCATGCGCGGCTGCGGCACGATCTTGATCGGAATGCGCGCAGTCTTGGCGGCGCCTTTGTGCTGGATGGGGTCTGCCATAATGTACTCGGAACAACGTTGGGAACTTCAACTCTATGGATTTTAACTGATGCGACTACTCACCCTGACCCTGCTTGCAGCATGGCCGCTTGCCGGCTTCGCCGCCGAACAGGTCGTCGACCCGGAAACAGGACTCGTCACCTGGCAGATCGAAACCGCCGGCATCCAGGTGCAGCTGACCCAGATCAGCCCGGACCAGACGCGCGCCTTTTATCAGGCGCGCGGCTTCTCGCCCGATGCGGCGGAACGCTACGCCCGCGAATGCGTCTTCATGACGGTGGTGCGCAATATCGGCGAGCTGCCGATTCAGCACAACCTGGCCAACTGGCGCTACGTTCCGGCGGGCCAACCGCCGCGCGCCATTCGCAGCAAGGTGGCGTGGGAACATCTCTGGAAGCGGCAGGGCGTGGCCGAATCGGCGCGCATTGCCTTTACCTGGGCGCAGTTTCCCGCCACCCAGACCTTTTCCCCAGGCGACTGGAATCAGGGCATGACGACCTACAACGTGCCACGCGGCGGCCCGTTCGACCTGCGCTTTGTCTGGCGGGCGGGCGGCAAGATCCATTCAGGAAAACTCGAACAGGTGAGGTGTGCCAATGAAGATTCGTAAACACGTCGTGGGCGCGGCGCTGGCCGCTTGCTGTGCATTCGGCCTGGGGGCTGCAGCGCATGCCGCCGACCTGCCCCCCTTGTCGCACAGCCTGACCCTGCAGGCGCCGAAGCAGGCGCCTGCCTTAAAGCTCAAGGATATCGAAGGCAAGATGCATGATCTGGCCCGGCTCAAGGGCCGTGTGGTGCTGATCAATTTCTGGGCCACCTGGTGCCCGCCGTGCCGCCGCGAAATGCCGTCGATGGAGCGCCTGTCGCAGGCGTTCAAGGGCAAGCCTTTCGTCGTGCTGGCGGTGAATGTGGGCGAGGATGCCGACACCATCGATACCTTCACCAGCCAACTCGACACCACGCCGACCTTCCCCATTCTGCTCGACACCCGCAGCCACACCATGCAGGTGTGGAAGGTGGCCGGACTGCCGACCACATTTCTAGTCGACAAGCAGGGACGCATCGTCTCCAGCGCCATCGGCGGGCGCGAGTTTGATCACCCGGAAATTGTCCGGGCGATTCGGGAGTTGCTCAGGAAATAATCCCTCAACAATCCGTTATCCGGTCATTCCGGCGAAAGCCGGAATCCAGCGAATCAAGCGCGCCCCGCGCAAGCGGGACAACATTTTTACTGTCCTGTCTGCTTCGCAGGCTGTTTTTTTATGCTGGATTCCGGCTTTCGCCGGAATGACGCAGAGATGATCAGGCCTTCACCCACACCTGACCGGCCTCGACTTTCACCGGGTAGGTTCTGATCGGCTCGTCGGCGGGTTCGCAGGTGGGCTGTCCGGTGACGAGATCGAAATAGCTGCCGTGCAGCGAGCACTTGATCTTGCCGTCCTTGATGCAGCCCAGATACAGCGAGTAGTCCTCGTGGCTGCACATTTCGTCGACGACGTAATGGGTGCCGCCGGCATTGCACAGCAGCAGGCGTTTGCCATCGACGACGACGCGTTTCATCTGCGCCGGCTTGAGTTCGTCGGCGGCGGCGATGGCGACGAACTCGCTCATCACCTGACCCTGACCACGGCGCGGCCGGAATCCAGCACCGCACGGATTTGCGTAGCCGCTTCGGCGACGCTGGTGGCCTTGCCGACATGGTGCAGGATGATGGAACCGGCCAGCACCAGCGAATCATAGGTCGCGCCATGATCGCCCTTCAGCGCCAGGATGCCGGCTTCGGCGGCAGCGTGCGCGGTGGCCTTGATGTCGATCGCGGCGACGATCTCGTCCTCACCCGCTTCGGCGGCGACCGCGCCGGGCAGCGGCACCGCACGCACCGGCTGGCTGATGCCGAGCGCCACCGGATCGACGCTCGCTTCGACTTCGGCGCCACGGTCGTGGTAGTGGAAATACTTGCCGGTCTGGCGCAAGGATGGGATCACCCCGCCCTCGACGCCGCGCACGATGCAGGCAGAGTCGAAGCCGGCTTCGCGCGCGAGATCGGCATATACCGGCGGATACGGCTTGTGCACATAGCCGGTGACGAAATGGGTGAGTTTTTTGCCGGCGATGGGCTTGGACAGCACTTCCACCGTGGTCAGCACCTGGCGCTTGATCATCTGCGTGCGCAGCGGGATCAGCTTATGCATGCCGGGGTTGGATTTCGCCTGGTCGACATAGGTCCAGCCGATCGCCGGGTCGGCCAGACGCGCGGCGGCGTCGCTGGGCGACAGGTCGACCGGTACGCCTGCGGCTTCCAGCACGTGGCGGGCGGTGACGCCGAATTTAGGGCCGACCTTGTCGAGGCCGTGGCAGACCACGTGCACGCCGAGCTCGGCCAGCAGCGGGCCGAGGAAAGGCGCGGCCGGCAGGCAGCGGGTGTAGCCGTCGTAGGGATCGCCGATGTCGACCACTTCGTCGACCTCGGCCGTGACGCGCTGCGTGGTTTCCAGCACCGCATCGAGCGCGCCGCGGTTTTCGTCCATCGTCTCGCGCTTCATGCGCAGGGCAATGAAGTAAATGCCGATCTGTATCGGGTCGATGACGTTGTCAATGATGGCCTTGGTGCCCAGATGCGCCTCGATGCGGCTGATGTCCTTGGACAGGTCGGGGCCGGTGGCGATGCGCTGGATAATCGAGCGCATCAGGAGTTTGGGGTCGGACGGCAGGGTGTCGGTGCTCATGAATCACTCCATTGGAAGCTGCAAGAGTACTAATAACCGAGCAATTCAGTCAACTATAAATCGCATCCAGCAAGGTGCGGGCGAGTATCTGCCCGGCCTGCGGCGGGGACAGCTGCACGCCGAGATCGCGGCATTGCGTCACCGCCATCCCCGCGTAGCCGCAGGGATTGATGGCGGCGAACGGCGCCAGGTCCATGTCGACGTTGAACGCCAGCCCGTGATAGGTGCAGCCGTGCCTGACGCGCAGGCCGAGCGCGGCAATCTTGGCGCCGTCGACATAGACGCCGGGCGCCCCGGCACGCCGCGCAGCGATCACACCCTGTGCCGCCAGCAGGTCGATCACCGCCTGCTCCATGCGGCTGACCAGTTCGCGGACGCCATAGCCGCGGCGCCGCAGATCGACCAGCACATAGGCCACCACCTGCCCCGGCCCGTGATAAGTGATCTGCCCACCGCGGTCGATCGGCACGACGGGAATGTCGGTGGCAGCGATCAGGTGCTCCGCCTTACCGGCCTGCCCCTGGGTGTAGACCGGCGGATGTTCAAGCAGCCAGATTTCGTCCAGCGTGTCGGGCGTGCGCCGCGCAGTGAAATCCTGCATCGCCCGCCAGGTCGGCTCGTACTCAACCCGCCCCAACTCCCGGATCAGCGCCCGCTCCCCGCCCGCCGCTCTCGGCTCTCCGCTCTCTACTCTCAGCTCTCCGGTCACAACGCCATCTTCACCCACGGATGCGCGGTGATCTCACGATACAGCGCATCGAGCTGCGCCTTCGAGGTGGCGCGCACCACGCAGGTCACCGACAGGTAGTTGCCGCCGCTGGATGCCCGCATTTCGACGGTCTCGGCCACAAAGTCGGGGGCGTGACGCTGCACCAGTTCAACCATGGTCTGCGCGAAGTCATCGCGCCGCTCGCCCATGATCTTGATCGGGAAGTCGGTCGGAAATACCAGTAGGGTCTCTTCTTCACTCATAAGCACCTCATGCGCGCATCACCTGCTGCTTGAAGGTTTGATACAGGCCATCCATCCGCTGCGCCAGCGGCCCCGGCACGCCGGCGCCGACCGGCGCACCGTCGAGTTTCACGATGGCCATGATTTCCTTGGTCGACGAGGTCATCCACAGCTCGTCGGCGACACGCACCTCGGCCTCGGTAATCGCCCGCACCTCGTGCGGAATGCCATTCGCCGCGGCAAGCTCCAGCACCACGTCGTAGGTGACACCGGTCAGCATCAGGTTCGACGGCGGCGGCGCCCGCAGCACGCCATCCTTCACCACGAAGATATTGCTCGCCGCGCCCTCGGTCAAAAAGCCGTCGCGCAGCATCACGGTCTCGGCGCAGTCGACGTCGACCGCCTGCTGGCGCAGCAGGATGTTGGCCAGGAGCGAGATAGCCTTGATGTTGCAGCGCAACCAGCGGTTGTCGACGGCGCTGACCGCGCACACGCCGGCGGCCTTTTGCGCGGGGGTGGCCGTCACCAGTGGCTGCGCGAACATGAAGACCGTGGGCGGCACCCCTTTTGGAAACGCATGGTCGCGCGACGCGACGCCTCGGGTCACCTGGAGGTAGAGCGACTGGTCGGCGAAGTCCTGCAGGTCGATCAATCGCAGGATTAGTTCGCGCCACTCGTCTGTCGCATGCGGATTGGCGAGGCGGATGCCGTCGAGGCTGCCCTGCAGGCGGCGCAGGTGTTCGTCGAGCCGGAACGGCTTTTTCGAGTACACCGGCACCAGCTCATACACCCCGTCGCCGAAGATGAAGCCGCGGTCAAGCACCGAAACCTTCGCTTCGGCAAGCGGCAGAAACTGTCCGTTGAGATAAACGCTCACCGGCCGAAGAAAAGCCGGATCGAATCCCAGCCGCGGCCGAAGATGCCGGCCACGGCGACGTCGTGCAGCGCGACCAGCGGATAGTCGCCGATCGGCTTGCCGTCGAGCGTGAGCCGCAGCGCGCCTATGCGCTGACCGCGGCGCACCGGCGCCACGATCGGCTGCTGGGTGATGACTTCGGCCTTGACGCGCGACGCACTGCCGCGCGGCACCAGCAAATGGAAATCCTGTGCAAACCCCATGCCCACCGTCGCACGCGCGCCGCGGTAGAGGGGCGCCACCTTGACCGGCTGCTGCGCGCGGTAAAGCCGCACGCTGTCGAAATTCTCGAAACCGTAATTCAGCAAGCGCAGCGCGTCCTGGGTGCGCTGCGCGTCGTTTCGCCCGCCGAGCACCACCGCGATGCGTTGCTGGTCGCCCCGTTGGGCCGATGCCGCCATGCAGTAGCCGGCCTGGGCGGTGCGCCCGACCTTGAGGCCATTCACCGTGCTGTCGCGCCACAGCAGACGATTGCCGTTGTAATACGTGACGCCCTTGACGGCCAGTTCCTTTTGCGCGAAAAAATCCTGCCGCTCGGGAAAATCGCGCAATAGCGCACGCGACAGCAGGGCGAGGTCGCGGGCGCTCGATTCGTGCCCCGGTTCAGTCAATCCGGTGGCGTTCATGAAACGGCTTTTGGTCATGCCAAGCCGCTTGGCTTCGCGGTTCATGCGTCCGACAAACGCCGCCTCGCTGCCGTCGGTCGCCGTCACCAGCGTGAGCGTGGCGTCGCTGGCCGACTGCACCAGCATCGCCTGCAACAGGGTGTCGACGCTCACCTGATCGCCCGTCTTGAGAAACACGCGCGCACCATCAGTCTCGGTGGCGGCTTCCGGCACGGTCAGCGTCTCGCCCAGACTCAGCTTGTTCTTGCGGATGTCGCCCAACAGCACGTAAGCCGTCATCAGCTGGGTCAGCGAAGCCGGCGCCAGCGGCAAATCGGCCTGATACGCGGCCAGTTCACGTCCACTGGTCTGGTCGATCACCACCCAGGCGCGCGCCATGATGCCGGCAGGCGCCGCCCAGGCCGATGCGGAAAACAGGAGCGCCAGCCCCAACCATAAAATCTTCATGCATTGCCCTTAAATCTTAAAAAATCTTAGTTCGTACACCACAGAGGCACAGAGACACAGAGTTGAAAAACAAGGGGAAACTCCTATAGGGCACTTCTATCAATTGTCATCGCGAGGAGCGTAGCGACGCGGCGATCAAGAAATACCCGCTTAATCAATGCGCTGGATTGCCGCGCTTCGCTCGCAATGACAAAACGGGCATTTATAGAATCCCCTATACTTTTCATTCGCCGGTAGGGGATGGCAAGACTTCCTGCAGCCTATTGTTTTCTCTGTGTCTCTGTGTCTCTGTGTCTCTGTGGTTAACTGCTTTTTACCAGTTAATCAATCGCGTCTGACTAAGACTGCATCCAGGTCGAGACGTTCCCGCACCCGCGCGCGAGCCGCATGCGCGGCGTCGTCGCTTGGATAGGGCCCGAGCTGCACGCGGTGCAGCTTGTCGTTGAGCACCACGCGGCTACTGCTGGGGTCGAGTTCGAGTGCGTGCGTCAGGCGGGCGAGCAGTTGCTGCGCATTGTCGGCGCGTGAAAACGCGCCCACCTGCAGATAAACCCCTTCAATCAACGCCTCGCCCCGCGTGTCATAGGCGGTGGGGTCGAGACTTTCCACCCGCACCCGCGTACTGCCACGCTGCAGATAACCCAGCTTGTGGGCCGCGATATACGACAGGTCGATGACACGCTCGCCGTGGAACGGGCCGCGGTCATTGATGCGCACCACCACGGATTTTCCGCTGTCGAGCGCAGTGACCCGTGCGTAACTTGGAAGCGGCAGGGTAGGATGCGCGGCGGTCATGGCATACATGTCGTAGACCTCGCCCGACGCGGTTTTTTTGCCATGGAAGCGTTTGCCGTACCACGAGGCCAGGCCTTCTTCACGATGCGCGAGGCGCTCGGTTTTCGGCGTATAGGGTTTGCCGAGCGCGACGTAGGGTCGGTTGGCAAAGCGGTGCAGCGGCTCGTCGCGCGGCACCGCGTCGGCAACGGCATCCAGGTTTGCCGGTGGGTTGGCCTCGGGACCGTCGTCGAGGTAGTAGCCGCCGCCTTTAGCCGTCGTGGCGGGCGCAGGCTTGGTGGGAGTGGATGGGCTGCTGCCGCAGCCGGCAAGCGCCAGGGCGGCGGCCATGCCCAGAATCAGGATCGTTTTCATGACTGCATTTTATCGCGTCACGATTTATTAAGCTGGCGATGCGTTGCCACACTCATCAGGATGCCCATGCCCAGCAGCAGCGTGATCATCGAGGTGCCGCCATAGCTCATCAGCGGCAACGGCACGCCGACTACCGGCAGAATGCCCGACACCATGCCCATATTGACGAACGCATAGGTGAACAGATTGAGGCTCAGCGTGGCCGCCATCAGCCGGCCGAACAGCGTCGGCGCCCGCGCCGCGATGACGAGGCCACGGGCGACAATGGCCAGATACAGCCCGATTAACAGAATTACGCCGACGTAGCCGAATTCCTCGCCGAACACGGCAAATACAAAGTCGGTTGTCTGCTCCGGAATGAAGTCGAGCTGGCTCTGCGTGCCCTGCATCCAGCCCTTGCCGAACAGCCCGCCCGAGCCGATCGCGATGGTGGACTGAATGATATGGTAGCCGGCGCCCAGCGGGTCGGACGAGGGGTCGAACAGGGTCAGCACGCGGCGCTGCTGGTAGTCGTGCATCAAGCTCCACACTACCGGCAGGCCGGCTGCCCCCAGGGCGCCGCCGCCGAGAATGACTTTCCACGGCAGGCCGGCGAAGAACAGCAGATAGAAACCCGAAGCACCGAGCATCATTGCGGTGCCCAGATCGGGCTGGCGCAGGATCAGCAGAAACGGCACCAGCAGCAACACGCCGCCAACCAGGAAGTGCTTTGCGCGCAACACCGCCTCGTTGCGCTGGAAATACCAGGCCAGCGTCATGGGCAGTGCCAGCTTCAGCAGTTCCGACGGCTGAAACGCCATGAAGCCCAAATTCAGCCAGCGCCGCGAGCCGTTGCGGACCTCGCCGAACAGCGCCACCCCAATCAGCAGCACCACGCCCGCAACAAACAAGGGCGGCCCCACCCTGGACAACAGATGCGGCGGCACATTGGCCATCACCCCCATCACCCCCAGCGCCAGTCCGATGTTGATCAGGTGGCCGCTGATGCGCGCCGGGCTCTGCCCCGAAGCGCTCGCCACCACCGCCAGGCTAATGCCCAGCAACACGAGCACCAGGATCAGCAGAATGCCGTCGAGATGGCTCAGCCTGCGCACGATCCAGTGGCTAGTCCGCGGCATTGTCGGCCTCCAGTTTCATATTGCCGGGATGCTTCCCGGTCAGGTAATAATCGAATACCGCGCGCGCGATCGGTGCCGCGACGCCGCTGCCCGAGGCGCCGTTTTCCACCATCACCGCCACCGCGATGGTGGGATTCTCGGCCGGCGCATAGGCAATGAACAACGCATGGTCGCGATGCTTCCGCGCCAGCTGGCTGGCGTCGTAGCTTGCGCCCTGCTTGATGCCAACCACTTGCGCGGTGCCGGTCTTTCCGGCGATGGTATAAGGGGCACCGGCCGCTGATCTGGCCGCGGTACCGCCCGGACGCATTACGTCCATCAAGCCCTCGCGCACCACAGCGAGGTGGTCCGGAGCAATCGCCATCTGGACGCGCGCGCCACCCGGCTGCGGCTGCCAGGCGTGGGAAAGCGGGTCGCGCACCGCCTGCACCAGGCGCGGCTCGACCCGCATGCCGCCATTGGCCAGCATGGCCGCCGCCACCGCCAGTTGCAGCGGGGTGGTCAAGTGATAGCCCTGACCAATACCGGCAATCACCGTCTCGCCGGGATACCAGGTCTGCTTGAAGCGGCGCTGTTTCCAGTCGCGCGAGGGCAGCAGTCCGGATGACTCGCCGTCCAGGTCGATCCCGGTTTTCTCACCCAGGCCGAACTGCGCCAGGTAATCGTGCATGCGATCGATACCCATGTCCACCGCCAGCCGGTAATAGTAGACATCGCACGACTGGGAAATGGATCGGCGCAGATCGACGACACCATGCCCGCCGCGTTTCCAGTCGCGGTACTGATGGCTGCTGTTGGGCAGGCTGTAAAAACCGGGGTCGTTGATGCTGTCCGACGGTTTGCGCAGCCCCAGTTCGAGGCCGGCCAGCGCCATGAACGGCTTGATCGTCGATCCCGGCGGATAGATTCCGCGCAGGACGCGGTTCACCATCGGCCGGTCCGGCGACTCGTTGAGCGACTTCCAGGTTTCCGGATCAATGCCGTCGACGAACAGGTTGGGATCGAATCCGGGCTTGGAGACCAGCGCCAGCACCCCGCCGGTGTTGGGGTCAAGCGCCACCAACCCGCCGAGGTAATCGCCGAACGCATGTTCAGCGACCGCCTGCAGCTCCGCGTCGAGATGCAGGCGCAAATCCTTGCCCGGCACCGGCGGAATCCGCGACAACATGCGCACCGCGCGGCCGCTGGCATCGGTCTCCATCTGGTCGAACCCGGTGCGGCCGTGCAGCAGGGTTTCATAACTCTGCTCCAGCCCGGTCTTGCCGATGTGGGCGCTGCCCTTATAGTTTTGTTCGCGGCCGTCGTCGCGCAGCTGTTTCAGGTCGCGATCGTTGATGCGGCCGATGAACCCCAGCACATGCGCCATGCCGGGCCCGGCCTGATAGTTGCGAAACAGCCGCGCCTTCACTTCCATCCCCGGCAGGCGATAGCGGTTGGCGGCGATGATCGCTACTTCTTCATCGGTCAGCTTGCTTTTTAGCGGCACGGTTTCGAACTCGTGCGATTCGCTCAATAAGCGGCGAAAACGCCGCAACTGCCCCGGCGTGATCTCGATCAGCGTGCCTATCTCGGCCAGCGTGGCTTCCAGATTGTCGGTCCGCGTCAGCTCCAGCGTATAGGCCGAATAATTTTCCGCCAGGATGCGCTCATTGCGGTCGAGGATCAGCCCGCGGTTGGGCGCGGTGGGCACCCGCGAAATGCGGTTGCTTTCGGCGCGCTGGATGTAGTGCTCGTGCTGCACGATCTGCAGATAATACCCGCGCGCCAGCAGCGCGGTCGCCAGCAGCGCGACGAAGGCCGCGCCCACCTTCAGCCGGCCGTGAAAATGGGCCAGCTCACGATCCAGGTTCTTCAGTTGCGTGACGAAATTCATTCAGAATCAGGCCCGGTCCTGCATGCCCTTGCCATGCCACAGCCGCACGAACAGGGCAATCAGATACCACAGCGCAGTGCTGCTCAACACCGGCAGCAGCATGGCCAGCCCCGCTGGTGGATTGACCGCCAGCCAGCCAACCAGCAGCACCACCAGCTGTACCGTCAGCAAAATGGGGAACAGCTGCGCGGCCTGGCGAAACGGATCGAACTGCAGCAGTCGCAGGCGCAGAAACAGCACCAGGTACACGCCGATCACATAGGCGATGGCATGCTGGCCAAACACCGCACCGTCCTGGAAATCGGCCAGCAGGCCGAGGAAAAACGCCGCACCGAAACTGATGCGTGCGGGCTGATGCAGGGTCCAGAACAGCACGCCGACCAGCACGAAATCCGGCCGCAGGGCCAGTGCCCAGCCCGACCACGGCAACTGCTCCAGCAGCACTGCCAGGGTCAGGCTGCCGAGGATGCGGCGCCAGTTGCCCGTTTCAGTCGCCACATTCATGGCGTGGCCACCTGTGGTTCGGCGATCAACACCAGCACGGCGCGCGAACGATCAAGACCCGCCAGCGGCAGGCTTTCCACCCGCAGATAGGGGCTGGATTGCGAACGGGAAACCCGGCTGACGCGCGCCACCGGAATGCCGGCCGGATACACCCGGTCTATGCCCGATGTCAGCAAACGGTCGCCCGCCCGGATGTCGGTTTGCGCCGGCATGTAGCGCAGTTCCATCTGGCCCTGTCCGCTGCCGGCGGCCAGCCCGCGCTGGCCGGTGCGCTCGACCATCACCGGCGTCAGCTGCTGCGGGCTGCTCACCAGCGTAACTTCGCTCGACCCCGGATACACCCGGCTCACCTGCCCCATCAGGCCGCTGGCATCGACCACCGGCAGGCCGCTGCGCAGCTCTGCGTTGCCGCCCTGGTCAAGGGTGATGCGCTGGGCAAACCAGTCGTGCCCCTGATACAGCAGGGCAGCATGCACCACCTGCTGGCCGGGGCGGGATTGCAGCTGCAACAGGGTCCGCAATTCGGTATTTTCACGCGCCAGCTCTTGTGCGGCGTTCACGCTGACCATCAGCTGCGCGCGCTCAATCAGCAACGTGTCGCGTTCTTTTTGCAGGAGACGGTGGCGGACAAAGAAACCGCCGAGTTCGGCGGCGATGTCGGTGGGCGCGCGCATGGCCGCGCGCGCGGGCTGCAGCAACAGCGAAAACCCGCTGCGCAAGCCTTCGAGTGCGTGATAACGGACATCGGCCACCACACAGGACACGCCGACCAGGAGCCAGATCAACAGACGTGCCGTCGGCCCCAGCCGGCGGGCGAACATGAGTTGGCCTGGCATCGCCATCAGCTACTCCTGTCCGCAGTCCCGGAAGCTACGTTCACTCGTTGGTAAACACCGACGCCAGTTTGTCCATGTCTTCCAGGGCGCGCCCGCAACCGCGCACCACGCAGGTCAGCGGGTCGTCGGCGACAACCACCGGCAGGCCCGTTTCCTCCATCAGCAGGCGGTCGAGATCGCGCATCAGCGCGCCGCCGCCGGTCAGCACCATACCCCGTTCGGCGATGTCGGCACCGAGTTCCGGCGGCGTCTGTTCCAGCGCCATCCTCACCGCGCTGACGATGGCGTTCAGCGGGTCGGTCAGCGCTTCGAGGATTTCGTTGGACGACACGTTGAAACTGCGCGGCACGCCTTCGGCCAGGCTGCGGCCCTTGACTTCCATTTCCAGCACTTCGGCACCCGGAAAGGCCGAGCCCATTTTCTTCTTGATCTGCTCGGCAGTCGCCTCGCCGATCAACATGCCGTAGTTGCGGCGGATATAGTTGATGATGGCCTCGTCCATGCGGTCGCCGCCGACGCGCACCGAGTTGGCATAGACCACGCCGCCCAGCGAGATCACGCCGACCTCGGTGGTGCCGCCGCCGATGTCGACCACCATCGAACCGGTGGCTTCGGCGACCGGCAGGCCGGCGCCGATCGCCGCCGCCATCGGCTCCTCGATCAGGTAGACCTGGCGTGCGCCGGCGCCGATTGCCGATTCGCGAATCGCACGCCGCTCCACCTGGGTCGAGCCGCACGGCACGCAGATGATGATGCGCGGGCTGGGACGCAGCATGCGGGTGTCGTGCACCTTCTTGATGAAATACTTGAGCATCTGCTCGGTGACGGTGAAGTCGGCAATCACGCCGTCCTTCATCGGCCGGATCGCCTGCAGGTTACCCGGGGTGCGCCCCAGCATCTGCTTGGCTTCCACACCCACCGCCTGCACCGTACGCTTGCCCCCCACCGCATCGGTGCGGATCGACACCACCGAGGGCTCGTCCAGAACGATGCCGCGGCCGCGCACATAAATCAGCGTGTTGGCGGTGCCAAGGTCGATCGCAAGATCGGTTGAAAAGTAGCTGGTCAGGAACTTGAACATGGTGGCGGCAACACCCGCGTCAGGCGGGCGAAAGGGCAGAAAAAACAAGGGGGCTATGATACCCTAACGCGCTTCGTTCCCGTAAGTCATCAGGTACTTCCATGTCCCTCACCCCGGACGACGTCAAGCGCATCGCCCGCCTTGCGCGCATCGAAACCAGCGATGCCGAGGCGCAGGCCACGCAGGCCCAGCTCAACAGCATTTTCGACCTGATCGCCGCCATGCAGGCGGTCGACACCCGCGGCGTCAGCCCGATGGCCCACGCGCAGGAGGTCTATCAGCGCCTGCGCGACGACGTGGTGACCGAAACCGACCGCCATGCCGCCTTCCAGGCCATCGCCCCGGCGGTCGAGAACGGCCTCTATCTTGTGCCCAAAGTCATCGAATAATTGAGGCCACATGAAAATGTTTCAAAAATCCTGGAGCCGCCTCAATTACCAACTGTTTTTAATGGTTGTTGATTCAGCACACAGCGGGTTACCCGCGGTGCGCAAGCTGCCTGAATTCCGTATCGCTTCCAACTTCGTCGTACCGAATCAATAACGCTATGCCCGAAACCTCCCTCTCCGCGCTCGCCGCGCAACTGGCCGCCAAACAAATTTCCAGCCGCGAACTCGCACAAGCGTACCTCGACCGCATCGCCGCGCTGAATCCGTCGATCAACGCCTTCATCACGGTGGATGCTGAAAAGACGCTGGCCGAGGCCGCCGCCGCCGACGCCCTCATCGCCGCCGGCCAGGCCGGACCGCTCACCGGCGTGCCGATCGCGCACAAGGACATTTTCTGTACCGACGGCTGGCTCACCACCTGCGGCTCGAAGATGCTGCACAACTTCATCGCGCCGTATGACGCCCACGTGATCCAGCGCTTCAAGGCCGCTGGCATGCCCAGCCTGGGCAAGACCAACATGGACGAGTTCGCCATGGGGTCCTCCAACGAGACCAGTTATTTCGGCGCGGTGAAAAATCCCTGGAACACCGCCTATGTGCCCGGCGGCTCGTCGGGCGGCGCTGCGGCATGTGTGGCCGCACGCATGGCCCCAGCGGCCACCGGCACCGACACCGGCGGCTCGATCCGCCAGCCCGCCGCGCTGTGCGGCATCACCGGCCTCAAGCCCACCTACGGCCTGGTGTCGCGCTTCGGCATGATCGCCTTCGCCTCCAGCCTCGACCAGGCCGGGCCGATGGCGCCCTCGGCCGAAGACTGCGCCTTGCTGCTCAACGTGATGACCGGCTTCGATCCCAACGACTCGACCAGCCTCGACCGCGAAAAAGAGGATTACGCGCGCGATCTGGACAAGCCGCTGGCCGGCCTGCGCGTCGGCCTGCCGCGCGAATTCTTCGCCGCAGGCCTCAACAGCGAAGTAGCTGCCGCAGTGGAAGCCGCCGTTACCGAACTGAAAAAGCTCGGCGCCACCACGGTGGACATCTCGCTCGCCAATTCGCGGCTCGCGATCCCGGTCTACTACGTGCTGGCGCCGGCCGAAGCCTCCAGCAACCTGTCCCGCTTCGACGGCGTGCGCTACGGCTACCGCGCGCCGGAATACGGCAACCTCGATGACATGTATAGCAAGACCCGCGCGCAGGGCTTCGGCGCGGAGGTGAAGCGCCGCATCCTGATCGGCGCCTATGTGCTCTCGCACGGCTATTACGACGCCTATTACCTGCAGGCGCAGAAAATCCGCCGCCTGATTGCCGACGATTTCAACGCCGCCTTCAAGACCTGCGACGTCATCCTCGGTCCCACCGCGCCCGGCACCGCGTTCAAACTGGGTGAAAAATCCGGCGACCCGGTCGAGATGTATCTGAACGACCTCTACACCATTCCCGCCAATCTCGCGGGGCTGCCCGGCATGTCACTGCCGTGCGGCTTCGACGCCCAAGGCCTGCCGATCGGCCTGCAGCTGGTCGGCAATTATTTTTCCGAGGCGAAAATGCTCAACGTCGCCCATCAGTACCAGCGCGCCACCGACTGGCACAGCCGTATGCCAACTAATTTGTAAAACCGCTAACCACAGAGGCACAGAGATATGTCCCGCAGGGACGGTATCCCTTGGGACACAGAGAACCCTCTCTGTTTTTCTCTGTGTCTCTGTGTCTCTGTGTCTCTGTGGTGAAAGGGCCTTGAATCATGCAGTGGGAAACCGTCATCGGGCTGGAAGTCCATACCCAGCTCGCCACCCGTTCGAAGATATTTTCCGGTAGCAGCACCGCCTTCGGCGCCGCGCCCAACACCCAGGCAAGCGCGGTCGACATCGCGCTGCCCGGCGTGCTGCCGGTGCTGAATCGCGGCGCAGTGGAATGCGCGATCAAATTTGGTCTCGCGATCGGCGCCACCTTGAACCGCGTCAACGTGTTCGACCGCAAAAGCTACTTCTACCCCGACCTCCCCAAAGGCTACCAGATCAGCCAGCTGGCCCGCCCCATCGTCGAGGGCGGCGCACTGAAAATCGTGGTGGGCGATACGGAAAGAACCATCCACCTCACCCGCGCCCACATGGAAGAGGACGCCGGCAAGTCGCTTCACGAGGATTTTCAGGGCATGACCGGGATCGATCTCAACCGCGCCGGCACCCCGTTGCTGGAAATCGTCTCCGAACCCGAGATGCGCTCCTCCGCCGAGGCCGTGGCCTACGCCCGCGCGCTGCACACGCTGGTGACCTGGATCGGCATCTGCGACGGCAACATGCAGGAAGGCAGCTTCCGCGTCGACGCCAACGTCTCGGTGCGCCCGCTCGGGCAGGCCGAACTCGGCACCCGCCGCGAAATCAAGAACCTCAACTCCTTCCGCTTCCTGCAGCAGGCGATCGACTACGAAGTCCGCTGGCAGATCGAGACGCTGGAAGACGGCGGCCGCATCGAGCAGGCCACCGTGCTGTTCGACGCCGACCGCGGCGAGACGCGCATGATGCGCAGCAAGGAAGAGGCGCACGACTACCGCTACTTCCCCGACCCCGACCTCTTGCCAGTCAAGCTCGACGAGGACTGGATCGAAGCCGTGCGCGCCACGCTGCCCGAGTTGCCCGTCGCGATGCAGGCGCGCTTCCAGAATGATTACGGCGTGTCGGCCTACGATGCGGCTGTTTTGACGGGTTCGCGCGCGCTTGCCGACTACTTTGAAACCGCCGCGAAAGCCTGTGGCCAGGGCAAGCTCGCCGCCAACTGGGTGATGGGCGAACTCTCGGCCGCGCTCAACAAGGCCGAGCTCGACATCGCGCAAAGCCCCGTCTCCGCCGCCCATTTGGGCGCGCTGATCGCGCGCATCCAGGATGGCACGCTGTCCGGCAAGCTCGCCAAGCAGGTGTTCGATGGATTGTGGGAAGGTGCCGGCGAAGTCGACGCCATCATCGAGGCGCGCGGCCTGAAGCAGATGTCCGATTCCGGCGAACTGGAAAAGATCATCGACGAGGTGCTCGCCGCCAACCCGAAGTCGGTCGATGAATTCCGCTCCGGCAAGGACAAGGCCTTCAACGCGCTGGTGGGTCAGGTGATGAAGGCCAGCAAGGGCCGCGCCAACCCGGCGCAGGTCAACGAACGACTGAAAGCCAAGCTGCAGTAATCCAAAAACCAAAAGCCTCACCACAGAGGCACAGAGGCACAGAGGCACAGAGGCACAGAGGCACAGAGGCACAGAGATAAAACAAGGCTATGTCACTGTTGGTTGTTGAGGTCATGTCTTGCCTCCTCTGATGAAGCCCCTACCCTTCGGCATCCCGCAGGCGCCGCCGTAGGGGCGGCTTCAGCCGCGATGCGCCGCAAGGCGCAAAGGGCAAATGCTCGCCAAGGCTTCGCCGTGCCACCTTTGCGGGCTACCGCCCGCATCGCGGCTGAAGCCGCTCCTACAGGGGTGTACTGTTGTAGGAGGCCCGCCCCCGGGCCGATGCCGTGGAGGTTGCGACGGTGCGTAATTCGGGGCGAGGGCACCCCGCCCACAGCGCTGGCCAACACCAACAAATAACGATGAAAGCGCCTAAAACAAAGCGTTATTTCACTTGGGAGCATCACCCGACGGGGAACGTCGGGAAACGGATCACTTATTGTTTCTTGATTTTCTCTGTGTCTCTGTGCCGCTGTGGTTCAAATGCTTTCCCCGGGAGACACCGGACCACTTCACTATTTATTTGCCCGTCAACTCGCGGAAGCGAACTTTATCGGCCGCGTATTTCCCGCCCACCAGCACCATCGCCTCTTCATTGTTGAGGATGGTGCGCTTCAGATCCAGACTCTCCCGGGTGGCCTGATCCAGTTGTTCCTTCAGGTTGGGCGAAACCGGGCGGCCCGCCTTTTCGATATTGGCGATGCGCGCCTTCAACTCGGCCAGATTCGATTCCACCGCCTTGCCACGGATTTCAGCCCCCCTGATCGCCAACCGGTGATGCTCCAGCGCGCGGTCGCGCGCCAGGTCGATTTCTGCTTCGCTGGTGTAGGTCTGGGTCAGCGCGCGATCGAGCTGCGCCTGCTTGTTCTGTTCCGCCTGGATCCGCTTCTGCTCAGCCTGGCGCTCGGCTTCGGCACGGCGTTCGGCCTCGGATTGCGTGCGCCGGATGACGTTGCCCTGCTTGCTCAACTCGGCGCCGCCGCTTTTCTGATAGGTCACCGGAGGGGTATCGCTGTAATGCACGCGGCCGTTGCCGTCCACCCAGCGGTACATCTGGGCATGCGCGGCGCCCGCGCTCAGCAGTAAAGCGACTGCCAGTACGCTAAACGCCATACCTCGCACGGTAGCCTGCCACAGCCTGTAATTCTTGTTGTCTGTCTGCATTACGTTCCAGAAACTCCACCAGATTGTCCAGCGTGACCACCGCCACCACCGGAATGTCGTATTGCTCGCGTACTTCCTGCACCGCCGACTTGTCGCCGCTGCCACGTTCCATGCGGTCCAATGCAATCACCACCCCGGCCGGTTTGGCACCCGCGTGGCGGATCAGGTCCACCGACTCGCGCACCGAGGTGCCCGCCGAAATCACATCGTCGACGATCAGCACGCGGCCCTGCAGTTTCGCGCCGACCACCGTGCCGCCCTCGCCGTGATCCTTGGCTTCCTTGCGGTTGTACGCAAACGGCACGTTGCGACCCATGCCCGCCAGCGCAATCGCAATGCTCGCCGCCAGCGGAATGCCCTTGTAGGCCGGGCCGAACAGCACGTCGAACGACAGCCCAGAGTCGACGATGGCTTTCGCGTAAAATTCGCCCAGCCGACGCAGTTTGTCGCCGTCGTTGAACAGTCCCGCATTGAAAAAGTAGGGACTCATGCGCCCCGCCTTGGTCTTGAATTCGCCAAAACACAGCACCTGCGACGCAATGGCGAATTCCACAAACTCGGCTTTGTAATCGGACATTTCTCTAATTTCTTGAATCAATCCAGATGCGAATTATATCGGCCAACCTCAACGGCATCCGTTCCGCCGCCACCAAGGGTTTCTTCGACTGGCTGCCCACCCAGGGCGCCGACGTCGTCTGCGTGCAGGAACTCAAGGCGCAGGCCGCCGACCTCAAGCCCCAATTCATTCAATGCGATGGCCTCACCGGCGCCTTCCACTACGCCGAGAAAAAAGGCTACAGCGGCGTCGGCGTGTACACCCGCACGCAACCGCAGCAAATCATCGAAGGCCTCGGCGCCCCCGAATTCGACGCCGAGGGCCGCTACATCGAAGCCGACTACGGCAACCTCGCCGTCATCTCGCTCTACCAGCCCTCCGGCTCAAGCAGCGACGAACGCCAGCAGGCCAAGTACCGCTTCCTCGACGCCTTCTTCCCCCGCCTCGAAGCCCTGATCAAAAGCGGCCGCGAAATCGTCATCTGCGGCGACTGGAACATCGCCCACCGCGAAGTCGACCTCAAGAACTGGAAATCCAACCAGAAAAACTCCGGCTTCCTGCCCGAAGAACGCGCCTGGATGACCCGTCTGTTCGACGAACTCGGCTGGGTCGACGTCTACCGCAGCCTCTACCCCGAGCACACCGGCGAGGCCTACACCTGGTGGAGCAACCGCGGTCAGGCGTATGCCAAAAACGTCGGCTGGCGCATCGACTATCAGATCGCCACCCCCGGCATCGCCGCTAAAGCCCGCGCCGCCAGCGTCTACAAGGACCAGCGCTTTTCCGACCATGCGCCGCTGATTGTCGATTACGATTACGGTCCATAACCCCGCTTGCGCTGGAAACAACCAAGACAATCCAACGGGGGGAGAAAGGGAGGCAAGGCATGGCAAAAAAAGAACTGCCCAGCATTGGCGGAAAATCCTTCGAGGATCACAGGCAGGTCAATGACCACGACGCCGAATTCTGGAGTGCCCGTGAGTTACAGCCTCTGTTGGGTTACAGCCAGTGGCGGCGGTTCGAAGATGCCGTCAAACGCGCCCAAACATCATGCGAGCAGTCAGGCAATGATCCTGCCTACCATTTTGCCGGCGCCGGCAAAATGGTCGAACTCGGCTCCGGAAGCCAACGGGAAGTGGATGATTATCACCTCTCCCGCTTCGCCTGCTACCTCATCGCCCAGAACGGCGACCCGCGCAAGCCGGAAATCGCCCAGGCCCAGAAATACTTCGCCATCCAAACCCGGCGCCAGGAGCTGTCTGAGCAGCTTGCCGCCGATATAGAGCGCCTGGAACTACGCAAACAGACTTCCGAAGAATTCAAGGCGCTCTCCGGCGCCGCCCAGCAGGCCGGCGTGCAGAACCGCATGTTCGGCATTTTTCACGATGCCGGTTACAAAGGTCTGTACGGCGGCCTGGGCAATGAACACATCAAGGCGAGGAAGGGCGTCCCGGCCAAAGAACAGCTGATGGATCGCATGAACGCCACTGAACTTGCCGCCAACCAGTTCCGCATGACCCAGACCCGCGACAAGCTCGCGCGCGAAGGCATCCGCGATCAACAGCAGGCCATCCGCGCCCACGAGCAGGTTGGCCAGGAAGTCCGCGCCGCCATCGAGCGCATTGGTGGCGAACGTCCCGAAAACATCCCTGCCGCCCAGCCCATCAAGGACGTGGAAAAATGACTCAAGACCGCCACGCCCAAGCTGGAACTGGACGCGCGCGATGCGGGCGGTTTGCTGGGCGATGCCGCCCAAAAGAAAAAGGGCGCGTGACCGTGACCTGCGCCAGCACACTGCCCCTGATCCTGCATCACCTTCATCCCGCATGACCCCACAAGCCTTCATCGCCAAGTGGCGCGACAACCCGCTGACCGAACGCGCAGGGGCGCAGGCGCATTTCGAAGACCTGTGCGCCCTGCTGGAAGTGGAGCCACCGCGCATCGAAGGCGAATACCAATACGAACGCGGGCTGATCAAAAAGAGCAGCGCCAGCCAGGGCTGGGCGGACGTATGGAAACGCGGCTGCTTCGCCTGGGAATACAAGGCGCCGGACAAGGATCTCGGTGCGGCGCTCAAGCAGTTGATGGTGTACGCGCTGGCACTCGACAACCCGCCGCTGCTGCTGGTGTCCGACCGCAAGCGCATTGAAATCCACACCCACTTCACCGGCACGCCGAGCGAAGTCCACAGCATCCTGCTGGAAGACATCGGCCAGCCTGAAAACCTGCAAAAGCTGCACTGGCTGTTCAATGCGCCCGAGCGCTTCAAACCCCGCACCACCACCTACGCCGTCACCGAAGAAGCCGCGCGCAAGATGGGCAAGCTGGCCGAACGGCTGAATGCGCGCAACCACGCTCCGCTAGAAACCGCTCACTTCCTGATCCAGTGCGTGTTCTGCATGTTTGCCGAAGACGCCCGCCTGCTGCCGGAAAAGCTGTTCGAGACGGTTCTAAATAAATCCAATCCTGACGGAGCCAAGGCCCAGTCCCGCCTCACCGAACTGTTCACCGCCATGCGTAAAGGCGGCGACTTCGCGCTGGAGACCATCCCGTATTTCAACGGCGGACTGTTCGAACTGATCGAAGTGCCGCCGCTGACCACAGAAGACGTGGTGCAACTGCTCGACGCCGCGCGCATGGGCTGGGGCGAAATCGAACCGGCCATCCTCGGCACCCTATTCGAGCGCGGCCTCAACCCCGACATGCGCAGCCAGCTCGGCGCGCACTACACCGACCCCGCCACCATTCTCAAACTGATCTGCCCGGTGATCGAGCAGCCGCTGATCGGCGAGTGGAACGACACCCGTGCGAAACTGGCCCGCCTCGCGCCGCAATTTGGTTACGAAAAAGGGCGAAAGAAAGGCGAATTTCGGCCCAATGAAGCACGCACCGAAGGCCAGAGCTTGTTCAATGCCTTTCTCGAACGCCTGAAACGCTTCCGCGTGCTCGACCCCGCCTGCGGAAGCGGCAACTTCCTCTATCTCGCGCTGAAGACGCTCAAAGACATCGAGCACCGCGCCAACCTCGAAGCCGAAGCCCTGGGGCTGCAACGCGAACTCACCATTGAAACCAGCCCCGCCAACGTGCTTGGCATCGAACTCAACCCCTACGCCGCCGAACTCGCCCGCGTCACCGTGTGGATCGGCGAAATCCAGTGGATGCTGACGCACGGCTACGCGCTGCGACGCAACCCGATCCTGCAGCCGCTCGACCACATCGAGAACCGCGACGCCGTCCTGCAAATCCCCCCTAGCCCCCCTTTGACAAAGGGGGGAATGGACAACGTAGCGCAAGAAACCTCCCCCTTTGAAAAAGGGGGATTGAGGGGGATTTCCGAACCCGAATGGCCCGACGCCGACGCCATCGTCGGCAACCCGCCCTTTCTCGGCGGCAGCAAAAAGCGCGGTGAACTCGGCAGCGAATATTTCAATGCGCTCAACCGCGTATACAAGGATCGCGTGCCCGGCGGCGCCGACCTCGTCACCTACTGGTTTGAAAAAGCCCGCGCGCAGGTCGAAGCGGGCAAGGCGCAGCGTGTCGGCCTCGTCGCCACGCAAGCGATACGTGCAGGCAGCAACCGCAAGGTGCTGGAGCGCATCGTCGCCACCGCACCCATCTTCGAAGCTTGGAGCGACGAACCCTGGATCAACAACGGCGCGGCCGTGCGTGTCTCACTGGTGTGTTTTGGCGATGGCAAGGAATCCTCGCTCGACGGCAAACCTGTTTCGACCATTCACGCCGACCTGACTGCAGGCGGCGGGCTGGATTTGACTCAAGCAAAACCACTTGCGGAAAACAGCAGTGTTGCGTTCAAGGGCGCAGAGAAAAATGGGGCGTTTGATGTTCCAGGAGAGACAGCCAGACAGTGGCTTAAGTTGCCTAACCCCAATGGACACGCTAATGCCAAAGTCGTTAAGCCTTGGAAAAATGGCCAAGACATAGCAGGCAGGCCTTCAGATACATGGGTCATCGACTTTGGTGTTTCTACGACCGAAAACGAAGCGTCCTTGTTTGAAACACCGTTTGCCCACGCCCTTGTCTACGTCAAGCCAGAACGGGCAAAGAACAATGATGCGAACCGGAAAAAGAACTGGTGGCGATTTGGACGGAATGGCGCTGACATGCGCTCGGGCATTTCTGGACTATCTCGCTATATCGTCACACCCCGCGTAGCGAAATATCGTTACTTCGTCTGGTGTGATGCCACAGTTTCTCCAGATTCCAGGCTATATGTAATCGCTTCCGACTCGAACATCGCCTTCGGCATACTTTCCAGCCGCATCCACGAAGTCTGGTCACTGGCGCAGGCGAGCATGCACGGCGACGGCAATGAAGGTGGGCGTCCCACCTACAACGCCAAATCCTGCTTCGAAACCTTCCCCTTCCCCACCGGCCTGACGCCTGCTCTGAGCCGCGTCGAAGGGCCGCGCGTTACCGCTTCACCCTCACCCCAGCCCTCTCCCCTCAAGGGAGAGGGGGCGCAAAGCATCGCCACCACTGCTGCGCAGCTCAACGCCCTGCGCGAAACCTGGCTCAACCCGCCGGAGTGGGTGGACTGGGTGAGAACAAAGGAGGAGGAACAGGCCGGCTTCCCGCTGCGCCCCGTCGCCAAGCCCGGCCATGAAGCCGAGCTGAAAAAGCGCACTCTGACCAATCTCTACAACGCCCGCCCGGCCTGGCTGGACAACGCCCACCGCGAACTCGACGCGGCGGTGGCCGCCGCCTACGGCTGGACCGGCTACACGCCGGAGATGCCCAATGAGGAGATTCTCAAGCGTCTGCTGGCGCTGAATCTGGAACGCAGCGCAAAAAAATCGTAGGGCACAATAGCGCCAGCACGAGCACCGCATTCGCGCGCCCTTTACTTACCCGGGATTAATGCACGGAGCGCCCACCCAGAATAAGACAAAAGTGAAATAGCTCGGCAGCTGTTTTCAAAGGTGCCGTAGTCCAAGCTCTCGCCATGAAGAATCGCATGTCGATTTAGCTGGTTGCCGTACAAGGTTCGCTCGTTGGCCTTGGCAATAACCGGAAGGACTGTAATCAGGGGTGCCAACATCGCCTCTTCAAAGTGCCCAATTTCGAGAGGCTGTATTTTTCTCTTTAAAACAAGGTCGCCATCTCGGTGCTTTTTATATAGTCCCACGCCATGCATTTCTTGGCAGATACCATCAGCCTGCGCCAGAAATACTGGGGTTGATACAGCATACATTTTCTGTTGATGTGCTGAGAATGCCTCTCGTAATATCGCCTGCCGGCTCGGGTAAGCATCTGCGAGTTGCGCCTCAATGTTGCTGACATGTGAATCAACCCAACCGCACAAAACCCGATCAGCTTCTTCCTTCGTTTTTGTATCAAAAATTTCTGCCAACCGGAAAATGGCATCCGCTGGCAATTCCGGATCCAAGTACCAACCGTGAGAACCCAGTTTCAGCAATGCCTCCTTGGTACGATCAGGAAGCGTCTTGAATGCTTCTGCCACTGTCAAAAGAAGCGGGGCGAGCTGTTCGAACTGTGCCCGAATCTGGTCAACAATTGGGCGTGCTGCTTCAACCAAGCCATCAAGCTGGGCTTTCAGCCCAGATAACGCATGAAGCTGATTTGGTGGTTTTTCCGTCACTATTCAGATGCCCTGTCATTGAAAAACTGCTCGACTTCGTCGGCGCTGGCGAATTCGCCCCGGTCGGCGGCGGCGATGGACTGTTTCAACGCTTCGATCTGCGGCGTGCGCCAGGCGAGGTCATCAGCCAATGCCACTCGCCACATTGGCTGGGCGGTGTTCGCTGGGGGCTTGGGTTGGCTGCTCATTGGGATGTTTTAGGCGGGATATTGCAGCAGGCTAGCACAGCACGACTCAGGTGCTCGGTCTGCCCCTTGGCAAATGCCGCATCGCGGCCTAATATAACAACCGTTATAACCAACAGGAGTCTGCCATGCATGCCCTGAAACTCACCCAAATCGGCAATTCGGTCGGCCTGATCCTGCCCAAGGAAGTACTGGCGCGTCTGAAACTGGAAAAAGGCGACACGGTATTTGTGACCGAAACGCCGGACGGCGTGGCCATGACTCCGTATGACCCCAGTCTGGAAGAACAGATCGAAGCGGGTCGCGCCTTCATGCGTGATTTCCGGGACACCTTTCACGAACTGGCCAAGTAAGTGGCACGCGACTGGAGATGGTTCGACAAACGCGTCCTGCTGTTGCTGCACGACGAGAGCCTGGCCGAACACGGTGGCTTATCGGGCTTGCGCGATGAGGGCCTGCTCGATTCAGCGCTGGCGCGGCCACTCAATCTGGCAGCGTACGGCGAGCCGGATGTGTGCGAACTGGCTGCGTCTTATTGCGTCGGCCTCGCAAAGAATCATCCCTTTGTGGATGGCAACAAACGCGCCGCTTTCCTCGCCTTGGGCTTGTTTCTCTACTCGAATGGGCAGCGGCTGATCGCCACCCAGGCTGAGGCCACCCTCGCCGTATTAGCCGTCGCCGCCAGCGAATGGGACGAAGCCACGCTCGCCGCCTGGCTACGCACGCACACCACGCCTCGCGGCTGATAACCGCTCTCCGCTCTCCACTCACGGCTCTCCACTCACCATGTCTCACCCCTGGCTCAACGCCCTCAAGGTCTACACCCACCCGCGCGTCGTCGGCATGCTGTTCCTCGGCTTTTCCGCCGGGCTGCCCTTGCTGCTGGTACTGGGCACACTGTCGTTCTGGCTCTCCGAAGCGGGCATTGCGCGCGCGACGATCGGGCATCTCTCCTGGGTAGGGCTGGCGTATGGCTTCAAGTTTCTGTGGTCGCCGCTGGTGGACCGGCTGCCGCTGCCGTTTCTGACGGCGCGACTGGGCAAGCGGCGGGCGTGGCTGCTGTTGTCGCAGGTCTGCATTGCCGCCGCGCTGCTCGGCATGGCCAACACCGACCCGGCGCTGAACCTGACGCATATGGTGTTCTTTGCACTGGCGGTGGCGTTCGCCTCGGCGACGCAGGATATCGCGCTCGATGCCTACCGGATTGAAGCGGTCGAGATGGAAAAGCAGGGGGCGATGGCGGCGACCTATCAGGCGGGCTATCGCATCGCAATGATCACGGCGGGCGCGGGCGTACTATGGATCGCGGCGAGCGTCGACCCCTCCGAAGCGACCTACGACTTCCGTCCCTGGCAGGTGGCGTACACGGTAATGGCGGCGCTGATGGTCGTCGGCATGCTCACCACGCTAGTCATCCGCGAGCCGGAAAAGAAAATCTCCACCGTCACCACCGAGCGCGAGGCGCACACGCGGGAACGGTTCGCCGCAGCCGGATTGCACGGCTGGCTGCTGACCGCCACGGCGTGGGTCTACAGCGCGGTGCTGGCGCCCTTCATCGACTTCATCCAGCGCTACAAATGGCAGGCCGTGCTGATGCTGGCGCTGATCGCCGTCTACCGCATCTCCGACGTGGTGATGGGGGTGATGAGCAATCCCTTCTATCAGGAAATGGGCTTCACCAAGGACGAAGTGGCGACCGTGTCCAAGGTCTACGGCGTGATCATGACCATCGTCGGCGCCGGGCTGGGCGGCCTGCTGGTCATGCGCATGGGCGTGATGCGCACGCTGTTCCTCGGCGCGGTGCTGTCCGCGGCAACCAACCTGCTGTTCGTGTGGCTGGCCGGTCGCGGCCACGATGTCGGCGCGCTGGTGTTCACGATTTCGGCGGACAACCTCTCGGCCGGCATCGCGTCCTCCGCCTTCGTCGCCTACCTCTCCAGCCTGGTCAACCAGGCGTATTCGGCCACCCAGTACGCGCTGTTCACCTCGGTGATGCTGCTCCTGCCCAAGTTCATCGCGGGCTTTTCCGGGGAGTTTGTCGATGCGTTCGGCTGGGCGAACTTCTTCACCGGCACCGCGCTGATCGGGGTGCCGGTGCTGTTGTTGGTTTGGCTGGTGGGTCGATCACAAACATCTCACCACAGAGACACAGAGACACAGAGAAATGCATAGGAGACGAGCCTGGTCGGGGAGTGGGTTTAAGGGGTTCTCTGTGTCTCTGTGTCTCTGTGGTGAAAGATTTAAATGATCGAATTTTCCCTGCTCGCCGCCCTCCTCGCCGGCCTGCTCGGCGGGGTGCACTGCGTCGGCATGTGCGGCGGCATCGTCGCGGCGTTTTCGTTCCGCGCCGACGGCACGCACCCGCCGTTCCGCATGCATCTGGCCTACAACCTGGGGCGAGTGTCGTCGTATGTGCTGTTCGGCGCGCTGGCGGGGGCGCTCGGCGCCACGTTCAAGCTGGCCGGGGTCATGCCGGTACAGCTGCTGTTGTATGTGCTGGCGCAAGTCGTGATGATCCTGCTCGGCCTGTATCTGGCCGGATTCAATCAATGGGTGCGGGTGTTCGAGCGCGCCGGCGGCGCGGTGTGGCGCGTGGTGAGGCCGCTGTTCCAGAAACTGCTGCCGGTGAAGTCGCTGCCGCAGGCGGTGCTGGCGGGGATGGCGTGGGGCTGGCTGCCGTGCGGGCTGGTGTATTCAGTGCTGGTGTCGGCGCTGGCAGCCGGCAGTGCCACCTCCGGCGCCGCACTGATGCTGGCATTCGGGCTCGGCACCCTGCCGAATTTATTGGGCATGGGCCTGTTCGCCCGGCAGATTCAGCCCTTCATGCAGCGGTTGTGGGTGCGCCGCGCGGCAGGACTGATGGTGGCGGGGTTTGGGGTATGGGGCCTGCTCATGCTGGCTTATTCGACGTTCGCCAACGCCTGAAACAGGACGCATGCCCGGCATGGACAGCGGCTGATGCGGCGCTGACGGCTTATCGGTAGAACTTCTGGTTGAACACCAACTCGTGCCTGGGTTCGCCGGCCACTTCAACGGTGGCGGTGAATTTCAGCGTGTCGGGGGGCGTGACCCGGAATTCGCCCAGGTAGTAAATCGCGGTGCCTTCCTTGATCTCGCGCATCTCCACATTGGCCAGTTGCTGATTGAGATTGGTGACATAGACGGTGAGCTTGGCCGGCACCGGCGAGAGCACGCCCACCTCGTTCTGTTTCAGTACCGACATCGTGACCATTCCACGCGTCTTGCTGCGCTCGATCTTGTAGGCGCGCGCGACTTCGGGCAGCAGTTCGTCGGTGGTGAGGGCGTTATAGTGGACTTCGTACGGGCCGAATTTCTGCGCGATTTCAGCGTGGGCAACAGCGGTGACGGAACACAGGCACAGGGCGGCAAGCAGGCGCTTCATGGTCTCTCTCCTTTTGTTGTGGGCGATGCTGTCTAGATTGTAGGCGCTTATTGCAGCGTGGCGAGCCAGGCGCTCAGCGCGTCGAGCGCGCGGCTGACTGCCAGGTTGGCCGCCTGCGCGGCACCGGCCGCATCATAGGTCGTCAACGGCACCTGCTGTTCGAAGACGCGGCGCCCCAGCAGGGCGCGCTGCTTCAGATCGACCAGTTCGGCGCGCAGCACCAGGCGCATCTGGCCCGGCTCGCTGGCGGCGTCGTGATAGAACTCGACCAGCTCGGTGTCCAGCAGCATGTCACCGCGCACATAGCCGCCGGCGGCACTGACATTCCAGGCGCCCTGGCGGTCGAGGCGGGTGCGCATGAGGTCGGCGAAGCGCTTGCCGGGGCGCTCGGTCCAGCGCGCGAACTGGTATTGGCCACGGGTGCCGGCGCTGCGACTGAAGACGATCTGGTCGGTGTCATAAAAGCTGCCCGTGGTGGTGTCGAGTACCAGCAGGGTCGGGGCATACGATTCCACACGCGCTTTAGCGCGTAGTGGATCGGAGTCCTTTAGGGCATACGATCTTTCACGGGCTTTAGCCCGTAGAAAGTCGGAGTCCCCTTGTGGGGCATACGATTCCATCCCGCCTTGCGGGACTTTAGCGCGTAGTGGATCGGAGTCCTTTAGGGCGTCGGCGCGCGGCGGGGCGGGATCGGTCGCGGACACGGGGTCGTTCAGCACGTAATACACCACGGCGGGGATTTTGGTCTTTTCGCCAAAATTGACGCAGCCGGTCAGCACCAAGCTCAGCGCGGCAAGGATTAGGGCGGATTTCATGGCAATTTTTCTCCGGGGCCGAGCCGCTGCTGGCCGGGGCCGAACAGGATTTCGCGCGGGTTGGACAGGCGCTGTCCGGCGGTGTTGAGGGTTTCGGCGCTGGTGCGCACGTCGCGGCTGATGTTGGTCAACTCCAGCGTGCTGGTTTCGGTGAGTTGCTGGATTTGCCCGGAAATCAGGCTGGCTTCGCCCTGCAGTTTTTCCATCGCGACGGTGGCCTCCTTCAGCGTGGCATCGGCGTTCTGGCTGACGCTGACAATGCTGCCCTCGGCACGGGTGGCGGCCTGGCTGATGCTGGCGCCGGCAAAGCGAAATTCGTCGGAGGCATCGCGGATGCCCTGCACCACGGCGTCGAGGCTCTGCTTGTTGGCGGCCAGATGGCCGGACAGATCGTTGAGGTTGGCCAGCGTCTGGCTGATGGCAAGCTGGTTTTCGTCCGACAGCAGGGTGTTCATGCGTTCCAGCACCTGCGCGCCGTTTTCCGCCATCCGGGACACCGCAGTGGCGACCTTGTCGATGTCGGAACTGCCCTCGGCGATCACCGGATAGCGTTCGCCCTGGGGCACGACGTCAAGCAAAGGTGCGTCGCTCGGGCCGTTGTTGATCTCAACCGACGCAATACCGGTCACCAGGTTGCGCTTGATGTAGGCCTCGGCGCCGACGTGCACCGGCACGCCCTCGTCGATGCGGGCGGTGACGCTGACGGCTTCATCCTTGTCCTTGGCGAAACGATAGCTGTCGACCACGCCGACCTTGATCCCGCGAATCTTCACCGGGCTGCCGACCGCCAGCCCGTCGAGCGACTGCTGCTTGAAATAGAGGGTGTAGTTCTGATAGGCGATGCGGTCGGCCGCGCCCGTCAGCCATACGACGGCCACAGTCAACAGCGCAATCACCGCCAGCACCAGGATGCCCACCAGGGTGTATCGGCCTTCAGTTTCCATGCGGGGGTTCTCCTTTCGACACCCGTGCGGCGAAGTAATCGCGCAGCCACGGGTCGTCGATGGTTTTCAGTTCGGCCACCGTGCCGCTGCCCAGCACACGGCCGTCCGACAGCACGATGATGCGGTCAATAATTGAAAACAGTGTATCCAAGTCATGGGTGACGAGGAATACAGTGAGGCCGAGACTGTCTGCCAACAGCCGGATCAGCGCATCGAAGGCGCGCGCCGAAGTCGGGTCGAGGCCGGAGGTCGGCTCGTCCAGAAACAGCAGTTCGGGGTCCAGCGCCAGCGCGCGCGCCAGTGCCACCCGCTTGCGCATGCCGCCTGACAGCTCGCTCGGGCGCTTTTTGGCGGCGTCCGGCGGCAGCCCAGCCAGCGCGAGCTTCAGCCGCGCCAGTCGGCGGCAGGTGGCGTGGGGCAGGTCGGTATGCTCGAACAAAGGGGTGGCGACGTTGTCCTCCACATTCATCGAGGAAAATAGCGCGCCATCCTGGAACAGCACGCCAAAGCGTTGACGCAGCAGGTTCATCTGCTCGGGGGTGCTGTCCAGAACCGACTGCCCGAAAAGCTCGATGCGGCCGGCCTGCGGCTTCAACAGGCCGATGATTTCGCGCAGCAGCACCGACTTGCCGGAGCCGCTGCCGCCGATCAAGGCGACCACTTCGCCGCGCGCAACGGAAAGATTCAAATCACGATGAATGCTGTTCCCGCCCAGCGTGGTGACGAGGTCGCGAACGTCGATGACGGCTTCTGTCATCAGATTCCCAGCTTCACGAACATGATGGCAAAAATGGCATTGAGGATGATGATGGCGACCAGGCTCTGCACCACGGTGGAGGTGGTGTGGGCACCGACACTGCGCGCGTCGCGGGTGACCGAAAGCCCCATGCGGCAGGCAATCAGTGCGATAAAGATGGCGAACACCGGCGCCTTGCCCAGCCCAACCAGCAGGGTTTTCAGATCCAGCACGTCAGCCACCCGGTCCATGAACATGAAATACGAAATATCCAGCTGCTGCTGGGTCACCAGCATGCCGCCGGCCATCCCGGCGATGTCGCCGATGAAGACCAGCAGCGGCAGGGCGAGCAGCAGGGCCAGGATGCGCGGAATCACCAGCACCGCCAGCGGCGACAGGCCGAGCGTGGTGATGGCATCGATTTCCTCGGTCACCTTCATGGTGCCGATCTGCGCGGTAATGGCGGCACCGGTGCGCCCGGCCACCAGGACGGCGACGATGATCGGCGAGACCTCGCGCAGGATCGCCAGCAGCAGGCCGTCGACAACGAAGATGTTGGCGCCGTATTGCTGCGCCTGATCCCCCAGCAGGTAGGCGAACACCACGCCGAGCAGGAACAGCATGCCGACCACGATGGGGATCGCGCCGACGAACACCGTGCCCACCTGGGCGCCGAATTCACGCCAGCGCCAGCGGCCCGGGTTGCCCATCAGCGTCAACAGTTCGATGGACAGGCGGCCGACGAAGTCGAGCAGGCCGACCAGATGGCCCCACGCTGCGATGCTGCCGCGCCCGGTGAACTCCAGCACGCCTTCGCTGCGCGGTTCGGGTTCTGCGGCGGTGGCCGCGCTGTGCGGCGCCACCAGCTTGAACATTGCCAGATGCTGCGGCTGGAAGCCGCGCAGCTCAGGCATCGGGTCGCCGGCCTGCGGACGGGCGGCGGCGAGCAGCAGCCACGCGCCGTTGGTATCGAGTTGGGTGACGCCGGCGCCGTCGAGGATGCGCACGGTCTTGCCGGCCAGTTTCGGCAGCGCGGACGCGGCATCGGCATGCCAGATGCCGCTGACGACCAGCGCGCCCAGCGCCTCGTCAAAGTGCGCGCGCGCTTCTGTCACGCCAGACCCAATGGATTATTGGGGTCGATGCCGGGCATGAAGGGCAGGCCGCGCTCGCGATGGGTGACCTGATAGACGCAGCCGATCCAGTTGCCGATCACCGCCTCGGCGGTGTCGTGCCAGGTATTGTCGATCAGCGGCAGCAGGTGCGCCTCGGGGAAGGCCAGCGTCTCGCCCGCCCGCGTGCGGCGGGCGAATTCGGCCAGCAGCGCCTGCGCCTGGCGGTCGAAATAGCGCGCCGGAAACGGCGGCCAATTGGATAGGTTGCCAGCGGCGGCCAGCAGCAGGTCGCGCTTGTATTCCTTCAGCAGCGACACCGTGTCGTATTCGGGATGGCCCTGGAAGAACACGGTGCGCAGGCCGTCGTGGCTCACTGCCAGATGCACGCCGGCTTCCGCGCTTTCGACCAGTACTTTGAGTCCGGCCGCCGCGAACTGCGCATGCGAAACGTCGTTCCAGCGCGAGTGCGGCACATCGAAGCGGGTGTTGACGTCGGCCACCAGCGGATGGCGGCCGTCGGTGACGCGGTGTTCGAACACGCCCCAGATTTTCTGCGGCTGCTTCACCCGCGTCTGGCCGTGGCGGAACTGCATCACCGCATGGGTGGCCAGGCACGAGCACAGCGTCGAGGTGACGTTGTCCCAGGCCCAGTCGATCACCTTGATCAGCGGCTGCCAGAACGCTTCATCGGCCAGGTTGGGGTGGCTGACGTTGGCGCCGGTGATGATGAGGGCATCCAGCCCCTTCTCGCGAATATCCTCGAAGCTTTCGTAATACTGCGCGATGTGCGCACGCGCCGTTTCGTTGCGCGGCAGCGTCGGCAGGGTGAACGGATGCATGTAGAACTGCGCGATCGGGTTGGATTCGCCGACCAGCCGGTAGAACTGCCGCTCGGTCGCCTCCAGCGCCGCGTCCGGCATCATGTTCAAGAGGCCGACGTGCAACTCGCGGATTTCCTGATTGGCCGCGCGCTCGGTCGACAGCACCGTGATGCCGTCGCGGCGCAGGCGGTCGAAGGTAGGGAGGGCGTTATGCGCAACCAGTGGCATTCGCTTCCCCTGACCCCTGACCCCTGACCCCTGACCCCTTCCTTGCCACCGCAGCCTCGACGAGTGCCAGAAAATCGCGCTCGTCGCGCACCTGCGCCACTTCCTGCGAGGTCACGGTGTAGCCGTGCGGCTCGGCAATCGCCTCGTAGCGCGGAATGCGCGAATGGAACAGGTGCGGGAATACCCAGCGGGCGAAATCGTCTGGCTCGACCTGGGCCACGTATTCGAGGCCTTTTTCCCTGAGATACAAGGGCAGGTGCTCGGCAAGGAAGGCTGGGCGGAAATACAGCGGCTTGGGGTCGGACTGCGCACGTTTGATCAGCGTGTTTTCTTCCTCGCGCGTGGTGGTCTGGATATAGAGGATCAGCGTGTGCTCGGCCAGCAATTCGACCACACCGGGCTCGTCCAGCTCGCACAGACTGCCGCCAACGTCGTTGACGAAGTGCGGGTAGCCGTAGATGTCCTGACCCTTGCGGATGAAACTCGGCACGTCACGCATGGCGGCGATCTCGCCGTCGCGATACGCGGCCTGACGGCGCGAGAACGCGTCCAGCGGCAACCCGCCCCACGCCGGCCCGCCGAGCTTGCCGACGAAGGTGAGCACCGGCCCGAGGTCGTGGATCTTGATGTTGTTCTTGATGTCGATCCAGTCGCGCCGCAGCAGCTCGCGCAGGAAAGGCACCTGCATCGCCTGCTGCTTGATCAGATCGAGAATCGGCTCGTCCAGATAGCGCGTGCCGATGCGGTAGTCGCCGGAAAAGTGGAACCAGTCGTGGCCGCGCAGCATGCCCGAGAGGTGCGTCTTGCCGACGCCGGACATGCCGAGCAGGGTAATTCGCTTGGTCGGCCAGGCGCGGAAGGTGTCGGGGGTGAAATGCATGGGGGGCTTTTTCGTGGGATTAGCGCGAAGCCTACCGAAAAGCCACCCAATACAAAAGGGCGCGATAAACGGCGCCGGATGATTCCCGGCATGCATTGGCTGTGTGTTGGCCGTCACCATCAGCAGTCCGGGGTAAAATCGTACGCCGAACCCGAACCCGTCCTGACGACTCCTATGGCTTTTTCGCCATCTCCGATTTGAGGGATTTAAAGACCGGCCCCCACGAGGGATGGCCCGATTCTGCAGGGGTCAATTCAAATTCAGGATCGAGCTCCAGCGCCTTGCGAAACTCATTGCGGCATGACTTTTCCCGCGCCTGGGCGCAATGGATGAAAGCCAGATACTTGTGCGCCGCCACTTTATCTGAATTCAGGAATAGCCCTGCTGAAAACGCGTTCTGCAAAAACCGAGCGGAGCTTCTGTAATCACCGTCTTCGTAAGCCCGAATACCCGCCGACAAGTCCTGTTCCGCCTTGCGGGGGGCGAACTTATCCAGACCGCTATCCCGCATGATGGGCGCAGCGCAGGCCGTCATCAGCAGGGTGGCGCAAAGCAGCGCACCTATCCGCATCATCGTCATGTCCTTACTTGAATTTGTGCCTGATCTTGTGCGACCGGCCGGGTTCCGGATTCACGATAACACGATAGGGTACGAACGCCTGATTGCGTATTTCCACCTCGTGCTTGCCCGGCTCAAGTTGCAACAGGGTAAGTGGGGGCGATACGCCGACGCGCCTGCCATCGACAAACACCTCGCCCCAGGGCGAAATTGCCAGCCTCACAGTGGCTTTCGCCTGCGCCACCGCTGCAGGCGCTTGGGGAATTGCCGATGCGGCCACTGCGGGCGCGGCCTTTGGTTTCGCCAGGGGGACTGCAATCTCGCTGGCGGGGGCAGCCGTCGGGAGGGGCGTGTTGACGCGCTCGGTTTCAAGCCTTGGCGCAACCGGGGCAGGGAGCTCGACGCGCTTTGGCGGGAGCCCCTGCAAAACCATCACAAACGCGGCAACGAGCAACACCGGGATTGCCAGCAGGAAGCGCGTGCGGCGCAGTTGTGCATTGCCCAGAAAAGAGGCGATTTTTGCTTGAATGCCCCGCCCGCTGTCCGCAGGCGGCATTGCAAACACGCCGCTGGCTTTGTGTGGCGGCAAGTAGAGCGTCGCGTCTTGCTGCGCCGTCGTTGCCCTGCTTGCCTGCACGGGTTCCCCCGGCTGCTTGCTGGCGGCAGGCTGGCGCGCCCCTTGGGGGATAAAGGCTTCATGCCCCAGATCGCGGGCAAATTCCCTGGCGGTCTGGTATCGGTCTTCAGGCCGTTTTGCCAGGGCCCGGCTGATGATCCGGTCGAACACCGGCGGCACCCCGAGGTTGACCGTACTGGGCGGCGCGGGGTCTTCATGCAGGATCTTGTACATAATGGCGCTGAGGTTATCGCCATTAAATGGCGTGACCCCCGTCAGCATTTCGTACAACACCACCCCCAGCGCGAAAATATCTGTTCTGCCATCCGTGGCTTGGCCCGCCACCTGCTCCGGCGCCATGTACTTGGGCGAGCCCAGCACGGTGCCGGCCTGCGTGCGCGAACCGGTAGGAATCTGGGCAATGCCGAAATCCATGATTTTGACGTCACGGTTCGGCGTGATCATGATGTTGGCAGGCTTGATATCACGATGCACCACGTGGTTTTCATGCGCGTAATTCAGTGCGCTCGCAATTTGCGCCGCGACCCTGCCGATCAGGTCTGGCGGAAAAACCACACCGGAATCGAGCATCTCGCGCAGCGACTCGCCCTCCAGGTATTCCATCGCGATATAGGCGACATCGTCAGTCTCGCCGACGTCATAAATGGTGACGATATTGGAATGGCTCAGTCGTCCTGCAGACTTGGCCTCGCGGTAAAAGCGCGCTTCGAAATCGGCACGCTCTTCTTTTGACAGATCGAGGTTGATCGTCTTGATGGCGACGGTGCGCTCAATCAGCGGGTCAACCGCTTTGTAAACCGCGCCCATCGCGCCCTGCCCAAGCGCCGAGACCACTTCATAACGACCGAATTGTGTTTGACTGACCATGCGGGCGGGGACGGGTGACTTGCTTTGGGGTGATTCCAGGTGAGAGAATTCTCGTAAGGTAAATTATAACAAACACCAAGAGACTATCGTTTTGCCACACGCCTCCTCCTCACCGCCCCTATCGCTCGAAATCGCCGCCAGATCCGACCCCGGATTACTGCGAGGCCTGAACGAAGACAGTATTGCCACAGTCAGCGAACTGGGCCTGCTGGTGCTGGCGGATGGGATGGGCGGCTACCAATCCGGCGACGTAGCCAGCAGCCTGACCACCCACATCATCGTGGAGGGACTGACCCGTGGCTTGCAGGGCAGGCCAGACGCCAGCAGCGATGTTGCCGAATTGGTGCAAACCAGTGTTAAAAGAGCCAATCGTGCGATTTTTCTGGAAGGCCAACAACGCGCACAGCGCACCAACAGCACTCAAGATCAAGCCATGGGGTCAACCGTGGCGCTCCTGCTGTTTCGGAATAATCACGTCACGATTGCGCATGTCGGCGATTCCCGCGTCTATCGACTGCGTGCTAACCACCTGGAATTGATGACGCATGACCATTCCTTATTGCAGGAGCAAATCGACCAGGGAATACTCAGCGCCGAGGCCGCGGCAACTTCGCACAACCGCCACCTTGTGACGCGCGGGCTGGGCCTGCAGGCCGAGGTGGCGGTTTCCCTTGTCGAGGATGACGTCCTGCCGGGCGATATCTACCTGGCCTGCTCGGATGGTCTGAACGACATGGTGGATAACGCTGATATCGAACGGGTGCTCAATTTGCTCCAGGCCAATTTGCCGCTCGCCGCCAGCCAACTGGTGATGATTGCCAACGACAATGGCGGCGAAGACAATATCTCCGTCATCCTGGCAAAAGCCGGGCCGCATGCCACACCAGCCGCGAAGCGCAAGGGTTTCTTCGCCTGGTTATTCGGACGTTAAACCCGCATGGCAAAATTGATCGTCAGTCAGAATGGTGAAGTCATCGAAAACTGCTTTCTCAACGAAGCCAGCTTCACGATCGGCAGCCGAACCGACAGTGACCTGTGCCTTGCCATCATGGGAGTCAGCAGATCTCACGCCCGCATTACCTCAGTCGGCAACGACGACATCCTGGAAGACCTGGACAGCACCAATGGCACCCTGGTGAATGGCAGGCCCATCGCCCGGCATATCCTGCAAAATGATGATGTCATCGAAATTGCCAATGTGCAGATCCGTTACCGCAACCATAAAGCCATCGATGGCCCGAGTTTCGACAGGACGATGATCATTCACGCCTCCGCGCTGGAAGGCGGCATGCCATCTCAACCGGTTGGCGCCTATGCGCTGGCGACGGCAAAACAGGAGCGGCGCTTCAAGAAAGGCGCGCGCCTGGGTCTGATCCGGGAAGTCAAGGGCGCTCAGCCCGGCGCGGAAATCGAATTGTCGCAGGTACTCCATATCGTTGGCACACCCGGAAAACAACTTGCGGTGATCAATTCCCGTCCGCACGGTTATTTCATCACCCATGTCGAGGGGAAAAAACCCGCGCGCGTGAACGGCAAATCCATCGGGAAGGAACCCCGGCCACTGACGCCCAACGATGTAATCGAAGTGGGAGATGAAAAGCTGCTGTTTCTGCTCAAATAAGAACCCAAGGCCCGCCCATTCGCACAACGAAGCACCGCCATGACCGCCCCTCGCCTGCCCGTCCTGTCCCTGCTCGAAACCCGCGTCCTCGGCGTGCTCAGCGAGAAGCAGCACACCGTGCCCGACACCTACCCGCTGTCTCTCAACGCCCTGGTGGCCGGCTGCAACCAGAAGACCAGCCGCCATCCCATCATCGAAGCAAGCGAGGCCGACGTGCTGTCCGCCATCGACAGCCTCAAGGGCCCGGCCCTGATCATCGAAACCAGCGGTGGCCGCGTCACCCGCTATGCCCACAACATGGAACGGGCCCTGCGTCTGCCTTCGCAGTCCATCGCCCTGCTCACCGCGCTCATGCTGCGCGGCCCGCAGACCGCGGGTGAACTGCGCACCAACAGCGAGCGCCTGCACCGGTTCGCCGACATCTCCGCGGTGGAAGGCTTTCTGCAGGAACTGACCGAACGGCCCGAAGGCGCCATAGTGGTCGAACTCCCCCGCCAGCCCGGCTCGCGCGAGAAGCGCTGGGCCCACCTGCTCAGCGGTACGCCAGCCATCGAGGAAACCCTGTCCACAGCGCCCTCGGCGAACGAACCCGCGGCCGACATCAGCGTGGGCGAGATCGCCGCGCTTAAAGCCAACGTGGCAAGGCTGGAGGAAGAGGTCATCGCGTTGAAGGGCCTGGTGGGCAAGCTTTGCGCAGCGCTCGGGGTGTCGGGCTGACGGGTGAAGCGGTGGCGGTGAAATCCAGATGCCGGATGCGGACCCAGGGCGGACGGCTTCCCCGGGATGGACACTTCGCAGCTTGGCATCCGACGCAACGCCGGTGGAACGGCAGGTTTCGATCCCATCAGGCATTTACTTGATCCGCCCCCCCCGAGGGGGCAAAGCCGAGTACTATCAACAGGCTTGTGTGCCACCGGTACACAGACATCCTTCGGAAAGACCGTGATGATCCACACTTCGCCTCGGCTGAGGTGACGTTTTTTTCCGACGGTGGAGGCCGCAACGCTCTGTTGCCGGCCCGGCAAGCGCAACCCTCCTCCGGGTCGTTGCACGCTTCTCACGGAAATCAACCATGTCAAAAACAGGAAACGGCCCCACCCCTGCCGGCAAGGCGAAGGACATCGCTGAAGTGCGGCGCCAGAAGGCCTTGCTCAAAACGGGGGCGTTGCAGAGCGCGATTTTCAACAGCGCCAATTTTTCGAGTATCGCCACCGACGCGAAGGGCGTCATCCAGATTTTCAACGTCGGCGCCGAGCGTATGTTGGGCTACACCGCCGCCGAAGTGATGAACAAGATCACGCCTGCCGATATTTCCGATCCGCAGGAAGTGATCGCCCGTGCCAAGTCGTTGAGCATCGAGCTCGGAACCCCGATTACGCCGGGCTTCGAGGCATTGGTGTTCAAGGCCTCACGCGGCATCGAGGATATCTATGAACTGACCTACATCCGCAAGGATGGCAGCCGCTTTCCGGCAGTGGTGTCGGTCACGGCACTACGCAACGATCAAGATGCGATTATCGGCTATCTGCTGATCGGCACCGAGCTCAAGGCAGGGGCTCTGCAGAGCGCAATTTTCAACAGCGCCAATTTCTCGAGTATCGCCACTGACGCGAAGGGCGTGATTCAAATCTTCAATGTCGTCGCGGAGCGCATGCTGGGCTACGCGACCGCTAAAGTGATGAACAAGCTCTTCCTGTGCACGGCACTTAATGCGACAGAATCCTTGCGATCCACAAGAGAGGACCAAAAATGAAAGTGGTAACCGAAGGACAAGCATCGCGGGGAAAACTTGACCCCAAACTGTTATTGAGCGTCTTGACGGCGGTTAAAACAGGGGACTTTTCGGCGCGCATGCCGCTGGACTGGATCGGCATCGACGGCAAGATCGCCGACACGCTCAACGACATCATTGCGCTGAACGACAAAACATCCCTCGGCATCAACCACATCAGCAAGGTGGTGGGCAAGGAAGGGCAGCTGGCGACGCGCATTCCGTTGGGATCTGTCGGCGGCGCATGGGCGCGCCAGATCGAGTCGGTCAATACGCTGATTTCGGATCTCGTCTGGCCCAGCACGGAAATGGCGCGCGTGATCGGTGCGGTGGCCAAGGGGGATATGATCCAGAAGATGGACGTGGAAGTGGACGGCAAGCCGATTCAGGGCGAATTTATGCGCACCGCCAAAATCGTCAACACCATGGTGGACCAGCTCGGCGCGTTCGCCGGGGAGGTGACGCGGGTGGCGCGCGAAGTGGGCACCGAGGGCAAGCTCGGCGGCCAGGCGCAGGTAGTGGGCGTGGCCGGCATCTGGAATGACCTCACCGTCAACGTCAACCTGATGGCCGCCAACCTGACCAACCAGGTGCGCAATATTGCGATGATCACGGCTGCAGTCGTCAGCGGCGATCTGTCGCAGAAGATCACGGTGGATGCGAAGGGCGAGCTGTTGGCGTTGAAGAACACCGTCAACACCATGGTGGACCAACTCGGCGCGTTCGCCGGGGAGGTGACGCGGGTGGCGCGCGAGGTAGGTACCGAGGGCAAGCTCGGCGGTCAGGCGCAGGTAGTGGGCGTGGCCGGCATCTGGAATGACCTCACCGTCAACGTCAACCTGATGGCCGCCAACCTGACCAACCAGGTGCGCAATATTGCGGTGATCTCGACTGCAGTCGTCAACGGCGATATGTCGAAGAAGATCACGGTGGATGCGAAGGGCGAGATGTTGGCGTTGAAGAACACCGTCAACACCATGGTCGTCCAGCTCGGCGCATTTGCCGGGGAGGTGACGCGGGTGGCACGCGAAGTAGGCACCGAGGGCAAACTCGGCGGCCAGGCGCAAGTAGTGGGCGTGGCCGGCATCTGGAATGACTTGACCGACAACATCAATGCAATGATCCGCAGCCTCAAGGACACCACCGACAAGAACACCGAACAGGACTGGCTCAAGACCAACCTGGCACGATTCACGCGCCTGTTGCAGGGCCAGCGCGAAATACTGACGTTGTGCAAGCTCATCCTGTCCGAGTTGGCACCGCTGGTGAAGGCCCAGCACGGCGTGTTTTACAGCATGGAAGGGGAAAAGGACGACGCTCGTCTTGGCCTCCAGGCGAGCTATGCCTACAAGGAGCGCGGGAATCTGCCGAAGCAATTCCGTCTGGGAGAAAGCCTGGTCGGCGAGTGCGCTCTGCAGAAGAAGCGCATCCTGCTTACCAACGTGCCGAGCGACTATGTGCAGATCAACTCCGGCCTTGGGGAAGCTACGCCCATGAACGTCGTGGTGCTGCCGGTGATGTTCGAAGGGATGACTAAAGCCGTCATCGAGTTGGCGTCCTTCGAGCATTTCAGCCCCATCCATCTCGCCTTCCTGGAACAGCTCACCGAGAACATCGGCATCGTACTCAATACCATCGAGGCCAACTCGCGCACCGAAGCACTGCTGCAACAGTCGCAAAAAATGACGGTGGAGATGCAAACCCAGGGAGAGGAGTTGCAGCAGACAAACGTCGAGCTGGAGAGCGCCAAGTCCGCGGCGGAAAAAGCCAACCTCGCGAAATCGGATTTCCTTTCCAGCATGAGCCATGAGTTGCGCTCCTCGCTCAATGCAATCCTCGGTTTCGCCCAATTAATGGAGTCGGGTTTGCCGCTGCCAACGCCCACCCAAAAGGCTAGCATCGACCAGATTCTCCAGGCGGGATGGTATCTGCTGGAGTTGATTAACGAAATCCTCGATCTCGCGTTGATCGAGTCCGGCAAGCTGTCGCTGTCGCTGGAACCCATGTTGCTATCCGAAGTGCTGCTCGATTGCCAATCCATGATCGAACCGCAGGCGCAAAAAAATGGCATCCGCATGAGCTTTCCTCAGTTAGATACCCCTTACTTTGTCAATGCGGATCGGACCCGGGTGAAGCAGGTTCTCATCAATCTGCTTTCCAACGCGATCAAATACAACCGCGCGGGGGGAACGGTCGAAGTGACGTGCAGCGCGTGCACAGGGGAGCGCATACGTATCAGTATTCAGGATACCGGCGAAGGATTGCCCCCAGAAAAACTCGCACAACTGTTCCAGCCGTTCAATCGTCTCGGACAAGAGGACAGCGCCGAGGAAGGCACCGGCATCGGCCTGGTGGTGAGCAAGCGGCTGGTCGAATTGATGGGGGGCGAAATCGGCGCGGAAAGCACCGTCGGGGTGGGCAGTGTGTTCTGGATCGAGCTGAACTCGGCGATCGCACCACAACTTGCCGCCGGTACAGCAGACGAGCCGCATGCGCTGGCTCAAGCACGTGTTCAGCGTGGCGCAGTGCTGCGCACCCTACTGTATGTAGAAGACAACCGGGCAAACATGCAGTTGGTCGAGCAACTCATCGAGCGTCGTCCCGATATGCGCTTGTTGAGTGCGGGGGATGGCTTGCGCGGCATCGCGCTGGCGCGCATCCATCAGCCGGAGGTGATCCTGATGGACATCAATCTGCCTGGCATCAGCGGTATCCAAGCGCTGAAAATCCTGCGTGAAGATCCGGTAACGGCGCACATCCCGGTGATTGCCATCAGTGCCAATGCCATGCCACAGGACATCACGAAAGGCCTGGAGGCAGGATTCTTCCACTATCTCACCAAGCCGATCAAAGTCAACGAGTTCATGGATGCGCTGTTCTTGGCGCTGGAACTTGCGGAAACAGGATTAGACGGCGCAAATAACCCGAGATCCCTGTGATGATTAGTCCCGCCGATATTCTCAATGCCAGTATTCTGATCGTGGACGATCAGGCAACCAATGTGCTGCTGCTGGAGCAAATGCTGCGTGAAGTCGGCTATCGGTGCATTGCGTCGACGATGGATCCGCATGCCGTCTGCGCGCTGCATCGCGACAACCGATACGACCTGATTCTGCTCGATCTGCAGATGCCCGGCATGGATGGATTCCAGATAATGGAAAGCCTGAAGGAAATCGAAACCGATGGCTACCTTCCCGTACTCGTGATTACGGCCCAACCGGGCCACAAGCTGCGGGCGCTGGCCTCCGGTGCGAAGGACTTCGTGGCCAAACCGTTTGACCTGATCGAAGTCAAGACGCGCATTCACAACATGCTGGAAGTGCGCTTGCTGTACAGGCAGCTCGAGCAGTACAGCCGTGCGCTGGAATCCCAGGCGCTGCATGACGCGCTGACCGGGCTGCCGAACAGGCGGCTTTTGATGGACAGGCTTTCGTTGGCCATCGCCCACGCGGGCAGGAACACAAGCACGATGGCGGTCATGTTCCTGGATCTGGACGGATTCAAGCAGATCAACGATACCCTGGGCCACGATGCGGGCGACACGCTGCTGAGCCTGGTCGCCGATCGCTTGGTGGCGGCGGTGCGCCAGGAGGACACGGTGGCGCGCGTGGGGGGCGACGAATTCGTGATCGGATTGTGGGAACTGAATCATGCCGACGGTGTGGCCACGCTGGCGTCGAAAGTGATCCAGGCCGTATCACAGCCCTATCTCATTCAAGGCCGCGACGTGAACATCACCGCCAGCATCGGCGTCGGCATTTATCCCCTGCATGGCAAGGACGTGGAGACGCTGATGAAGAGCGCGGATCTCGCCTTGTATGAAGCCAAGCGTGCAGGCAAAAACGACTACCGCATCGCCGCGCACACCGACCTGTTGGCGATGGCATTGACCCAAGCTGCCCCGATGGACAGGCCTCGATGCAAATGAAGGAAGCAAATTTTATGGTAAGTAGCACCGATATTCTTAATGCCAACATCTTGATCGTGGACGATCAGGAAGCCAACGTGCAACTGCTGGAGCAAATGCTGCGTGAAGCCGGTTATCGAAACCTTACGTCAACGACGGATCCGTACGAGGTCTGCACGCTGCATCGCAAGAACCGCAACGACCTGATCCTGCTCGACCTGCAGATGCCCGGCATGGATGGATTCCAGGTGATGGAAGGCCTCAAGGAAAACGCTGCGGACGACTACCTGCCGGTCCTCGTGATCACCGCCCAACCAGACCACAAGCTGCGCGCCTTGCAAGCCGGTGCCAAGGACTTCATCAGCAAGCCGTTCGATCTGGTCGAAGCCAAGACGCGCATCCACAACATGCTGGAAGTGCGGCTGCTGTACAAAAAACTCGAGCATTACAGCAAGGTGCTGGAACAGACGGTGCAGGAACGGACCGCCGAACTGCGCGAAAGCGAAGCCCGCTATCGCAGCCTGACCGAACTGGCCTCCGATTGGTACTGGGAGCAGGACGAGAACATGAACTTCACCCGGGTTTCCGGCCCGGTCCTGGAGATGCTCGGCATCCAGGTCGACGCCCCGGCGGGAGAACCGGGCGGCGGTCAGGCCGCAGGCTGGAACGAGGCGGAGCGGAAACTGCTGCAGGCCAAGATCGCCGCACGGCAGCCCTTCCTGGATTTCGCCTTCAGCCGCGTCAATGCCGATGGCTCGCAACAAACGTTTCGGGTGAGCGGGGAGCCGATGTTCAACCAGTCCTCCCGCTTCATCGGCTACCGCGGAGTCGGCGTGAAACTCACCGCCAAGAAATAGAACACACTATCTCGACGATTACCTATGCCATCACCCCATAGTCCGAATCAGAACCAACTTCTCGCCGCACTGACCCCGGCAGAATTCGAGCCCTTGGCTGCGCTTCTGGAACGGGTTCCGCTGGCGCTCGGAGAAGTCCTCTACGAACCCGGCGGACAGTTGCAGCACGCCTATTTCCCCACCACCGCCATCGTGTCGCTGCACTATGTCATGGCGTCTGGCGCATCGGCCGAATCCGTGGGGGTGGGCAATGAAGGCGTAGTCGGTATTGCGCTGTTCACGGGCGGCAATACCACCCCCAGCTCGGCCGTGGTGCAGACCGCGGGCCATGCCTACCGGCTGGAGCGCAGCAAGCTGTTGCAGGAATTCAATCGCGCCGGCTTGATGCAGCGCTTGTTGCTGCGCTACACCCAGGCGCTGATCACGCAAATGATGCAGGCCGCGGCCTGCAATCGGCACCATTCAATCGAGCAGCAGCTGTGCCGCTGGCTGTTGCTGACGCTCGATCGATTGCCGTCGAATGAGTTGGTCATGACCCAGGAATTGGTCGCCAGCATGCTCGGCGTGCGCCGCGAAGGTATCACGGAGGCAGCCGGGAAATTGCAGCGCGCCGGCTTGATCAGTTACCGCCGCGGCCACATTGCAGTGCTTGACCGGGCCGGGCTGGAGACCCACGCGTGCGAATGCTACGCCGTGGTCAAGAAGGAATTGAGCCGCCTGCTGCCCGATGTGCGGTCTGGCCAGGACATTGCGGCTACCGTCCAATAACCACCTCCAACCAGTGTGTTATTCAGCTTCTCAGCTTCGGCCGATACGCATCCTGCATGAAGTAGTGCAGGGACATGATCAAGTGGGTGGATGCGCAGCAACCGAATGCCCGCCATGTGCGTCAACAAACAGACGGCGAAGGCGGTTCTCCATAAAGTTGGGCTCAGTACACCCCGGCCGGACTCATTCACCTCTTTCTGGCACATCACGCTCGTGGTGATCTTGCTGCGTGTCATACCGCATACAAGGTCGACGCCTGTAACGGCCCGGGAATTGTTCTATGCTGCTAGGTGCTGGCCAAGGGCGGCTCTATGCCTAAGTGCAGCACACGACCGCCCGATCGTTCCACTGTTCATTTTCACCTTGATGACCTCAATTCCTGCCAAAACAGCATACAAATAATTGTGACCAATCAGCCGATAAAGGCTGAGGGTCCGCAAGCAGTGGGATGCGTTTTCGGCAAATACCGTTCACAAGGCCAAGGCTGCGTTGACCATCAAAAGTTCGAACAAGGAGCATGACATAGCCATCAAAGAGTTCGGATTTTCTTCGCGCACACGGAATGCGCTGCGTCACGACCGGGATACCGAGTTGCTGCGCTCGGAGTTGTTCAGCATCGAGCAATTGAAGCGTCACGCGGTCATGCTGGCGGGCCAGCATCGAGTCGATCCGCGTCCGGGGCCGGACAGCCTGCTGCCACGGCTGGCGGACAATGCGCGGGTTCTGCTGGCGGCGTATGACGTCGTCACCGCCGCCGCCACGCAAGGACAACGGATTGTGCCGGCAGAGGCCTGGCTGCTCGACAATTTCTACCTGATCGAGCAGCAGATCACACTGGCGCGTCGGCATCTGCCGCGCGGCTACAGCCGGCAGTTGCCACGACTGGCCGATGGCATGTCAGCCGGCTTCCCTCGCATCTACGACCTGGCGCTGGAATTGATCTCCCACATGGACGGTCGCGTCGACAGCGACAACGCCACCCCGTTCATCGCCGCCTACCAGACCGTCGAACCGTTGAAGCTGGGCGAATTGTGGGCTTTCCCGATCATGCTGCAACTGGCGCTGCTGGAGAACCTGCGCCGCGTCGGGGTGCGTATCGCCCAGCGGCGCGAGGAGCGCGATGTGGCCATCATCTGGGCGGACCGCATGCTCGCCACGGCCGAAAGCGAACCGAAACAGCTGATCCAGTTGCTGGCCGAGTTTGCCCATGCCGATGTGCCGCTGACCGCCCCGTTTGTGGAGGAATTTTACGACCGGCTCCAGGCGCAGGGGCCCGCCATGGCCTTCGTGCAAACCTGGGTCGAGCAAAAGCTGCTCGAACAGGGGGTGACCGCAACCGCGTTATCGGAGGCAGCCGGCCGCACAGCCGCGGCCAACCAGATCTCCATCGCCAACAGCATCGGCAGCCTGCGCTTCATCGGCACCATGGACTGGACGCAGTACGTCGAGTCGCTCAGCGTTGTCGAACAGACCCTGCGCGAAGACCCAAGGGCGATGTACGCCAGCCAGGATTTCGCCACCCGCGACCGCTACCGTCATGTCATCGAGGACGTGGCGCGCCGCAGCGCGACGAGCGAAATGGCGGTGGCACGCGAAGCCATCGCGCTTGCACAGGCGACTGCCGCGCAGCGGGGGATTCACGACCGCAGCGCGCATGTCGGCTACTACTTGATCGATCGGGGACGACAACACCTGGAGCGTGCGGTCGGCTACCGGCCGTCGTGGAAGTCCCGGGTCAGCCGGGTGAGCCGGCATCTCCGCCTGCCTCTGTATCTCGGCCCCATCCTGCTGCTCACGCTCCTTGCGACATGGGCCGTTCTGCGCGTTTTCGGCGGGTTCGATTCGGGTGACTGGCGGGTCTGGTTGTTTGTGCTTCCCCTCGTCATCGGCGCCTCGGCGCTGGCCATCTCGCTGGTGAACCTGCTGGTCACGCTCGCCCTGCCGCCGCGCGCGTTGCCACGACTGGACTTTTCCAAAGGAATCCCAGACAGCCATCGCACCATGGTGATCGTCCCCACCCTGCTGGCAAGGCCGCAGGACATTGACGATCTGCTCGAAGCGATGGAAATTCGCTATCTCGGCAATCGCGACCCCAATCTGTTCTTTGCCCTGCTGACCGATTTTCGCGACGCGCCCGAGCAGACGCTGCCGGACGACGCAGCCCTGCTCGCCCACGCGCGCGTCGCGGTCGAGGCGCTCAACGAGACCTACCGCGAGGATCGTCCGTGCATCTTCTATCTGTTCCACCGGCCGCGGGTGTGGAATCCGTTCGAGCGGGTGTGGATGGGATACGAGCGCAAGCGCGGCAAGCTGGAGCAGTTCAATGCCCGGCTCAGGGGCGGGGCGCAAACGGCCTTTTCGGACATCGTCGGCGACCCGTCCATCCTCGGCTCGATCCAGTACGTCATCACCCTGGATACCGACACCCAACTGCCGCGTGATGCGGCACGCACCCTGGTCGGCAATCTCGCCCACCCGCTCAATCGGCCGGTCTACGATGCCGCCAAGGGCCGCATCGTCGAAGGCTACGCGATCCTGCAGCCGCGCGCCTCGATCAGCCTGACCAGTGCCGGCCAGTCACGCTTCACCAAACTGTTTGCGGGTGACCCAGGGCTAGACCCCTACACACGCGAGGTGTCGGATGTCTACCAGGATGTGTTCGGCGAAGGCTCGTTCATCGGCAAGGGCATCTACGACGTAGACGCGTTTCGCCAGGCTGTCGACGGGCGCTTTCCGGAAAATCTCATCCTCAGTCACGACTTGCTGGAAAGCGGCTATGCACGGTCGGCCCTGGTGACCGATGTCGACCTCATCGAAGAGCATCCGGCCAGTTATGCCATCGAGGCCAGCCGGCGCCACCGCTGGATACGTGGCGACTGGCAGCTGGCCGGCTGGCTGCTGCCGCGCGTGCCGGGGCCGCCTGGCCCGAATGGCGCGAAGGCGAAGCGTCAAGCGAACCCACTCTCGGCCCTGTCACTGTGGAAGCTTTTCGACAACCTGCGACGCAGCCTGGTAGCGCCGACGCTGCTTGTCTTGCTGGCCGGGAGCTGGCTGCAGGGCCCGGAACCCGTGTGGGTCTGGACCTTGGTGGTAGTGGCGGTGGTGCTGCTGCCCACCCTGCTGTCCACCGTGATCGAGCTCATCCGCAAACCTGAAGAACGCGATTGGCTGGTACACCTGAGCCTGACCAGCAAATCCGCCGGCCGCCCGATCGCGCTCGCCGTGCTGACCCTGGCCTTTTTGCCCTACGACGCGCTGATTTGCCTGGGCGCGATCCTGCGCTCGGGGGTGCGCATGCTGTTCACGCGACGCGGCCTGCTGCTGTGGCAACTGCCCGCCTACGCACGCCGCAACGCAAGCCGCACGCTGGCCGAATTTTTCAGGGAGATGTGGATCGCGCCGGTTCTTGCTGTGGCACTGGGCGTGGCATTGGCCATGGCAAGCCAGCCGGCGGCGTGGCTCGTTGCTGCCCCCATCCTGCTGCTGTGGCTGCTGTCGCCCGTCGTCGGCTGGTGGATCAGCCAGCCGCTGGCCGCCCCCACCCCGGGCTTGAGCGGTGATCAGGAGGCGTTCCTGCGGGCATCGGCCCGGCGTACCTGGCGCTACTTCGCGGACTTCGTCGGTCCGGACGACAACTGGCTGCCGCCCGACAATTTCCAGGAATACCCGGCGCCGGCCATCGCCTCGCGCACCTCGCCCACCAACATCGGCATGTCGCTGCTGGCCGATCTGGCTGCGGTCGATTTCGGTTACATCACGGCCGGGGAAGGCCTGCAGCGCATCGGCAACACTCTGGCCTCGATGGAAAAGCTGGAACGCTACCGCGGCCACCTTTACAACTGGTACGACACGCGCACGCTGCAACCGCTGCACCCGCAATACGTCTCGTCGGTGGACAGCGGCAACCTGGCCGGCAGTCTGCTCACCCTGCAGGCAGGGCTGGCCGAGCTGAAGCATCAGCCGGTGCTGGCACCCAGCGCGCTCCAGGGGCTGCAGGACACTCTGCAGGTGCTGGCCGAACAGCTGCCCGCCGCACCCGCCCCGGATCTTGCGAAGCAGATCAAGTTTCTGCAGGACACCCTGCGCGCACTCACGCTGGATGGCCCGCCGCAGACGCTGGCTGCCGCCAGCGGCGCGCTGGACGAGATTCACCGCATCGGCGGAGAGCTGGCTGCATGGCTGCCGGCAGATATCGATGGCGAACTGGTTTACTGGGCGCAGGCATTCGACCAGCAATCCCGCGCCCTTCGGGATGAGATTGAATTCCTGGTGCCCGAGCCGCGGCACTTCAGCCCCAACCCGACACTGGCGGAACTGGCCGGCGCGGGTGCACTTGGCAGCGAATCCGCGGCAGCAGTGTCCCGACATCAGGGCGCGGTGGAGCGGCTCGACCTCATCGATGATCTGATCAATCGTTGCCGCGAACTGGCAGCGATGGATTTTGAATTTCTCTACGACACAGCGTGCGGTCTGCTGGCCATCGGCTACGACGTCGGCGAACGGCGCCGCGATCCGACCTGCTACGACCTGCTGGCATCGGAAGCACGCCTGGCTAGTTTTCTGCTCATCGCGCAGGGACAGGTGCCACAGAAGCACTGGTTCTCACTCGGTCGCCTGCTGACCAGTCATGGCAGCGACGTCAGTCTGATTTCGTGGAGCGGCTCGATGTTCGAGTACCTGATGCCGCAGCTGATCATGCCGAGCTACGCGAACACCCTGCTGGAGCAGACCTGCAAGGCCGCGGTGTCGCGCCAGATCGAATACGGCCGGCAACGCGCGGTGCCGTGGGGGATTTCCGAGTCCTGCTACAACGCCACCGACATGCACCAGGTCTACCAATACCGGGCGTTCGGTGTGCCTGGTCTCGGCTTCAAGCGCGGGCTGGGGGACGACCTGGTAATCGCGCCCTACGCCAGCGCACTGGCGCTGACGGTGATGCCACGGGAAGCATGTCGCAACCTGCAAACGCTGGCCGATCATGGATTTCTGGGCGCCTACGGCTTCTACGAGGCAATCGATTACACGCCCTCGCGGGTGCCGCGGGGCAAGCCTCACGCCGTCGTGCGGTCGTTCATGGCGCATCACCAGGGCATGAGCCTGCTGGCCTTTGCGCATGTCTTGCTCGACCAGCCGATGCAGCGCCGCTTCATGTCCGACCCGCTCGCGCGGGCGACGGAATTGTTGCTGCAGGAGCGGGTGCCGAAGAAGGGCGCCACCCTGCACCCGCATGCCGCCGAAGTGAGCGCCGCCGCCCGCCCCCCCAGCGCGGACGTCGGCACGATCATGCGCGTGTTTACCAACCCGAACACGCCGATCCCTGAAGTTCACCTGTTGTCGAACGGTCGCTACCACGTCATGGCGACCCATGCCGGCGGCAGTTACAGCCGCTGGCGCGATCTCGCCGTCACCCGCTGGCGCGAAGACGCCACCGCCGATGGCTGGGGCACCTTCATCTACCTGCGTGACCGCGACAACGGAAAGTATTGGTCGACTGCGCATCAACCGACCCTGCGCCGTGCCGATCACTACGAGGCGATTTTCGTGCAGGCGCGCGCCGAATACCGGCGGCGCGATCAGGCGATCGAAGCGCACACCGAGATCAGCGTGTCCCCCGAAGACGACGTCGAGATCCGTCTGGTCACGCTCACCAACCAGTCGTCGCGGCGCCGTCGCATCGAGGTGACGAGCTACGCGGAAGTGGTGCTGGCGCCGTTGAATGCTGACCTGGCGCACCGCTCCTTCAGCAACCTGTTCGTGCAGACCGAAATCCTGCCCGAGCGCCAGGCGATCCTCTGTACCCGGCGTCCCCGCACGCCGGGTGAGCAGGTGCCCTGGATGTTTCACCTACTGGCAGCACCGGGAGCCACGGCTGACGAACCGTCCTTTGAGACCGACCGCGCCCGCTTCATCGGACGCGGTCGCACGGCGGCCAACCCGCTGGTGCTCGACAGCGGCGACAGCCCGCCTGCCTTGTCGAACACCGAGGGCTCGGTGCTCGACCCCATCGTGGCGATCCGCCGCACCCTGACCCTGTCACCCGACGAATCGGCGACCGTGCAGATCATCTCCGGCGTCGCGGACACGCGCGAGGCCGCATTGGCCCTGGTTGAAAAATATTGCGACCGCCACTTCGTCGAGCGCGCGTTCGAGATGGCCTGGTTCCAGAGCCAGGAGGTGCTGCGCCACCTCAACGTCACCGAAGCCGATGCCCAGATCTATGGTCGCCTGGCCAACTCCGTGATCTACGGCAATGCCCTGCGCCGCGCCGCGCCCGGCGTCATTGCCCGCAACCAGCTGGGACAGTCCGGACTGTGGCGCTTTGCTATCTCGGGCGATCTGCCGATCGTCCTGCTGCACATCGGCGACCTCAACCGCATCGACCGGGTCAAGCAGGTGCTGCAAGCGCATGCCTATTGGCGAATGAAGGGTCTGATTGCCGACCTGGTGATCGTGAACGAGGATTTCTCGGGCTACCGGGCGGTGCTGCAAGACCTGATCATGGGGCTGATCAACGCAGGGCCCGAAGCGCAGGTGCTCGACAAACCGGGCGGGGTCTTCGTGCGACGTGCCGAAGAGCTTTCCGAGGACGAACGCGTTCTGCTGCAGACGGTCGCCCGCATCGTCTTCAGCGATACCGCCGAGACCTTGATCGAGCAGGTGGAACGCCGCGTGTCGGCGGAGCGTGCATCAGATCTGCTGGAGCCCGTACAGCAAGGGGCCACCGAACCGGTTTATCCGCTGGCGGCGCGCGAGCGCATTTTCAGCAACGGCCTCGGCGGCTTCACGCCCGACGGCCACGAATACGTCGTCACCCTCGAACCGGGTCAGACCACGCCGGCGCCGTGGGCCAACGTGATTGCCAGCCCGCACATCGGCACGGTCGTCAGCGAGAGTGGCAGCGCCTATACCTGGGCGGAAAACGCGCACGAGTTCAGGCTGACCACGTGGCACAACGACCCGCTCTGCGACAGCAGCGGCGAGGCGCTCTACCTCCGTGACGAGGAAACGGGTGCGTTCTGGTCGCCGACGCCGTTGCCCGCCCGCGGAAAATCCGGCTACGTGTGCCGGCACGGGTTTGGCTACAGCGTGTTCGAGCATTACGAAGCCGGCATCGCCTCAGAACTGTTCACTTACGTCGCCATGGACGCACCGGTGAAGTTCGTGGTGGTCAAGCTGCGCAATGACTCGAAGCGCGCGCGCAGCCTGTCCTTGACCGGGTATTGGGAGCTGGTGCTCGGCGAGTGGCGACATGCCAATCTGATGCACATCGTCACCGAAACGGATCCGCACACCGGCGCGCTGTTTGCCCGCAATGCCTACGGTCGCGAATGCGCCAATCGGGTGGTATTTGCCCAGGTCAGCGAGCGCGAGCGGTCGGTGAGCGGAAACCGCACCGAGTTCATCGGCCGCAACGGCTCGCTGGCCAGCCCGGCGGCGATGCGCCGCAAGCGCCTGTCGGGCAGGACCGGCGCCGGCCTCGATCCGTGCGCCGCGATCCAGAGCCGGATCGAACTGGCCGCAGGGCAGGAACGCGAGATCGTGTTCGTCTTCGGCGCGGCCCGAGACGCCGGCGAGGCGCGGCATTTCATCCAGCGATTCGGCGGACGCGCAGGCGCGCGGCAGGCGCTGGAAACGGTGTGGGAACACTGGAACCGCACCCTCGGCGCGGTGAATGTGGACACGCCCGACCCTGCGCTCAACGTGCTGGCCAACGGCTGGCTGGTTTATCAAACGATATCGTGCAGGCTGTGGGGCCGCAGCGGCTATTACCAGTCCGGCGGCGCCTACGGCTTCCGCGATCAATTGCAGGACACCATGGCGCTGATCCATGCGACGCCGTGGCTCGCCCGCGAGCAGTTGATCCGCTGCGCCGAGCGCCAGTTCATCAAGGGCGACGTGCAGCACTGGTGGCACCCGCCCCATGGACAAGGCGTGCGCACCCATTTCTCCGACGACTATCTGTGGCTGCCCTATGCGGCCTGTCGTTATGTGCGGACAACCGGCGACACGGGCGTGCTCGACGAGACCATCCATTTTCTGGAAGGGCGCGAGCTGTATGCGGAAGAGGAGGCCTACTACGACCAGCCGCAACGCTCGTCCGAAGCGGCCAGCCTCTACGAGCACTGCGTGCGCGCCCTCAAGCACGGCCTGCGTTTTGGCGCCCATCATTTGCCGCTGATGGGCTGCGGCGACTGGAACGACGGCATGAATCTGGTCGGCAAGGATGGCAAGGGCGAGAGCGTCTGGCTGGCGTGGTTCCTGGTCGAGAACCTTGAGTTGTTTGCCGGCCTGGCGCGTGGCCGGGACGACGCGGCCTTTGCCGACGTGTGCAGCGCTCAGGCATCGCTGCTGCGCAGCAACATCGAGGCCCAGGCCTGGGACGGTGCCTGGTACCGGCGCGCCTATTTCGACGATGGCACCCCGCTGGGCTCGTCCACCAACGACGAATGCCAGATCGATTCGATCAGCCAGAGCTGGGCGGTCATCTCCAACGGCGGCGATCCGGTGCGGGCCCGCCAGGCGATGACGGCGGTCGACCAGCGCCTGGTGCGACGCGACAAGCAGATCATCCAGCTGCTCGACCCGCCCTTCGACAAGTCAGACCTGGAGCCCGGCTACATCAAGGGCTACATCCCCGGCGTGCGCGAGAACGGCGGCCAATATACCCATGCCGCGATCTGGACCACGATGGCGTTTGCCATGATGGGCGACACCGAACGCGCATGGGAATTTTTCGCCATGCTCAATCCCATCCATCACGGCAGCACGCCGGAGGCGATCGAGCGCTACAAGGTCGAGCCCTACGTCATGTGCGCGGACATCTATGGCGTGTCGCCGCACACCGGCCGCGGCGGCTGGACCTGGTACACCGGCGCGGCGGGCTGGATGTACCAGCTGTCCGTGGAAACCTTGCTCGGCCTGCAACTGGAAGTGGACCATCTGCGCATTGCGCCATGTGTCCCGGCCGATTGGGATTCCTACAAAATCCACTACCGCTATCGCGAGACGGTCTACCACATCACCGTCAGGCGCATTGGCGAACAACCGGGGCAGGTCACCCGCGTGACGGTGGACGGCGCCGAACGTCCAGACACACGCATTCCGCTGGTCGACGACCGCCGGGAGCACCACGTCGAGGTGGACCTGGGCTAAGGGCGGCCTGTATGTGAAAAATGGAATGGATGTCGCATTCCGCTGTCAATCATGACAGCAGCTTTGCTTAGAACTGGAGTTCACAAAATGCTGAAAATTCGCAACGCACTCATTGTGCTGGGAATGCTGATGTCCCCGATGGCGTCTGCTGCTGTTCAGGTGAGCATCGGGATCAACCTGCCGGCCTACCCGCAACTCGTCCACGTGCCTGGCTACCCGGTCTACTACGCGCCACGGATGCAGGCGAACTACTTCTTTTATGACGGCATGTACTGGGTTTTCCAGGGTGACAACTGGTACGCGAGTTCCTGGTACAACGGACCCTGGTGGTTTGTGGAGCCGTATGCCGTCCCGGTGTACGTTCTGCGTGTTCCGGTGCGCTACTACCGCCAGCCGCCTTCCTATTTCCGCGGGTGGCGACCGGATACGCCGCCACGCTGGAGCAATCACTGGGGCCGTGACTGGGAACAGCATCGAAGCGGCTGGGACAAATGGGACCGCCGCGCCGTCCCTGCACCTGCCCCGCTGCCCGCCTACCAGCGGCAGTATTCAGGGGATCGCTATCCCCGGCATGTTGAGGAGCAGCGTGAGCTTCAACAACAGCGTTACCGTTACCAGCCGCGTGATCCCGTCGTGCGGAAGCACTATCAGGAGCACTATCAGGAGCGCTACCAGGAGCGGGCCGTGCAAAGCGCTCCGGTCCAGCAGGGTAGACAGGGCGCGCCTGAAGATCGCAGTTCCAGGCAGCAGGATATCCAGCGCCCTGCGCCACGCCAGCAGGAGGGGCCAAGCGCCCCGCGCTCGCAGTCACCGCAAAGAGGCGGCGAAAACGTTCAGCGGTCTGGCCCTGCCTCGCCACGAGAGGGCGGCATGAACGTTCGAGATAGCAGCCGGCCGCCGCAGCCGGGATTGGATCCGCGTAGGCAGCAGACACCCCGATTGCAGGACCGGGATGAAAGAACGCAAGGCAGTGACGCCACCCACGAGCAAAGACGGGATCAAGCGCGGGATCGAGATCACAATCGGGATCAAGATCAGCGGCGGGATCGGGATCACAACAGGTAACCCATGCGGAGCTGATCGCCTGCTGTGCTATACACAATGAAAGGCCTGAGCAAGAACAGTCGATGTGAAAAGCAAGCGTTTGTGTCGCATTTCCATGGCTATGGCTGAGGATGTCCTGAATTTTGTGTAAACGGGGATACGTTATAATGCTGAAAATTCGCAACGTAATCTTTGTGCTGGGGGTGCTGATGTCCCCACTGGCGGCTTCTGCCGCTCAGGTGAGCATCGGCATCGGGGTGCCGCACGTCAGCATCGGGATCAACCTGCCGGCCTACCCGCAGCTCGTTGTCGTGCCTGGCTACCCGGTCTACTACGCGCCACGCATGCAGGCGAACTACTTCTTTTATGACGGCATGTACTGGGTTTTCCAGGGTGACAACTGGTACGCCAGCTCCTGGTACAACGGACCGTGGTGGTTTGTGGAGCCATATGCCGTCCCGGTGTACGTTCTGCGTGTTCCGGTGCGCTACTACCGCCAGCCACCTTCCTATTTCCGTGGGTGGCGGCCGGATGCGCCGCCACGCTGGGGCAATCACTGGGGCCGTGACTGGGAACAGCATCGAAGCGGCTGGGATAAATGGGACCGCCGTGCCGCCCCCGCCCCTGCTCCGCTGCCCACCTACCAGCGGCAGTATTCAAGGGGTCAGTATCCCCGGCAGGTGGAGCAGCAGCGTCAGCTTCAACAGGAGCGTTACCGTTACCAGCCGCGTGATCCCGTCGTGCGGGAGCACTATCAGGAGCGCTACCAGCGGCAAGATCAGGATCAACGGCGTGATCAGCGGGATCGGGGGCGGGATCAAGATCAGCGACGGGATCGGGATCGCAATCGGTAACCCAAGCTGAGCTGATTTTCAGCTTCACCTGGGGGTAGGCGATCCGTGCTTGCAGCCTTTTCGTGCCAACACGGCTAATGCGCGCGCTAAATCTTGCCCAATAAAAACAGAATAAGCAGGATCAGCAACACCAGCCCGAGACCTCCGCTGGGGCCGTAGCCCCATCCCCGGCTGTGGGGCCAGGCAGGAATCGCGCCGATCAGAAGCAGAACCACAATGATCAGCAGAATTGTTCCTATTGACATGTCATGTCTCCCAAAAGTGAGTTGTAGCGGCACAGCGTTCAAGCACATGCTCGCAACGCGTCAAAGCCGCATCTCTCGGCGCGCCCGCACCCTTCTTCCAACCAGATACCAGCTGCTCCCATGCGGAAGCGGCCCATTGCCAGGCTAAACGGCGACCAGCGCCTATTTCGGCAGTCATCGCCATGTCCTTCTTGTAAAACTAGACCATAGGACGACAACCGTCTGTACGCCAGTGCCAGGCGTCCGCTTATTGATAGGTGTGCGTTGTCGTACAGACAGGATGACTGGCGAGGAACAGTCTACAAATTAAAGGAACGTCCATGTTCGGGATGGTTGGCTGTCCGTCAACGACGACATGGGCTTCAAGGGGGCTCGGCTCGCCGCCGCGTTCACACCCTCTTTTTTGAATACGAAAGGATCGTCCGCATGGCTTCCGAACCGCATGACACGCCCGCCCAATCATCCGAACCGTCGCCCCGCCCCGACCGCAGCGATGCCGAAAACGCGGTACGCACCCTGATCCGCTGGGCAGGCGACGACCCGACCCGCGAGGGTCTGCTCGACACCCCGGCGCGCGTGGTGCGGGCCTACGAGGAATTCTTCGCCGGCTACCTCGAGGATCCGGTGCAGACCCTGTCGCGCACGTTTTCCGAGGTGGATGGCTACGACGAGATGATCGTCATGACCGACATCCGCTTCGAAAGCCATTGCGAGCACCACATGGTGCCCATCATCGGCAAGGCGCACGTCGCCTACCTGCCCGACCGCCGGGTGGTGGGCATTTCCAAGCTTGCGCGCCTGGTCGACATCTATGCCAAACGCCTGCAGATCCAGGAAAGAATGACGGTGCAGATTGCCGATACGCTGAACGACGTGCTGCAGCCAAAAGGGGTCGCGGTGGTGATCGAGGGGGCCCATCAGTGCATGACCACGCGCGGCGTGCACAAGCCGGGCGCGGCCATGGTGACCAGCCGCATGCTGGGCGTCTTCCGCTCGGATGGCTCGACCCGGCGCGAGTTTCTGGCGATGATCGGCCGGACCGGCGCGGGACCGCTGAGCAATACGTGACCGCGCCGCGCAGGCCCACGGAGGGTTTGCGCGGCGGAGACGCCTGTTGCCGGATGCTGAGTGCTTAGACCGCGCTGCCCATGCCCTTGTCCTGAGCGCCTGCCGGCGGTTTCAGGCCGGCGAGCCGGCAGCCTTGGGCCAGGGGGCCCTCGGGGAACAGTTCGTAGAGATACTTGATGCCGCCTTCGCCATGGAAATGCTCATCGAGCGCATCGTGCAGGTCGCGCGCGTTCAGGGCAGGTTCCGCATGGTGCGCACACAGCCCTTGCAACGCACGCACGACCTCCCAGCGCGTTTCAGTCAGCGTCAGGCCTTCCGTTTTGGCGACTTCCTCGGCCTGCTCGCGGGACCAGTCGAAGGGGGCATGGGGGAAGTCCGGAATGGGCCGGGTTTCGTAGCCGGGGCGTTCAAAATCCTGAGTTGCATCGTTCATGATCATTCTCCTATTCAATTTGTTTACTCAAACTCGGGCAGGCAGCGACAAACCTCCGGCCAAAGTCAGGATCAGCGTGTCTTTCCGGGAATGCCGGCAAGGTGTCATTGGCATGTCCTTGCTTGCAAGCTTACTCAAGGGGAAACACGCGTCTGTACGACAGCGCACACTGAACTTGGGCAAACTTGCGCCATGGCCTGCGGCGGCCCTCATCACCAGTTTGCTTCGCGGCGGCGGCTGCTGATTCACTTTAGTCCTTCTTTGGAGACACCGTGGCGGAATATCGCTTGCTGACAATTTGGCGCATCGAAGCGCCGCTGGAGGCGGTGTACGCAGCCATCCACAATTCCCCGCACTGGCCGGACTGGTGGCCGGGCATACAGAAAGTGGAGCAGGTTGCGGTCGGTGATGCCGATGGGATCGACAGCGTCCTGCGCTATGTCTGGCAGGGGCGATTGCCTTACCGGATGGTGTTCGATGTGCGCGCCACCCGCATCGAAAAGCAGGTGGCCATGGAAGGCGCCGTCCAGGGCGACCTCGAAGGGGTCGGCTGCTGGCATTTCAGCAACGAGGGCACGGTCAGCATCGTCCATTACGCGTGGCATGTCCGCAGCACCCGGTGGTGGATGAATATGATCGCCCCGTTTGCCCGCTCGATGTTTATCCGTAACCACGGGATCCTCATGCGGCAGGGCGCGGAAGGCCTCGCGGGCCTGCTCGACGCGCCGCTGCTGAGCCAGGAAAGCATCGACTTGATGGCAGAAGCATGACGGCGGAAACCGTCCCGCCAAGAACAGCGCACGAACGTATTGATCCGGTGATGGCACTTGTTGCCGGCCTCGGCGCCGGTGTGGTTGCCACACTGGCACAGATTGCCCTGTGGTGGCTGGCGGGAATGCCGCTCCCCGAAACCCTTTTCCGCGATGCACGCCTGACCGCCGCACTGGTCATGGGTATTGATGTCCTCCCCCCGCCGTCGACGCCGCAATGGAATATCCTGCTGGTCGCCACGCTGATCCACTTTCTTCTGTCCGTCGTTTATGCCCTGATCGCGGCGCCCTTGGCCAGTCGTCTGCGCAACGGGTCGGCTCTGTTTGCCGGCGCGCTATACGGTCTGGCCATATACGTAGTCAATCTGTATGGATTAACGCTGCTGTTCCCCTGGTTCGCAGGGGTTCGCGACTGGGTGACCCTGATAACCCATCTCGTATTCGGCGTTGCACTGGCGGGAGGGTACCGGCTGTTTGCGAGGGGCCCACAGCGCCCAGGAAGGCACAGTGTTTGACGATGCGCATAAACACAGCCGCCGTCGGCGCCCCCGATCACGTCGAAGCGATGCGCGATGGAAAAGCCGGAACCCCTATCGAACAGGTGCCACCGGAACCCAAGTGCCTTTGCGGGGCACTGGCGAACGCCTGCGGCCAAGGCGCCGACTGGATCTGCACACTGGATTTCGACCCCGACGTTCACACCATTTCTCCCAATCAACAGGCCTTCTAAGACGATATCCGCAAAGCCCGGGAACCTCTTCCACGCGATGCCGTTGCAGGTACGGCCGCTAATGCCGGCGCCAGCCGCCAAGCGCGCGCTGGCAAAGAGCAGCAGCGCGTCAGGCGTGCCGGCAGGTTCGCCAGCGGCGGGACCTTGTACGTATCCATAAGGCAGCGGACTCCGCTTGACGGCATACCCCGATAGCCACGTATGCTGCCGCACAGAACTCGTCGGAGTTTCAGCGTACTAATGTATTTGTGACGAGCGTTGGGTGAAAGCATGTGAATGCCATGCAACATAAATTTACTTTATCTATAGAGGCCTAAAAATGCAGACCATCAAATTACCTGATCAAGATACCCCTATGAACTTTACGCAGGCGCGCCTAACGGCTGTGGGGAAAGCCGACGAGATACTGAAGAAGCCCGTGATCGTCGCCTGGAAGGATGACAGGACTGGCAAGTTCGCTCCCGCAATTCCTGGAGGGACGGCGGACCGTTGGCATGTTTATGGAGAAAGCAATGAAGGAATGCTGGAACTGCAGGTCGCCGATGCGTTTCACTTCATCTTTACAGACGCTGAGTGCTTCGACGAACCCGATACGAATCTCGCATCACTTGAAGACAATGGAACAAAATTTCTGTGTCTGAATGACGCTTGTACTGAAGAAGATCGGCAACGCCTTGGATACTTTCCGGGTGGTGGCTTGGGTGGGTAGTCACCCGCCGTTTTTCGTCCTTGGCATGGGCATCATTCAATCGACCGTTGCCACGGCCCATACCGAAAATTCGGCGAACCGCTTTTGTCCGACGCCCGTCGCGCCTTTTTCCAGGTACAGGGCCCAGGCCCAATCGGGTTCGAACAGGCTGGTGCTGGACGACCAGTAAATGTCCAGCACGTCGGCGAAGGGATGCCCGGCCGGCAAGGCCGGGCTGTGGGCGGCACAATCCACCAGCGATTCCAGTTCGTTGATGGTGGGCAGCCGCCAGGCACTGCCCTCGCCTGCCTGGTTAAGCTTGGCCACCGCTGCCAACGCCTCGCGCCAGACCACCGGTTGCGGGGTGAGATTCGCGCTGCGGTGCCAGAGCAA
>NZ_LDUG01000018.1:11900-139055 GCF_001530125.1 Thiobacillus denitrificans | reverse complement strand
GCTTTGGCCCGTTCGCGGGACCACGCCCAGGCCTTCGCCGCGCACCGGCCATAGCATGAAGGATTGATCCTTGCCGCCGTAAAACATGCGCGCGCCATCGAGCGCCACGTACCAGGCGTGTGCCGGGCTGATGGCCGCCGTGGTCGAAGTCCAGTACCAGCCGTTGAACACATCGATGAACGGGTGTCGCTCAGGCAGCGCAGGAAATTTGGTTTGCAGACTGAGCAGGCTGCGCAATTCGCGGCGATTGGGCATGCGCCAGTCGCGCTGGCCGAAGCGCTGCTCGCGGTTCATGGCCGCGACGAAATCGAGCGCTTCCTGCCAGGTGAGGGGAAATTCTGCGAGCCCGGCACTGCGACACCAGATCAGGCCGGTCAGACCATCCATGACCTCGTCGTCGCGCACGTCGAAGCGCGGTTCCGGCCAGGGTATGCCGACGGCAAACGAGGCGTCCTGGCCGGAACCCTCGCACGCAAGCTCGCGTCCATCGTCGGCATGGCAGGTGCGTTGGCCGGTATGCAGATAATGGCAAGCGGTCAGGCTTTGGCTCATCATTGGTGAATTCCAGGTTTTAACCCACGCCGATCAATCGCGGTACGTTGGGTGTGTGGCTTTTAACAATCGGGGCGCTTTTTAGATCCTTGATTGTTGACGGTGATGCCATCGATATTTTGTACAAAATCTTTCATGGTGTTTTTGCAGTTGACGAATCAGGTCTTAAGAAATTCCAGCAGGAGCGTTTCGATGAGTTCCGCGAGGTCGTCGGCATAATGTCCATTTCGTTGCCATGCCAGGGCTGGCTCGAGCGGCCATGGCCGCGCCGGTCATGGCCGCGCCGGTCATGGGCAATGCAGCGATAGCCGTGGGCGGCCAGAAACAGCATCTGCGCCTCCCAGCTATCCGCACTGAAGGGCCAGCCATGGCTGAACCACCACAGGCTGGCCCCTCAGTCCTTGTAATAGATATGCGTACCGCCTTGCGTCGTGATCGTGCCAACTGCTTGTCCCCTTTTTGATCATCGACCTCTCATGCTCGCCGTCAAGCCAGGGTGGCCTACAGCACCCGCATGAATGCCACCAGATCCTTCTTCTCCTGTTCATTCAGCTTCAATTCCAACACGAGATTGAAGAACTCCACCGTGTCATCCAGCGTCAGCAGGCGGTCATCGTGCAGATACGGCGGCGAGTCTTTGATGCCGCGCAACGGGAAGGTCTTGATCGGGCCGTCGGCCGACGCCTTGCGACCGTTGATCGTAACCGTCTTGAAGAAGCGCTCTGCCCTCAAGTTGTGCATGAGGTTGTCGGTGTAGTACGGCGGGGTGTGGCAGGTCGCGCACTGGCCCTTGCCGAAGAAGACATTCTGGCCGCGCATTTCACTCCCGCTGGCTTTGGCGGGATTGAGCTTGCCGAAAACGTCGAGCTTCGGCGCGGGTGGGAAGTCGAGCAAGGCCTGAAACTCCGCCATGAAATGCACCTGGCTGCCGCGTTCGAGGACGTTTGTGCCTTTTCGCGCCGCGTCGGCCGGGATGCCGTCAAAGTAGGCGGCACGCTGCTCGAACTCGGTGAAATCCTCCACGGTTTTCAGGGCACGCTGGGAACCGAACAGGCGCTGAACGTTCACCCCCCGAAGCGAAGGTGTGTCGATCCGATGGCGATGCTCATTGGGCCGAATGTCGCCGACCGTGTGGGTGGCGGCGTTGGTATGGCCGTTGGCGTGACAGTCGAAGCAAGCAACGCCCTGAGAGGCCTTCAAGCTGCGGCGATCTTCGGTGGCGTTGAACTGCTGTTGGGGAAACGGCGTGAGCAGCATGCGCAATCCTTCGAGTTGCTTGGGATTGAGGATGTCTTTGAACAATTCGTTGAAGTTGGCGTGCGTTACCAGTTTCCCTTGCGAAACGTCGCCGAGATCCGGCCGCGTCGTCAGATAGATCGCTGCCGGGAAATCAGGCAGAAAATGATCCGGCAAGTCGAAGTCGAGGTCGAAACGGGTTAAATCACGATCATTCTGCTTCTTCGTTTCCTCGATGAGGAACTCCGGGAAAATCATGCCGCCCGCTTCATGGTGGGGATGCGGTAACGGCAGAAAGCCGGCCGGCCAGAGCTGCTTTGCCTTGACTTCCTCCGGCGACAGGGCGGCGAGTTTCTCCCAAGTCATGCCACTGGGCAACTTGACGCGTATCCCATCTTGAACCGGCTTGCCGCGCGACATGCTCGTTTCCTTGGCCGGCCGGTCAGCGAGGTCATAGCGTTCTGCGAGCAAGGCTTGCTGGCGCTGCGCGAACTTCGGTTTCTCCGCTTGAAGACGTTTTATCAGCGTGGGGAAGTCTTCGACAGCGGGAGTTTGCGCAACACTCATGATGGGTAAAACTATGGCGACACCAACGACAAAAAGTGATTTTTTGTTCATGTTCCATACTCCTTTTAGTCAAGGGAGGGCTAGATACTCAGGCGGCCAGCCCTCCTGTACCGACTACCTAACGTAGTTGTGAAAAAAGTCATTTTTTGAAAAACCCTCCGCCATTTGTTTGTAGTGAATTTTGAAGTGCGGGCAACCGTCAGAACCTGATAAATTCAAGCAGGTCGGCATTGAGTTGGTCTTTGTGTGTGTTCGCGAGACCGTGGGGGGCGCCCGGGTAGATTTTCAGGGTCGCGTTTTTGACCAGCTTCGCTGCGTTGAGCGCAGCGGCGCCGATCGGCACGATCTGGTCGTCGTCGCCATGAATGATCAGCGTCGGCACGTCAAATTTCTTCAGATCTTCAGTGAAATCCGTTTCGGAGAACGCCTTGATGCAGTCGAAGGTGTTCTTGTGACCGGCCTGCATCCCCTGCAGCCAGAACGAGTCGATCATGCCTTGCGAAACCTTGGCGCCCGGCCGGTTGGCGCCGAAGAACGGGCCGCTGGCGATATCCTGGTAGAGCTGCGAGCGGTCGGCGATGGCGCCCTGGCGTATCTCGTCGAACTTCTCCATCGGCAAGCCGCCGGGATTGGCTGCCGTTTTCAGCATCAGCGGCGGGACGGCGGAGATCAACGCGGCCCTGTCCAATCGCTTGGTACCGTGGCGGCCGATATAGCGGGCAACTTCGCCGCCGCCCATGGAAAAGCCGATCAGCACGATATCCTTCAGGGCCAGCGTTTCGATGAGTTCCGCGAGATCGTCGGCAAAGGTGTCCATCTCGTTGCCATGCCAGGGCTGGCTCGAACGGCCATGGCCGCGCCGGTCATGGGCAATGCAGCGATAGCCATGGCTGGCCAGAAACAGCATCTGCGCCTCCCAGCTATCTGAGCTGAGGGGCCAGCCGTGGCTGAACACCACGGGCTGTCCTGCGCCCCAGTCCTTGTAATAGATCTGCGTACCGTCTTGCGTGGTGATCGTGCTCATTGCTTGTCTCTCCTTTTTGAACGGCGGGGTCGTCGACCTCGCTATTGCAGGCGCAAGCCCAGTGAGTTCCCCAATGCCATCACTGCGTGAGCGGGTATTTTTCAACGGAGCCGCCTCAGGTGCATCCACGCAGGAAATACAGCACCACCAAAATCGGAATCGGGATTCCCACGAGCCAAAGCAAAATCCACCCTATCTTCCCTTCTTCTTTGTTACGCATAGCGCTGTTCCTTTCTTTCAGACTTGGAATTTTTCCTGATTTTTTGCATTTCTTTTATGCCAAGGTTCGAACGGACTTTTCCCGGTCCCATTGGCGCGTCTTGGCCGCTGCAATAAATGCGTTCTTGTCGTTGGCATCCACAACGCCCGCGTCCTGTCCGACATTTGCATTTTTCAGAAGCACCTGGCCGCCCTGGTCGATGGCGATGGCCTTGAGGTGACCGAACGCGTCGCGCACGAAGTCGATCGCGGCGCCTTCCATCGACAGCGCTTTTGCGCCCTTGTCGGAAAGGATGACGGCGACTGCGTCGAACAGCACGGATGGCGTACCCGCCAGTTGCCCGTCTGCCGCCAGCATCGTGCCATCGGCCAGCTTCGCGCCGCCCACAGTGGGGGCGATGATTTTCACGCTGGCGCCTGCATCGATCGCGGCCTTTTTGATTTTCTTGATGACAGCGCCATCCGAGCCATCCGCGATCAGGATGCCGATCGCGCGCCCCGCGAGCGTGGCTTTCATCTTGCCGATGATCTGCAATGCGGGCGATGGCGCCATCTTCTTCACAGGCGCTGCCGCCACCGGCGCATCGGGCAGGGTGTCCAGACCAAGGCCCGCAGCGACCCGCTTGGCCAGATCTTTTTCGATATGAAGCAGGTGGCCGACCATGACTTCGCGGATGTGCGGATGCTCGACCTTGGAAAGCTCGAATACCAATGCCGAGGCGATATGCGCCTGTTCATATGCGGTCTGGCTGAGATAGAACTGCCGCGCCTGGCTGTAATGGTCGGCGAAGCTTTCGGCGCGGATGCGGCCTTTCTCGCCGGTTTCCGTGATTGCGGCGCTGTGAAAGCCATTGGGCGTTTCCCGCGGCGAGTTGTCGGACAGGGAGTTGGGCTCATAGGCGACCCGGCCCGCCGGCTGCGCCATCTGCATGTGTCCGTCACGTTGATGGTTGGCAAACGGGCACTTGGGCGCGTTGACCGGGATCTGGTGGAAATTGGGCGAACCCAGTCGCGAAAGCTGGGTGTCGAGATAGGAGAACAAACGGCCTTGCAACAGCGGATCGTTCGAGAAATCGATGCCCGGCACCACATGCGAAGGGCAGTAAGCGACCTGTTCGGTTTCGGCGAAGAAATTGTTCGGCCAGCGATCCAGCACCATGCGGCCGATCACTTTCAGCGGCACCAGTTCTTCGGGAATTAGCTTGGTGGCGTCCAGATGGTCGAACGGGAAGCTGTCCGCCTGTTCCTGCGTGAACAGTTGCACCGCGAATTCCCACTCGGGGAAATTGCCGGCCGCGATGGCGTCGAACATGTCGCGGCGGTGGAAATCCTGATCGGCGCCGGAGATTTTGACGGTCTCGTCCCAGATGGTGGACTGCAGGCCGAGCTTGGGACGCCAGTGGAATTTGACGAAGGTTGATTCACCGGCGGCATTGATCAGCCGGAAGCTGTGCACGCCAAAGGCTTCGATCATGCGCAGCGACCGTGGCAAGGTGCGATCAGACATGATCCACATCACGGTATGCATGGACTCAGGCGTGAGCGATATGAAATCCCAGAAGGTGTCGTGCGCGGTCGCCGATTGCGGAAAGCCGCGGTCGGGTTCCATTTTTACAGCATGGATGAGGTCGGGGAATTTGATGGCATCCTGGATGAAGAAAACCGGGATGTTGTTGCCGACCAAATCCCAGTTGCCTTCCTTGGTGTAGAACTTGACGGCAAACCCGCGTATGTCACGCGGGGTGTCGACCGAACCCGCGCCGCCTGCGACCGTCGAGATGCGCGTGAACACGGGGGTCTTCTCGCCGACCTCGGTGAGGATCCTGGCGCTGGTGTATTGCTTCAACGAGGCGGTCAGCTCGAAGAATCCATGCACGCCCGTCGCGCGCGCGTGAACGATACGCTCGGGAATCCGCTCGTGATCGAAATGGGTGATTTTTTCGCGGAGGATGAAGTCCTCCAGCAGCGCGGGGCCGCGCGGGTTGGCCTTGAGCGAGTTTTGGTTATCGGAAAGGCCGAGGCCCTGGTTGGTGGTGAGCGCCGGGTGCTCGCCACCCGCGACCTGGTGCAGTTCGCCGCCGACAGCCCGGTGTGTGTCTCTGGCCGGGGTCGAGCCTTTTGCCTGTTTGCGTTTCCCAGTACCCGTTGTCTTTGCTTTGCTCATGATCGATCTCCTGGATGAGTCACGCCGGCCTGCCGGATAGCGGCTGTAATGAGTAACAGTTATAGGCGGCAGACGATTTTTGACAAGCCGCACCGGGTCAAACAGGATGTATTTTTTCCCGCTATTTGGCGTCATCAATGAATGCGCTTGTCACTGCTGCACCTTAGGCGGGCATAACACGTGCGTCTGTACGGTGGCGTACACCAGAAATTTTTGAATTCGATTACGCTGAACGTGTCGGACACTGATCAAGCACAAATATCGAATACTCCAGCCCCCCAAGGCACGATGGTGTCTTGCCATGCCTGGCGAATTCACTACCCGGCAATACAGCCATCACAGTCACGTCATACTGGACACTCAATGAATCGATCGAGCCATGACTAACGCACAATGGTTTCTGCTCGTGGGTGGCCTGCTGCTCGCGAGGGGCTTGACTGCGCCGATGCTCCAGCGCCTGCCGGTCACCCCGGCCATTGTCTATCTGGCGGTGGGACTGCTGGTCGGGCCGACGGTGCTCAATCTATTTCACTTCAACCCGCTCAAGGAGTCGGCGTTGCTGGAAGTGCTGACCGAAGTGGTCGTACTGATTTCGCTGTTTTCCGCCGGCGTCAAAATGCCCGTGCCGTTCAGCTTCGCCCGCTGGCGCACCCCGGTTCTGCTGGCATCGGTATCCATGGCGGTCAGCGTCGGGCTGGTCGCCGCCTTCGCCTACACCCTGCTCGGCCTGCCACTGGGTGCGGGCGTCTTGCTGGGCGCAATCCTGGCGCCGACCGATCCGGTGTTGGCGACCGATGTCCAGACCCGTCATCCCGGTGATCGCGACCAGCTTCGTTTCACCTTGACCTGCGAGGCGGGCATGAACGATGGCAGCGCTTTTCCGTTCGTGATGCTGGGGATGGGATTGCTCGGACTGCACGAGCTCGGTGAATTTGGCCTGCGCTGGGCGCTGGTCGATGTGCTGTGGGCCACGGTGGCGGGAATCGCCATCGGACTCATGTCCGGCGCCGCACTGGCCCATTTGGGGCGGAAACTGCGCGGCAATCCACCCCGGCACAAGCTCATGGACGACTTCCTTGGGCTTGGCCTGATCGGGGTGGTGTACGGCTTGAGTGTGCTGGTCGATGCATGGGGATTTCTGGCGGTTTTTTTCGCTGCCGTCGCGCTGCGCCAGACCGAACTCAAACTCGCCGCCGCCATTCAAGATTCCCCGGATCGGCCACAAACCGACCAAATCGAACCGGAAGCGGCAGACGCATGCCCGGATAACGATCCCGCGCCGACCGTCAGTGGAGGATCGCTGGTATTCAAGGAACATCTGGAGCGGCTCTCGGAATTGATGCTCATCCTGCTAATCGGTGGCACGCTGTTTCTCGATTCCTGGAGCTGGCGGGCGGTGGGACTCGCGCTGTTCCTGTTTATGGTGGCGCGCCCGGTCAGCGTCCTCATCGGCCTGATGGGCACGCGCACTGCGTGGCCGATACGCGGCATGGTGGGCTGGTTCGGGGTGCGTGGCATCGGTTCGCTGTACTACCTGATGTACGCCATCCAGCACGGCCTCCCCGAAGAGCTGGCCCTGGATCTGATCCAGTTGACGCTGATCGCGGTCTCGCTTTCGATTCTCGTCCACGGCATTAGCGTCAAGCCGCTGATGAGCCGCTTTTGGCGATACCGCAGGCGTCTGCCAAGGAAAACCCCATGAAAACCGATATATCCCCGCGCCTCAACCTTGCCAACTTGGCGGAAAAATTTGGCACCCCACGGAGGCCATCATGATTGAGATTCGCAAGGGCCAGGCACCGGCCCCACTCGCACGTGCCGAGTTCAGTACCCGGTTTCGGGCTGCCTTCATCGACCCGGCGTTCCGTGTCGAAGATACATCCATTGCGCGCCTCGAAGAGATCGCCTGGCAGGCCTACAACGCGTACCGCAAGTCCCCCTTCACACAGAAAGCGGGCCCGGGATATGCCGATCCGGACTACGACTTATCTTCCGAGTGGGTCGCCACGAAACAGCGCATCGACGCGGCGCAATTGCGCTGGGCCGACCCGGCGAGCGCGTCCCGGGTGTTGCTGATCTGCGGCTCGGCACGCAACGATGGCACCTGCCCGGGTGAGATGTCCAAGACCTTCCGTCTGCTGGGGATCGCTCGCGAAACCCTGGAGCAGGCCGGCATCCAGGCTGACGTGCTCGACCTCAGCCTGCTCAGCTCCGAATACGGCCGCAAGATCCATCCCTGCAAGGGCTGCGTGTCCACCGCGATGTCCCTGTGCAACTGGCCGTGCAGTTGCTACCCCAACCACGCGCTCGACCAGACCAATGACTGGATGGCCGAGATCTACGAGCGCTGGACCGCCGCCCATGCGGTGATCATCGTCTCGCCGGTGTATTGGTACCAGAGCCCCAGCCCGTTGAAGCTGATGATCGACCGCCTGGTGTGCGCCGACGGCGGCAACCCCGATCCCACCGCGACCTCGGGCAAGAATCCCGGCAAGGCAAAAGCACTCGAGATGGCCGGCTGGGACTACCCCCAACATCTGGCAGGGCGCGCCTACGGGTTGATCGTCCACGGTGACGTGGCCGGGATCGAAGACGCGCGCCGCGCCCTGTCGGACTGGCTCGACTGGATGGGTTTCATCGACGCGGGTGCGCAGGCGCGACTGGACCGTTTCATCGGCTACTACGAGCCGTATGCGACCAGCCACGACAGCCTGGACCGGGATGAACCCGTGCAGGAAGAAGCGCGTAATGTGGCGCGTGCGGTGGCGAAGGCCGTGGTCGAGTTGCGTGCCGGCCGCCTCCAGGCGGTGCAGCCGAAGCTGTCGCGTCCACGACCAAAGTAAGTTCATCACGCCGGGGGCGGCGGCAGCGCCTGCTTTCGCTTCCATTAATTCCGGTTCGAATCTGATCCCGGATTGCCCATCGCATCCGTACGACAGCGTACAGACGCTTCGGCGCCCACCGGATAAGCTTGAAATTTTCCGTCTCGAACGGGCCCCCCCCAGGAGAAATCACATGGACCAATACCGCCACCACGTTTCGGGCTTTTTTGCCCACAGCGAAGAAGCCGAAAGCGTGTTTTCCAGGCTCGTCGAGCGGGGGCTGCTGCGCGAACGCCTGCATATCTTCGCATCCGACCCGGCTTCGTCTGACGCCGCGCTGAATGAAGGCAGCAATGAAGTCCTGAAGGACGTTATCGTAGACGGCACCATCGGAGCTGCGGTGGGCACCGGCATCGGCGCGCTGGGGAGCGTGGCGCTGGCGGTGGCAAACGTAAGTCTGTTCATCGCCAGTCCATTGATCGCGCCTCTTGTGATGCTGGGATGGGGTGCCAGCCTCGGCGGTTTGGTCGGCGCCGCGGCCGGTGCCTCGGCCGGCCCCGAAAAGAAGGAAGGATGGTTGTCGGATCTGGTCGGCGATGCAATCGCCAGCGGCCAGGTCGTGCTGGTGGTGGAGACCCGGACGACGCAGGAGACGGCGATCGCACGCGAAGTCATCCAGGCTTCGGTCGGCGACAGCAAGGACATCAGCGCTGTGTGAGCGCCGCCATTCCGCCGCCATCGACGTCGTGCCTATAGCGCCGCCAGCGGCATGCATCATGCCGCTGGCGCGGCCACTTCTGCTTGGCGAGCCAATGTTCGAGCCCACCGTTCGAGCTGGGCGATTCCCTTCTTCTGCGCTGCAATGATCTGCCTTGCCATTACTGTCAAGGCGGGCGATTTTCCGTGCGCAAGTTCCATTTTCGCCAACGCCACGCCTTGCTGATGGTGCATCTTCATCAACATCGCTCCCAGCAAAAATCAGCAAATGACCCGTGTGCAACGGTGTCATCCATGCGGGCATTTTCCCGGGCTATTTTTTGGATGCGCCCTTGTTTGCACTCGTCATCCATCCCCATTTCTGGAAAATTTCCGCGCCGTTCGGGGATTTCAAAAAGTCCATGAACTGCTTCGCCGCCGGGCTCGAGTCCCCCTTTTTGGTCACGACGATGCCGGTGTCCCGATAGATCACATAATCTTTTTCGATGGGCACGACATCGGCCAGGGTCGGGTTGGCCACCTGCCAGATATTCCAGATGAGCCAGGCGTCCACTGACTGATCATCGATCCATGCCTGCTTGGCCAGGGCGCTGTTTTTGGCGTATTTCACGATGTTTTTACGGAGTGCGCGCACTGACTTGATATCGCCCTGACGACCGGCGGCATCCTCCCACACGCCATTCTGGCCGGCGCCATTGACGACCATGACACGGTAGCCAGGACGAAACAAATCACGCAATCCTTTAATGTTCTTGGGGTTTCCGGGACGCACCAGGATCGAAAAAGGACGCAGGTAGAGTGGCTCGACGCGCGTCTCATCGATTTGAGCCTCCATCGCCTGGGCAAAGTCGGTCATCATGGTTTCTGACCCACTGTAGATCAAGTCCGCGTCGCGCTTCGCCTGTTCGAGCCACTCTGGAGTAGGTCCGGCCGTTACAACAACAGGTGTTCCGGTTTTCTGTTCAAATGCCTTCGCGGCTTCCTTCATGGCAGGTGCGGGGCCTCCCGGACCGTAGACGCGTAGACCCGCGCTCGTTTGGGCGGAGGCCTGGTGCGTGCCGAATGCGGTTAATAACAGCAGAAATGTTGCCGCCATAATCAAAATGTGGGTCATGCGGTCGCTGCTTGCTACGCTGGCTTTCATGGCTTTCTCTCCTTGGTTGAACGAAAATAGTTGCTCACAATGCTCACCGCATGGGCGGACCGACAGGTGATGGGACGTCGGGAGCGGATCTTTCCCGGAGAATGAGCACGCCCCGCCGTTGCTCATCATTGTCTCCACCTTGGCGCTGGCTGTCAGTGCGACAGCGAACAGAGCGGTGAATGAATTGCCGCCTCAGGCGACAAGCGGCATCGGCATCGGCAGCAGCCGGTCAGGCAAAGCTGGCCAATGACCTATATGCAACGGTGCCATGCTTGCCACCCTTGAGCTTGGCGCCCCCCGCTCACGCGCCAGATTATATTACCCACATCGTCGGCCACCAGCAACGCGCCTTGCTTGTTCAGCGCCACACCGACCGGGCGGCCGTAGGCATTGCCTGCCTCACTGAGAAAACCGGCCAGCACATCGATGGGCGAACCAGCAGGTTTGCCGTTTTCGAAGGGCACGAAGATCACCTTGTAGCCGCTATGCGGCCGGCGGTTCCACGAGCCATGCTGGCCGATGAACATGCCGTTTGCGAATTCTGCGGACAGCGTGGTGCCGATTGAAGACGCCAGGCCCAGCGGCGCGGTGTGCGGGCCCAGGGCGTAGTCCGGTGCAATCGCGCGGGCCACCAGTTCGGGCCGCTGCGGCTTCACGCGCTCGTCGATATGCTGGCCGTAGTAGCTGTAAGGCCAGCCGTAGAAGGCTCCGTCGCGCACCGAGGTCAGGTAATCGGGAACCAGGTCGCTGCCCAACTCGTCGCGCTCGTTCACCACCGTCCACAATGCGCCGCTGTGAGGCTCCCAGGCCAGGCCGTTCGGGTTGCGCAGGCCGGACGCAAAGATGCGGTGTGCACCGCTCTGTATATCCACCTCCCAGATAGCGGCGCGCTCCGCCTCCACTGCCATGCCACGCTCAGCCACGTTGCTGTTCGAGCCGACGGTCACGTAGAGCTTGCTTCCGTCCGGGCTCGCGATGAGGTTCCTGGTCCAGTGATGATTGATCGGGCCAGCAGGCAGATCCACTACCTTGATGCCGGGCGCGGTAATACGCGTGTCGCCAGCGGCGTAGGGAAAGCGCAGCACCGCGTCGGAGTTGGCCACATAGAGACTATTGCCCACCAGCGCCATACCGAAAGGCGAGCTCAAGCCTGCCAGCAATACCGAGCGCAGATCTGCCACGCCGTCACCATCGGTATCGCGCAGCAGCGTGATGCGATTGGCACTGGGCACGGCAGCGCCCGCCCGCTTCATCACCAGGCCCATCAGCCAACCCTTGATGCCCTTGGCGTCGTCTGGCTTGGGCGGCGTATTGGTCTCCGCCACCAGCACATCGCCGTTAGGCAACACATGCAGCCAACGCGGGTGGTCGAGGCCGCGAGCGAACGCGGTCACGCGCGTGCCCGGTGCCGCCTGCGGCGTCGCACCGGGCGGCCAGCCCTTGGCGGGCGCGATGTTCACGGTCGGAATCAGCGTCTGCTGGGGTGGCGGCAGCGTGGGCTGTGGCCCGGTACCGGCCGAGATCGGCAGCGTGGCCACGCCACCACAGGCGGCAAGTGCCAAAACCACCACGCCAAACAAGAGCGCACACGAGCGCGGTCGCACCAACCTGACCGTGGAGCGGCAACGACCCTTCACAGCAGTCCCAGCAACAGCAGCAAGATGACGATGATCACCACCCAACCCACCACTGGGTCCGTAGCCCCAGTTCTTGCTGTGCGGCCAGGTCGGAATGGCGCCGATCAGCATCAGGATCAGAACGATCAACAGGATGGTTACCAGGCTCATGATTTCTCCTCGAGGTGATGCGGGTCAGTAATCCGCGCGCGTCGGAGTACCGTCTGTTTCCGTACGCAGCAACTGCGCCCGGATTTCACCATTCGGGTACTGCGCGCTGTGCACATTGACGTAAAGCTCGCCGGCCGTGAAACTCGTGTACTGCGCGTCAGTTAGCCTGGCACCGGCGGGGACGACAAAGCTGTCGTTAGCGGTTTGGGTCAGGGTAATGATCGGCGGGCCGTTTTTCCCGACGGCGCCCTCATGAATATGCGCCATCGTCGGGACAAATCCGGAAGTCTTGATGCGGCCACTCACCCTGTGGTCAGTAAACACCGTGATCTGCCCCGACCCCGTCGCTGAAGTGGCCACTGGCGGCACCTCGGCGGCGCCATTCAGGGAAATCGACATGGCCTGCTGGGCGTACAGGTTTGCAGAGGACAGGCGCAGCAGGGCAAGCGGGGCCACCCGACTCAGCAGGCTCGTAATGGATTTGGATGGAGTGTTCATGTTGGCTCCTCGAAAAACACAGGAAAGGCGCACCGGTGACGGACGCCTGAGAAAGCGCTTTATCCGGTTGACGGAGGAGGCCCGTCTACATCGCCCGGTCGGACACCGTTCAACCGATATCTGAGCGGGCGCACAAGCGAAGTGCTAAAACGCCACAGGCAAGCATGCACGATGCACCGGGAGCGGTTTCCATTCCGTTCGGTAACACACACAGGCCACCGGTTGCCCTATGTGCGCTGGCGCACAGCGCAGTGCCTGGTGTGCTGACATCCTTTACCGAATCAGGACAAGGAGTTTTGAATGGACGAGATAATTATTCTAGGCATCGTGGGGAGTCTGCGCAAAGACTCCTACAACCATTTAGCACTCAAGGCGGCGCAGGAACTGGTGCCGGACGACGTGGTGCTGAATCTGGTTGAACTCCATGGCATTCCAGTCTTCAATCAGGACACCGAAATGGCGCTGCCGGCTGCCGTGCTTGAATTCAAGCGACGGATTCTGGCCGTCGATGCCATCCTGTTCGCCACGCCGGAGTACAACTATTCGGTTTCCGGCGTGCTCAAGAACGCCATCGACTGGGCCTCGCGGCCCTATGGCGAGAGCGCCTGGACGGGCAAACCGGCGGCGGTGATGGGGGCTTCTACCGGTGGCCTGGGCACGGCCCGCGCCCAATACCATCTGCGGCAAATCCTCGTCACGCTGGACATGCCCGTGGTCAATCAACCGGAAGTGATGATCGGCAATGCCGCACAGCGGTTTGACCCGGACGGCAGGCTGACCGATGAGCCGACCCGTCAGCACATTAAGAAGCTCCTGGGGGCACTGGTGCAGCTAGCAAAAATCAATCGGGAAAGCAAAATCCAAGCCGGTTGAGTTTGTCAATTCCCGCTTACTGGCTACGCCATGAACTATCCGGAGTTGCTCAGCCAGCCTGCCGTCTACCTACGAACGGGCGTGGTTCTCGCGCCCCGGGTAGTGCGAGCATCCGGGTATCGAAACAGGGCCGTCACCGAACGTCGCCCTAGGTATGTCGCCGCACAAAATGCGCCTGAGGAGGTGGATTGCCTTGTTCTTTCATCGGAAGATTCTATAAAAGTATACGAGTGGTTTTCACACTACTTTTTCTGCAGCTTGGCGCTGCGCGAGGTGCATACGTGGCGAGAAGCCGGTTGCGACAAAGGATGCTTGATTGGCAATTCCGCCAGGCAGGTCCAGAACCAGAGGGGTTTGACATGAACACAGATATCGATGAAGGCCACAGAAAACCGTTCAATGGCGAAGTAAAGGAAGGGATCCCGCCGCGCAGGGTGGTGCTGCGCGGTGCATTGGCGGTGGGGTGTGGCCTGTTGCTGCCAGCCGCACTTTTTGGCTGTGATTCAAAGAAAGGCGAAAACGCAACCGGTGCCGCCCCGGCCCCAACCGACTCTCCAGCCACCAGCCCAGACGCTGCCGCGCCGGCAGAGCCGGTGAAAGCGTCACAGGCAAGCGTGCAGTACCAGGCTCAGCCGAAGGGTGACCAGAAATGCGACGGTTGCCTGCATTTCATCGCCGAGTCCAATACCTGCAAGGTGGTCGAGGGCCAGATCAGCCCCGATGGCTGGTGCATTCTGTGGGTTCCGAAGGCCTGAGTCGTTCCTTCATCAGGCTCGCGCTCCCGGACAGTGCGGGCCTCCCGATACCACACCAAGGCCATCACCGAACGTCGCACTACGTACGCCACCGTACAGACTGCGTCTGAGCATGCGACTAGCCTTGCACTTTAGTCAGATGATTCTATAAAAGCGGTCCAGGCGGTTTCCAGCCCTTTCCTTCTGCAGCAGTCGCTGCGCGAGGTGCACACGTGGCGAGAGGCCAACTGCAACACAGGATGTCCGATTGGCAATTCCGTCAGTCGGGGCCCCAACCAAAGGAGATTGAGATGGACTGGAATATCGTGGAAGGCAACTGGAAGCAGTTCAAGGGCAAGGTGAAAACAAAGTGGGGCAAGCTTACCGACGATCACCTCGATGTGATTGCCGGCAAGCGCGATCAGCTGATGGGCAAGATCCAGGAGTCGTACGGCATCACGAAGGACGAAGCCGAAAAGCAGATCAAGGACTTTGAAGCGCAGAACAAGGACGACCGCGTCTAATGTTCCGCCTGTCCCGCTCACGCTGCGTCACGCGCAGCGTGAGCGGGACAGACACTTTCTTGAAAGCCCTTCATGGCAAGCTACAGACGTCCTAACGACACGGGCTATTCCTCTCCCGGGTGCGCATGCCCCCGCTGCAACGGCCCTGCGATCCGCGTGCCGCGCCGGTTCGTTGATTTGCTCATGAGCATGTTCATCTCGGTCAGCCGCTACCGCTGCCGTTCGATGGACTGCGGCTGGGAAGGCAATCTACGCGTGAAGCAGCATCTCCGGTTGATGCAGGGACCGTGGTGAGCTGCATGACAGTGTGGACAGGCGCACCCGGGGCGTCACCTCCGCGCACTCCTCATGGCAAGCTGCTGATGGCCACCGCGACGATCATCGCGGCAAGCAGAGCGACCGCCACGGCAACATGACGCGATCATGGCCGTAATCGCCAAGGCAAACATAAGGCCTATACCGATGTGCACGCATTCCGGAAAAATCAGTTGGCTTGGCTGACAAGGGTGCTCCTGGCCTGGATCGCGTTTTCCAGCGCGGGGCTGGCCTTTGCCTCCGTGCCGGACACACATTCCGCCGCATCGCTCCACGCCAAATATGCGTCCCTGGATGAGCGCCTCCGGAACAACCCGTTTCGTCGAGCGCTGGCCCTCGACTCTGCTGAATCGTCCAACGAGTTGAAAGGCGATATCTACGCCTTGGTCGATTACCCGTTCTCCACGGTCAGCGCGGCACTCAACAGCCCGGAGCAATGGTGCGATGTGCTGATTCTGCATATCAACACCAAGTACTGCCGTGCCACGACCGATGAGGCCCGCTCGGCCCTGACGATCTACATCGGCAAGAAAACCCCCCAGCCCATCAAGGATGCCTTCCCCATCGAGTTCACCTATCGCGTCGCCGCGGCGACAGCGAATTACCTGGTGATCCAGCTCAATGCGCAGGAGGGGCCGCTGAGCACCCGCAACTATCTCATCCTGCTGCAGGCGGTGCCGGTTGGAAACGGCCAGACCTTTCTGCATCTGACCTATTCGTATGATTACGGATTGGCTGGGCGACTGGCCATGAAGACCTACCTCGCCACCATTGGAAGCGGCAAGGTGGGCTTCACCCGGACCGGCAAACAATCCAGCGGCCAGCCCGAATACATCAGGGGCATGCGTGGCGTGGCGGAACGCAATACCATGCGCTATTACCTCGCCATCGACGCTTATCTTGGCGCATTGGCCAAGCCGCCGTCTATGCAGATCCAGAAACGCCTGCACAGCTGGTTCACCGCCACCGAGCAATACCCCCGCCAATTGCGCGAAGTAAGCCAATCCGTCTATATGAACATGAAACGGAGTGAATATCTGCGTCAGCAGACATCGCAATAATGTGTATTGCAGCCGCCATCGTGCAGCGTGGAAAATGCCCCGCCCGCTTACACAAGGACAGGTCTGAACGAAAACGACGACTGATCAGCCCGGGGAAGAATGGGTTCGATGTTGAACGGGTTTTATCTGCGGAGGCGGTCGGTCAAGCCGATGCCGAAGCCCATATCTACACTTTGACAAGTACATCCTTTAATTAATGAAAGGGAACATCATGAATTTTCTAGGCGCAATCATCCTGGTGGCATTGATTCTGTTGGGGGTTTTCACCCTGGTCAACTGGCCGGTACTCATCGCACCCACCACGCTGTCATTCGTGGCATTCGATATCGAGGGTCCGCTGGGGGTGATCCTGCTTGGCGTCACGCTGGTTCTGGTGGCACTTTTCGTCTTCTATGCCCTGGCGCTGCGCACGAACATGTTGATGGAGTCGCGCCGCCACAATCAGGAGCTGCAGGCACAGCGGAAACTTGCGGAAAGTGCCGAAACCTCGCGCATCAATGAACTGCGCACGCAGATCGAGCAGGAGTTTGCGCAATTGCGCGGTGTGATCCTGGCGGTCGACACGCGCATGGACACGGTGGCGCAGTCGACGAAGCAATCCATCGACGAGGCCACCAACAGCCTGGCCGCCCTGGTCGGCGAGATGGACGACAAGATCGACCGCGCGCTTGCGCGGGGTGGCAGTTAAGGAGACGCTGAATCATTCATTATTTGTCATTGCGAGCGCAGCGAAGCAATCCAGAATGCCAGCGGAATCAACGAACGCTGGATCGCCACGGCCTTGCGGGCCTCGCGATGACGGAATATGTCAGCGCTTCCTAAGGTAACGCTGATCCTGAATTTCTTGCGGTGAAAAAGCCAGGGCTTACAACCAGTATTCCCAGACCCGGGCAAACCATTCCTTCACGCGCAGGTCGAGCGCACGGCGCTGCCACTGTTCGAGCGTGATGGTCTCGGACGCCGCCAGATCCTTGTCGAACATCGCCTGCACCTGTTTGCCAAACGCCGGCCCCAGCACCACCGCGTTCAACTCGTAGTTATGCAGGAAACTGCGCCAGTCGAGGTTGGTCGAGCCAACCGTGGCCCAGACGCCGTCGATCAGCGCGGTTTTGGAATGCAGGATCAAACCCTGCCGTTCATGGATTTTCACCCCTGCGCGCAACAGCCGGTCGTAGTAGTTACGTCCGGCGTGGAACACCAGCCAGGAGTCGGTCTGGCTCGGCAGGATCAGGGTCACGTCGACGCCGCGCCGGGCGGCCGCTTCGAGCACGTCGAGCAACTGCGGGTCGGGGGCGAAATACGCGTTGGTGATATTCACGCTGACTTCAGCGCTGGTGATAGCCGAGAGCAGCGTGGCATAAATCAGGCTGAAGGGTTCGTCGGGCGAACTGCCGATCGCGCGCACCACGTGCGGGCCCGCGTGCTCGGGGGGCGGAAAATAGTTCTTCTCGGGCAGCGGCTCGCCCTTCTGGCTTTCCCAGGTCGCGAGGAACAATTTCTGCAACTCGGCCACCACTGGCCCCTGCAGTTGCAGGTCGGTGTCGCGCCACGCCACGCCGCCGTCGGGCCGCTGACGTGAGCGACGGCTGAACGAGCCGCCGGAATAGACGCTGCTGATGTTGATGCCGCCGAGAAACGCCGTGTGCCCGTCGACAATCAGCAGCTTGCGGTGGTCGCGCTGATTCAAGCTCCATTCCTTGCGTGACATCAAGGGGTTGATGGGGTTGAATTCGAGCACCTGGATGCCGCTGTCGGTCAGTTGCTGGAAGAAGGCCGCCGGCGTGCCGAGGGTGCCTACGCTGTCACGAATGAGATTGACCTGCACACCCTGCCCCTGCTTGGCGATGAGGGCCTGCGCAAAGCGCTGGCCGACCTCGTCGTCGTCGAGGATGTAAGTCTCCATGTTGATATGGTCCCGGGCCGCCATGATGGCTGCGTACATCGCCTGGTAAGTGGCCGGGCCGTCCTGCAGCAACCGTACCTGGTTGCCGGTAGTCAGCGGGCTGCCGACGATGGCCTCTTCGAGCGCCAGGTGGCGCTCGAAGAGGCCGGTGTTCTGGCCGCTGCCTTCCAACCGGTCGAGAATCGCCTTGCTGTGCGCAGCCGATAGCGGCCCGCCCGCGCCTTCAAGTTGCGCGGGCGGGCCGGGGCGTCGCTCCAGGTCGGGAACGATGGTCGGCAGGCTGCTGCAAGCAGCCATGCCGAACAGGCCGAACACGCACACGGCCAGCCAATACCACAGGTGCGACATCCGGCGCGCCGATTTCAAGACCGATGAAAACATCAACTCTCCATCAACAGGGCATCGTGCATGGCCGAATCAGCCAAACCGCAGAGCGGGACGACCCGTCACAACTTCCCCAGCAACAGCAGCACGATGACGATGACCAACACCAAACCCAGACCGCCACTGGGACCGTAGCCCCAATTCTTGCTATGCGACCAGCGCGGAACGGCGCCGAGCAGCATCAGGATCAGGACGACCAACAGTATAGTTCCCAACATGCGGCGCTCCTCGAATGGATGAGTGGATTCAGTTCGCTTCGGCCGGCACCACGATCACCGTGCTGCCGTCGCCGGTCTTGCCGGTCTCGCCCTGGGCACCCTCGTTGCCCTGATAGCCGGTTGCGCCCTGGCTGCCGGTTTCGCCCTGATAGCCGGTTGCGCCCTGGCTGCCGGTTTCGCCCTGTGGACCCGCTGGACCGGGAACCGCGACGGGCGCGACGGGCGTGGCGGGCACATTGACGACAGTCGGTCGGTCACAGGCGGCCAGGCTGAGCGTTGCGAGCAGTGCGGAAATCAGTAGCGTATGGTTCATGGTCAATCCTTTTGAAGTGGTCAATCGTGGCACGAAGGGCATCAAGCCGTCCGTGAGCAAACCGGCTCGACTTGGATGTCGCACCCGGTAGATCAACAGCATAAGTGAATGTCACGCACAGTTCAGTGCGCTGGCGAACATAGAGGCAATTTATTGCGGGGGGCGGTCAATGATCCCGCTATGTACGCTCGCGAACAGACCCGGACTCGATGGCGCGCCATATTGATGGTTCGGATGTGTCGAGCGTCAGGATCAAATCCCCCGGTTCGACACGGGTTCCGGCTTACACATCCCCTCTTACAGGCGTCAGCAATGAATGCACTATTCAGAATCGCGTTGGCGATGGCCTGCGTGGTGCTTGCCTCGCAAGCGGCCGCACAGGTCACCTTTTACGAACGTCAAGGCTTTGAAGGCCGATCTTTCACCACGGAGAAACCGGTCAACAACTTTTCCCGCCATGGCTTCAATAAGGCTATGTCACTGTTGGTTGTTGAAGTCATGTCTTGCCCCCTGATGAAGCCCCTGTCCTTTGGCATCCCGCAGGCGCCGCCGTAGGAGCGGCTTCAGCCTCGATGCGCCGCAAGGCGCAAAGGCGACAAGGCTTCGCCGCCAGGGGGTGCTGTTGTAGGAGCCCCCGCAAGGAGGAGGCCGTGGTTGTAAAAGCCGACGCGTCGGCAACAACCACGCACGCCCACCCCCGGGCCGATGCCGTGGTGGTTGCGACGGTGCGCAAATCGGGGCGAGGGCGCCCCGCCCACAGCGCTGGCCAATACCAAAAGGCCTCGCCGCCAGGGGTGTGCTGTTGTAGGAGGCCCGCCCCCGGGCCGATGCCGTGGCGGTTGCGACGGTGCGCAAATCGGGGCGAGGGCGCCCCGCCCACAGCGCTGGCCAATACCAACAAATAACGATGAAAGAGCCTTCAATAACCACGCCTCGTCGGTTGTAGTGCGCAACAACCACTGGGAGGTGTGCGAAGACAAGCGCTTCAGCGGTCGCTGCGCCGTCCTGCGTCCGGGCAAGTATCCATCGCTGGCCGCGATGGGTTTGAACAACCAGATTTCATCGGTACGGGCCGTAAACATCAACGCGCGCGTCGACGATCATCGCTATGCGCCAGCGCCTATTGCGGGCTATCTTCCATCGTCGCAACAACGAGCGGCTGTACGAGGCGAACGTCACGTCGGTGCGCGCGCTGCTCGGCACACCCGAGCAGCGATGCTGGGTCGAGCGCGAAGAAGTCGCGCAGGAGCGACGCAGCGTTAACGTTCCCGGCGCGATTGCCGGCGCCATCATCGGCGGCATTCTGGGTCATCAGGTCGGCGGCGGACGGGGGCAGGATATCGCCACGGCCGGCGGGGCTGTCGCGGGGGCCGCAGTGGGCGCCAACGTCGGTCGCGGCGGCAGCGAGCAACCGGTACAAACCCGGGACGTCCAGCGCTGCGAAAGTGCGCCCAGCCAAGCCAATCCCGATTACTGGGATGTCACCTACAATTTCCGCGGCCAGGCGCATCGCATGCAGATGACCGCGCCTCCCGGACCCACCGTGAGCGTCAACGAGCAGGGTGAGCCCGGGCCATAATGCCTTGACGCAACAGACAGCGCACGGTGGCTCTTTGGGGCCGTATTGCATTGACCCCACCAGTCACGCCGGGTACGTTCATCAACTCGGCAATAACCGGCTATGCGCGCCAGCGTACAGAGTTGATGGCAGCGTTCACGTAGTCTTATCGCAGGCAGTGTGACACACTGGAATGATGAATAATCACAGGAGATCCAATATGAAACGTTTACTCTTCTTCGCAGCAGCACTGGCCGTCGCCACCGTTCCGGCACTCGCGGCCGACGTCGGGGTGTCCATCAGCATCGGCCAACCCGGCTTCTACGGCCAGATCGACATTGGTGGCTATCCGCCGCCGCAAATCATCTATCGGGAGCCGCGCGTCATCCAGCGGGTATCGGTGAACCGCCCGCCGATCTACCTGAACGTACCTCCTGGCCACGCCAAGAACTGGCGCAAACACTGCGGCAAGTACAACGCCTGCGGTGAGCGGGTCTACTTTGTGCAAAACAGCTGGTATGACCGCCAGTACGTTCCGCAATACCAGAAACAACATCGTGATCGCCGCGACGACCGCCGTGACAATCATCGCGGCAAGAAGAACGACCGCCACGACAACGATCACGGCCAGGGTCGTGGTCATTAAGCCGCTGGCGTAATAACGATCCCGGCTCAAGCCTCCGAAATGACGCGATGGTAACGGTGCCATGGCCCCGTCAGCGGCGGTGATGACACAGGCCATTCCCCACAGAAGGACTGTCATGAACGATTCCCCGACCACGGTTCTTCTCATCGAAGACGATCCCGCCGATGCCAGGCTGATCCAGGATGCGCTCGCGGGCACGGGAAACAGCCCGTTTCGTGTCGAATGGGTGACGCGACTCTCCGACGCGCTCATACAACTGGGCAGTGAAGGATTCGAAGTGGTCTTGCTTGACCTGTCGCTACCCGACAGCCAGGGCCTCGAAGCGTTCGACCAGGTGTTCCAGGCTGCGCCCGACTCCCTGATCCTGGTCCTCAGCGGATTGACCGATGAAGAAACCGCCCTCCAGGCCATGCAGCGCGGTGCCCATGACTACCTCTCCAAGGGCCACGTCGATGCCCACTGGTTGCCGCGTGCCCTGCGCTACGTCATCGATCGCAAGACTGCCCGGGGGGCGCTGCAGAGCAGCGAGGAACGCTTCCGCGCAATGAGCGATGCCTCCCCGCTGGGAATTTTCGTCTCCGATGCCGAGGGGCGTTGCACCTACACCAACGCGGCGTATCACACGATATCGGGGCTGAGCTTCGAGCAGACGCTGGGCACGAACTGGAGCACGGCGATCCACCCGGAGGATCGCGAGCGCGTCCTGGCCGAGTGGCGCGACGCCGCACGGGGCCAGGCGCCATTCCAGACGGAGTTCCGTTTCCTGCAGGAAGACAAGCGTATCGTCTGGACACGCGTCAACAGTGCCGCCATGCTCGATGGCAAGAAATCGTTCGGTCGTGTGCAAACGGTTGAGGACATTTCCGATCGCAAGTCGGCGGAGTTCGTATTGCAGACGGCGGAAGAGGCCTTGTTCGAGGAGAAGGAACGCGCCCAGGTCACGCTCAACTCCATCGGCGATGCCGTGCTGACCACCGACATCCTGGGCAAGGTGACCTATCTGAACCGGGTGGCGGAGGCGATGACCGGCTGGTTTTGCGAGGAGGCGTTGGGCCGGCCGATTTCAGAAGTATTCAATATCCTCGACGACACGACCCGCCTGCCCGTTGCGAACCCGATGCTGCGCGCCATTGAGGAGGACAGGACGGTGGGGCTGGACGCGAATTGTGTGCTGGTCCGCCGCGACGGCTTCGAGTCCGCGATCGAGGATTCCGCCGCCCCCATCCACAACCGGGACGGCCAGGTCGCCGGCGCGGTGATCGTCTTCCATGACGTCAGCGAATCGCGGGGCATGGCGCTGGAGATGGCCCATCTGGCCCAGCACGACTTTCTCACCAGCCTGCCCAATCGGCTCCTGCTGACAGAACGGTTTCTCCACGCGATCGGGATGGCCCAGCGGAACCGCAAGCAAGTCGGGCTGATGTTTCTCGACCTGGACAATTTCAAACACATCAACGACTCGCTGGGGCATGCGATCGGCGACCAGCTGCTGCAGTCGGTGGCGAACCGCCTGGTGGCGTGTGTGCGCACCACCGACACGGTATGCCGCCAAGGCGGTGACGAATTCGTGATCCTGCTCGCCGAAATCGGGCAGCCGCAGGATGCAGCCAACATTGCGGAAACCCTGCGCGCCGCGCTCGACATCCCGCACCTGATCGACGGACACGAACTCCATGTCACCCTGAGCATCGGCATCAGCATCTTTCCGGATGACGGCATCGACGTGGAGTCCTTGATGCAGAACGCGGATACCGCGATGTATCACGCCAAGGCAAGCGGCCGCAACAACTACCAGTTCTTCAGAGCCGAGATGAACGCCCGCGCGGTCCGCCGGCTGTTCGTCGAAACCAGCCTGCGTCGCGCCCTGAGACAGGGCGAGTTCCTGCTGCATTACCAGCCCAAGATCGATCTTGCTTCAGGCGCGATGACCGGTGCCGAGGCGCTCATCCGCTGGCAGGATCCGGATCTCGGACTCGTCTACCCGGCGCAGTTCGTGCCGATCGCGGAAGAGAATGGACTCATCGTGCCGGTCGGCCGCTGGGTGCTGCGTGAAGCATGCAGGCAGGTTCAGGCCTGGCTGGATTCGGGCCTGCACGCCGTACCCGTGTCGGTCAACATTTCCGCGATGGAGTTCAGGCACGAAAACTTTCTCGAAGGGCTTGCCCTGATCCTGAAGGAGACCGGCCTCGCGCCGCGCTACCTCCAGCTGGAACTGACCGAAAGCATCCTTATGCACAGCGTCGAAGCGTCGGCGTCCGTGCTCGAAGCACTCAAGGCCATGGGGGTGCAGCTTGCCATCGATGACTTCGGGACCGGCTATTCGAGCCTGAGTTATCTGAAGCGCTTCCCGATCGATACCCTGAAGATCGACCAATCATTCGTGCGCGACATCGTCACCAACGCGGACGATGCAAGCATCGTGGCCGCAGTAATCGGAATGGGGAGAAATCTCAAGCAGCGGGTCATCGCCGAGGGCGTGGAAACACAGGAGCAACTCGCGCTCCTGCAGGCCCGGCATTGCGACGAGGGGCAAGGCTTCCATTTCAGCCACCCCGTGTCCGCCAGGGACTTTGCCCGGTTGCTCGTTACCGGCAATGATGAACTGCCACAACAACGGCCGGATTAGCAGCCTGTCGGAAAAAGTCTATGGCGTAACCCAACGCGTCATGAAAGTGCTCGCGCCCTTGCCTATCGCGTCTGCATTCGGCGCAAAGCGCCGAGCAGCCGGCTTTTCTACTCAACGGGGGTGATTGGGGCGTGTGCGACGGGCAGCCAGGCTACCTGCCTAGGATTTCCGGGCTTTTGCGGCTACCGGCCGCGCAGTTTCCGTACTATCTGCCACGTTGCCCAGCCGCGCGTCAGCCATTTCCCGACGCCACCGGCTCTGACGCGACCAGGTCGCAATACCGCCAGCAAGGCGACGCCGCCGACGATCCAGGCGGGATGGCTCTTGATATAACGCAGCACAGCCAGCCCCTGGTCGGCCCGCGCCAGGGGCTGACGCCACGGCTCGATGCTTTGCGCCAGCGCCATTCGCTGTGCTGCCACCTGCGCAACCAGGCGTTCACGTCGCTCAGCCAGGTGGATCAATTTTTCGTTCATCCTAAATTCCTCACCACAGAGACACAGAGACACAGAGACACAGAGACACAGGGGCACAGAGGCACAGAGAAAGTCCATTCAACCTAAAAACCGCAGTTGACCGCTCATCACCTCAATGAAAGCCGCGTGAATGCTGAGTTTTCCGCCTTCGGATGTGGCGTCCTCGCGCAATATGGGATGTGGCGTCCTCGCGCAATATGTTCGCGTCCACCTTTTGGGTGACACCGCTACGCACCCGCTGGCACGTCTGGTCGCGCGCCTGCCTTTGTCGCGCCTCGTTGCAGGCCCCGGCCTGCCGCCTCGTTGCTTCGCCCTAAAGGACTCCGATCCACTATGGGCTGAAGCCCATGTGGAATCGTATGCGGCAGACACACGCCCAGACGCACCATCGGGCGCGTCCAACTGCGGTTTCCAGGTTAAACAATAACATTGCAGGTCAACCGACTTTCACCCGGCGGATGATTTTCCGTGGCTGCATAACGCTTTGTTTTTCCTCTGTGCCTCTGTGGTTCAACTGGGTTTTTCAGGTTCACAAACGGGAAACGAGCTGCTGCCGGTCTTTTAACAATTCCGACAGACTCGCTGCAAACAGCCTCGGCTTTGTTCTCGCTTTATGCCGGGCGAACACCCCTGCCGCCACGCCCGCTGCCAAAAAGAATCCGGCAAGCGACCCCAACGCCAGGAGACGGTGGGTATCCCAGAATGCGACCACGAGCAGGATTGCTGCCAGCACCACGCCCACCCCGATAAAAAACAGGGCGGCCAGCGCCAACACCAGCAACGACAACACATGCGCCCGGTCTTCCTCCACGTCTGCAGATAAAAGATCGAGGCGCGTGTGCGCGATGGCAACCAGCGTGGCGGCCAGCGTGCCCAGCGAGTCGAGCAGCCCCCGGCTTTCGCCGGGCATTTTATCGCTCATGGCGAAGCAACTAGCGACGGCCGATGAGCAGGCCGATCACCAGGCCGACACCAGCGGCGGCGCCGACGGCTCTCCATGGATTTTCATGGACATAAACGTCGGTTGCCCTGGCTGCCTCTTTGGTTTTGACCAGCAGTGCCGCCTGTGCTTCTGCCATCTTGTCTTTCGCAACCCTGAGCGACTCTTCCGCTTTGGCGCGGACCTCGGCCATTTTTTCGCCGCCCTGGCTGGCTGTCGCCTTCAGCAGTGCTTCCGCGTCGGCCACCACCACCTTGAAATCGTCGATCAACTGTTCTTTGGTGACATCACCAGATAATTTTTCCATGCTTTTCTCCATTGCCGTTTCTATCGTGCGCATAGGAAGATTCCTATTGTTTTACGGTGTGGTTTAGCCGTTGAATCGGGCAAAACCCGCTGTGCGGCTGCCCGTAATTCATTGGCTTATTCTTAACATTTGGCCGCAATTATTGCGTTGCGCCGGCCAATGCTACTTGCGTACAAAAAGCAGGCCAGCTCCCGCCACGATCAACCCCAGGCCGGCCCAGATGGGGATGTTTACCGTCTGCGTTTCCTTGACCGACAGCTCTATCGGACCCAACTTGGCCTGATGCGTGTCCTTGGTGTAAGTGAAACTGCCATACGCCAACGCCAGGCCACCGGCCACGATCAGCACGATTGCCAACATCTTGATTGAGTTCATTTTATTTCCCCCTTAAACATGCATTTGCATCGGCGACAGGACGCCGGGCAAAGCAGAAACCGCGAACAGCCGGATCGCTTTACCCGCTCGCCTCACCGCCTGGAAAACCCCCAGGGTTGTTATACGCCTCGACCTTGAATGACACGCACCAAGATCACCACGATCGCGATGACCAGGAGAATGTGGATCAAGCCGCCCATGGTGGTCGAGGTGACCAGTCCAAGCAACCAGAGAACGATCAGGATAATTGCAATAGTTCCGAGCATTTTATTACTCCCTATAAAGCTTAACCAGACGGGCAGACTCGCTTCAAACACTTGGTCTGCCTGCCATTCTTGACGGATTCGCACACCCCAGACGCTGAGTCCAAGTCGACCGCCTCCTAATGCCCACCTGCGCGCTGACGAAGCCGCTCAACCGAGCCTCACCCTTGCAAAAGCTTGTTCCACAGGCGTCAGCGTGGAACGATATTGCCGCTGTCGTCGGACAGGATGATTTCCACGCGCCGATTCAATTGACGACCGGCGGCCGTGTTGTTGCTGGCAACCGGATACGCCTCGGCATAACCGCGTGTTTCAATGCGGTCGCCGCTGATGCCCCTATCGACCAGAGCTGTCCGCACGGCATCAGCGCGTCGCTCAGAAAGCGGCTGATTGATACTGAGACTGCCGGTGCTGTCAGTATGGCCTTCAATCAACACCTTGCGTTGCGGGTATTGGTTGAGAAAATCGGCCAGCTTTTGCACGTTGCGCACACCACCAGGTGACAGCTGCGCCTTGTTGATACTGAACAGCACGTCGCCCAGCGTGATCACCATACCGCGATCCGTTTGCTTGGCATCCAGTTCCCTGAGCTGCTGTTCCTGCTGTGCAATGAGCGCCTGATCACGCTCCGCCTGGGCGCGGGCAGCCTCCAATGCGGCCGCTTTCTGCTCGGCGGTCTGCTGCGCAGATAACGCCTGCTGCCTGGCCGCTTCGAGTTCAGCCTGTCTCGCCGCAATCTGTGCTTCGTCCCGTTGAGCCTGAGAGCTGGCGGCCGCCAATGCAGCAGCCTGCTGCTCGGCGGTTTGCTGCGCGATCGCGGCCTGCCGTCTGGCTTCATCGACCTCAGTCTGCGACATCGCCGCCTGCCGTCTGGCCGCTTCGGCTTCGGCCGTCCTCGCCGCAAGGCGAACCTGGTCGCGTTGGGCGCTGGCGCTGACGACCGCCGCCTCGGCGGCTTTGCGCTTGGCGGTTTCCTGCGCGACCGCCACTTGCTGTTTGGTGAGATAGGCCAGCTGATTAACCGTGACATCACTGTCGCCTTTGCTCAGCGCCGCATCCGCCTTGCTCAGCGTCTCGCCGGCTTTTTGCAGTTCGAGCGGTGCCAGATTCACGACTTGGGGATTGGTTCGTGCGCTGCTGTAAACACTGCGCGCTTCATCGAGCGCAGTGTTTTGCGGCGGCAAGGTGCTGCAGCCCGCGAGCATCGCGGCAGCGATCAGGCTCAGGGGGAAATATCGATTTTTTTTCATGATGAGCTCCATTGATGATTATTTGGATTGACGGTCGATTTCCTGGCGCAGCACGCGAACATCGTCCTGCAATGCGTCCGCGGCGCGTTGCGCCCTAGCTGAACGCGCCATCTCTGCAGCCAGCTTGGCGTCAACCTCCGCCTGCTCCGCCAGCCGCAAAGCAAGCTCATAATCCTTGTCTGCCATTGCCCGCTCGGCAGCAGTCAACTTGTCCGAAGCAGACTTGAACTGTACCGGTGCAAACTCAGCGCCGCCGGCGCCCATAGCATTGCTTACTGCGGCCCTGGAAACGGCCATCTGCCCTGTCGGCGCCGACGTGCTTGCGCAACCCGCCATTAACATGACGGCCGCTACCGCCATGCCGATCCTGTGCATCATTTGATTCGACTTGAGTGGGTATGTGTTTTTCATCATCTTTTCATCCATTGAGTTGTACATCGAACACAATCGTTGCAATGACGACTTGGTGTGATTGCAGCTGTTTTTAATAGTAGTCAAAAAAAACAGAGGGGCTACTTGGCCTCCGCCCCAGCGTTTTTTGGCGTCATACGTTCTTCTACTGGCAACAATATGAGGGGAATGTGGGGCCGTCTGTGCGGCATCGTACATAGCCGACGCCATAGGGGTCGGCAGCACCCAGCCGGGCCAACCCCCCTTCTGCGCTATGTGCACCACCGTACCGACCCCATCTGTATTTTTGACTATATTCATACCAAGGCTTCAATAAAGCGTGAGGTCGAGGCCCATCAGGCCTTGCCGCGCCGTTCTGGTTTGTCGACAGGAAGCCGGGGCCAAGTAGTCTCTTTTTTTATTTACATCTGGAGAATCAAACATGAACAAATTTAGCAAAGTTATTTCAGCAGCATTTCTGGCCGTTGCGCTGGTATCCGTCGTGGCTTGTGCGCCCACCGAGACGCGGTCGGGAACCGGCCAGTACATCGACGACACCGTCATCACCACCAAGGTGAAAGCGGTCTTAATCGAAGATCCCATGACGAAGGCCACGGAGATCAACGTCGAGACCTTCAAGGGTGTGGTTCAGCTGAGTGGATTCGTCAGCTCTCAGGCCGCATCGAACAGAGCGGTCGAGCTTGCACGCGGCGTCGCCGGCGTGAAGTCCGTCAAGAACGACATGCGGATCAAGTAAGCGAAGCAAGGGGTGGGATTGCCGGGGTTGTGCCGACACCTAGGCAGAACCATTTCCCACCCCTCTTGCTGTCGCAAAACAGCGCCGTACCGCTTCAAGCGTTACGGCGCTGTTTTTTTGAGACAAGCTCATCAGCCAGCACGTGGCTTGCACGCAGACTCGTCTTCCCTGGAAACGCGCGATGAATCAAAAAAAAGGGGCGCCTGCAGAGCGCCCCAACATCCTTCGGAGAAAGGTGTGTTTAGAGGTTGTAGGCCCGCTCGCCGTGGCTGGCGGTATCGAGACCTTCGCGTTCCTGTTCTTCGGTCACGCGCAGCCCCATGGTCATGTCGATCAGCTTGAACAGCACCAGGCTGACCACGCCCGACCAGACGATGGTGATGAGCACGCCGGTGGCCTGCGTCACGACCTGACCGGCCATCGAGTAGTCGTCCACCCCGACGCCGCCCAGTGCCGGCGCGACGAAGATGCCGGTGCCGATGGCGCCGATGATGCCGCCGATGCCGTGGATGCCGAATACGTCGAGCGAATCGTCGTAGCCCAGCGCCTTCTTCAGGCCGGTGACCCCCCACAGGCAGCCCACGCCGGCAATCGCGCCGAGGACGATCGCACCCATCGGACCGACCAGACCAGCCGCCGGAGTGACCGCCACCAGACCCGCCACCACACCGGAAGCGAGACCCAGCATGGAAGGCTTGCCGCGCAGTGCCCACTCGGCCAGCATCCAGGCCATGCCCGCAGCAGCGGTCGCCAGAATGGTGTTGATGAAGGCGAGGCCCGCACCGCCGTTGGCTTCCAGGTTGGAGCCGGCGTTGAAGCCGAACCAGCCCACCCACAGCAGCGAGGCGCCGATCATGGTCATCGGCAGGCTGTGCGGCGGCATCGCGTCGCGGCCGTAGCCGATGCGCTTGCCCAGCACGATGGCACCCACCAGTGCCGCGATACCGGCGTTGATGTGCACCACGGTGCCGCCCGCGAAGTCGAGGTCGCCCGCTTCGAACAGGTAGCCGCCGGTGGCCCACACCATGTGCGTGATCGGCAGGTAGGAGAAGGTGAACCACAGCGCGCCGAACACCATCAGGGCGGAGAATTTCACCCGCTCGGCCAGGCCGCCGGTGATCAGCGCCACAGTGATGGCTGCGAAGGTCAGCTGGAAGGCGACGAACACCAGCTCCGGAATCACCACGCCGTCGGTGAAGGTCGCCGCCGTGCTGTCCGCTGTGATGCCGGCGAGGAACATCTTCGACAGGTCGCCGATCGCCCAGTTGAGGCTGCCGCCGTCGCCGAACGCCAGCGAGTAGCCATACACTGCCCACAGGATCGAGATCATGCAGAAGATGGCCATGACCTGGGTCAGTACCGACAGCATGTTCTTGGCGCGCACCAGGCCGCCGTAGAACAGCGCCACGCCCGGGATGATCATCAGGATGACCAGCAGGGTGGAGAGCATCATCCAGACGGTATCGCCCTTGTCCGGCACCGGCGCGGCGGCCTCTTCAGCGGCTGCGACTTCAGCCGGTGCGGCTTCTTCAGCCGCGACCGGTGCTTCTACCGCAACGGCTTCCACCGTTTCGACCACGGCGGTGTCTTCCACCGGAGCGGTCGCGTCCTGTGCCACAGTCAAACCGGGAGACAACAGGGCAAGCATCAGGCCCAATGAAGCAAATAGTTTTTTCATGTTCATGCTCCTTACAGGGCGTCGGGGCCGGATTCGCCCGTGCGGATACGCACGACCTGCTCCAGGCTGGTGACAAAAATCTTGCCGTCGCCGATCTTGCCGGTGTTGGCCGCCTTCTCGATCGCCTCGATCACGCGCTCCAGCAACTCGGCCTTGATGGCCACTTCAATCTTCACTTTGGGCAGAAAATCGACCACGTATTCCGCGCCGCGATACAGCTCGGTATGGCCCTTCTGCCGCCCAAATCCCTTCACTTCCGTGACCGTCAAGCCGGTGACGCCGATGGCGGACAATGCCTCGCGCACTTCGTCCAGCTTGAACGGCTTGATGATTGCCGTTACGAATTTCATGTTGTCTCCCAAATTTGGACGGGGAAAAACGGAGCAGGTGCATGCACCGCTCCGGTGAGTCAGCCAATTAAAAAGCCTTGGAAATCCACACGGTGGTCGTGCTGTCACCCAGATATTCATTATTGGGGGCAATCGCTTCAGTCCAGACCGCGCGGCTAGCATTAGTGTCGGTGTACGCCACGCCAACGGTCACGCCATCCATGACCGGGGTCAGCTTGCCCATGTCATAGGCCGCGCTGACTTTCCAATCTTCATAGTCGGCGGCACCGCTGTTTTCGAAACTGAAGGTGCCCCAGTGTGCGCCGAGGGTCAGACCGGTCTCGCCAATGGGCAGGCTCGCGGAGACGTCCAGGTAGTCTGAACCGCTTGCATCTCCGGCGACAGGCGGACCGAAGCCAAAGACCTCATCGCTGAGGTAGTAGGAATACTTGACGGTGAACCACTTCCAGCCCAAAGCGGCATACGCCTCGGTCGTATCGGCCTTGGTAACGCCTGCCGGATGGTCGCCCGGATATATGTACTGGATTGCGCCCACGTCGAAAGTCAGGCCGGTCTGGCCAATGTCGCCGCGGAAGCCACCGTACACGTCGATCTCCACATTGCCCCGGGTATAGCCCTGGAAGTCCTCTAGCCAGCCCACATTGGAACCCCAGGTTCCCAAGTAGAAGCCGCTGCTGTGCGAATAATCCAGCCCGCCCTGAATGGCAGGCTCACCGCCAGTCTGTGAAATGCCGCGGAAAACGTAGTTGCTGTAAAGCCCAACGTTGGCGCTGAGGCTGTGCGGGCTTTCTGCTGCAACAACCGTGGCGGGAACGCCAATCAGACCGGTCAAAACCAAAGCGTATACAAGTTTTTTCATGAATTTCTCCGAAAATGAAGGCACGCAAAATCGCACTTCTCGCTGAGCACAAGCCGTGCCAATTAAGATTCCATTAAAAAACAATAGGTTGCATTTTGAGCCCAGCTAATCCAAGGATAGACCGCACTTTTGTAGTGCGCCATGAAAACGCCATGCACCCTCTTTGTGCTGCACGCCGCACGCTGGTGTCTCAGCGCTTGCTACACTCTGCCCATTACTGGAGGCTGCCATGAACCCGAATCCAAAATTTCCCAACCCCGCTTTTATCAGCGATCTGGTCAACAAGCTGGGCGAGGCGTTGAAGCAGTCGCCCGCCAAGGACATCGAACAGAATCTCAAGGCCGGGGTGACGTCGATGCTGGGCAAGCTGGATATGGTGAGCCGCGAGGAATTCGACGTGCAGACCGAGGTACTGGCGCGCACCCGCGAGAAGCTGGCGCAGCTTGAAGCGCGCCTGCTTCAACTGGAGCAATCGGGCGCGCACGAAACGCGCCAGGCCGACCCGGTAAAGCAGCAAGCCGAAGGCTGATCAGATGGCCGTCGCCGTCGTCAAAAGCCGGGCGTTGAACGGCATGGATGCGCCCGAGGTGGTGGTCGAGGCGCATCTTGCCAACGGGTTGCCGGCGTTTACGCTGGTCGGGCTGCCCGAAACCGAGGTGAAGGAAGCGCGCGACCGCGTGCGTGCGGCGATCCAGAATGCGCGCTTCGAATTCCCGGCGCGGCGCATCACGGTCAACCTCGCGCCGGCCGACCTGCCCAAGGAATCGGGGCGCTTCGATCTGCCGATCGCGCTGGCGATCCTCGCCGCCTCCGGGCAGATTCCCGCCGACAAGTTCAAGCAAACCGAATTCGCCGGCGAGCTGGCGCTGACGGGTGAGTTGCGCTCGGTACGCGGCGCGCTGGCAATGGCGCTGGCCACCCGCAGCGCGGGCCGGCTGCTGGTGCTGCCCGCAGCTTCGGCGGGCGAAGCCGCGTTGGCCAGCGGGGTCGACACGCTCGGCGCGACGAGCCTGCTCGAAGTGTGCGCGTGGCTGGGCGGCCAGGGCTCACTGCTCGAACCGGTGTCGGACAATGCCAACGCCGCGCCGGACTACCCCGACTTTGCCGACGTCAAGGGCCAGGCCGCCACCAAGCGCGCGCTCGAAGTCGCTGCGGCGGGGGGCCATTCGCTGTTGATGGCGGGCCCGCCCGGCACCGGCAAGTCGATGCTGGCCGCACGCTTTCCCGGCATCCTGCCGGCGATGAACGAGGACGAAGCGCTGGAAGCCGCCGCGGTGCAATCGCTCAACGGCGGCTTCCGCCTCGAACACTGGCGGCGGCGTCCGTTCCGCGCGCCGCACCACACCGCTTCGGCGGTGGCGCTGGTGGGCGGCGGCGGCAACCCGCGCCCGGGCGAAATCTCGCTGGCGCATCACGGTGTGCTGTTTCTCGACGAACTGCCGGAGTTTTCGCGGCAAGTGCTGGAAGTGCTGCGCGAACCGCTGGAAAGCGGCCGCATCACGATTTCGCGCGCGGCGCGGCAAGCCGATTTCCCCGCACGCTTCCAACTCGTCGCTGCGATGAACCCCTGCCCTTGCGGCTATCTCGGCCACCCCACCCAGGCGTGCCGCGACACACCCGACCAGATTGCGCGCTACCGCGGGCGCATTTCCGGGCCGCTGCTCGACCGCATCGACATCCAGATCAGCGTGCCAGCGCTGACCCAGAACGAACTGATGCAGGCCGGCGCGGGCGAGGCCAGCACCGCCATCCGCGGACGCGTGCAGGCGGCGCGCGACCGCCAGATGCAGCGCCAGGGCAAACCCAATAGCGCACTGGGCACGCAAGAAATCGACCAGCACTGCACGCTGGATGCGGCCAGCGAAGCCCTGCTGAAGCAGGCGATTGCCCGATTGAATCTGTCGGCGCGCGCCTATCACCGCGTGCTCAAGCTGGCACGCAGCGTGGCCGATCTCGCCGGCAGCGACGTCATTACGTCCACGCATCTAGCTGAGGCGATCCAATACCGCCGGGGAGCCGCATGAATAAAAAAATCTCACCACAGAGACACGGAGATATGTCCAGAAGGGACGGTATCCCTTGGACATATCTCTGCGCCTCTGTGGTTCAAGCATTTTCCTCAACATGAGCGATCCTTACGAATCCTGGCAGGAAGAAAAGCAATCGGCCTGGCTCTACCGCGTGGTGGCCGACTGCGAACGCGGCACCCCCCGCGCGGCGCTGTTCAACGAGCTGGCGCAGGCGGCTGACCAGCAGGCCGACATCTGGCTGGCCGCCATCACCCAAAAAGGCGGCCCGGCACCCGCGTCCTTCCACCCTGACCTGCGCACCCGCGTCGTCGCCCGCCTCACCCGCGCCTTCAAGCCGCACGCCATGCGCGGGGTGCTGGCGGCGATGAAAGTGCGCGGCATGGTGCTCTATTCGCACACCCCGCCGCACCCCATGCCGCTCAAACGCGACGACATCGGCAAGCGCCACCAGCACGGCGGCGCCGGCAATGCCCTGCGCGCCGGTGTGTTCGGCGTCAACGACGGCCTGGTGTCGAATGCCGCGCTTATTTACGGCATCGCCGGCGCGACGCAGGAGCCGTCAATCATCCTGCTGGCTGGCGTCGCCGGCCTGCTGGCGGGCGCATTCTCGATGGCCGCGGGCGAATACGTGTCGGTGCGCTCGCAGCGCGAAATGTTCGAATACCAGATCGGACTGGAACGCGACGAACTGGAAACCTACCCGGAAGAAGAGGCCGCCGAACTGGCGCTGATCTACGCCGCCAAGGGCATGGATCCCGTCGAGGCGCGGCGGCTGGCCGACACCCTGATGCAGGACCCGGCGCGCGCATTGGACACCCTGGCGCGCGAGGAGCTCGGCCTCAACCCCGACGAACTCGGTTCGCCCTGGGTGGCGGCAAGCTCATCGTTTGCCGCCTTCACAGCCGGTGCGGCGCTGCCGCTGCTGCCCTTCCTGTTCGGCCATGACGCCGCGCTCACCGTCTCGATCGCGCTCACTGCGCTGGGCCTGTTCGCCGTCGGCGCCAGCATGAGCCTGTTCACCGGCCGTCACGCCCTGCTGAGCGGCTTGCGCATGCTCGGCATCGGCGGTGCCGCGGGGCTGGCCACCTATTTCATCGGCGCCTGGCTGGGGGTGACGCTGGGCTGAGTTTTAAAGCGTTTTTATCCGTGAACACCCGAAGGGCATAAAAGACGCGAAGGAAAAAATCAGGGAGGGCATTGGCCAAGCCACTGAAATGTAGAAGTTCAGACTTGGCCTGACAGAGTGTGTCAGATTTGCTTTGTTCGGAAATCCAAAACCGACCCGTTTCTGCCATTGGTGCTCGCGAAGAGCCAATGACTGGTATGTGTTTTTTGAACAGACGGAAGTCTGAGATCGAATGTGGGACAGCAGTTCGGCCGAAGCTGCCGCTTGAAATTTAGCCGATTACTTCCGCTATGGATTCGTTACCGGATTAAGCCCGGAAATCTCACCGAACGGCAGCTTTCTGATTTCCTCTGCGGCAGGACCCAACCCTTAACAGCCAGAGAGATTACGGTGAGTGACGAGTGTTCGATCTGACGCAAGCCCGGCAAAGGCCGGGGGTCAGGTTTTACTGGATTACTGCATTTGCCAGAATAACAAAACCTCTATCGAAACAGGCAACCCACCCTGTCGGCAAACCGGGCAGATCAGGTGGGTATTTTTTACGTTCTGTCCAAAGACTTTATCCGCCGGAAAGAAACTATTTTGACCCTTTGGCGGGACGTCCTGTCTTGATGACTTCCAGCCGACGTACCGCGGCAACCACTGAGGCGTCACTCAGTTTCGCCAGATTCGCAATGGCTGCGCGCAGGATCTCGCTTTTCTTTGCCGACACCCCCGCATCAAGGCAACGCTTTTTGAGCGTTGCGATCAGGGCGTACTCCCCATCCGGCATGGTAAAGCTGTCGCGAATCAGTTTGGCTTTTTTCACCTTGGCAGATTTGCCCGTTTTGTTGTCCTTGGCAGCAAACGGCTCTGGCTCGTGTACGGCTTTCTTTACCAGGGGCGATTTCCTGGCCGCGGAAGGACGCGTGGCGGTTTTTGTTGCCGTTGCCGTCGCTGCCCTGGCAGTGGCCGGCGCCCTTCTTCTGGCTGCAGGCGCAGCAGCCTGGGCCGTCCTTGCCCGGGCCGCTGGCTTGGTGGCTGCTGACTTGGCGCGTGTGGCAGCCGTGGCGCTCGCCACGAGTGCCTTGGGTTTTGCTTCGACTGGCTTATTGGTATCGTCGGCCATGACAAATCTCCTGATATGCCTATACAGAATAAACAGTATATTTAGTTAATTTCAATATTCAAGCGCTTGATCCACTGAAATAAAAAATTCACAATTCCGGAAAAATGACCGCAGCCGTTCTTACCTCAGGTACGCCTCTGTGGCGTAGCGACGCATTATGCGATGACTATTGAAGTAGGCGGCATTCTTGCTGATGGCGCCCTTCGTGACGGCGATCCAGCCAGTTTGGTCGCCATACCAAAGCGACAATACCACTTGCTCAAGCTTGTCGTACAGGGCCATGGAATCGTGACCGTTTGCGGTGGGCGAGCATCCCCCACCGCCCAGCCGGTCACCCCCTCCAAACAGCCCTCCACCCACAGCCGTCCAGCACCGAAAGCTGGGGCACGCCGTTGAAGGCAGCCTTCATGCCGCTGGTGCCGGAAGCCTCCAGCGGCCGCAGGGGGGGTATTGATCCAGACATCCGAGCCGGACACCATGTGCAGCGCCAGCGCCATATCGTAATCAGGCAGGAAAGCCATGGGGATCACCCCCGCCAAGTCCCGCATGTGGACGTGCAGTGCTTCGATGAGCAGTTTGTCCGCCGCGTCCATCGGGTGCGCCTTGCGGGCCATGACGATCTGAAAGGGGTGTTCCTGTGCGATTGTCTTGAGGCGCGCGAGATCAGTGAATAGCAGGTCCGCCCGCTTGTAGGCGGTCATGCGCCGCGCAAGCCCCAGGATGGGTTGATCCGGGTTCAGCACCACCCCGGACAGCTCCCGCACCTTGTCCACCAGCGCCAGTTTGGCCTCCTGGTGCGCTGCCCAGAGCGTCTCGTCCGGGATGCGGTCGGCGCGGGAGCGCAGTTCCGGCTCATGGCACCAGCCCGGCACATACTGATCGTACATCTTTGCGATGGACGCGCTGGTCCAGGTGGAGGCATGCACCCCGTTCGTCACTGAGTGCACCGCATAACCTGGGAACATCTGCCGGGAGGCCTCGGCGTGACGCTTGGCCACCCCGTCGACGTACTCGGACAGGCGGGTCATGTTAAGGGCTCGTTAATGAATAAATTGGACAAACGCTGGGGCCGATTTTGGTGCAGGCCAAGGCGCAAGACGCGCGGTTGTGTCATTCACAACAAGTGGCTTGCAACACCGGCATGTGCCAAAAGCGACCCCAGCCCGGAGGGTTGCTGCGTATTCGGGCGTCTGCGGCGTTGCGAGGCTTGCGAATGGAATAACCATTCGCTGCGCCTCGCGCCTTGCATCCATCCCGAATACGCAGCAACGTTTGCCCAATTTATCCATTAACGAGCCCTAAGCTTGTCCTCACCGGCCAACAGCTTCACCGTTCCCAAGTCCAGCAAATCACCGTAGATGCGTCGCACCAGGTCGTAGTCGAATTTGTCGTGGCTCGTTTCCACAGGAGTGTGGGGGGTGAAGGTGATGCACAACTCCCTCACCCGAGGCAAGTCGTAGGGGCTCTCGCCGGGCCGCAGACCTTCGCTGGAATAGGCGAAGCGCTGCAGCAGGGCCAGGGTGAGGAAGGCGGAGTGACCCTCGTTCATGTGATACCCCATGAGCTTGAAGCCCATGGCCTGGAGCATGGCGATGCCCCCCACGCTAAGCACCACCTCCTGTTTCATCCGGTAGGTCTCATCACCACCGTAGAGGTAGTGGGTGATGTCGCGGTCCAGTGGATCGTTCACTGGCAGGTCGGTGTCCAGCAGCAGGACGGGCACGCCGCCGTCGACCCGGGAACTCAGCACATAAAGCCATCCCCCCACCCACACCTGGCGATCCTCCAGGTCCAAGGCCACGGTGGCCTGCAGCCGTGTCGCGTAGCGGGCGGGATCCCAGTCGTCGGCATGCTCGATCTGTCGGCCCTGTGGGTCGATCTCCTGGCGGAAATAGCCGGCCCGGGACACCAAGGTGACCGCAACCATGGGAACGCCGATGTCCGCCGCGGCGCGCAGGGTGTCCCCTGCCAGCCCCCCCGGGCCGCCGCTGTAGGTGGGATATCACTTTCCAAAGCGATCTCCATGGAGAAATAGGCGACCCGCAGCTTGTGGGTGAATTTTTCGGTTTTATTTGCAGCTTCTGCCATGGCGTGTTCCATCGAAAAGCGCCGACACAAATAAAATATGAAGCGCGGCGTCAATCAGTGTTTGTTCCCGGGCTTGCGACAGCCCGGTTACTTGGCTTTCGTTTTTTTCCTAATTTCAGCCATCTTCTTTCGCCATTCATTCAGGTCCTCATCCTCTATCTCAAGCTGTATTGCCACAACTTCCAACGCAGTCATTTTTTCATTTTCCAGTCTGCGCATTAACTTTGATCGCGTTCTCGACAGCAAACGTTCGGTTTCTTCCTTGCTCAAAAGCTTGGCTTTTTCGAGATATTCATCAGAAGGCGTCTTTCTCATCGCAACTCACCCTTGGGTTTTGAAAATTAGACTCTAAAGCTACACCCATACCTGTTTGACTCGCTACCTCAATCAGTGTCATGAGGACAGGGCCTTTGAATTCCCCTCCAGACACTTTCGAGTGCACACAAAATTCATTTTTCCGTCACGGATCGTTCATTCTTCGGGGGCAAAATCTCAGCCCCTCGGGGACATTCCCAGTCGATAACGGATGGAGGCCATCATGGCGACAGCAAGCAGCCTGCAGGCGAAAAACCTTCTAACGAACACGCATGCTTCACCCGGCGTTCCCGATGTGGGAGCGATCGATCTGGCGGTGCTCACGCTCGACGACCTGGGCGTGATCCGTGACTGCAGCCGGGCCTGTGAACAGGTGTTTGGCTACTTGCCGGATGAACTGGCGGGCCGTCATGTTTCCATGCTCCTCCCGCAGCTACCGGACACCGATCTGGTGCAGGAGGGCCGCATCAACTCACGACTGGCCCATCTCTGCCACTGTGCCTTTTCCTTTCAGGCCCGGCGCCGCGATGGCCAGTGCTTCGCCAGCGAGCTGTTCATCAACCGCCTCGGCAGCCACAACGTAGTCGTCCTTGTGCGCAGCCTCGAAGCGTCGATATTGAACGGCGGCGCAATGACCGCCATGCCTGTCCGCTAGCCGCAAAACCATTTGCATCCTGCAACAAAGTTCATCCTGATTTGACTCGCGCGGACGCACGATCAGGCGCGAGGCCTCGATCAGCCCTTGACGGATATCGGCCCAGAGCCCGAAGCACCGCATACCAATCGGCCCGAAAGTTTTCCAGGAAAGCAGGGGCGATTCAGGAGAGAATGTTTGTGACAAAGAAAAACAGCACCGGCGGCGCTTGTCCGGGAAGCGCGGACATCGAGGGCGTCCTGAGTGAGCTCATGGCCATCCGGGCTGATATGGTCGCTGGCCTGGCCATGTCGCAGCCACATCTTGATAAGGTTCACGCGAACTACCGGGACAGTGCCCGCAACCTCCTGCATTATCTGGCCCTGCGTCGCCGCGATCTGCGCCCGTTACAGCTGCGCCTGGCGGCGCTGGGGCTGTCCTCCCTCGGGCGGGCCGAGTCGTATGTCTTGGCCACGATCGATGCGGTTCTGGGTGTCCTGCACCGTCTGCTGCAGCGCGCCTGGCAGCCGGCTCCCCAGGAAACCGCGGTCATTGATTTCGCCCACGGCGAGCGGCTGCTTGCCGAACACACGGACGCCTTGTTGGGGCCCGCGACCCCGGGACGCAAGGTCCGGATCATGGTCACCATGCCGAGCGAGGCGGCGGATGACACCCTTCTCGTTCACAATTTGCTCAAGCAAGGCATGGACGGCATGCGCATCAATTGCGCCCATGACGACGCTGCGGCCTGGGCGCGGATGATCGAGCACCTGAGGCAGGCGGAGCGGTCGCTGGGCCTGTCCTGCCGTGTTGTCATGGACCTGGCCGGGCCGAAACTACGCACCGGGCCGCTGGAGCCGGGCCCGGCGGTGGTTCGGATACGCCCCAGTCGCGATGTCTACGGGCGTGTTACCGCCCCCGCGCGGGTCTGGTTGACATCAGAGCAGTCACCTCAGCTTCCCCCCTCGCCGGCGAGCGCGTGCCTCCCCGTGCCGTCGACCTGGCTGGCCCACCTTCGCATAGGGGAGTTGGTGAAATTCACAGATGCCCGGGACGCCCAGCGGGCCTTCAAGATCGTTGACGTGGCCGAGCACGGGTGTTGGGCAGAGGTAACCAAGACGGCTTACATCGTCCCCGGCACCACCCTGCGTCACGAGCGCGGCGAGGGCAAGCCGGACGAACGTGAATGCCGCATCGGCGCGTTGCCGCCGGGTGAAAACATCCTCACCCTCCGGAAGGGCGACCTGCTCGTCCTGACCCGCGACCTCAAGCCGGGTCGCCCGGCGACCTACGACAGCGCGGGAAAAATCCTGACCCCTGCCGTGATCGGTTGCACCATTGCGGAGGTATTCGATGACGTCCGGGCAGGGCAATCGATCTGGTTCGACGACGGCAAGATCGGCGGCGTCGTCGAGAAGGTGGAGAAGGCACGGGTCCTCGTCCGCATCACGCAGGATCAGCTGAAGGCCGTGAATCTGCGAGCCAACAAGGGTATCAACCTTCCCGAGAGTGACCTGCGCCTCGCGGCCATGACCGCCAAGGACATCGAGGATCTATCCTTCGTGGCCCGGCACGCCGACATCGTCGAGTTGTCCTTCGCCAACAGCGCCCAAGACGTGGAGTTGCTTCAGCAGAACCTGGCGAGCTTGGGGAGTCGGCAGCCTGCCATCGTACTGAAGATCGAAACGCGGCGCGGCTTTGAGAACCTGCCGGCCATGCTGCTAACGGCCATGCGTGCCCCGTGTTGCGGGGTGATGATCGCCCGCGGTGATCTGGCCGTCGAATGCGGATTCGAGCGCCTGGCGGAAGTTCAGGAAGAGATTCTCTGGCTCTGCGAGGCTGCGCATGTCCCCGTGATTTGGGCCACCCAGGTCCTGGAAACGCTTGCCAAGGAAGGGCGGCCATCGCGCGCCGAGATCACGGACGCAGCGATGGGGCTCCGCGCCGAGTGTGTCATGCTCAACAAGGGGCCCTATGTAGTCAGCGCCGTGCGGGTTCTGGACGATATTCTGCGGCGGATGCATGCGCATCAGGCCAAAAAGCGGTCCATGCTCCGGGAGTTGCATTTGGCCCACATGCTGCCGGGCGAACCAGGTGCAGCAGCCGACCGGTCCGGCCATTCCGTTTCTAGCCGGAATGATGGTTTGCAGGCGGCCCCGGCGCCTGATCTTAGGCGTTAACGGTCTGCTTTCGGCAGACAATCGGACCCTCTCCAAGATTTACCCGACCGCCCGTTCCTGGCCGCTTCCTGCCTGAGAAAGGGGCGACCTGAACTTGCGCTGACTGTCAGTTCAAGTCTGGTCGTCTACAACTGAAACCACTCAAAGGTTTTCTTTGCGGACAAATCCATCAGGTCTGTTCCCACAGCAAGCCGTCAAACCGCCAGCCGTTTTTGGTGCTGCGATGGTGCGACTCGTCCATGTCGCCCTCGAATCCATTCAGCACGTTGTAAACCTCGGGAAAGCCGTATTTTTCGAGGTAACGCCCGGCTTCGACCGAGCGCCGCCCCGAGCGGCAGATCAGCACCACCGGCCGGTTGACCGATGCCGCCTTGCGCGAATGGCCGAGAAAATCGGGGTTGACGTCCCAGTCGGGTCCGTCCTGCCAGGCGATGTGGATCGCCCCCGCGGGATGGCCGACGAACAGGTATTCGATTTCCGAGCGGCAGTCGATGAAGACCGCTTCGGGGTGCGACTGAAGAAAGGCATGGGCTTCGGCGGGTTCGAGATGTTTCATGGCAGGCACCGGGCAGACTCGATACCTGCACCATAGCACCGCAGGATGGGGGCGCGCCAACCGAATATAATGCGCGATTGCCCAGTCGCCTCCCTGCCCTGCCATGTCCCGCACTGACCTGCTGAATTCCCTGCTCACCCAGCGCATCCTGGTTCTCGACGGCGCGATGGGGACGATGATCCAGTCGTACACGCTCGGCGAGGCCGATTATCGCGGCGAACGCTTCGCCGATTTTGCGCACGACGTGAAGGGCAACAACGACCTGTTGTGCCTGACTGCGCCTGCCATCATCAAGGAAGTCCACGCCAAGTATCTGGCCGCCGGCGCCGACATTCTGGAAACCAACAGCTTCAACGCCACCTCGATTTCCATGGCGGACTACCACATGGAACATCTGGTGCCGGAGCTCAACTTCGTCGCCGCCCGGCTGGCGCGCGAGGCCGCCGACGAGGCGACCGCGGCCAATCCTGCCAAGCCGCGCTTCGTCGCCGGCGTGCTGGGGCCGACCTCGCGTACCGCCACCCTTTCGCCGGAAGTGAACGACCCGGGGTTTCGCAACGTCACCTTCGACCAGCTGCGCGTGGCCTATCTGGAAGCGATCGACGGCCTGGTCAAGGGCGGCGCCGATATCCTGATGGTCGAGACGATTTTCGACACGCTGAACGCCAAGGCGGCGCTGTTCGCGATCGAGGAGTACTTCGAGGCCAACCAACTGCGGCTGCCGGTGATGATTTCCGGCACCATCACCGACGCCTCCGGGCGCACCCTGTCGGGCCAGACCGGCGAGGCGTTCTGTAACTCGGTGCGCCACGCGCGGCCGCTGTCGATCGGGCTCAACTGCGCGCTCGGCCCCGACCTGCTGCGCCAGTACGTCGAGGAACTGTCGAACAAGGCCGACGTGTTCGTCTCGGCCCACCCCAACGCCGGCCTGCCGAACGCCTTCGGCGAATACGACATGGGCGGCGACGAGATGGCGACACACATCGGCGAATGGGCGCGCGCGGGGCTGCTGAACATCGTCGGCGGCTGCTGCGGCACCACGCCGGCGCACATCGCGGCGATTGCCAAGGCCGTTGAAGGCGTCGCGCCGCGGGTGCCGCCGGTACTCGAACCGGCGATGCGCCTGTCAGGACTGGAGCCGTTCAACGTCAGTAAGGATTCGCTCTTCGTCAACGTCGGCGAGCGCACCAACGTCACCGGCTCGAAAGCTTTTTCCCGGATGGTTCTCGAAGGCCGCTACGACGACGCCCTGTCGGTGGCGCGCCAGCAGGTGGAAAACGGCGCGCAGATCATCGACATCAACATGGACGAGGGCATGCTCGACGCCGAGGCGGCGATGGTGCGCTTCCTGCTCCTGATCGCGTCCGAGCCCGACATCGCGCGGGTGCCGATCATGATCGACTCGTCGAAGTGGAGCGTGATCGAGGCCGGCCTCAAGTGCATCCAGGGCAAGGGCGTCGTCAATTCCATCTCGATGAAGGAAGGCGAGGCCGAATTCATCGAGCGCGCCAAGCTGTGCCGGCGCTACGGCGCGGCGGTGATCGTGATGGCCTTCGACGAGACCGGCCAGGCCGACACCTACGCGCGCAAGACCGAAATCTGCGCGCGCGCCTACAAGCTGCTGACCGAAACCGTCGGCTTCCCGGCCGAGGACATCATCTTCGACCCGAACATTTTCGCGGTCGCCACCGGCATCGAGGAGCACGCCAATTACGCGGTGGACTTCATCGAAGCCACCCGCTGGATCCGCCAGAACCTGCCGCACGCCCACATCTCGGGCGGCGTGTCGAACGTCAGCTTCTCGTTCCGCGGCAACGACGCGGTGCGCGAGGCGATCCACACTGCCTTCCTCTACCACGCGATCCAGGCCGGCATGGACATGGGCATCGTCAACGCCGGCCAGCTCGGCGTCTACGAGGCTCTCGATCCCGAGCTGAAGGAACGCGTCGAGGACGTGTTGCTGAACCGCCGCGCCGATTCGACCGAACGGCTGGTGAGCTTTGCCGAAAACGTGAAAGGCGGCGCGAAGGAAAATATCGAGGACCTGGCCTGGCGCAGCCTGTCGGTGAACGAGCGGCTGAGTCATGCGCTGGTCAGAGGCATCACCCAGTACATCGTCGAGGACACCGAAGCCGCGCGGCTCGAGTCCGAGCGACCGCTGCACGTGATCGAAGGGCCGCTGATGGCCGGAATGAACGTGGTCGGCGACCTGTTCGGCGCCGGCAAGATGTTCCTGCCGCAGGTGGTGAAGTCTGCGCGGGTGATGAAGCAGGCGGTGGCGCATCTGCTGCCGTTCATCGAGGCCGACAAGCGGGCCGGCGATGCGCAAAGCGCGGGCAAGATCGTCATGGCAACGGTCAAGGGCGACGTCCACGACATCGGCAAGAACATCGTCGGCGTGGTGCTCGGCTGCAACGGCTACGACATAGTCGACCTGGGCGTCATGGTGCCGGCGCAGAAGATTCTCGACGCGGCGCGCGAGCACAATGCCGACATCATCGGCCTGTCCGGCCTCATCACGCCCTCGCTGGAGGAAATGGCGCACGTCGCCCGCGAAATGCAGCGTCAGGGCTTCACCATCCCGCTCTTGATCGGCGGCGCCACCACCTCGCTCGCCCACACCGCGGTAAAGGTCGAGCCGAACTACCAGCACCCGGTGGTGCACGTGAAGGATGCCTCGCGCGCGGTCGGCGTCTGCACGCAACTTTTGTCGAACGACCTGCGCGACGCATTCGCCGCCGAGATCAAGGCAGACTATGCCATCACGCGCGAACGCCACCTCAAGCACAAGTCCGACACCGTTCGCATCAAGCTTACCGAGGCGCGCGCCAACAAATTCAAGATCGACTGGGCCCGCTACACGCCGCCGGTGCCGCAACAGCCCGGCGCCCACGTGCTGCGCGCCTACGACCTGGCAAAGCTGGTCGAAGTGATCGACTGGACGCCGTTCTTCGCGTCGTGGGAGTTGCACGGCAAATTTCCGAAGATTCTCGACGACGAAGTGGTGGGCATCGAGGCGAAAAAGCTTTACAACGACGCCCAGGCGATGCTGAAGCAGGTGATCGCGGAGAACTGGGTGGAGGCGCGCGCGGTGTTCGGCTTGTTCCCGGCCAACACGGTCAACGACGACGACATCGAGGTCTATACCGACGAATCGCGTTCCAGCGTATTGATGACCTGGCACAACCTGCGCCAGCAGATGAAAAAGCCGGAAGGCCGCGCCAACCTGTGCATCGCCGACTTCGTCGCGCCCAAGGCCAGCGGGCTCAAGGATTACCTCGGCGCCTTCGTCGTCACCACCGGAATCGGCGAGGACGAGCGCGCCAAGGCGTTCGAGGCCGCGCACGACGACTACTCCGCCATCCTGTTCAAGTCGCTGTGCGACCGCCTCGCCGAAGCCTTCGCCGAGCACCTGCACCTGCGCGTGCGCCGCGAGTTCTGGGGGTATGCCGGCGAGGAAGCGCTCAGCAATAACGAACTGATTGGGGAAAAGTACCAGGGCATCCGCCCCGCCCCCGGCTATCCCGCCTGTCCCGAGCACAGCGAAAAAGCGCCGCTGTTCGAGGTGCTCGACGCCACCGCCAGCATCGGCGTGGTGCTGACAGAAAACTTCGCCATGTGGCCGGGCGCGGCGGTGTCGGGCTTCTACCTGTCGCACCCCGATAGCCAGTACTTCGGCGTCGCCAAGATCGAGCGCGACCAGGTCGAGGACTACGCCCGCCGCAAGGGCTGGACGCTGGCGGAAGCGGAGCGCTGGCTGGCGCCGAATCTGGCTTACTCCAACTAAGCCATGGCTCTGTTCAAGCACCTTCCAGACGCGTTATTTGCTCCTTTGGCCGGCGCGAACCGGAACATTTACGTTAACGTCCTGACACGTTTGCACGCGTTGTTCTTTGGCACTTCGGCAGCCTTGCTGCCTGCTTACGAAACGGTGCGGAGCGAGATTGAAGAAGTGCTGTCGGATATGACACTGCAGGACTGGCAATCCGAGGAAGGCGAAGAGTCGGCACCAGACATCCCCAATACCCAACTTGGCTATGCTGCCCGCGCTTATCGGCGTTTACGGCAGTGCGGATGGCTGGAGGAAGAACAAGACGGTTATCGCATTCGCGTCGCCATGCCGCCCGATGTCGGGCGACTGCTCGGTAACTTGTTGGAGATCGCGCAACAGCGTAATCGCCTTTACGGCGGGATAGTGCAGACCATTCATAACAATATTATCCAGGTGCAACTGGCTCCTGCCGACCAGGCAGCCGCGCTGTCGGAGGCAGCACGACAGGCGCGAGAGTTCTTTTTACACTTGCGCTCGTTGGCCTATGGCTTACGCGAAGTATCGCAAAGGCTTCGCTCAGAACATGACCCCAGGATTCTGCTGGGTGGATTCTTCTCGGATTTTGTCGAGGAATTTCTGGTTGCGGATTACAAAACGCTGTACACCCGTGACAACCCCTTCCGCTATCGAGCGGAAATCCTTAGCAAGGTAAGAAGCATTCGTTTCTCGCATGATGCACGCACGACACTTCCGGAGGCCTATCTGCGCCAGCGCATTGTCCGTAGCGAAATAGAAGCTTTGCGCCGGGTGGACGACGATTTAGCTACGCTCGAACAGGTATTTTCCGAAGTGGATGCGCACCTGGAACGCATTAACGAATTCCGCGCCGGGCTGGAGCGCCGGGTTGCAGAGGCTGTGCGATATATGGACAAGACCCAGCCCGGCGCAGCCGCGCGCATCGCGCGGCTGGTAAAGCGTGCCGCCTTGTCTGATGATGCCGCAACCTTAACGGCACCCCATCGCCTGATGCGTGTGTTGCCGTTTTCGCCGCGCAGCCCTCGCACCCCCGTCTCGCCAAAGCGCCCGCCCGAGCCGGAACGCCTGCGCCGCACCGAGCCAGACCCAGTGCGTCTAGCTCGGCAAAAAGCCATCCGCAATTATCTTGCTCGCCGCCGCCTGGATCCGCGCGCGGTGGAGACCTACCTGGATCAGCAGATGGGATCGCGCCAGGAACTGCGCGCGCAAGAATTTTGCATCGAATCAGTCGAGGATTTCGTCGCCTTCTCGCACCTTTCGCAACTCAGCCAGCTGATACGGTCAGGCGAAAGCGGGCAGCGGCTCAATCGACGTTTTGACGTGCGCGCCGGAATGGCGCGCATCGACACGGAATGGCTTGCGTGCCGGGACTTCACCATCATTCGAAAAACAATTTGATGCTACGCGACCTCAAACACCTGCTCGACCGCAACGATGAACTCAGCGAATCCGACTTCAAGAGCGCGGCCAATGCCTTATTGACCAGGCAATTTCTCTACCTGGCCGACGAGCGCCCACACTACCGCTTGATTACTGACCATTTCGAGTACTTTCGCGCGCTCTTCGATGCGTTGGGCTGGCAACTTTATCTGGATCAGGATTTTGGCTACGTCGGCGTACTGCCGGGCGATGAAGAGACCTATCTGCGCCTTGATCTCACCGAAACTCTGCTTCTTTTTGTTGCGCGGCTAGCTTTCGAGGAAGGCGTGGAGGCGCGCCAAACGCAGGATGGCAAGGTACATCTAAGCGCAGCCGATCTGCTGGAACGCTACCTTGCGTTGACCCACCGCGAATCCCCTAAGAAAGGCGATTACATCGGCCTGCTCAAACACTTTCAACGTCACGGTCTGCTGCGATTCGGTGACGAAGATGCCGCCACGGGTCTACCCCGAATTGCCCTGTTGCCAGCCTTGCGCCAGGTAGCGGGAGACCACTGCCTGGAACGGCTGGAAGCACACCTGGAAAAGGCCGGGCAAGCCAATGAAATCGGCCTGCCAGAAGCGGGCGAACAATGAAGCTGCTCAACCGCATCCTGCTGGTCAACTGGTATCTGCTATCAGCCGAGCAGATTGACATCGAGGGCAATACTGCATTCATCGGCCCGAACGCTGCGGGAAAATCGTCGGTGCTGGATGCGATCCAGGCCGTATTGCTCGGCGGCGACCAGCGACTGATTCAACTCAACGCCAGCGCGGGCGAAAAAAGCCGGCGCACGTTGCGTGAATATTGTCTGGGCGTGGTGCGCGACCCTTCTACCGGCGCAGACCTCGATCCCGATCTGGCGCCGCGTCGGCAGGCTGTTTCTTATATCGTGCTGTGTTTTCGCGATGATGAAACCAACGACGAGACCGCCATCGGCCTCGCCATGCACGCCCACCTTGAGAACGGCGTATTCGAGGTAGATGGTCGTTTTATCGTGCCGCGTGCCTCATTGATTTTGCGCGACCTCATCGAATCGGTCGGGGGCGAAGACCGCCCGATTCCCTGGGAGCGTGTAAGGGAAGACCTGCGCCGCCGTTGCCACGCGCAGCGCGCGGAGTTCGAGAACCTGAACGAGTCTGGACGCTTCATTAAACGTTTGGGCGAGGCGCTCGGTTATGGCGGCCGTTCTTTTGAGCCGACCCGTTTCGCACGCAGCCTAAAAAATGCCGTGACGTTCGCGCCGATCAAGGATGTATCCGAATTCGTGCGCCGCCACATCCTCGACGACAAGCCCATCAGGGTGAAGGCCTTGCAGGAATCGCTCAAAAATTATCGGCTCATCGAAGTTAAAACCAAGGAAGTGCGCGACCGCATCGCCGCGCTCAAGCTTGTCCAGGCCCATTATTTGGAGGCGGCACGTCGGGGACAGCGAGCGGTGCAATACGACTGGATCGAGATGGAAGCGGCGGTGCTACGGCTGGACGACGAACGGGCACACATCGAAGAAGAACTGGAACAACTCGAGCAAAAAAACAAGGCGCTAGACATGGAGTTCAGCGCCTTGGGCAAGCAGAACGAGCAGGATCAAGCAGAAATCCTGCGCCTCACTGGGCTCATCGAAGCAAGCGGCAGCGAGGCCAAACGTCGGGAACTGGAAGCGCGTATTGAGACGCAGCGGACCCACGCAAACCAGGCTGGCAACGACCTGAACTCAATTCGGCGAAATCTCTCCGTCGTCTGGAAACTGCTCGACTTCCGTGAAGACCTGCCCAAGCCTTTGACGACTGTGTTGGAAGCGCTTGCGGATACGCTCCCCAAGGACGAGTTGCTCGTCCCTATTTGGCCCGAAGCACCCGAGATCGTCGAACAGCTTGCCAACGAAGTCCGCACTGGGCTTGAAGCTGTGCTGTCAGGCATAAAGGAACGCACGAGGAAATTCGGAAATGAAGTTGAAGCCATGAACACCGACTTGTTGGGTTTGCGCGAGCGGCTGCAGACCCTTCAACGCGGAGAAACCCCTTTGTCGAGGAAAACCCAAGCCCTCATCGCCCTGCTCGACCAGCACAACATCGGTAGCCGCCCACTGTGCGATTGCGTGGAAATCGTGGACGAACGCTGGCGGGACTGCATCGAGCGCTATCTCGGCAGCAATCGCGAAGCCCTGATCGTCGCACCCGAGGGTGCGCGTGACGCCATCACCGTCTACCGCCGTCAGGGTCGAGAGCTGTTTGGCGCACGCGTAATCAACACACGCAAAACCCAGGACTGGTTGAAGCGTTGCGAGTCGGGTTCGCTGGCAGAAATCGTCACCACCGACGACGACCATGCCCGCGCCTATATCAATCGTCTGCTCGGTCGTGTGATGCGGGTGGAAACGGAGGATGAACTCCTGCGCCAGGATCGCGCCGCCACGGACGACGGCATGCTTGCCGCCAACGGTGCCATCGAACGCATGGCGCCTGTGCAAGACCACCTACTGGGACGCGCCAGCCGCGAACTCACGCGCAAGCGCCTGGAACAACAGTTTCAGGCGGATGCCGACAAATACGCCAAGGCTGATCGCGCTCATAAATGCCTTGCGGGTGTCTCCGAAGCCTTGGCTGACTTTGCACGCAAGCTGGAAAATGGCATCGAGCTGACTGCACTGGCTGGGAGCCGAGCTGACGCTCAAGCAAAGATAAAGCGTCTGAACGAAGAATTGGGGCAGCTCGACCTGAAAGAGGCAGACACCCTTAAACAAAAATTCAAAGCGACTCAGAACAGCATAGAAACGCGTAAGGGGAAGTTCAGCGCACTTGAAGCGCTGAAAACAGGCTTATTAAAACAAACCACTATTCAGGAAGAGAAGAATCGCCAGAATAATGTGGCATTCGCGCAAGCCACCGAGGAACGCACGCGCCGCACCCAGTCCGCGACCCTCAAGATGGCAGAGGCTTCTGCCCAATTCGAGCGCCTGCTGACTGAATATGGTGAAGACCTCAACAAAGTGGAGGAAGTCGCCCGCCAGCGCACCCGAAAAAACCGCACTGATCAGGCTCAGAGCCGGGATGCCGCGCACGGTGATCTGCGCGAATATGCGCTGAAGTATTCCGCTTTGCTGCCAGGCTCGACCAACCATGCGCCCGAAGCCCTGCATGCAGAACTAGAAGCCTGGAGCATCGCCAACCTCACCAACCTGGAAGACACTCAGCTTGCCGGCCTGACTGATCGCGCCGAGAAAGCCAGGCTGGATGCTGAACAAATTTTCCACGCACAGTTCATCGGCCTGTTGCGCGACAATCTGGCCGGCATCGACGATGCGCTCGATGAACTCAATCGCAACCTGAAAAAACGCGATTTCCACGGCGAAGTGTACCAGTTCAAGAAGCTTCCCAAAGCCGAGTACAAGCCGCTGATCGAATGGGTGCGCTCGGCCACCGCCGAAGTACAAGCCAATGTCGGCAGCCTGTTCGATACGCAGGCCTTGCCGGGCTCCGAGCATTTCGAAGCGCGCAAAAAAGTCCGCGAACTGCTCATGGGCGGTGCCGACGGAGCCAGCGCGCTGGAAGACAAGCTGGCTGATTACCGCAACTACTACCACTTCGACGTGGAAATGAAGGATCCCAATCGGGCAGGTTCCGCTGCCTTGTTATCGCACCGCCTGGGCAAAGGCTCCGGCGGTGAGCATCAGGCGCCGTTTTATGTCGCCATTGGCGCGGCGCTGGCGGCCACCTACCGGCTGGAGCGTGACGAATCTACTGGTAAAGTGAAAGGCGGCATGGCGCTGGCCTTATTCGACGAGGCATTCAGCAAACTGGATGTGGGCAATACGCAAAGTGCGCTCGCCTTCCTGCGCGATCTTGGGGTGCAGGCAATAATCGCCGCGCCCGACGAGCGCCATGCCCTGTTGGCTGAGGAAATGGACACCATCGTCAACGTGTATCGCGACGGCGGCGCGGTTTCTATCGAGTCGCAATATTTCAAACCTGCGCTGCATGCGCTGCTTGCCATCGACAATCCGTTCAAGACGTATGACTGATCCCGCGCTCGGACTGCTCAATACCTTGTTCGAGCGTTGGCAGCGCAGCGACAACAGCAGTAAAACGCTCAGCCTCAGCCTGGCGGGACGCGACAGCGGCGGTTATCGAGCCACGTCGGGAAACTGCCGCGAAAGTTTTCATGCGGTCATGGCGAACGCAGCAGCATGCGGTGCAGTCACGCTTGAATGGGGGCGTTTTGAAGCCGAGCACGAATTGCGACGCGTGCTGCTTGTTGACGGGCACAAGCTGGCTGGCTTCCTTGGCCGCACGCCTGCCCGAACCCAGGTGGTCGCTCTTGCGCCACGGATCACCCTCCTGCTAGAACACGCACCGCCGTGGCTGCAAACCTGCTGGGATAACGCGGCCACCCGTTGGCAACGGGGAGACGCTGCGCTACGGCTGCGTTTACCGCAACATGCCGCCGACATCGAGCGGCTATTCAAAGCCTTGCTTGCTGTCAACCACAATCAACAAGAGAACCTCGACCTGCGCAGTTTCAGCGTTCAGGTCACAGATGACTCCAAAGCGATGGAACGCCTAAAAGCCAGCTTTGCCGAAGCCTGGTGCAAGGCGCATGACTGCGAATCCCGGGATGTTGACGACCTCTATCATTCGCTGGGTTTGATCAAAACACCGCAACCCGTTTTGTTGCGGGGGGCAGTGAGCCTGCGCGGAGAACAGACCCTGCTGGATTTGTCCGAAGTACGTCCCTGGATCGGCCTGCCTGGCGAAACCTTGGCCAATCTGGTGCTACCCGAGCGGCCGGGCTATGTGCTCAGTATCGAAAACTGGACCAGCTTTGCCCGCCATTGCCGGGAAGTGCCTGATACGGGATTCATCCTTTATACCGGCGGGTTTCCCAATCCCAGCATCCAGTCTGTATTTAAGCGCTTGGGGCAGGAACTCAGCCAAGCCACCCCGTTTTACCACTGGGGCGACACTGACGTGCGCGGCTTGGAAATTTTCGCCCTAGTCACTCGACTGAGCGGCCGCGAAGTGCGCCCCCACCAGATGGGGCACGGGCAGTGGACGCAAGGGCGACTGCTTATCCCCAGCGAAATCCGCACTGTTGAAAGCTTGCGCTGGGTGCCGGGCATTGCAGATTTGGCAAACCGACTTATTACGTCAGGGGTGCCGCAGGATTTTGAGCAGGAGAGTCGCTCGCCCCAAACCCCCGTCTAGCGTTAATCCAAGGTGTTCATCTACCAGCCCTGATCGAGGATTTTTTCCAGCCAGAACAAGCCGATCACGGTCTTGGTTTCGCAGATTTTGCCGCTGCGCAGCCAGTCCATCGCCTCGCCGAACGGCACCCGCAGGATTTCCAGGAATTCGTCGTGGTCGCGGCCGTGGTTGCCGGGTGCCAGCCCGCGCGCCAGGTAGAACGCCAGCCGCTCATCCGAATAGCCGATGCAGGGATAGATGGTGGTGACCTCGCGCCACTCGGCGGCGGTGTAGCCGGTTTCCTCTTCCAGTTCGCGCTTCGCGCAGCTGAGGTCGTCCTCACAGGGGTCGATCTTGCCCGCCGGCAGTTCGATGAAGTCGCGGTGCAGCGGGTAGCGGTGCTGGCGCTCCAGTAGCAGGTCGCCGTTGTCGAACACCGGGATGATGACGACGGCACCGGGATGAACGATGTATTCGCGCGTCGACTCGCATCCATCGGGCAGGCGCACGCGGTCGCACTTGACGTGCATCAACCTGCCCTTGAAGACGGTTTCGCTGGCCAGTTCGGTTTCGGTAAGGTCCGTGATGTCGTTTTTCATCCCACCATGATACCGAGCGCGGACAAAAAAAAGCCGGGTTCTTGCGAACCCGGCGGAACGGAGGAGACAACCCTCGTTGCGGAGAACTTCCTGCTTGCAGCGCAAACAGCAAGCCTTTGCATGCTACGAAAGGGATCAAATTTTGGCTATACAACTTTAGTTGTAGGTGCGGACTAACTTACTGATAAATAGGTTAATTTTCTTCCTTAACTTGGGTAAAAACCGGGGCGAATCGATCGTTTTTCGATTTCAGCCCGGATTCAAGATCGTTTTTGAGCCGGCCCATACAGGCTGCAGCGTCTTAAAAAGCCCTGATTTTTTCGCGCAAAGCGGAGTACTGGCGACGGCTCACCATCAGCCGCTCATCCAGCCCATCCAGGCGCAGAAAATGGCCGTCGTCCTCGCCGGGCAATTTGCCGATTTCGCGGATGCGCGCGCTGGCGACCAGACAATTGCGGTGAATGCGCAGAAAGGCGTCGTCAAACTCGTTTTCCAGCCGGGTGAGCGATTCTTCGATCAGGAATTCGCGCGCGGCGGTGCGCACGGTGACGTACTTGAGTTCCGCCTTGAGATAGAGAATATCCGCCACCGGGATCAGCACGATGCGGCCTTTCTCATTCACCGACAGGTGCGTGCGCGCCTTGGGATGCGCCTCACGCAGATGATCAAGCACCGTCGCATTCAGCCGGTGCGCCCGCGACAGGGCACGCACCAGGCGGTCGGCACGCACCGGCTTCAGCAGGTAGTCGACCGCATTCAAATCGAACGCCTGACAAGCGTAGGCATCGTAGGCGGTGCTGAAGATGATGGCGGGCGGGGCCGACAACTGGTTGAGGTGGGCGGCGCATTCGAGGCCGTCCATGCCGGGCATGCGGATATCGAGCAGCACCGCGTCGACCGGCTGCTGCTGCACCTGGTTCAGCGCATCCAGCCCGCTGTCGGCTTCGCCAACGACGTCGACCTGCAGCTGGCCGGCGCAATCCGCCAGCACGTCACGCAGGCGGTGACGTGCCGGCGCCTCGTCATCGACGATGAGGACGCGCAGGGGCAGGCTGGGTGCGTTCATGGGTATAAGGAATGACGATGTGCACCTGATAAACGGCACCCAGCGATTCCAACTTGAGCTGGGCGTCGAGATCGAAATGCAGCAGCAGCCGCTCGCGGATATTCGCCAGCGCGATGCGGTTGCCCTTGTGGTGGCTGGCTTCGGTAGCGATCGGATTGCGCACCACGATGTGCACCTTGTCGGCGCTGCGGTAGATATTGAGGCTGATCTCGCCGCCCTCGGGCTGCGGCTCGATGCCGTGGTAAACCGCGTTTTCCACCAGCGGCTGGATCACCAGCGGCGGAATCAGCGCGTCGCCCGGCATTTTGTTGATGTGCCAGGACACCTGGAGGCGGTCGCCCAGGCGCAACTGCTCCAGTTCCAGATAGGCGCGTGTGAGCGCCACCTCGTCTTCCAGCGGGGCCAGTTGGCGGGCATCTCCCATCAGCGCACGGAAAAGATCGGCCATGTTTTCCAGCGCGCGCTCGGCGCGGCGCGGGTCGCTGCGCACCAGCGACAGCACCGCGTTGAGGCTGTTGAACAGGAAATGCGGACGGATGCGCGCCTGCAAGGCCTGCAGGCGCGCCTCGGTGATGGCGGGCGACAGGGCGCGGGCGCGCAGGTTGAAATAGGCCAGCAGGCCCGCGCCGGCCAGCAGCGCGAACAGCGCTACGCCGGTCAGCGGAATCGGCTGCGAGCCGGCCATAAACAACGCGACCAGCAGCGGCACCACCATGCCCAGCGCCAGCGTCAATCCCACGCCCAGCCGATAGGGCAGGCCACGCAGCCAGCGCCCCGCCGCACACAGGGCCAGCAAGGTCAGCAGCAATGCCGGCTGCGCCAGCGCCGACAGCGCGATGAATTCCGCCTGAAACGTCTGCGCATCCGCTACCCGTGCCACCACGCCGGCCACCAGCGCCGCTTCCACCGTCAGCGCGATGCGCAGGTTCACCCCCAGGTGACAGAAGTTCGGCAATTCGACCTGCCGGTTGTTATGATTCTTTCTTTTCATTCCCCATTCCTGCCCCATGAGCACGTCACCGACGCCGCCCGCAGCGTGGTCCGGCCGCTTTTCCGAGCCGGTTTCCGAAATTGTCAAACGCTACACCGCGTCGATTCCCTTCGATTATCGGCTGGCCGAGTTCGATATACAGGGTTCGCTGGCGCACGCCGCCATGTTGCACCACGTCGGCGTCCTCTCCAAGGAGGATCTCGACTCGATTCAGCGCGGCATGGCCGAACTGCTGACCGAGATTCGCGCCGGCGGATTCAGCTGGTCGCTGGACAAGGAAGACGTCCACCTCAACATCGAGGCCGCGCTGACCGCGAAAATCGGCGATGCCGGCAAGCGCCTGCACACCGGCCGCAGCCGCAACGACCAGGTGGCGACCGATATCCGCCTGTTCCTGCGCGACGCGATCGACCGCATTGTGGACGGCCTCCGCGCCTGCCAGACCTCGCTGGTCGACCTGGCCGAGGCACATGCCGACACCGTGATGCCGGGCTTCACCCACCTGCAGGTGGCGCAGCCGGTGACCTTTGGCCACCACTTGCTGGCCTATTTCGAAATGCTGGCGCGCGACGCCGAGCGCATGGCCGACTGCCGCCGCCGCGTCAACCGCCTGCCGCTGGGCGCCGCCGCGCTGGCCGGCACCAGCTACCCGATCGACCGCCAGTTTGTCGCTGATCAACTCGGCTTCGATGCAGTGTGCGAGAACTCGCTCGACGCCGTCTCCGACCGCGACTTCGCCATCGAATTTACCGCCGCCGCCGCGCTGGTGATGACACACCTGTCGCGCCTGTCGGAGGAGCTGATCCTGTGGATGAGCCCGCGCTTCGGCTTCATCGACCTGGCCGACCGCTTCTGCACCGGCTCTTCCATCATGCCGCAGAAGAAAAACCCCGACGTGCCCGAACTGGTGCGCGGCAAGACCGGCCGGGTCAACGGCCATCTGGTGGCGCTGCTCACGCTGATGAAGGGCCAGCCGCTGGCCTACAACAAGGACAACCAGGAAGACAAGGAGCCGCTGTTCGACACTGTCGACACGCTGACCGACACCCTGACGATCTACGCCGACATGCTCACCGGCGTCACCGTCAAACCCGATGCGATGCGCGCCGCGGTGATGCAGGGCTTCGCCACCGCCACCGATCTGGCCGATTATCTGGTGAAAAAAGGCGTGCCCTTCCGCGATGCGCATGAAGTCGTGGCGCGCGCGGTGCGTGCGGCCGACAGCAGCGGACGCGACCTCGCCGAACTGTCGCTCGATGAATTGCAGGCATTCAGCACGATGATCGCGGACGACGTCTACGCCGTGCTGACGCTGGAAGGCTCGCTCGCCGCCCGCAACCACTTCGGCGGCACCGCGCCGGTGCAGGTGCGCGCGGCCATCGCGCGCGCGCGCCGGCGCATTTAACCGGCGCATTTAAGTCGCTACGAGCGGGGCGTGCTCGCGGCAGATCCGCCGCACCTCGGGGCTGCTGAGCTTTTCCTGCAGCAGCCCGCAGAAATAACTGCGCGGTCCGATCCGCTGGTTGTGGCGGCAGGTCGCGCACACGCCGAAGGTGTGCTTGCCGCTTTGTGCCTGCACCTGGGCCAGCACCTGCCGCAGCACCACAATCGCCGATGTCACCCGCGCCTGGCTTGCCGTCTGCACGATATCGCGCCAGGCGCTCCCGGCGCTCAGCGTCTTCAGCAGGGTGGTGCCCCCCTCGGCCAGGATCAGCCGCACCACCCGGCCATCGCGGGGGTCGGCGTAGCGCGAGATCAATCGGCGGCGCGCCAGCACCAGCACCGTCTGCGACACCGTGCCCTTGGTCAGGCCGAGGTATTCGGTCAGCGCCTGCGGGGTATTGCTGAAGCGGTTGGCCTGGTTCAGATAGAACAGCACCTGCAGATGCACCGGCTGCAGCCCCTGCGCCGCGCCCGCCTGCCGCAGGTCGGCCCGGGTCAGCAGCGACAGCCGCTCGACCAGGTCAAACAGGGTAAGCGCCTGGCTTTTCAAATTACCCCGTATGTTTCATGAATTCGCGCGATGATCGCGCAGGATTTTATTTTGTAGGGGAAGTTTGTGAAGGAGTGGCGTAGTGATTCATACGCCCGACTGAGCAAAGTTTCCATACGAAATAAAGGACCAGCGAGGGCGCGTGTCAATTTATGAAATATCCGGGGTGAATCAGAAGCGGACCATGACGCCGCCATGCGCGGCGATCAGCGCGGCGAGCTTGTCGTAGAGCGGCTCGCCGCTCTTGGTGTCAATCCAGCCGCTGCCCTGCGGCTTGAAGTGAAAGCCGCCCGAGCGCGCAGCAACCCAGATTTCGCGCGCGACGCCGTGGCGGTTGATGATGATCTTGCTGCCGTCGTCGAGCTCGACCTCGATGATGCCGTCCGCAGGCGTCTCGAAATCCAGATCGGCGTCTTCCAGCGCCTGTTCGATGTGGGCCAGTGTTGCCGTGGCGGCCTGATTGAATTCGGCCTCGCCTGATTCGCTTGTCGTCATGATGTCCCGTGCTAACATTTCGCGCATGAAACTGCGCACCTTATATATAGTGTCCCTGTTGCTGTGCGGGCTCGGTCTGACTGCCTGCGGCTCCAAGGGTGACCTGTATCTTCCCGAAAATCCTCCCGCACCGCAACGGACGTCCAATTGAACACCCTGCATCGCATTGATGGCCGCCTCCATCTGGAAGGCGTGGCGCTGGACACGCTTGCCGAACGATACGGCACGCCACTATATGTCTATTCCCGGCAAGCGCTCGAATCCGCCTACCAGGCTTACAGCGACGCGTTTGCCGCCACCCCGCACCTGATCTGCTACGCGGTCAAGGCCAATTCCAGCCTGGCGATTCTGAACGTATTCGCCCGGCTCGGCGCCGGCTTCGACATCGTCTCCGGCGGCGAACTCGCCCGCGTGCTTGCCGCCGGCGGTGACCCCGGCAAGGTCGTTTTTTCCGGCGTCGGCAAGACCGCGGACGAGATGCACGCTGCGCTCGAGGCCGGCATCCTCTGCTTCAACGTCGAGTCGGTCAGCGAGTTGCATCGGTTGAACCGTGTCGCGAGCGAGCTGGGCAAGGTCGCGCCGGTTTCGTTTCGCGTCAACCCCGACGTCGACCCGAAGACGCATCCGTATATCTCCACCGGGCTCAAGGAAAACAAGTTCGGCGTGCCGATTGCCGACGCCCCTGCGCTCTATCGCCTGGCCGCCAGCCTGCCGCATCTGCAAGTCACCGGCATCGACTGCCACATCGGCTCGCAGCTGACCGACCTGTCGCCGCTGGCCGATGCGGCCGACCGCGTGCTGGCGCTGGTCGACGCGCTGGCGGCCGAGGGCATCGCGCTGCATCACATCGACCTCGGCGGCGGTGTCGGCATCCGCTACCACGACGAAACGCCGCCCGACCTCGCCGCCTATGGCCGCACGCTGGCGGCACGCTTTGCCGGCCGCCGCGAGAAACTGCTGCTGGAACCGGGCCGCTCACTGGTCGGCAACGCAGGCCTGCTGCTCACCCGCGTCGAGTACCTGAAGCCGGGTGAAGACAAGAATTTCGCCATCGTCGACGCAGCGATGAACGACCTGATGCGTCCCGCGCTGTATGAGGCGTATCACGAAATCGTCGCCATAGACGAACGTCCAACCCCCGCGAAGCGCTACGACATCGTCGGTCCGATCTGCGAAACCGGCGATTTTCTTGGCTTTGCGCGTTACCTCGCAATCGAGGAAGGCGACCTGCTGGCACTGCTTTCTGCGGGTGCCTACGGCATGAGCATGGCGTCGAACTACAATTCACGCCCGCGGGCGGCCGAAGTTCTGATTAACAGGAATGAAATTTATCTCATCCGCGAACGCGAAACGAAAGACAGTCTGATGGCTGGAGAACGGCTTGCTGATTGACTTTAATCGACATATACCAGGCGTAGATATTTCCAATTATTAGTATCGGATCGATACATTTTGCTTGACTGCGACATTTTTTATCGAAATATCTTCGCCGGTACTTGACTATTCGTTGTACCCCCAGCAAAAGTAACTAGAATGAGGCTCACCAAGCGGAGCCTCGGTATCACCCGTGTTTAGCGGGTTTCGGGTAAGTTGGTTGCCTGTCGGTACCACGCTTTGGAAGTGCAAATTCTGACTGCACGTGGCTTCAAGCTGTAGTGATAAGTGAATGTGTTCAACTTCTAAGGAGTGTTTAAATGGCAACAGTAAAAAAACCCGCCGCCAAACCGGTGGCCAAAAAGGCAGCAGCCAAACCCGCTGCTAAATCCACCGTCAAGAAGGTAGCAGCCAAGCCAGCAGCTAAAAAGGCCGCCGCTAAACCCGTCGCCAGGAAGGCCGCTCCGGCCAAAAAGGCAGTCGCCGCCAAAAAACCGGCAGCCAAGCCCGTCGCTAAAAAGGCCGCCGCTAAACCCGTCGCCAGGAAAGCTGCTCCGGCTAAAAAGGCAGTCGCCACCAAAAAACCGGCAGCCAAGCCCGTCGCTAAAAAGGCCGCCGCTAAACCGATCGCCAGGAAAGCTGCTCCGGCTAAAAAGGCAGTCGCCACCAAAAAACCGGCAGCCAAGCCCGTCGCTAAAAAGGCCGCCGCTAAACCCGTCGCCAGGAAAGCTGCTCCGGCTAAAAAGGCAGTCGCCACCAAAAAACCGGCCGCCAAGCCCGTCGCTAAAAAGGCCGCCGCTAAACCCGTCGCCAGGAAAGCTGCTCCGGCTAAAAAGGCAGTCGCCGCCAAAAAACCGGCCGCCAAGCCCGTCGCTAAAAAGGCCGTTGCCAAACCGGTCGCCAAGAAAGCTGTTCCGGCCAAGCCGGCAGTCGCCGCCAAAAAACCAGCAGCCAAGCCCGCAGCCAAAAAGGCCGCACCCAAGCCCGTTCCGGTCAAGCCGGCTGCACCTGCAGCTGCGCCTTCCCCCGCACCGGCCGTTTCGGTCATCAAGCCTTTCGGGCTCTAACAGGTCGGGCACTGCCCAATCTGAAACGGGGGCCTGGCCCCCGTTTTTTTATTGCCGCAATGGGTGGCTTGCCCCCCGTTTCAATTGCGCCGTCCGGCGCCGCGCGCCAGCGCTTTTCCAATTGGGAATCTGGCCGGCGCGAAGCGATTGCGGGCAGTCTGCAGCAAGGTCACGCACCACGGCAGGCGCATGGCCAGCAGCACGATGAGTACCGTCCCGTAGATCAGCGGTTCAGTGAGGTCTTTCTTCACCAGCCACAGGTAATGGATCACCCCCAGCAGGGCAATCAAGTAAACCAGGCGATGCAGCAACTGCCAGCGTCGCCCGAGGCGGCGCATCATGGCATGGGTCGAGGTCATAGCGAGCGGGATGAGCAGCACAAACGCGGTGAAGCCGACTGTGATAAAGGGCCGTTTGACGATGTCCCGGGCGATGGCCGCCGGATCGAAGAACTGATCCAGCCAGATATACGTGACGAAATGCAGGCCTGCATAAAAGAAGGTGAACAACCCCAGCATGCGCCGGTAACGGATCAGGTCGGCGCGCCCGCTCAGTCGTCGCAGCGGAGTGACGGACAGGGTCAGCAGCAGCCCGACCAGCGTCCAGATGCCGGTGGAACGCGTGATGAACTCGATCGGGTTCGCCCCCAGACCGTCGCTTCCGCCCAGAAAAACCAGCCGTGCCAGCGGCAACAGACAGATGCCAAAAATCCAGAATTTCGGGTTGCGCAGGGCTGCGCCCATCAGAAGAACTTTTTCAGGTCCATCCCGCGATACAACTGGGCGACCTGGGCGCCGTAACCATTGAACATCAGCGTGTCGCGCTTGCGAAACTCGCCGATGCGGCGCTCCTTCGCCTGGCTCCAGCGCGGATGGTCGACCTCTGGATTGACGTTGGAATAGAAGCCGTATTCCCGCGGCGCCGCATGCATCCAGGCAGTGAGTGGCGGCTTTTCAACGAAGCGGATTTTGACGATCGACTTGGCGCTCTTGAAGCCGTACTTCCACGGCACCACCAGCCGGATCGGCGCGCCGTTCTGGTTCGGCAGCACTTCGCCGTAGAGCCCGACCGCCAGCAGTGTCAGCGGATGCATCGCCTCGTCCAGCCGCAGACCTTCGACATACGGCCAGTCGAGCACGCGCGAACGCTGCCCCGGCATCTGTTTGGGGTCGTTCAAGGTCACGAACTCGACGTATTTGGCATTGCCGGTAGGCGCGGCACGGCGGATGAGTTCGCTGAGGGGAAAACCCACCCACGGAATCACCATCGACCAGCCTTCCACGCAGCGCATCCGGTAAACACGTTCTTCCAGCGGCGCGAGTTTCAGCAGCGTGTCGATGTCGTACATCCCGGGGTTGCCCACCTCGCCCTCGATCGCCACCGTCCACGGACGGGTTTTCAGGCTGCCCGCGTTTTTGGCTGGATCGCCCTTGCCGGTGCCGAATTCATAGAAGTTGTTGTAGGTGGTGACGTCCTTGTACGGTGTTTTGTCCTCGTCCAGCGTGTAGGCGCCGGCGCGAACGCCAGCCAGTTTGACGCCGGCCCCAGCATCGGGCGCCGCACCCAGGGCTGCGCCCGCCGCCAGCACCCCCAAGCCCTGCATGAAGCGGCGGCGTTCGCGGTATATCTCGGGCGGGGTGATTTCGGATGGGAGGATGTCGGCGGTTTGACGTAGCAGCATGGCTGAGTCCTAATTAAAAAGGGGCATATCAAAACAGTCTGGGCACGCACGCAATCCTTACATACCCGCACTACAAGTTGACCCCGGCGCGCGGTTTTTGTTTCACGCCGGAACTGCTAGGGTGCGCACCTATCGTACGTCTTTGTTCTTTTTGCGGAATCCGTCATGCGCGCCCTGCTCATCCTGCTGTTCGTACCGTCACTCGCCTTTGCCCAGGCGGGCGGCCCGCCCTTCATTCCGGTCAACATGATGACAGTCGCCGCCACCCCGGTGTCGAATACGGTCAACGCCGTGGGCGCGCTGATTGCCGAGGACAGCGTGGTGCTGCGCCCGGAAATAGACGGCCGCATCGACAAGCTGCTGTTCAAGGAAGGCCAGCCCGTCAAAAAGGGCGCGGTGTTGGTGGTGCTCGATTCCGCCGAGCCGCGCGCCCGCCTGGCGGCTGCCCAGGCCGACCTCAAGCTTGCGCAAAGCCGCTACACGCGCAGCGAGGAACTGGTCGCGCAGAACTTCATTTCGCGGCAAGCGCTCGACGAGGCGCGCGCCAACCTCGACATCCTGCGCGCCCGTCTGCGGCTGGAACAGGTGGCGCTCGACAAGACGGTGATCCGCGCGCCGTTTGCCGGCGTCGTTGGCTTGCGACAGGTCAGCCCCGGCGCCTATGTCGGCAAGGGCGACGACCTGGTGCGGCTGGACGCGCTCGGCACCCTGAAACTGGAAGTGCCGGTGCCCGAAACCGCGTTGCCGCTGGTGCGCATCGGCCAGTCGATCAACCTGACCGTCGACGCGCTACCGGGGCAACGTTTCAGCGGCACCGTGCACGCCATCGATCCGGTGGTCGACCCGGTCAGCCGCAACGTGCGGGTGCGCGCGCGCATTGCCAACCCCGCCGGCACGCTCAAGCCCGGCATGTTCGTCCGCGCCACTGCGGACCTCGGCGGCAGGACCCACGCCATCCTGCTGCCCGAGCAGGTCATCGTGCCGCGCCCGGACGGCAGCTATGTGTTTCTGGCCGTCGACGGCAAGGCCGAACTACGCAAGGTCGTGCTGGGCAAGCGCGAACCCGGCCGGGTCGAGATCGTCTCCGGCGTGCAGGCGGGCGACACCGTCGTCCTCGACGGCCAGATCAAGCTGCGCCCAGGCGTGCCGGTGGTCACGCTCGAACAGGCGGCACAGATGATGAAGAACATGCCGGCCGGCAAGCGCTGATCCGAGTCCACCGCAAAGACTGACCCATGATCCTGAATACCTCACCACAGAGACACAGAGGCACAGAGATGCTTCTGCAAACAATGGGACATCGACTTTCTTGTAATCAACCGGTGGGAGACGCAGGAAAGCGATACACCCGATTGATTTTTCTCTGTGCCTCCGTGGTTCAACTGGGGTTTTTAGGATGATCCTCTCCGACATTTCCATCCGCCGCCCGGTGCTGGCCACCGTAATGAGCCTGCTCATCATCCTGGTCGGCCTGATTGCCTTCGACCGCCTGCCGGTACGCGAATACCCCAACATCGACGCCCCGGTGGTGTCGGTGCGCACGGTCTACCCCGGCGCCTCCGCCGAGGTGATGGAAAGCCAGATCACCAAGCCGCTGGAGGATTCGCTGTCCGGCATCGAGGGCATCCGCACCATCAAGTCGGTGAGCCGCGAGGAAGTCAGCCAGATCACGGTGGAATTCGTGCAGTCGCGTGACCCCGAAGCCGCCGCCAACGACGCCCGCGACCGCGTGGCGCGAGTGCGCGGCCTGTTGCCCAGCGAGGCGGAAGACCCGGTGGTGGCCAAGATCGAGGCCGATGCCCAGGCCATCATCTGGCTGGCGTTTTCCAGCGACCGCCAGTCGGCGCTGGAAATCACCGACTACGCCGACCGCGTGGTGGCCGATCAATTGAAGACCCTGCCGGGCGTGGCCTCGGTCATCATCGGCGGCGAGCGCCGCTACGCCATGCGCATCTGGCTCGACCCGGCCCGTATGGCGGCGCTGGGGGTGACGGTGCAGGACGTCGAGACCGCGCTCAGAAGCCAGAACACCGAGCTGCCCTCCGGCCGCATCGAAAGCCAGACGCGCGAGTTTTCCGTGCTGGCCCAAACCGACCTCAAAACCCCGGCCGAATTCGAGCGCGTCATCATCCGCGACAGCAGCGGGGTGCTGGTGCGTCTGGCCGACATCGGCCGCGCCGAAATCGGGGCCGAGGACGAACGCAACATCGTGCGGGTCAACGGTCGCGCCGCCGTGGGTCTCGGCATCGTCAAGCAGTCGACCGCCAACACGCTGGAAGTCGCCCGCGCGGTGAAGGCCGAACTGCCGCGCCTGGAAGCGGCACTGCCGGAAGGCATGCAGCTCAAGGTCGGCTTCGACAGCTCGATCTTCATCGAAAAGTCGATCGACGCCGCCTACACCACCATGCTCGAAGCCATGGTGCTGGTGGTGGCCGTCATCTTCCTGTTCCTGCGCAACTGGCGCGCCACGCTGATCCCCTTCGTCACCATTCCGGTGTCGCTGATCGGCGCCTTCATCTTCCTTTATTCGATGGGCTTCACCATCAACGTGCTGACCCTGCTGGGGCTGGTGCTGGCGATCGGTCTGGTGGTGGACGACGCCATCGTCATGCTGGAAAACATCTACCGCCACATCGAGAACGGCGAGCCGCCGTTCGAGGCGGCAATCAAGGGCGCTAAGGAAATCGGCTTCGCGGTGGTGGCGATGACGCTGACGCTGGTCGCGGTGTTCGCGCCGCTGGCCTTCGCCGAGGGCAACACCGGCAAGCTGTTCACCGAATTTGCCCTGACCGTGGCCGCTGCCGCGCTGGTGTCGGGCTTTGTCGCGCTGACGCTGACGCCGATGATGGCGAGCAGGATGCTGCGCCACGAAACCCGCCACGGCGCGTTTTTCAACTTCGGCGAGCGCATGCTGAACGGCCTCAACGGTGGCTATGTCCGCGGCCTCACCCGCGTCGTGCGGCACCCGCTGATCGTTGCCGGCGTCTTCGTGCTGGTCGCGGTCGCCGCCTTCGGCCTGCTGAAATCGCTGAAATCGGAACTGGCGCCGACCGAAGACCGCGGCTTCTTCATCGGCTTCATGCTGGCGCCCGAAGGCTCGACCCTGCAGTACACCGACCAGTACGCGCGCCAGCTCGAGGGCATCTATCAGAACGTGCCGGAGGTGAATACCGCCTTCGTCGTGGTGGCACCTGGCCTGGAGCGCCCCAACCCGGTCAACACCTCGCTGTCGTTCGTCATGCTGAAGCCGTGGGAGGAACGCAGCCGCAGCCAGATGGACATCACCGCCAGCCTCGGCCCGCAGATGTTCATGGGCATGCCGGGTGTGCTCGCCTTCCCGATCAACCCGCCCTCGCTCGGGCAGAGTTTCCGCAACCCACCGCTGCAGTTCGTGGTGCAGGCGCCGAGTTACGCCGAACTCGACACCGCAGTGGAGGCGCTGATGGTCAAGGTGCGGGCCTACCCCGGGCTGGCCAACGCCGACACCGACCTCAAGCTCAACAAGCCGCAGCTCAAGGTCGACATCAATCGCGACAAGGCCGCGCAAATGGGCGTCGGCGTCGACACCATCGGGCGCACCCTGGAAACCCTGCTCGGCGGCCGCGAAGTCACCCGCTTCAAGCAGGCGGGCGAACAGTACAACGTGGTGGTCCAGCTCGACCCCGACGCGCGCGCCACGCCGCAGGATCTGACCGCACTGTATGTGCGCGGCAGGGAGGGCAGCCTGACGCCGCTGTCCAACCTGGTCGTCGTCACCGAAACCGTCGCGCCGAAGGAGCTCAACCACTTCAATCGCCAGCGCGCGGCGATCATTTCGGCCAACATCGCCCCCGGCTACACCCTGGGCGAAGCGCTCGCCTTCATGGACCAAGCGGCGGCCGACGCGCTGCCGCCCGGCACCCACACCGCGCTCGACGGCCAGTCGCGTGAATTCGGCGAATCCGGGAAGACGCTCGCCATCACCTTTGCACTGGCGCTGATCGTGATTTATCTGGTGCTGGCAGCGCAGTTCGAAAGCTTCGTCGCCCCCTTCATCATCCTGCTGACCGTGCCGCTCGCCGCCACCGGCGCGCTCCTGGCGCTGAAGCTCACCGGCGCCACCCTCAACGTCTACAGCCAGATTGGGCTAATCATGCTGGTCGGCCTGATCACCAAGCACGGTATCCTGATCGTCGAATTCGCCAACCAGCTGCGCGACCGCGGCAAGCCCAAGGTCGAGGCGGTAATCGAGGCGGCCAGCCTGCGTCTGCGGCCGATCCTGATGACCACCGCCGCGATGGTGCTGGGCGCGGTGCCGCTCGCCATCGCCACCGGCGCCGGGGCGGAATCACGTTCCCCGATCGGCTGGGTCATCGTCGGCGGTCTGCTGCTCGGCACCCTGCTGACGCTGTTCGTCATTCCGGTCGCCTACACGCTGCTGACGCGCGAACGCCGTACCACCATCATCTCGACAGCGTCGCTCGAACCCAACCCGGAATGATGAACTCGCCCACGGCCCTGACGAAGCTTCGTCAGGGCCGCGTCGGCGTCAATTCATCAAGCCGTCAAACCCGCCTGATTTAATGCGGTTTTCCACGCCATCCGGCGACACGGGAGACTGGCATGAACTCTGCTGATTACCTTGCAAAGACAACGCAAGGAGAGACCGACATGATCGAACTTGAACCCGGCAACACCCTGGATATCAGCCTGAAAGAAGATGCCCAGGGCCGCGACCGCGTGGAGGTCACGCTCCAGTCACCAGGGTGTTCGCTCAACCTCACCCCGCACCAGGCGCGGGTACTGGCGACCGAGCTCATCATGGCGGTCAACCGCGCCGAAGTGCGCAGCAACCTCAAGCACAGCCAGAACGTGGTGCGCGACGCCCCGCCGGCCGAGCACAGGCGCGGCCTGTTCAACCAGGCTTTTGCCAAATAAGTTTCAAGGCCAGCCGGCTTCGACTGGACCTGGGTAGCGCCCAGCCAGGCTGAACTACCCATACCAAGCCTCCGTTTGTCGGAGGCCCGCCATCCGTGATACGGTGGCACTCAGGCGCGAGGATTCGTCCTCGCGCCTTTTTATTTTTTATTTTTCGCAGGAACCCGCATGGCCGTCATCGAACTCACCCAGGACAACTTCGAATCCACCATCAACGGCAACGACGTCGTCGTCGTCGACTTCTGGGCCCCGTGGTGCGGCCCCTGCCGCGGTTTTGCGCCGATTTTCGAAGCCGCGGCCGAGAAGCGCGCCAACATCGTCTTCGCCAAGGTCAACACCGAAGTCGAACAGGAGCTGGCCGGCTACTTCCAGATCCGCTCCATCCCCACCTTGATGGTGTTCCGCGAACAGGTCATCCTCTATTCCGAAGCCGGTTCGCTGCCCGTCAGCGCGCTCGATGCGCTGATCGATCAGGTGATGGGACTGGATATGGCGCAGGTTCACAAGGATATCGCCGAACAGCAGGCGCCGGATCAGGCCTGATTCAACAGTAGTTGCCGTAGCAGCGGCAAGGTGATCGGGCGCCGCGTTTCGAGACTGAAACGGTCCAGCGCCTCCAGCACCCGCAGCAGGCTCTGCATGTCGCGCGCGGTGTGGTTCAACAGATAGTCCGCCACCTGGGAGTCCAGCCGGAACCCCAGGGTTTCGGCGTGCTGGCTCAATGCGGCGCGCTTTTCGGCGTCGTCCAGGGCCTGCAGCTGAAACACCAGGCCCCAGCCCAGCCGGGTCTGCAATTCCGGCATCACCGGCAATTCGGCCGGTGCCACATTCCCCGCCGCCAGCCACAACCCACCCGCCTCGCGCACCCGGTTGAATGCGGCAAAGCCGGCGTGCTGCTGCGCCCCGCTCCATGCCTCCACCTGATCCGCAATCACCGCCTGCGCGGCCTGCTGCCCGCTGAAGTCGACCGTCATGCCGCGCGCCTGGCAGGCGTGCGCCCAGGCAGCCAGCAGATAGCGCTTGCCACTGCCCGGCGCGCCCCACACATAGACCATACGCTCGGCCGCGCTGCCGTCGAGCATGGCCGTAAGCTGCGCCATCAGCTCGACATTGCGCCCCGCCACAAAGCGGGCGAGTTCGGGCCGGGCGGGGGGGCGGATATCGAGAAGCAGCTGTTGCATAGGGGCGCAAGGATAAGGCAAAAGTCCCGATCCACTCCAGAAAAACCCGGGCGCCGCCAGGTGAAAACGCCTACCGCACGCAGCTATACTTGGCGTTTCCGCTTTGATGTCCGAGCCGCCCGATGAGCCCTGCCTTTCCCGTTCCGGTCAGACCCGTGATCCAGCAGCCGCCGATGGTGGAGGAAGTGCTCGATGACGCCGAGCGCGAAACGTTGAAAGCGCGCATCAAGACGCTGATGAAACAGCAGGATGCCGTCCTGGTCGCGCATTACTACACCTCGGCCGACCTGCAGGATCTGGCCGAGGAAACCGGCGGCTGCGTGTCGGATTCACTGGAGATGGCGCGCTTCGGCCATGCCCACCCGGCGAAAACGCTGATTGTCGCCGGGGTCAAGTTCATGGGCGAGACCGCCAAGATCCTCAACCCGGAAAAGCGCGTCATCATGCCCGACCTCGGCGCAGAGTGCTCGCTCGATCTCGCCTGCCCGGCGGACGAGTTCACCGCCTTCTGCGACGCCCATCCGGATCGTGTTTCGGTGGTTTACGCCAACACCAGCGCAGCGGTGAAAGCACGCGCCGACTGGGTGGTCACCTCCGGCATCGCCGCCAAGATCGTCAAATACCTGCACCAGCAGGGCCACAAGCTGCTGTGGGCGCCGGACCGCCATCTGGGTGATTACGTGCAGCGCATCACCGGTGCCGACATGCTGCTGTGGCAGGGCTCGTGCGTAGTGCACGAGGCGTTCAAGGCCGAGGCGCTGAAGAAACTGCGCACCGAGCACCCGGATGCCGCGGTGCTGGTGCATCCCGAGTCGCCCGAAGCTGTGATCGCGCTGGCCGACGTGGTCGGCTCGACCACCCAGCTGATCGAGGCGGTGCGCACCCTGCCCAATCCCGAATTCATCGTCGCCACCGACAACGGCATCTTCCACAAGATGCACGCGGCCGCGCCCGGAAAGATCCTGCTGGAAGCGCCGACCGCAGGCGAGGGCGCCACCTGCACCTCGTGCGCACACTGTCCGTGGATGGCGATGAACGGCCTGAGAAAGCTCGTCGCCGTACTGGAGAACGGCGGAAACGAAATCCATATCGAGGAAAGCATCCGCGCCCGCGCCCGGCTGTCGATCCAGAAAATGCTGGATTTCGCCGCCGCCGAGAAGGCGGGGCATATCCAGTTGGGAGATTAAGGTGGCTGGAGCCAGCCTGCTCGCGCTGATCGACGACATCGCCACCATCCTCGACGATGTGTCGGTGATGACCAAGGTCGCGGCGAAAAAAACCGCCGGTGTGCTGGGCGATGACCTTGCGCTGAACGCCCAGCAGGTCGCGGGCGTGAAGGCCGAGCGCGAACTGCCGGTGGTGTGGGCGGTTGCCAAGGGCTCGCTCGTCAACAAGGCGATTCTGGTGCCGGCGGCGCTCGCCATCAGCGCCTTCGCGCCATGGGCGGTGACCCCGCTGTTGATGCTGGGCGGCGCGTTTCTCTGTTTTGAAGGTTTCGAGAAGCTGGCGCACAAATTCCTGCACCGTGAGGAAGCCGCGGCCCATCGTACCGAACTTGCACAGGCGGTGGCCGATCCGGAGATCGATCTGGTGGCGCTGGAAAAAGACAAAATCAAGGGCGCGATCCGCACCGATTTCATCCTCTCCGCCGAAATCATCGTCATCACCCTCGGCACCGTCGCCGCAGCGTCCTTCGGCAAACAGGTCACCGTGCTCGCAGGCATCGCATTCGTCATGACCGTCGGCGTCTACGGCCTGGTCGCCGGGATCGTCAAGCTCGACGACGCCGGGCTCTACCTCAGCCAGCGCCCCGCCCGCTGGGCTCGCGCGCTGGGGCGCCGCATCCTCGCGGCTGCGCCGGTTCTGATGAAAAGCCTTGCAATCATCGGCACTGCGGCGATGTTTCTCGTTGGCGGCGGCATCCTGGTCCACGGCGTGCCGGGCACGCATGATCTGGTCAACGCCGTCACTCAGGCTGCAGAATCCCTGCCGGCGATCGGCGGTGCACTGGCTGTGCTTGTCCCCCTGTTGATCGATGCGCTGGCAGGCATCGTCGCGGGCGGGCTGGTTCTGGGCGGTGTGACGGCCGCCCGGCGTCTGTTCCGGTAATCCGGTCGCCTTATTTCTGGAAAGGCTGGATCAGCTTACGCACCGTGTCGTAGGCGGGGTCATCGACCACGACGAAGCCATCATAGGACTTGTCGAACGCTTCCAGCGTGGCGGCCTGCTCGGGGGTGCTCTTGTTCAGCGCCAGCAGCGCGTCACGCAACTGCTTTCGCACCGCCACCGGCATGCCGGGGTGCACGGCAAAAATGTACGAAGGCAACGGCGCGGTACTGCCCACCACGACAAGCCCCTTGCTCTTGAACTCGTCGGCGATGGAATCCTTGAGGATGCCGCCGTCAAAATCACCCGCCAGCACCGCCTTGGCGATGTTGTCGTAATGCTTGAGGTAGGCAAAGGCCGAAAAGTCGCCGGATTTCAGCCCCATCGACTCGACCGCCGCCCGTTGCAGCAAGGCCTTTTCATCGCCAAAGGCAAAGCGCTTGCCCTTGAGCCCTTCCGGCGAGCTGATGCCCGATCCGGCCTTCACGCCGATCACCAGGGCGAAGTGTGGTCGTCCGCCTGCGGTGGGCGCGACCAGCGGGATCACCCCGTATTTCTTGCGCGCCTCGATATAGGCCACCGGCGTGAGGTAGGCAATCTGTGTCTGGCCGGTGCCCAGATCGTCCACGGCCGAGCCCAGGTTCGGCGATGGCCGGAAGCGGACATTGAGATTGGTATTCAGTGCCAGGTGATTGGTCAGCGCACTCATGCGCTTGATCATCTCGACCGGAATGTCCATGGCTACCGACCCCATGGTCACCCCGGCAGCTTGAGCACTCGGGGGGGTTGCAGCCCAGGCGGACGCAGACGACACCCCCATCAGCAGCGCGGCCAGCAGGCCCTGAAATACCCGTTTCGGTTTCATGATGATGCTTTCTCCTGGGAAAGACTTGCTTCGGAATACACACAGTAACGGCCACGCCCACCATGCTTGGCCTGATAGAGGGCTTTATCGGCCGCATAGTAGAGTTCCTGAGGGGTGCTCATGGACGCGTCGTACTGTGCAATGCCGATACTGAGGCCGATATTCAGCCGGAACCCATCGTAGTCAAACGCATGCGCCCGCACACCCTCCATCAGGATCTCGACGAACCGTTCGGCCTGCTCGGTATTGGTGTGATACAGCACGATGCCGAATTCGTCGCCGCCGAGGCGCGCAGGCACATCGGACTTGCGGACATGCAGGCGCAAAAGGGTGCCGATATCGCGCAACACCTCATCCCCCGCGCCATGGCCATGGCTGTCGTTGATCAGCTTGAAGTGGTCGATGTCGAACAGCACCAGGGTGATCTCTTCCGCGAAACGCTCGGACTGATGGAACATCCGTGACAGGGTTTCATCAAATTTGCGCCGGTTGGGCAGCTCGGTCAGCCAGTCGGTCGTGGCCATGGTGCTGAGCAAGTCGAGCGCATTCTCAAGCTCCAGGGTGCGCCCGCCCAGCTGGAGGTTCTTGTCCCGCAGCTCCTGGTTGGCCAGGTCGATCTTGCTATGCAACTGGCGGTGATAATTGGCGAGCGATTTGTTCAGGGTATTGAATACCGACACCAGCCGCCCGATCTCGTCACGGCTTTTCACCTCCAGATCACGGGCGACGAACGAGTCGCCCTTTTCCATCGCTTCCTCCATCGCCATCGTCAGCTTGCGGATCGGCGAGACGATGCCGCTCGCGGTGAACAAATAGACGATCAGGCCGAGAATCGCGCCGAAGATGAGCTGTTCGATGAAGACGCGCCAGTAGAGGTCGTTGAGCGCCGTTTCCAGCGCTTCGGTGGAAACATCGACAATCGTGCTGCCGATGGTCTGGCCGTCGAACACGACAGGGGATTCGAAACGCTTGTATGCCCCGGCCGTCTCCCCGCTGGCCTGGGTCATCACGCGATCATTCTGGTTACGGATGATGACGCGGGTCACGTTGGCCTGCCGCGCGACATTGGCGGCGAGAATTTCCAGATTGCCATAGTCGTATCCGGCAACCAGGGAGGCCGCGCCGGAGGCGGTGGCATTGGCTACGCTCTGACCCGACTTGTCGATCAGTTCGTTGAGTGGGCCGCGCTCGTTCTGGACCCGGACCACGCCAATGGTGGCCGACGTGATCAGCACGCCTGCCAAGACGTAGCCGAGGAGCTTGGTACTCAAACCAACCTGCAAGTCGATCTCCTGAATATTATTAGTAGTCGCGCGGCAATCTTTTACCGTTGTACGTTTATCGGCTTGCCCGGCAAAAACTGAAGTATCGAAAACCAATGTACCAATCAGGGTCGGGCGCATTGCCACAACCCGGCCTGCCCGCCCGAAACAAAGCCATATCCCGTAAAATACCGGCTTTGAAGCAAATGGATTCGGCATCGCCCGGGCGACGTCCGAACACACCCAGCATGTCAACACGCCTGCGCGAAATCCCCTACAACTACACCTCGTTTTCAGACCGCGAAATCGTCATCCGCCTGCTCGGTGTGGATGCCTGGGGCGTACTCAACACGCTGCGCGCCGAGCGCAGGACGGGGCGCTCGGCGCGCATGCTGTTCGAGGTGCTGGGCGACATCTGGGTGGTGCGGCGCAACCCCTACCTGGAAGACGACCTGCTCGACAACCCCAAGCGGCGCCAGATGCTGGTCGAGGCGCTGCGGCATCGCCTGCACGAGATCGAGGTGCGGCGCCAGGACAGCGGGGCCGTTGTCGCTTCTGGCGAGGGCAACGAACTGGTCGGCCAGTTGCTGGAAGCCGCCGCACGCGCGGTGCGCGAATTCGAGGCCTGGTTCGCCGACACCGCCAGTCTGCGCGCGCGCGTCCGGCGCCGCCTGGCCGGGGTAACGCGCCGCGACAACATCGGGTTCGACGGCCTGGCGCGCGTCTCGCATGTCACCGACGCGACCGACTGGCGCGTCGAATATCCGTTCGTGGTGCTGACCCCGGACACCGAGGCCGAGATGGCCGGGCTGGTGGCCGGGCTGATCGAACTGGGGCTGACCATCATCCCGCGCGGCGGCGGCACCGGCTACACCGGCGGCGCGGTGCCGCTCACCGACCAGGCTGCGGTCATCAACACCGAAAAACTCGAAGCGATGAGCGCAGTGGAGATGACCCACCTGCCCGGCGTCGAATTCGAGGTGCCGACGATCCACTGCGGCGCGGGGGTGGTGACCAAGCGGGTGATGGATGCGGCCGACGCCGCCGGCCTGGTGTTCGCGGTCGACCCGACTTCGGCGGACGCCTCGACCATCGGCGGCAACGTGTCGATGAACGCAGGCGGCAAGAAGGCCGTGCTGTGGGGCACCGCGCTGGACAACCTGGTGTCGTGGCGCATGGTCACCCCCGACGCCGACTGGATCGAGGTCACCCGGCTCAACCACAACCGCGGCAAGATCCACGACGTGCCCTCGGCCACCTTTGAAATCCGCCGCTTTGCCGCCGACGGCAAGACACTGAAAGGCTCGCCGGAAATTCTCCTCATTCCCGGCAGCCGCTTCCGCAAGATCGGGCTCGGCAAGGACGTCACCGACAAGTTTCTCTCCGGTCTGCCCGGCATCCAGAAGGAGGGCTGCGACGGCCTCATCACCTCGGCGCGTTTCATCCTGCACCGGCTGCCCGCACACACCCGCACTGTGTGCCTGGAATTCTTCGGCCACGCCTCCGAGGCCACCCCGGCGATCGTCGAAATCAAGCAGTATTGCGACGCCCACGCCGACGTCCTGCTCGCCGGGCTGGAGCACCTCGACGCGCGCTACGTCAAGGCGGTCGGCTATGCGACCAAGGCGCCGCGTGCCACCCGTCCGAACATGGTGCTGCTGATCGACGTGGCGTCCGACCATGAAATCGCGGCGGGCGAAGCCGCCTCGCACATCGTGCGCATCGCCAACGCGCGCGGCGGCGAAGGCTTCATCGCGGTGTCGGCGGACGCGCGCAGGAAATTCTGGCTCGACCGCGCCCGCACCGCCGCCATCGCGGCCCACACCAACGCCTTCAAGATCAACGAGGACGTGGTGATTCCGCTGCCGCGCCTGGGCGACTACACCGACGGCATCGATCGCATCAACATCGAACTGTCGATTACCAACAAGCTCAAACTGCTCGACGCGCTGGCTGAGTTCTTCGCCGCGCCGCTGCCGCTGCTGGAAGACGACGAGACCGTGGCCGATCCGGTGCAGGTGGAGGACAAGCGTCAGCGCGCGCTGGCATTGATCGACTCGGTGAAAACACGCTGGCAGGGCTATGCGGGCGACCTCGACGCGACACGCCCGCCGTCCGCGGAGGGAAGCGAGGCCCCCCTCACCGTTTTCACCGCGCTGCGCGACAAGCACATCCGCGTGTCGTGGAAGCGCGAAGTCCGCCGCGAGCTGCACCAGCTGTTCATCGGCCGCGAATATACCCGGGTGCTCGAGGCCTGCGACCGCATCCATAAAGAGGTGTTGAAAAGCCGCGTGTTCGTCGCCCTGCACATGCACGCCGGCGACGGCAACGTGCACACCAACATCCCGGTCAACTCCGACGACTACGCCATGTTGCAGGCCGCCAACGCCGCAGTTGCGCGCATCATGGCGCTGGCGACTGAACTCGGCGGGGTGATTTCGGGCGAACACGGCATCGGGCTGACCAAGCTGGAATTCCTCGACGACGCCACCATCGCGAGCTTCGCCCACTACAAGAACAAGGTCGACCCCACCGGCCGCTTCAACAAGGGCAAGCTCTTGCCCGGCGCGGATCTGCGCAATGCCTACACGCCATCGTTCGGTCTGCTGGAAGCCGAGTCGATCATCCTCGAAGCCTCCGAGACCGGGGCCATCGCCGACTCGATCAAGGACTGCCTGCGCTGCGGCAAGTGCAAGCCGGTGTGCAACACCCATATCCCGCGCGCCAACCTGCTGTACTCGCCGCGCAACAAGATCCTCGCCACCTCGCTCCTGATCGAAGCGTTTCTGTACGAAGAGCAGACCCGGCGCGGGATATCCTTGAAGCACTTCGACGAATTCGGCGACGTCGCCGACCACTGCACCATCTGCCACAAGTGCAAAAACCCCTGCCCGGTCGACATCGACTTCGGCGACGTCTCGATCGCCATGCGCAACCTGCTGCGCAAGCAGGGCAAGAAGAAATTCAACCCCGGCACCTGGGCGTCGATGGCATTTCTGAATGCAACCGATCCCGCCACCATCAAGGCGCTGCGGAAACCGCTGATCGAATGGGGCTACGCCGCGCAACGCACGGGGCACACCCTGTTCAAGCGCATGGGGCTGATCCAGGCGCAGACGAAAAATCCGCCAGCCAGCCTGGGCAAGCCCAAGCTCGTCGCGCAGGTCATCCATCTGGTGAACAAGCCGATGCCGGGCGGGCTGCCGAAGAAAACCTCGCGCGCGCTGCTGGGGCTGGAAGATGCCTCGATTGTTCCAATTCTCCGCAACCCGGCCAAGCTGTCCGACGATGCCGACGCGGTGTTCTACTTCCCGGGCTGCGGCTCGGAGCGGCTGTTCTCGCAAGTCGGCCTTGCCACCCAGGCGATGTTGTTCGAACTCGGCACTCAGACCGTGCTGCCGCCCGGCTACCTGTGCTGCGGCTACCCGCAGACCGCAGGCGGCCAGGCCGACAAGGGCGAGGCGATCACCGCGGCCAACCGGGTGCTGTTCCACCGCGTCGCCAACACGCTCAACTATCTCGACATCAAGACCGTGATCGTGTCGTGCGGCACCTGCATGGACCAGCTGCTGAAATACGAATTCGAGAAGATCTTCCCCGGCTGCCGCCTGCTCGACATCCACGAATACCTGATGGAAAAAGGCGTGAAGCTGGAAGGCGTCAGTGGCGAGAAATACCTCTACCACGACCCCTGCCACACGCCGATGAAGACCCACGCGCCGATGAAAGTCGCCAATGCGCTGCTCGGTGGCGGGGTTGCTTTGTCCGACCGCTGCTGCGGCGAATCCGGCACGCTCGCCGTCACCCGCCCAGACATTTCCACCCAGATCCGCTTCCGCAAGGAAGAGGAAATCCGCGCCGGCATCAAAGCGCTCGGAACAGGCAATCAGACAGTGAAGCTCCTCACCAGCTGCCCGTCGTGCCTGCAGGGACTGGCACGCTACAGCGACGACACGAACACCGAGCCGGATTACATCGTGATCGAACTGGCGAAAAACCTGCTGGGGGAAAACTGGATGACGAACTACCTCGCCCGCGTCGGCAACGGCGGCATCGAGCGGGTACTGCTTTGAGCTGTCCACTGTGTGACGCACCCGGTGGCACGCTGCTGTGGCAGGACGAGTTCTGCCGCGTGGTGCGCGCCGACGAGCCGGACTACCCCGGCTTTCTGCGTGTCATTCTGAATGCCCACGTCAAGGAAATGACCGACCTGCCGGCCGCCGATCAGCAAGCCCTGATGCGCGTGGTGTTCGCCACCGAAGCCGCGCTGCGCGGGGTGATGGCGCCCGACAAGGTCAACCTTGCCTCGCTCGGCAACGTGGTGCCGCACCTGCACTGGCATGTGATTCCACGTTTTGCGGATGACCCGCATTTCCCCAACCCGGTGTGGGGCGCGAGACAACGCGATACGCCGCATGCCGTGCCGCCCGATCTGGACGCGCTGCTCGCCGCTTCAATCCTTGCCTATCCGGTTTGTTGCCAAAGTGATTGAGCGTACCCAAAGCGGTATTGGCCTTCGTAGGGCGGAAAAGCGAAGCGCATTCCGCCGAATGTGGGTCGCTCATTCGGCGGATAACGCTGCGCTCATCCGCCCTACAGGGGATTGGTTTTGGCAACAAACCGGATAGGCAAGCTTCAACCTGGAAACCGCAGTTGGACGCGCCCGATGGTGCGTCTGGGCGTGTGTCTGCCGCATACGATTCCACTATGGGCTTCAGCCCATAGTGGATCGGAGTCCTTTGCGGTCAACTGCGGTTTTTAGGTTGAATCCACCCGCAAGGGTAGGCCGTGGTTCTAAAGCCGCTAAAGCATCAAGAACCACGCTCCACCCGCAAGGGGTAGGCCGTGGTTCTAAAGCCGCTAAAGCATCAAGAACCACGCTCACCCTGCGGCTTGTCCCTGCCCCGGAAACGGAATGACGGTAGCGGAAGGCGGGGCCGTCATCAGGCGCTGCGCGGGGAAGACCACAGAGAAGGTGCTGCCCTTGCCGGGAATGGACTGGATGTCCAGCCGCGCGCCGTGGCGGGTGAGGACGTGCTTGACGATGGCAAGCCCGAGTCCGGTGCCGCCGGTTTCGCGCGAGCGGCTACGGTCGACGCGGTAGAAGCGTTCGGTCAGGCGCGGAATGTGTTCGGCGGCGATGCCTTCGCCGCTATCGGTGACGGAAAAAATGCCCTCCCCATCACGCTCGCGCCAGGTCAGCGTGATTTCGCCGCCATCCGGGGTATAGCGCACGGCGTTCGACACCAGGTTGCCCAGCGCGCTGCGGATTTCCTGCAGGCTGCCTTTCAGCCAGGCGCTGCTGTCGAGCTGCAGGCTGACGCGATGCCGCCCATGGCTTAGCGACTCCGCTTCGGATTTCAGTGCGTGTGCCAGTTCGGCGACATTGACGGGCTCGTCTTTTAGCGTGTCATCGGTGCTTTCCAGGCGCGACAGGGTCAGCAGGTCATCCAGCAGATGCTGCATGCGCCGGGTGTGATCGAGCATCAGGTCGAAATAGCGGCGCGATTCGCCAGGTGGCAGGTCGGGCGCATCGGCGAGGGTTTCAACGAAGCCGCCGACCACGGTCAGCGGCGTGCGCAACTCATGCGAGACGTTGGCGATAAAGTCGCGCCGCATGGCATCGACCCGCTCGAGGTCGGTAATGTCGCGGGCGACCAGCAGTTTCTTGCCTACACCAAACGGCACCAACTGCAGCGACAGGGTCAGCTCGCGGTTGATTGGCGATTTGCATACCAGCCGACGCGAATAATCGGCGGCGTCGAGAAAATCCAGAAAATCCGCCTGCCGCATCAGATAGCGGATGAACTGGCCGCGGTCGCGCTCGCAGTCCAGCCCCATGTATTTGCGCGAGGCGGGGTTGCACCAATCAATCTGCTCGTTGTCGTTGAGGATGACCATGCCGTCGGGCACCGCCATCGCGGCATGCTCGAACTGTTCGAGCGCGTTGGAGAGTTCGCTGCGGCTGGCTTTCTGGCGGCGCTGAAGTCTTTCGAGACGATAGAATATATCGCCCCAGCTGCCGGCGGCGTCGGGCGGGGTGACTTCATCAGGGTTTTCCAGCCAGCGCGACAGGCGGTATTCCTGCCACAGGCGGCGCAGCATGACATAGGCCTGGATGCCCGCCAGAAAACCCAGCGCAGCCACCCAACCGGAGGCCGCCCATAAAACCAGCGCCACCAGCATGACGCTGGCCAGCACGCCGAGCGGACGCCACCAGAAACCCATGTTGACCTAACCCAATGAAACCAAGGTGGGCGGATTATCCCACTTCGGCCGAAAAGCGGTAGCCCGATCCGCGCACGGTCTGGATCAGTTCGGCGTGGCCGGACGGCTCCAGCGCCAGGCGCAGGCGGCGAATGTGGACATCGACCGTGCGCTCTTCCACAAACACATCGTCGCCCCACACCTGGTCGAGCAGCTGGGTACGCGAATAGACGCGCTCGGGGTGGGTCATGAAGAAATGCAGCAGGCGGAACTCGGTCGGCCCCAATTCCAGCGGCTGGCCATTGCCCACTACCCGGTGGCTAGCGGGATCGAGCCGCAGGCCGTTGATTTCCACCAGGTCGTCGGTCATCTGCGGCGCGCGGCGGCGCAGCACGGCCTTGATGCGCGACACCAGCTCGCGCGGCGAGAACGGCTTGGTGATGTAATCGTCGGCGCCGCTATCCAGCCCCATCACCTTGTCGCGCTCTTCGCCGCGCGCGGTCAGCATGATGATGGGGATCGGCTGGTAGCGTTCATCGCTGCGCAGGCGGCGGCACAGGTCGATGCCCGACATGCCGGGCAGCATCCAGTCGAGCAGGATGACGTCGGGCAGCGTGGTCTTGAGGAATGTCAGCGCGTGCTCGGCGTCGCCGGCGGCAGTGACCTGATGCCCCGCCTGAGTCAGGTTGAACTTGAGCAGCTCCTGAATCCCGGGTTCGTCTTCGACCAGCAAAATATTGGCAGCCATGGTGACTCCAGCTTTATTGAATGTTGGCCATCCTATGACAGCAGTATGACTGATTTATGACACCACTAAACTTCCCACGAGTCCTTGCCAGCCGTGCACTGGTAGAATTCGCGGGTTCCCATTCCGCCCCGTCTGCCATGGATAAAACCACCCATTTCGGCTACCAGCAGGTCGCCGAATCCGACAAAGCTGCCAAGGTGGCCGAGGTCTTCCATTCCGTCGCCGCGCAGTACGACCTCATGAACGACCTCATGTCGGCCGGCCTGCACCGGTTGTGGAAGCGCTTTGCGGTGGCGCAGGCGGGTCTGCGGCCGGGCATGAAGGTACTTGACGTGGCGGGCGGCACCGCCGATCTGACGCGCCTGTTCCTGAAAGAAGTCGGCGCAACCGGCACCGTGCTGCTCACCGACATCAACTTCTCCATGCTGCGCGAAGGCCGCGACCGCATGCTGAACGAGGGAAAAGCGCCGCCCACCGTGCAGTGCGACGGTGAGCGGCTGCCGTTTCCCGACAATTATTTCGATTGCGTGTCGGTGGCCTTCGGCCTCAGGAACATGACGCACAAGGACCAGGCGCTGGCCGAGATGCACCGCGTGCTGAAACCCGGCGGGCGGCTCTTGGTGCTGGAGTTTTCCAAGGTGTGGAAGCCGCTGGAACCGGCCTACGACCTATATTCCTTCAAGCTGCTGCCGCTGATGGGCAAGCTCGTCGCCCAGGATGCCGCCAGCTACCAGTACCTGGCCGAGTCGATCCGCATGCACCCGGGGCAGGAAGCGCTGAAGACCATGATGGAGGCGACCGGCTTTGCCAAGGTCAGCTATCACAACCTGACGGCCGGCGTGGTGGCCCTGCACAAGGGTTTCAAGGTTTGATCTCGCTTGGTTTAATCACGGCGGCCCTTTTCGAGCGCAGCCTCAATCACCTGCTGCTGCAGTCGCCCGGCGCGACCGAGGCGCTGCGCCGTCACGCCGGGCGCAGCGTGCGCTTCGATCTCACACTCGCCCAATACGACTGCCGCATCGCTGACGACGGCTGCTTTTCCGAGGCGGCGGTCGGCACGCCAGACGCCGTCATCCGCCCCACCCCCGCGCTCGTCGCCCGCTTGCCGTTTTTCGGCCGCGAGGCGTGGCGTTTTGCCGAATACAGCGGCGATCCCGCGCTGCTCGCCACGCTCGACCGCGTGTTCAAACAGTTGAACTGGGACGTCGAAGCCGACCTCGCGCCGCTCGTTGGCGACATCGCCGCGCATCGCCTGCATGCATTCGGGCGCGACGCCCTCGCCGACCTCGCCCACACCTTCTCCGCGCTCGGCCACAACGCCAGCGAATACATGGTCGAGGAAGCCGAACTGATGGCGCGCGGCGTTGATGTCGCGCGCTTCAATCATGGCGTGGATCAGCTTGCCGACGATGCCGCACGGCTGGATGCCCGCCTGCGCTTGCTGGAAGCAGGCCACGCATGAAACTGAAAAAACCAGTTGCACCACAGAGGCACAGAGGAAAAACAAAGCCTTGCACTGCCAGGGCGGATCACCCGCCGGACGAGCGCCAACCGGCTGACGGGTCATTGATGGATTGTCTTTCTCTGTGCCTCTGTGCCTCTGTGGTGAGGAATTTAGAATGAAACTGCTGCGCCTCGCCCGCATTCTGATCGTCGGCCTGCGCTTCGGGCTGGAGGAATTCTTCCTCGGCCACGAGCGGGTGCACCCGCTGCGCTGGCTGGTGCGCACCACGCTGTTCTGGCGGACGCTCTCCGAGCCGCGCGGAGTACGCCTGCGCCGTGCGCTGGAGGCGCTGGGGCCGATCTTCGTCAAGTTCGGGCAGATGCTGTCGACCCGGCGCGATCTGGTGCCGCTCGACATCGCCGACGAACTCGCCCAACTGCAGGACCGGGTGCCGCCGTTCCCCTCCAACCAGGCCGTCGCCACGCTGGAGAGGCTGTACAAGAAACCGCTGGCCGAAGCGTTCGCCGAATTCGATGCCACGCCGATCGCTTCCGCCTCGGTGGCGCAAGTGCATTTCGCCCGCTTGCACGACGGCACCGCCGTCGCGGTGAAGGTGCTGCGCCCCGGCATCGCGCCGGTGATCGCGCACGACGTATCGCTGCTCTATGCGGCCGCGACTCTGGTCGAGAAACTGTTTGCTGACGGCCCTCGGCTGCGCCCACGCGAAGTGATCGCCGAGTTCGAGAAGCACCTGGAAGACGAACTCGACCTGATGCGCGAAGCCGCCAACTGCTCGCAGTTGCGGCGCAATTTCAAGGATTCGCCGCTACTCCTGGTGCCCGGGGTGTACTGGGATTATTGCGGCCACGACGTGATGGTGATGGACCGCATGGACGGCATCCCGGTGAGCCAGATCAAGCGTCTGCGCGAATCCGGCGTCGACCTGCCGCAACTCGCCGCCACCGGCGTCGAGATCTTTTTCACCCAGGTGTTCCGCGACGGCTTCTTCCACGCCGACATGCATCCCGGCAACATCCTGGTGCGCCCCGGCTCCGAGCAGTACATCGCGCTCGACTTCGGCATCATGGGCACGCTCACCGAGGTCGACAAGCAGTACCTTGCGCGCAACTTCCTCGCCTTCTTCCGCCGTGACTACAAGGGGGTGGCGCTGGCACACCTGGAATCCGGCTGGGTGCCGGCCGACACCCGCATGGACGAACTCGAGGCCGCAGTACGCGCGGTGTGCGAGCCGGTGTTCGACCGCCCGCTGAAAGACATTTCCTTCGGCCGCGTGTTGCTGCAGCTGTTCCAGGCCTCGCGCCGCTTCAACGTGGAAATCCAGCCGCAGCTGGTGCTGCTGCAAAAAACCCTGCTCAACATCGAAGGCCTCGGCCGCCAGCTCGACCCCGAACTCGACCTGTGGAAAACCGCCAAGCCGTTTCTGGAACGCTGGATGAACGAACAGCTCGGCTGGCGCGCGCTGGTAAAGAACCTGCAGACCGAAGCGCCCAAATGGGCGGCGCTGCTGCCGCAGCTGCCGCGCCTGGCGCACCAGGCCTTGAACGAAAACCGGCTGGCCCAGCTGGAAACCGGCCTCACCCTCATGCTGCGCCAGCAGCACGCCCGCAACCGCTGGCTCGGCATCATCGCCGGCCTGCTCGCCGTACTGGCGGCCGCCACCCTTTATTTCAACCTGCGATAAGGACTCGCCATGCTGATCGGTTTCGTCGTGCTGTACCTGGTGTTATCCATCGGCATTGGCCTGTACGCCGCCACCAAGGTCCACAATGCGTCTGACTACATCACCGCCGGCCGCTCGCTGCCGATGATCGTAGTAGTGGCGATGGTGTTCGCCACCTGGTTCGGTGCCGAAACCGTGCTCGGCATCCCCGCCACCTTCCTCGACGAAAATCTCGGCGGCACGATTTCCGATCCCTTCGGCGCCTCGCTCGCGCTGATCCTTTTCGGCCTGTTCTTCGCCCGCCCGCTGTACCGAATGAAGCTGCTCACCCTGGGCGACTTCTTTCGCCGGCGCTACAACCGCCCGGTCGAGATCGTGATCTCGTCGGCAATCGCACTGTCCTACCTGGGCTGGGTGTCGGCACAGGTGGTGGCGCTGGGGCTGGTGTTCAATGTGCTGTCCGATGGCATCATCACCCAGGTACAGGGCATTTACATCGGTGCAGCGGTTGTACTGCTCTATACCCTGTTCGGCGGTATGTGGTCGGTGGCACTGACCACCCTGGTTCAGATGACCGTTATCATCATCGGCCTGCTATGGATTGCCAAACTGGTGAGCGACATGCCCGAGGTGAACGGCGTCGCCCCGGTAATCGAGCACGCCGCTGCGGCAGGCAAGTTCGAATTCTGGCCACCAATGGAATGGGCGGCGCTGGTCACCTTCATCGCCGGCTTTCTCACCCTGGGCCTGGGCTCGATTCCCCAGCAGGACGTGTTCCAGCGCGCCAACGCCAGCAAAAACGAACGCATCGCCGTGTGGGGCACGCTGATCGGCGGCTCGCTGTATTTCGTGTTTGCCGCCGTGCCCATTTACCTCACCTATGCCGCCACCCTGGTCGACCCGGCCATGACCACGGCACTGTTGGCCGACGATGCCCAACGGGTGCTGCCCACCTTCGTCAAAACCCATCTGCCGCTCTATGCGCAGATCATTTTCTACGGCGCCCTGCTCTCGGTCATCATGTCCACCGCCTCCGGCACCCTGCTGGCGCCCTCCGTCACCATTTCGGAAAACATCATCAAGGAATTCATGCCGCATCACCGCATGAGCCAGAAGAAACTGCTGTGGATCACCCGCAGCGTGGTCGTCGTCTTCACCGTGCTGGTGGTGTTTTATTCCCTGTGGTCGCTGCAAAGCGAAACCAGCATCCACCAGATGGTGGAAAACGCCTACAAGGTCACGCTGGCGTGCGCCTTCGTTCCGCTGGTGACGGGGTTGTACTGGAGGCGTGCCAATAATCTGGGGGCGGGATTGTCCATTGTGCTGGGACTGGCCGCGTGGATTGCGATGGAGTTCATCTCACCCGAAGCCGCGCTGCCGCCGCAGTTTGCGGGTTTGATCGCGAGTGCGATGGGAATGGTGGCGGGGTCACTGACCACCCGGCGCTGACAACCTCAGCGCCGGGTGCGGTCGCGCAAGTGTGTAGAGATCAAAGCGCGCCGAGTGTCGAAAATTTTTACATTCCGGGCTGAAATCTTTTCATTTCCGCCGGCCACCCGCCGCCAGAAATTTCTTAACTAATTGTAATAAATGGATATTCACGGCAGGACTTCTGTCTTGGCATGGCGTGTGCTTGTAAGTCTTACAAGACTCAGCCGATTGAATATAAAGGAAATAAATCGTGTCTGACCCCATTTGTCCCATTTGTCTGGTGAATATAATGAACGCTACGAAATTAGCAGTACCGTTGTTGCTAGCAGTGGCTTACGGTGCCTCCCCGGTATTGGCCGCGCCCATATTGGGTTCAGATTTAGCGAGCTTTGCGGTTCTAGGGGCCACCGGGGTGACCAATGTGCCCTTCAGCACTATTGGCGGAAATCTGGGTTCTGCACCCAACCCTTCAGTAGGCGGAGGATACGTTTTCACATCCGGTTCGATACAAGCCAATACCACACTGGCGCAACAAGCCCAGCTTGATCTCGACGCTGCGATCCTCGCTATTAACGGGATGGGGCCCGGCCTTACCATTGGTCCAGACCTTACAGGCACAATCTTTCCAGGCATCTATACGGTTCCCGCCGCAGCCAGTAATTTGTCCGGGGCACTCATACTCGACGGTGGAGGCAGCAATGACGCGGTGTGGGTTTTTCTATTTCCGAGCACGCTTATCACCTCGACCACCTCGACGGTTACTGTGGTTAATGTAGGTGGCGGTGAAAATGTCGGGCTGTACTGGAGTGTCGGCAGCGCCGCGACCCTCAACGGCCCTACGTTCGCAGGAAATGTCCTCGCGCCGGACATCGTCAGCAGTGACGGCTCTCTAACAATTGGTTGCGGCAGACTCTTATCGTCCGAGAAACAAGTGACGTTGAATCAAGACAATATCTCCATCGGCTGCGTGGGTATTGGGTTCGGAAGCGGCGGCTTTGACCAAGGCGTCGATATTGGGTCGGGGGGCACTGGCGGGTCGGGGGGCCACGTCGTCCCGGAACCTGCTTCGCTGGCACTGCTCGGCATCGGTCTGGCCGGCCTGGGTGCAACCCGCCGCCGCAAGCAGGCTGTTTAAACCGTCTGATTCTTGGCGGCAGAACGGCGGCTGCGGTCGCGGGAAAATAGCGGGAAAATAGGGTCAGACACCATTTCCATATGAAAAGGTATCTTAGACCGGCCTGAATTCAGCAACCGGGTAGCCTGCGGAGATTGATCAGTTTGATCGCCGCACATAATACGGTGAATAATTTGACGTTGCGGAGCTTGTATCCCATAATCTCCGCATGATTAGCGGAAATAATACCTACCTTTGGCAACAATCCGACTGGCCCCTCTGGCGCTATGACACGCAACGTCTGGCCGGTCTGCTGGCTCAGGTGCACCACGCTCAAGGCCACTTGCTGGGTCGAATGCGTGACTTGGGGACCGGTCTGCGCGACCAGGCCACTTTGCAGGTGTTGACCGAGGATGTGCTCAAAACCAGCGAGATAGAAGGCGAGCGACTGAGTCCGGACACGGTCCGTTCTTCCATCGCACGCCGTCTGGGCGTCGATGTCGGCGCCCTGGCTCCGGCTGACCGGCAGGTGGACGGCGTGGTTGATATGGTGCTGGATGCTACCGGCCACTTTGATCAACCGTTGACCGCTAAGCGTTTGTTCGGCTGGCATGCGGCGCTGTTTCCAACCGGCTACAGCGGTCTGGCCGCGATCCGGGCCGGTGGCTGGCGCGATGATGCCTCGGGGCAGATGCAAGTCGTTTCCGGCCCCGTTGGTCGGCAAAAGGTGCATTACGAAGCGCCGCCCGCGCATCTGCTGGAAGCCGAGATGGCGGATTTTTTGCTCTGGTTCAATGTGCACAATGAACCTGATCCGGTGGTGAAGGCGGGCTTGGCCCATCTGTGGTTTGTGACCATCCACCCGTTTGACGATGGCAATGGTCGTATCGCGCGTGCGGTGGGTGACATGGCTCTGGCGCGCGCTGAACAATCGACGCAACGGTTCTACAGCCTGTCTGCGCAAATACAGCGCGAACGCAAAGCCTATTACGACATGCTCGAGCACACGCAAAAAGGCACACTCAATGTCACCGATTGGCTGGAATGGTTTCTGGGCTGTCTGTTGCGCGCCTTGCAGGGCGCAGAAGTCACGCTGTCTGCCGTACTGACCAAGGCCCGGTTCTGGCAGCGCTGGATGGGAACGCCTTTGAATGAGAGGCAGGTCAAGCTGATCGACCGGCTGCTTGACGGCTTTGACGGCAAGCTGACCAGCAGCAAGTGGGCAGCCATCGCCAAGTGCTCACCGGATACAGCACTGCGTGACATCACGGGTCTGATCGCCAGCGGTGTACTGATGAAATCCGATGCGGGTGGCCGAAGCACCCGTTACGAACTGAAGCCCCTGGACTGAATGTTCAGGCTGCCACGTCACGTTATTGATTCGGCACGATGAAGTTTGAATGAGTGGCTTGGATCGATGTGCCACGTCCCGATGCCGGAGCGAGGTGTGCCGAATCAATAACCATTAAAAACAGCGCTTTATTGAGACGGCTCTACAGGCTGGACGAGGCAAGATAGCGTGAATAGTCCTTCGTGGGTTCAAACATAATCTGGCCGTCTCAATAATGGGGACATGATAAATGTCTGCGTAACGAGTCAAAACGGCGGTATCCAGCCGCCGTTTTTTTGTTGTGGATTTTCCTCTACGTTGCTTGTCGAACACGTCTAGGGAGACGCTGATTAATCCGTCTTTGCGAGGAGCGAAGCGACGCGGCAATCCAGAAATGCCTGCTTGATCAATGCGCTGGATTGCCGCGCTTCGCTCGCAATGACGGCTATATCGAATTAATCAGTGTTTCCCTAGACCAACAAGACCAACTTCGAAATTACGCAGGAGGGTCGCGCATGAAACACATCATCAATATCTACGAAGCCAAAACCCATTTATCCCGTTTGGTGGATGAGGCCGAGCGAGGCGAGGATATTGTCATCGCGCGCGCCGGCAAACCGGTTGCCCGCCTGATCCGTATCGAACCTAAAACCCGCAAGCGTCCGCTGGGCTTGCTTGATGGACAGTTCAGCGTACCGGACGACTTCAACGCACCCTTGCCTGATGAAATTCAAGCCGCCTTTGAAGGCAGGGCACCGCTGCCCTCACCCCAACCCTCTCCCAGAGGGAGAGGGAGCAAACGCTAAGCCCAACCCGATTAATGCGGATACTGCTGGATACGCATGTGCTGCTGTGGGCGGTAGCGCAAAGCAGCCGCTTGCCTCAGGATGCTCGTGGGCTGCTGGAAGACCCTGACAATGCGCTTTTTTGCAGCACGGCAAGCCTTTGGGAGATCGCCATCAAAGCCGGGCTCAGACGCCAGGACTTCGTGGTGGATATTCCGGCTTTACGCGCCGCCATGGTGGAGATGGATATCGCAGAGCTGCCGGTATTGGGAAGCCACGCCGAGCAGGTGCTGAAACTTCCCGCCATTCATAAAGACCCGTTTGACCGCATGCTGGTGGCGCAAAGCATGATCGAGCCGCTGGTCTTGTTGACCAACGATGCCGCATTTGTCGGCTATTGGGACGGGGTGAGGCTCGTCTGATCAGGCTCAGCGCAGATACCCCTCGTGCTCCAGCTTGAGCAGGATTTGCTGCACCGCTTCGTCAATGCCGAGGCTGGTGGTGTCGATCGCCAGTTCCGGTTTTTCCGGCACTTCGTAGGGATCGGAGACGCCGGTGAATTCCGGAATCAGCCCCGCGCGCGCCTTGGCGTAGAGCCCTTTGCGGTCGCGCGACTCGCAGGTTTCGATGGGGGTGGCGACGTGGATTTCGACGAAGCCGCCGACGGCTTCGATCATGGCGCGCACGTCACGGCGCGTCTGCCGATACGGCCCAATCGGCGCACAGATGGCGATGCCGCGGTTTTTCGTGATTTCGGACGCGACGAAACCGATGCGCCGCACGTTGATGTCGCGGTGCGCTTTGGAGAACCCCAGTTCGGACGAAAGGTTGCGGCGCACGATGTCGCCGTCGAGCAGGGTCACGGAGCGCCCACCCATTTCCATCAGCCGTGCGGTCAGCGCGCGCGCCAGGGTGGACTTGCCCGAGCCTGACAGGCCGGTGAAGAACACGGTGAAGCCCTGCCGTTCGCGCGGTGGGCTCTGCCGGTGCAGTTCACTCAGCACTTCAGGGAAGCTATACCAGTCGGGGATTTTCAGTCCAGCCCGCATGCGGCGCTGGAATTCCGCGCCGCTGAGGGTGAGCAGACGTGCGCCGGAGGGCGCGTCGAATTCCGGCAGATGTTCGGCGCGATCCTCCACATACACCATGCGAGGGTAGGCAATGAGCTGCACGCCGATTTTATCGGCCAACTCAGCCACGGGCAGATCAGCGTGGGGCTGGCTGAGATCTTCGCCGCGCCGACAGTTGCCGTCGGCCTGGTGTTCGCCGCCGGCAATCAGCAGGCTGCAACCGTAATTGCGTGCGACGATGGCGCGCAGCAGCAATGCACGGGCGCTGGCTTCGCGCGGCGGCGCCGGCAGCAGCGACAGTTGGGTGGTGGCGGCGGGAAAGCGTTCGCGGATGGCAAGAAAGCTGCGCACCAGACCAAAATAACCGGGCGCATCGGTGATGTCCCCGCCCACCTGAGGATGCAGCAACAGGTTGGCTTCGTTTTCGATCGCACTTTTCAGGCAAAACTCGAACTGCGCGCGGTGCATCGGGTGGTGTGCCTGCCAGGCGACCACGCGGCGCCAGCCGCGGCGGGCAAACAGCGCGCGCAGTTCGGCCGGGGTGGCACGCAGGCTGACAAAATCCGGATGCGACGGCAGGGCCACGCCCTCGACCGCGCCGCCTAGATGCCAGATTTTATTGGGCTCGGTGCCGCTGTCATCCCACACGTCGCTGACGGTCAGCACCGCGAGCATGAAACCTTCACCGTCGCGCAGCGCCACCCGATCATCCGGCTTCAGGTCACCGGCGATTTTTTGTCGGCTACTCAGGGCGACAGGCAACGGCCAGAAGGTGCCGTCATCGAGTTGCCGGTCCGACTCGATGCGCGCGCACTGGGCGCGCGTCATGAAGCCGGTGAGCGGCGAATAGGTGCCGGTCATCAACATTTCAAGCTCGCACTGCTGCCGCCAGCCAAGGTCGAGCGAAGGCAGGCTCAGGGCTTCCTGTTTGAGTGCTTCACCCTTTGTGGGGTCGATCAGATTGACGAGGGTGCCGCCGTAAGGTGCGATCAGATGATTCATGTCAGCTCAGGTAAAACCGCGTTAGCCAAAAGTTTTGAAAAACAGCGCAATAAACCGGCCAAGCTCGGCGTCGGGCAAATAATTGATGCCGGCGGCGCCACGGCGCCCACCGCCGCTGTCGAACTGGCTGCACAAATCGTCCGCTCCCGACCGGGCAATCAGCGGCGCGCGCACGCTGACGAGATAGCCGCCGCCCGCTTTGGCGGTGAGCACGGCATGCGCCTGCGCAGGCGACTCGACTGCCAGTTGATTGCCGAACACGCCGGAAATCCGCCGCGCCCATTTCTCGGCAGGCAGCATGAAAATGCGCCCGGTGTCGCGCGTTTCCGTTGCGTCCAAGGCAACGGCGCGCGCCATGTCGTCCTGATAGCCGGTTTTCAGAATTTGATAGGCGGGCGATTCGGCGATGAAGGCGAAGGGGTCGGCAAACGGGCGCAGCTGGCGATACAAATCGGCAGGGTCAAAGAACAAGTCGTCGAGCGTTTCACCGTAGCCGTTGTAGTTGAGGCATTCGCCCAGCGACTGCAATTGCGCCAACTGGTCGGCAGACAGATTGAGCGGCCCGGCAGCCTGCCGCGCGGCATCGGCGAGATTGTCGCCAAACGCGGCGGTCACCGCCCATGCCAACTGCCTGCCTTGCAAATAGTGATTTACCAGCAGACTGGTGCAGACATTGGCATCGGTGTCGATATGCGGCTCGAAGTGCGGATGCGCCGGAATGTCGCCCGGCTGGTGATGATCGAAGTAGCGCACCTGAGCGCCTGTTGCCAGCAGCCTGTCCAGTGCCTCACGGTTTTTCGACAGTGCAATATCGAGCACGGTGATGCGATCGCCCGCCTGCGCCTTGACCCGTTTCAGCAGGCTGATATCGCGCTTGGGTCCGGTGACCAGTTCGGAATCGGCTGGCTCGTCCAGACGCAACTGATGCAGCGCGCAGATGCCATCGGCGTCGCCGTTGAAAACGTCAATGAAATGCATGAGTGGGTTGGGCGTGAAGTTGCCGAGCGGATCGGAAGTGTGGCCATTGTAAGAATGCAAGCGTCGTGATGACAAGCACATGCAGCGCACTGTAGCGCAGCCAGACGACAGGTTGCGTGGCGTAATGCTGGCGATCGGCGCTCAGCAAGAACTGCATGGCTGAAAATTGCTGGCCGTATTTGTCGATCTCGCCGGCCAGCCCGAGGTGCAGAAACAAGACCGCCAGCGGCAGCGAGGCCGCCACAGTAACCAGCCGCGCAGTGCGATGCGCCGCTGGCGAAGCGAGCACTGCCGCGGCGAGGAACAGGGTGTAGAGCCAGACGCATAGCGCCGCAAAAGCCAGCGGCTGCGGTACGGCGATGAGTTCGGTGAGGTTGTCGGTGGCAGCCTGAGCAACCACGCCCCAATACGCCAGTAGCAGTACTAGACCCGCTGCCCAGAAATGCAGCGCACCCAGACGCCGCCCACGCCAGCGGCGAACGGTCTGCACGGCCAGATACAGCAAGGCACCGGGGACCGTAGTCAGCGCCACCCAGCGCAGCCCGGTCTCCCACTGTCCCGGCCAGTGCAGCACCGGGCTGCCGACCAGGTCGTGGAGGCTTTCATCCGGCACGGCGGCAACCAGCAGCAGGAAGGCGGCCCCGCCATACACCAGCAAACCGAGCGGCAGTTGCCCCAGCCGAGCCAGGCCGGACACGCGCCGTCGCGCCAGCCATACCGGCCATACGGCCAGCCAGTAGCACGCCAGTGCGAGCAACAATGACGACAGCCAGGCGCTGTCCTGTCGCAGCAACTCGCGTACGTTGTAAGGCACGAAGGGCGCATGCGCCGCGCCCCAGAACAGCAGCGTCATGCCGCCCACCATCAGCGGCAGATGCCAGCGCGCGCCAGACGCGGCGACTGGTGCGGCGGGTTCCGCCTTGGCGGCCGGCCGCGCGGACACAGCGTGGCGCGGCGCCCGCAGCAAGCGCCACGCCACGGCATAGCCCACCAGACCACCCAGCCAGGCCAGCAGCCAGTCGGTGAGATCGACGATCTTGTGCGGCAGCATCAACTGCCCTCCCTCGATCACTGCGGGCAGTCCCGCCAGCACCAGCATGGCCAGCGCAAACAACGGGCCGCGCCAGCGCCACGGCTGGCGTGCCATGCCCCACGCCAGCAGGCCGCCGAGCGGCGCGAAGAACAGTGTCTTGCGCAGCACCTCGGTGATGGCGCGATATTCGGTGCCGAAGTAATACACCTCGAACGGCACCCGCTGCACGAAATCGAGCCGGCTTTTGATGAAGGCGCCATCGGTACGGAAATCGAAGGGGAACCAGAACACGAACAGCAGCGCGGCCATCCACCCTGTTGCCAGCGCGAACGGCAACCACGCCGACCACGCCGGCACCTGGCTGGCGGGTGCCTCACGCGCGGCCAGGCGGCCGCCCACCCAGACGCCCAGCGCCGCGCCGGCGGCGGCCGTGAACAGGTCGGTGACATCGCTGACCCGCGAATACACGAACAACTGCATGAATTCCAGCAGGGCCGCGGTACCGAACGTCATGCCCCACACGCGCCACGCGCTGCGCATGCCGTCGAGCCGCCACAGCAGCGCAAGCGGCGTCCAGATCAGGGCATCGGTGGCGATTTCATACAGCGCGTAGGCGGCATCATCCGGCAAGCGGCCAAACGGAATCAGGTTGATCTTGCCGTCCCGCCATTGATGGAAAATCTCGACCAGGCTGATGGTCAGGTCGAGTGGCAGGACGTTGTAAACCAGCACCCCTGCCAGATACACCCAGGCCAGGCGCTCGGCCAGCGCGGCACGAGCATGGACCTGTTGCCAGGACTGCAGCCAGTCGACGAAACGGCTGCTCGTTCCCCACCAGGCCAGCACGCCGATGACGCCGCCCAGGGTTTCAGCATAAATGTCATTCTGCGACACCGTGCGCTGCGGGAAAAACAGCTGGGTGAATTCGATGCCGACGCTCAAGGCAATGGCCGCCGGAATCAGCGCCAGCGTCACAAGCGCCGTTCGCAGGCGGCCGGCACCTGCCGACAGCGCGCCCATCCACAGGAAGGTCAGCGGAATGAACAGCAGCAGATTGGCCACCCAGTCGGCGCGCGAACCGATGCCGAGTTGAAGAAACGGTATCGCGCCGAAGCGGGCCACCGCTTCATCCCACGGCAGCGCACGGAATTCCAGCGGCACCAGGCTGCCGTAAATGACAAACGCGGTGTACACCAGCGCGGCCAGCCACAACAGGTTGCGGGGATTGCCGGTCGTTCCCGCGTTCCGGCTCATGGCTGGGCGGCGTCCAGCGTGCGCAGCAAGGCCGGGGCGACGTTCGCGCCTGGTCGCGACGCCCCCTGCCAGCCGGGATAGGCCGCCAACTCGCGCACCAGCCCATCCGGCAGGCGGCGCGACGGCTGGCTCGCAAGCAGGCGCGGCGTCAGTTCCGCCACGGCGACATCCAGCCAATCGGGTTGATAGTCCAGAGTGAGGTTGTGCGCGGCCTCGCCGCCGCGCAAGGGTGTGACGGCGGCCACCACATTGGCGACCACGCGCTGGCGATACGCCGCACCCTCGGCCTGGCGCACCTGGATGCCCGTGCCCGACGCCAGCACGGTATTGGAAAAAATGTCCATATCGCGCGGTACGTCGTTGTGCGGCTGGATGCGAATCGCATCGCCGCTGCCGTTGATGAACACATTGTCGTACACCGCCACCCGTCCCTCCACCTGCAACAGCGCTTCGCTGGGATTGTGCAGGAAGAGGTTGCCATAGACCAGATAGCGGTCTTCGCTGCCCACGCCCGTCAGCGGAACATGCCCCAGCAAGACGTTGGGGCGCGCCTGCGGACCGGGCAATGCGTCCTGCTTGGAAAACACGTTGTAGCGGATCACCGTGTCGTAGCGATCCGCATATTCACTTGAGCGGAATTTTTGATGCTTGATCTGCAGGTTGTAACCCAGCGTGTGCGTAATCCGGTTGCCCTCGATGACGCCGCCGACAAAGGGATCGCTGCCATCCGCATCGCCAAAATACATGCCGGTTCCCACCCGCTCGATGCGGTTGTTTCTGACCACCCAGCCGAATGCCGGGCACTTGGTCGAAATGCCCACATTCTGTTGTGACGCCGCATGGTCGTGGATGAAGAGATGTTCCAGCGTGATGAAATCGGCATAGCGGCTGTGGCCCTCGGCCTTGACCGCATCCACCGGCAGGTTGCCGCCATCGAGCTGCAGATGGCGCAACACCAGATGACGCACATTGACCAAACTGACCGTATTGGCGCGCGGCCGCGCGATAAAGCGCGGCGGCGCAGCGGAGTCGGCGGCTTCGATAACGATCGGCTGGCCGGCATGCCCGGACAAATTGCTCAGCGGCAAGCCCTGGCGGTAATCGCCGGGCTCGAGCAGCAGGCGGTCGCCGGGCTGCAGGCGGCGTAAATAATCGCGGTAATCTTCCGTGCCCGCGCGATAGTCCGCTGCGGCGGCCACGCCCGTCAGCAGGCAGAGCAGACCTGCGCAGACGGCTTGCCGCATTTGGGGCGTGTTAAACACTAATTTCGCGTCCGCGTTGCTGCGAGAAAGCGATGGATGCAAGGCGCGTCGCTTGGCAAGGGCTATCCCTTGCCAAACGACGCAACGCCGCCGTATTAAATAAAAGCAGCGCGCTTTCTCGCAGCAACCCGAAGGGACGGGACGGCCAAGGTTTAATCCAGCCGGGCGCATCCCTTTGTCGCGAGCCGCTTGCAGTGAATGACACTGCGGCGCGGCCCGCTTCGCGGGCTGCATCCCGAATCGGCCTCGTCGCGGGCGTGAAATTAGTGTTTAACACGCCCTAATCCGCCGTATCGGGTAGCGGCAGCCCGCTCCTCAACAAATCCACCTTGCCGCAGAGCACACGGGCCATTCCCCCCACGCCCTGGCGCCCGGTATCCACCACGATGTCGGCCACTTCACGGTACAGCGGGTCGCGCTGCTGGTACAACTCGCGCAGCCTGGCCAGCGGGTTGTCAGTTTGCAGCAGCGGACGGTTGCGGTCGTGCCGGGTGCGTTCGTACAGATGCTCGGGCGTGCCGCGCAAATAAATCACCACCCCGTTTTTCTTCAGATTTTCGCGGTTGGTCGGCGACAGGACCGCGCCGCCGCCGGTGGCCAGCACGATGCCGGACAGGGCGGTCAGCTCGGCGATCACCGCCTCCTCGCGCTTGCGGAATCCCGCTTCGCCCTCGATCTCGAAGATTACCGGAATCTTGACGCCGGTGCGCGCCACGATCTCGTGGTCCGAATCGTAGAAGGTGCAACCGTAATGTTTGGCCAGCAGCCGGCCCACCGTGGTCTTGCCGGCGCCCATCAGTCCGACGAGGTAAAGATTGTCTCGCTTGCTCATGGCGCCATTCTAATTGACGGCTGCCGAATGACGACGGCTCGCGGAGGCGCAGAACGCGAAAATCAGGACGAAAAAAAGCGCGGGACAAGCCCGCGCCTGAATGGGTCAACGCGATCAGCGCAGCGACAGGCGATCGTCGAGGATGCGCGGCGTGAGGAAGATGATCAGCTCGGTCTTGCTGTTTTCCTTGGTGGTGGTCTTGAACAAATGGCCCAGCCCAGGAATATCGCCCAGCAGCGGCACCTTGTTCACGGTCGAGCTTTCGTCGCCCTCAAAGATGCCGCCCAGCACCAGCGTTTCACCGTTGTTCACCCGTACCTGGGTCTTGATCCGCTTGGTGTCGATTGCCGGATCGGAGATGCCCGAGATGAAGCGCACTGCATCTTTCTGCACCTCGACGGTCAGGATGACCGAGTCGTTGTTGAGTATCTGCGGATCGACCAGCAGGCAAAGGAAGGCGTCCTTGAACGTCACCGTCGCAGGGGTGTTGGCCGTTCCGGGGGTGATGTACGGGATCTGCGTGCCGTTGAGAATCACCGCAGGCTTCTGGTTGGTGGTCATCACGCGCGGATTGGAAATCACCTTGCCTTTGTTATCCGCCTCCAGCGCACGCAATTCCAGGTTCAACAAGCTCCCGTTGGCAGGATCCAGCAGGTTCAGGATCAGGTTGGGAAGAACATTGGGAAGCGCCTGTCCACCCCCACTGATACTCCGGCTGCCACTACTGTTTGCAGCCGAAAAACTCAGACGTGCGCCCAGATCGCGGCTCCAGCCATCGATTGCCACCACGACCCGTGCCTCGATCATGACCTGACGCGCGGGGACATCCAGCCGTGCGAGCAGTTCGCGAACTTCCTGAATCTTGCGCGCCGTATCGGTGATGATCAGCGTGTTGGTTTTCAGTTCATAGGTTGCGCGGCCGCGCTTGGTGAGGACTTTCTGGTCATTTTCCCCCTTGCCCTGCTGCGAGGCCTGCGCAGCCGCTGCGCCGCCCAGGCCCTGCGCCTGCGCCGAACAGTTCACCGCATTGTTGCCGGCGGAAGCGAGGAAGGCGCCGGAGGCAAAGCCGTACAGCATGGTTTGCGCTTCATCCGCCCGCATGTAGTTGAGCTGGATGTACTCGGTGGTCAGGGGCTCCAGATCCGCCACTGCCGACCGGGCTTCATACTCGAGCCTCTCCTTGGCCATCAACTCATCCTTGGGCGCGATCCAGATCACATTGCCGTTCTGGCGCTTGTCGAGGCCCTTGGTCTGCATGATGAGATCGAGCGCCTGGTCCCACGGCACATCCTTCAGGCGCAGGGTCAGGTTGCCGGTCACAGAGTCGCTGGCGATGATGTTGAGGCCGGTGAAGTCGGCGATGACCTGCAGCACCGAGCGCACTTCGACGTTCTGGAAGTTGAGCGAGAGTTTTTCACCGACGTATTTCACCTTGCCGTCAGCGGTTTTCTTCTGCGCATCGTCGCTCTGTTTCACTTCAACGATGAAGCTGTTGTCGGTCTGGTAGGCCGAATACTCCCAGCCGCCCTTGGGCTGGATCACCATGCGGGTGTTGTCGCCCAGGGTATAGGTTTCGACGATCTGCACCGGGGTGCCAAAATCGGCCACGTCGAGACGGCGCTGCAAGGCCTTGGGCAGTTCGGTGCCGATGAAATCGACGACTACGCCGCCGGCCTGCTGGCGAATGTTGATGCCCGCCTGGGCGTCGGACAGGGTGGTCACGATGCGTGCCTCGCCCGCCTCGCCGCGCCGGAAATCGATGTCGCGAATGCTGTGGCGCGCCCCATCGGGTGACGCTTCGGCAAAACGCGGGCTGACATTCACCGGCGCGGCCCCGACGCCGACATCACCCAGTGCGACGAGCAGCGATTTGCCATCGATCCGGGCTTCGTACTCGACCGATTTGTTCAGGTTCAGCACCAGGCGCGTGCGCGTGCCTGCCTGCACCACATTCACGCTGGACAGCGGGCCGAGATTGGCCTCCACGGTGTTGCGCCCCATGGCATTGCCGGTGTCGGGCAGGTCCAGGGCGATGCGCGGCGGGTTGCCGACGGTGAAGCCGGCCGGTGTGGCAGTCAGCGCATTCTTCAGGTTGACGCGCACCACGACCTTGCCACCAGGCAGGGTCGTGGTCTCGACGCTTTGCACCGCGTTGCCGGTGGGGGGCGCATCGGCAGCGCGCGCCGCAAACGGCAGCGCCAAACCGGCGAGCAGGGCAATCCCGAACAGATGACGGGTCATACGATCTTTCACGAGCTTCAGCTCGTAGAGCGAATGGGTAACGGCGCAGCCGTTGGGTACCCATCGGCCTCCCCCTTGCGGGGAGAAAGTCGGAGTCCCCTTGTGGGGCATTTTCTGGGCAATGCTACGTCCAATGGTTTTGGGCAATGCGTTCATGTCAGCCTCTTTTAAAATCAGTGCTAAAGGTCATTCTTGCAAAAGCAGGGCGCTGATGCGATCGGACCAATCTCCGGCGCTATCCTGGACAATTTCACGCAAGCTCACTTCGCCATCGCGGATCTGCGTGATGATGCCAAAGTTCTGCCCGACGTAATTGCCTTTCCTGACGTGGTAAATCGTGTTGTCCGGTGTCTTGATCACCGCGTGAATCACGCCTTGTCTGGACAGCATGCCCACCATTTTCAGGGTTTCCAGCGAGTAGGCCTCAAGCGGCTCTTTCGGGCGATTGAGGTCAGGCTGCATTCCGCCGCCGCCGCCGGTCGAGAGCTTTCTCGGCTTGAAGGGGTCGGGCAGATCAAAGGCGTTGTAGGTAAACGGCTCATACACCTTGACCTGCGGCAATGGCTCGATTTTTCCCTGCATGTCGCGGCCGGTCTCGGCAACAAAGGTTTGCAGGTCGTCCATGCTGCCGCCGCCGCAGCCGGTCAGGCCCAACACAATGAGTAAGGTAGCCAGGCGCTTCATTTCTTCTGCTCCTTGGCTTGCTGTTTTCGGGCGATGACTTCTTCATCATCCAGGTAACGGTAGGTTTTGACGATGGCGTCCATATTCAGCACGCCATCCTTGGCCGGTTCCAGGGCGATATTCTGTAACGTCACGATACGCGACAGCTTGGAGACATCGCTGACGAAGGCTGCAATGTCATGGTAGCCACCGGTGACTTTGACGCGAATCGGCGTTTCGGCATAAAACTCGGAGGCCGTTTCGGCGTCGGGCTTGAACAGGTCAAACTGCAGACCGCGTCCCAGGCCCGCCTGGTTGACGTCGGTGATCAGCGCGTCCATTTCCTGCTTGTTGGGCAATTGCTTCAACAGCGCGCCGAAGGCCTGCTCGATGTCGGCCAGCTGCCTGGTATAGGCCTCCAGATTGATGGCCTGGTTTTTCTTGGTGGTGAACACGCTGCGCAGTTCGGTTTCCTTCTGCTTGGCGGCATCCAGCGTTTCCATCCCGCCACGCCAGTCGAACCACCAGCCCGCGACCACGAGTGCCACGAACAATAGCCCCAGCGCCGCCAGTTTGGTCGGCAACGGCCAGTCGGCCAGCGTTTTCAGGTCGAGTTTATTGAGGTCGTCCAGGGTCATGCTTTGCCCCCCTTGTTATTTGCGTCATCCATCTGCTGGCGGGCCTGTTTGACCGACAGCACAAATTCGTTGGCGCGCAGATTGTTCACGGTGGCCGACTTGATTTCGACCAGATCGGCCGACTCGAACCAGGGTGAGTCATTCAGATTGCGCATCAGGGTGGAGACGCGCGCGCTCGACTGGGTATAGCCGCTGATGGTGATGATGTCGCCCGCCTGCTTGAAGGACTTGAGATACAGCCCGTCGGGCAGCAGACGGATCATCTGGTCAAACAGGTGAACGACTTCGGTGCGATTGGATTGCAGGGTCTCGACGACCTGTTTGCGTTCCAGCAGCGCCTGCGTCTGTTCGCGGATTTTCTTGATTTCGCCGATCTGGCCGTCGAGCCTGGTGATTTCCTGTGTGAGGAAAGCATTGCGCGCATCCTGTGCCGACTGGTTCGCAGCGATCACGCCATGCCCGAGGACGACGGCGATCACGCCCGCCGCCACGGCAATGCCGAGCAGGACATTGAACTGGCGGCGCCGTGCGGCACGCGCCAGTTCGCGATGGGGGAGCAGGTTAATGCGGATCATTGGGGGTCAAACCTCCGCATGGCGAGGCCACAAGCGACAAAGAGGGAAGGCGCGTCGGCGGTCAATGCCTGCGGCCGGATTTTGGAGCCGACTGCCATGTTGGCAAACGGATTGACGACCATGGTCGGGGTGCCGGTGCGCTGGCCGACCACTTCATCGATGCCGGGGATCATGGCACCGCCACCGGCCAGCAGGATCTGATCGACCTTGCGATACTGGGTGGACGTGGTAAACAACTGCAGCGCGCGGCCAATTTCCATCGCCAGCGTTTCACTGTAGGGCTGCAACACTTCCATGTCGTAGCTTTCAGGCAGGGTGCCGCGGCGCTTGGCACTGTCGGCCTCTTCGTTGGTCATGCCGTAGCGGCGCGAAATTTCGTTGTTGAGCTGGTTGCCGCCAAAACCGTGTTCGCGCAGGTAAACCGGCTCGTTGTCGTGAAGGATGTTGATATGCATGTTCTGCGCCCCCACGTCGATGATCGCCACCGTCTGCCCGGCGCCGCTGTTGGGCAGCAGGTGGGCAATCTGCTCATACGCGGTTTGCGTGGCGAAGGACTCGACATCCATGATCAGCGCCTTGAGGCCGGCTGCCTCGACTACGGCCACGCGGTCTTCGACTTTTTCCTTGTGCGCGGCGGCGAGCAGGACTTGCACATCGTCCGGACTGCCGGGCGACTCGCCGAGCACCTGAAAGTCCAGATTCACCTCATCGAGCGAGAAGGGGATGGCCTGATTGGCCTCGGCTTCCACCTGATTTTCCAGGTCGAGACCGCTCAGGCTGGCCGGCACCAGAATCTTTTTGGTGATGACCGCCGACGACGGCAGCGCGAGCGCAACGTTTTTGACCCGCGTGCCGAGATTTTTCCAGGCGGTACGCAAGGTGTCGGCCACCTGATCGAGGTTGGTGATGTTGCCGTCCGTCACCGCATCCTTGGGCAAAGGCTCGATGACATAGTGTTCCACCCGCAGCATGCCCTTGCCCGCATCGGACAACTCCACCAGCTTGACCGCGGTCGTGCTGATGTCGAGCCCCAGGATGGGTAGCCCCTTGGCAGACAGCCAGTCCAGATTGATATTAAGGTGCAAGAGTTTTCCTTTACGCTTCTGTGAGTTGGCACCTTTTCTTGTTATTTTTTTTAGATGCTAGCAACAACACACGGTTTTTAACAGTTTTTTTCTCGCCGCACTGCAGGGGTTGAACACATGTGTCCAATTTCCAACACCACTAACGCCTATAATCGGCGAAAACTTTAGGCACTAAATTAAAGGAACCGGATGTTTTCGAAATGGTGGCATTACGCACTGGCACTGATCGTCAGCCTCGGCGTCGTCGGCACGGCGCTGGCCGGGCTGGCAGCTGCACTGATTTACCCCAACCTGCCGCCGCTTGAAGCGCTGACCGACTATAAGCCCAAGCTTCCGCTGCGCATCTTCACCGCCGACGGCGCGCTGATCGGCGAATTCGGCGAGGAACGCCGCGCCTTCATTGCCATCGACAAGGTGCCGAACTACATGAAGCAGGCGATCATCGCCGCCGAGGACGAGCGTTTCTATGCCCACGGCGGCGTCGATACCCTCGGCGTATTGCGCGCCGCTGGCTCGAACCTGCTCGCCGGCGGCGCCAAGGAAGGCGCGTCGACCATCACCATGCAGGTGGCGCGCAATTTCTTCCTCTCGAACGAAAAGACCTTCACCCGCAAATTGTCCGAAGCCATGCTGGCGATGAAGATCGAGCACAATCTATCGAAGGACAAAATCCTCGAGCTGTACATCAACCAGATCTATCTCGGCCAGCGCGCCTATGGCTTCGAAGCCGCCGCGCGCACCTATTTCGGCAAGCCGATGCATGAACTGTCGCTGGCCGAGTTCGCCATGCTGGCAGGGCTGCCCAAGGCACCGTCGCGCTACAACCCGGTGGTCAACTTCCCGCGCGCCAAGGCACGCCAGGAATACGTGCTGGGACGCATGCGCACCCTCAAGTTCATCGGCCAGCCAACCTGGCAAGCCGCCGTCAAACAGAAGCTGGTGATCCGCCAGACGCGCCCGCAGGCCGACGTCCGCGCCGACTATGCCGCCGAAATGGTGCGTCAGACCCTGTTCGAGAAATACGGCGAATCCATCTACAGCTCAGGCTACAAGGTCGTCACCACGCTGCAGCGCAACCAGCAGACCGCCGCCAACCGGGCCGTGTGGGAGGGCATTGCCGATTACGACCTGCGCCACGGCTATCGCGGGCCGGAAAAGCAGATCAGCCTGCCTGCCGACAAGGCGCAACGCGAAGCGGCCATTGCCAGCGCACTGGAAGACCTCGCGCCGGTGAGCGACATGCGGCCTGCGGTGGTGTTAAGCGCCAACGCCAAACTGATCCGCGCACAATTGCAGGACGACACGGTGGTCGACATTTCGGGCAATTCGCTCAAGTGGGTGGCGAACTGGGCCGCCGGCAAAAAGGGGCGGCAGCTCGCCCCCGGCGCGGTGGTGCGGGTACAGGCAGTCGGCAGCAAGCCGCAATGGCGGCTGGCGCAGCTGCCCGAGGTGGAGGCGGCACTGGTTGCCCTGAACCCGAAGGACGGCGCCATCACCGCACTGGTCGGCGGATTTGACTTCAACCGCAACAAGTTCAACCGCGTGACGCAAGCCTGGCGGCAGCCGGGATCGAGCTTCAAGCCGTTCATCTATTCCGCTGCGCTGGAAAAAGGCTATACCCCGGCCACCCTCATCGACGACGCGCCGCTGTCACTGAGTGCCGAAGAAACCGGCAGCACCGTCTGGGAACCCAAAAACTACGACGGCAGCACCAGTGGTCCGGTACGCATGCGCACGGCGCTGACCAAGTCGCTCAACCTGGTTTCGGTGCGCATTTTGCAGGGCATCGGCCCGAATTACGCGCGCGACTATATCCGCCGCTTCGGCTTCGACCCGGCGCGCCACCCGCCTTATCTCACCATGGCGCTGGGCGCGGGCAGCGTCACCCCGCTGCAGATGGCGACCGCCTACAGTGTGTTCGCCAATGGCGGCTTCAGCGTCAATCCCTATCTGATCGACAAGGTGTTCGACAAGGACGGACGCCTGTTGATGCAGGCCAGCCCGCAACGAGTCGGCGGCAACGCGCCGCGCGTGATCGACCCGCGCAATGCCTGGCTGATGACCAGCATGATGCAGGACGTGACGCGCTCCGGCACCGCCGCGCGCGCCGGCCAGTTGGGGCGCAGCGATCTTGCCGGCAAGACCGGCACCACCAACGACGCGCTCGACACCTGGTTCGCCGGCTACACCCCCGACCTGGTGGCGATCACCTGGATGGGCTACGACCAGCCGCGCTCGCTGGGGCGGCGCGAGACGGGCTCGCAATCCGCGCTGCCCATCTGGATGAACTTCATGGGCACCTCGCTCAAGGGCGTGCCGCAAAAAAGCTGGGCAATGCCCGGCGGCATCATCAGCGTCAAGATCAACCCGGCCACCGGCACCCGACTGTCCGACACGGTGTGGGACACCTTGCTGGGCACGGCACTGGGGGTCGAGACCCCCAGCATGGTGGAGCATTTCTACCAGGAGTTTCCCCCGCCCGCTGCGCCTGCAGACGTCTGGGGCGGCGACTCGGGCGACTTCACCGAACCGGCTGAGCCGTTCGGACGCGCTGAGGCCGAAACCCCACCATGAAAAATCAGGACATGCGCCGCCGCATTGCGCACGCGGCGGCACGCATACTGGCCGAAGACGGCAGCCTCGATTACGGCAGCGCCAAGCGCAAGGCCGCGCGCCAGCTGGGTGCGCCCGACAGCGGCAGCCTGCCCGACAACCAGCAGATCGAGGAGGCCCTGCGCAGCTATCAGGCGCTCTACCAGGCGGATGAATCGCGTGCGCAGCTGGCCTTGCTACGGCAGGTCGCCATTGAATACATGGAGCAGCTGGCCGACTTCGACCCCCACCTGACCGGCTCGGTGCTCAACGGCACCGCCGGACGCCACGCCGGCATCAGCCTGCAACTGTTTACCGACCAGCAGAAGGAAGTCGAATTCCTCTTGATGCGCCTGGCCACGCCTTACCAGGCCGCCGAACATCGCGCAGCGGACGCGCCCGGACGGATATACCCCCGCTTTGTCATCGACGATCCGCGCGCTTCGGTCGAAATCATCGTCTACCCGGCCGCCGAGCTGCGCGGCATGAAACGCCTGCAGGCCGACGGCAGCCCGCGGCGCGTGCGCCTGCCGCAGGCGCGGGCCCTGACTTGACCGCCCCCATTACAACCCGACAACCCGCGCTGGCATGGAAGATGCTGATTGGCCTGGACAGTGTTCTTGATGAGTAAACGGCCGTGATCCGATTTTTCCGCCACTACGTGCCCCTGAATTTGCTGCTGCTGGTGCTGGTCGAAGCATTCATCCTCGGCGGCGCCATCTACGCGGGGGTCAGCGCGCGCTTCCTTGACGCCAATGTGATTCCGGATGACCTGCAGCCCCTGCTGCCCAAGGCCCTGACCTTCACCGTCGTCATGCTGGGATTGATGACGGCCAGCGGCCTCTATGATCTGGAATGGCAGGGCGGGGTTCGTGCGCTGCTGCAGCGTCTCGGCCTGAGTTTCATGCTCGGCCTGGTGACGATGAGTCTGCTGTTCTATTTCTTTCCCCCCCTGCTGTTCGGGCGCGGCGCCTTTCTGCTGTCGTTCGGCCTGGCGCTGCTGGGCATCCTGCTCAGCCGCGCGCTGTTCATCCGCTGGGCGCGGGCGGGCGCGTTCAAGACCCGTGCCCTGGTGATCGGCACCGGCAGCCGCGCCGCCCACATCGAGGCGCTGCTGGCCAAGCGCGGCCAGGCCGGCAATGTGCAGGTGCTCGGCTACCTGCCGATGGGCGGCAGTCATCATTTCGTCGACCATGACCGTATTCTCGACACCCAGGAGAGCTTGCCCGAGCTGGCGGCGCGCCTGCAAATCAGTGAAATCATCCTCGCCGTGCGCGACCGCCGCGGCGGTGGCCTGCCGGTGCCGGATCTGCTCAGGTGCAAGCTGCGCGGGATCCGCATCCTCGAGCTATCCAGCTTTTTCGAGCGTGAAAACGGCCACCTGCAGCTGGACTCGATGAACGCCAGCTGGATGATCCTGGCCGAGGGATTTCACCAGGGCATGCTGCGCGACACCATCAAGCGGCTGTTCGACCTGGTGGTCAGTGCGGCCATGCTGGCGGTCTCCCTGCCCATCATGGTGCTGACCGCATTGCTGATCAAGCTGGAAAGCCCCGGCCCCGTGCTGTACCGCCAGGAACGCGTCGGCCAGGGGGGGCGCAGCTTCACCATCCTCAAGTTCCGCAGCATGTGCGTCGACGCCGAAAAAGACGGCAAACCACGCTGGGCCGGACAGAACGACAGCCGCGTCACGCTCACCGGACGCTTCATCCGACGCACCCGCATCGACGAGCTGCCGCAGATCTTCAACGTGTTCTTCGGCGACATGAGCTTCGTCGGCCCACGCCCCGAACGCCCCTATTTCGTGCAGGACCTGACCCAGAAGGTCCCCTATTACGGCGTGCGTCACACCGTCAAACCCGGCATCACCGGCTGGGCACAGGTGCGTTATGCCTACGGCGCGACCGACGAAGACGCCATGCACAAGCTGCAATACGACCTCTATTACGTCAAGAACCACAGCCTGTTTCTCGACCTCATGATCCTGTTCCAGACCGCCCAGGTGGTGCTGTGGGGAAAGGGCGTGCGCTGACCGCGCGCGTCTGAAAGCGAGCATGCCCGACACCCTGCTGCTGCTCGCTGCCGTCGGCTATGGCCTGGCAACGCTGGCCTACCTGGGGCTGACCGGCCTCATCGTCGCCAGCTGGCGGCAGCGCCCGCAGGGCCGCCTGCTGGTGCTCGCCACCGGACTCAGCGCTGCTTGGGGTGCCCTGTCGGCGCTCACCGCGTGGGGGGTGTTGCCACCGCGGCTTGAACTCACCGCCGAGGTCGCGCGCAACGGTGCCTGGCTGCTGCTGCTGCTCTATATCCTGCGGCTGCGGCTGCCGCCTGGCGCCACCCTGCCCGCACCGCTGCGCCTGATCCGTGCCCTGGGCGGCGTGCTCATCGGCGCCCTGCTGCTCGCCAGCGTCATGCCCTTCATCGCCCCCGACCAGCCGGTGCTGGCGCGCTGGGCCGGCAATCTGGGACTGGTGCTGCTCACGGTGATGGGGCTGGTGCTGGTCGAGCAGGTCTACCGCAGCACCCGTCTGGAAGACCGCTGGGCGATCAAGTTTCTCTGCCTCGGGCTGGGCGGACTGTTCGTCTACGACTTTTACCTTTATGCCAATGCTGCGCTGTTCAACGCGATGGATGCCCAGGTATGGGCGGCACGCGGCTATGTGGCGGCGCTGGTGACGCCATTGATCGCGATCTCCGCCGCCCGCAACCCGGAGTGGGCGGCGCCGGTCGGGCTGTCGCGCAGCATGGCCTTCCACACCGCCAGCCTGCTGGGCGCGGGGGTCTATCTGCTGCTGATGGCGGGCGCCGGCTATTACCTGCGCCTGTTCGGCGGCGAATGGGGCGACGTGGTGCAGACCGTGTTCCTGTTTGCCGCCGCCATGCTGCTGGTGCTGCTGATGTTCTCCGGCACCCTGCGCGCGCGGCTGCGGGTGTTCCTGTCCAAGCACTTCTTCAGCTATCGCTACGACTACCGGGAAGAATGGCTCAAGTTCACCCGCGCCCTCACCGAAGGCCAGCCCGGCGAGCAATTGTGCGAACGCGCCGTCGAAGCGCTGGCCCGACTGCTCGAAAGCCCCGGCGGCGCGCTGTGGATGCATGAAGGCGATGCCGGCTATCAGCGCGCCAGCCACTGGAACTGGCGCGACCTCAACGGCACCGAGCCGGCCGACTCCCCCTTCATTCAGTGGCTCGCCGACAAGCAGTGGGTGGTGGACCTGGACGAAATGAAAACCCGGCGCGACCTGTACGGCGACCTCGACATGCCGGCGTGGATCCGGCACGCCGACGATGCGTGGCTGGTGGTGCCGCTGATGCTGCACGATGAACTGCTCGGCTTTGTCGTGCTGAAACATTCATTGGGTAAGGTCAGTTTCAACTGGGAAATCAGCGACCTGCTCAAGGTCGCTGCGCGCCAGGCCGCCGCGCACCTGGCGCAAATGCGTGCGGCCAACCAGCTCATCGTGGCGCGCCAGTTCGAGTCGTTCAACCGCACCACCACCTTCGTCATCCACGACCTGAAAAATCTCGTCGCCCAGTTGTCCCTGCTGCTGGCCAATGCCGAAAAGCACAAGCACAACCCCGAGTTCCAGGCCGACATGCTGGAAACCATTGAGAACGCGGTCGCCCGCATGAACAAGGTGCTGGCGCAATTGCGCCGGGGCAGCGATGAGGCGCAGGCACAATCGGTAGCGCTGGCGGATATCCTCGCCGACGCCGCCGCCAGCAAGCAGGCATTCAAGCTGCGTCCCGCCCTCGATCTGCCGCCGTCCAGCCTGCGCGTGCGCGCCGAGCGCGACCGGCTCACCCGCGCCATCGGCCATCTGCTGCAAAATGCGCTGGAGGCCACCCCGTCGAGCGGCCAGGTCTCGCTGCGCGGATTCGAGGAATCCGGGCAGGCGATTGTCGAAATCAGCGACAGCGGCAGCGGCATGGACGACACCTTCATCCGCACCCGGCTGTTTCAGCCGTTCGATTCGACCAAGGGCGCGGGCATGGGCATCGGCGCGTATGAATGCCGCGAAACCATCCGCGCGCTGGGCGGACAACTGGAAGTGGACAGCGCACCGGGGCGCGGCACCCGCTTCCGCATCAGCCTGCCGCTGGACAATCACGCATACGTTGGAGGAGACGCCGCATGAGCGACGCCAAGCAAAAAATTCTGCTGGTGGAAGACGACCCGGGCCTGCAAAAGCAGTTGAAGTGGAGCCTCGCCGATTACGAACTGGCGATCGCCGCCGACCGCGACAGCGCCATCGCCCAGCTGCGCCGCCACGAACCCGCCGTGGTGCTGCTCGACCTCGGCCTGCCGCCCGATGCCGACGGCGCCACCGAAGGCCTGGCCACGCTGCAGCAAATCCTCTCGCTCGCCCCGGCCACCAAGGTCATCGTCGTCACTGGCAACCTCGATCGCAGCAATGCGGTAAAAGCCATCCAGCTCGGCGCCTACGACTTCTTCCAGAAACCCTTCGACCCCGACGTGCTGGCACTGATGATCGCCCGCGCGCTGCATGTCCACACGCTGGAAATCGAAAACCGCCTGCTCGCCGCCAGGCAGCAAGGCTCCGCCTTGCAGGGGCTGATCACCAGCAGCGAGCCGATGCTCAAGGTGTGCCACACCGTGGAAAAAGTCGCCCCGGCCAACGTCACGGTGTTGCTGCTGGGCGAATCCGGCACCGGCAAAGAGGTGCTGGCGCGCGGCGTGCACGAACTGTCGCCGCGCGCCGGCAAGCGCTTTGTCGCCATCAACTGCGCGGCGATCCCCGACACCCTGCTGGAATCCGAACTGTTCGGCCATGAAAAAGGTGCATTCACCGGCGCCGCCAAACAGACCATCGGCCGCATCGAATACGCCAACGAAGGCACCCTGTTCCTCGACGAGATCGGCGATCTGCCGATGCCGCTGCAGGCTAAGCTGCTGCGTTTCCTGCAGGAACGCGTGATCGAGCGGCTGGGCGGACGCGGCGAAATCCCGGTCGACGTGCGCGTCGTCTGCGCCACCCACCGCGACCTCGCCGGCATGATCCGCGAAGGCAGCTTCCGCGAAGACCTGTACTACCGGCTGTCCGAAATCACGGTGAAAATTCCACCGCTGCGCGAACGCCCCGGCGACGCCATCCTGCTGGCCCAGGCGTTCCTGGAACGCTATGCGCGAGAGATGGGGCGCCCCCTGCGGGGCTTCACCGCCGACGCGCTGGGCGCGCTCGAAGCCCACGTCTGGCCCGGCAACGTGCGTGAAATGGAAAACCTGGTCAAGCGCGCCACCATCATGGCCGACGGCAGCCAGATCACCGCGGCCGACCTCGGGCTCGGCCCCGCCGAGGCGCAGCCCTTCAACCTGCGCCAGGCGCGTGAGCATGCCGAACGCCTGGCCGTCAGCCGCGCGCTCGCCCACAGCGACGGCAACATCGCCCAGGCTGCCGAACTGCTCGGCATCACCCGCCCCACGCTGTATGACCTGATGGCGAAAATCGGCATGAAATAAACCCTGCGTAATTTGCCTACACTTTGATTCAACAGTACTGGATATCCCTATGCCCATCTTCACCCCCACATCCCGGCTGCTGCCGGCCCTGATTCTCGGTGCCGGCCTGCTGACTGCCTGTAGTGGAGAAGACAGCGCCACCCTGGTGGCCGAAGCCCGGGCGATGGCCGCGGCGGGGGACTACAAGGCGGCGATGATCCAGCTGAAAAATGCCGTGGCGGAAGACGATAAAAACCCCGAGGCACGCTACGAGCTGGGCAAGCTCTATCTCGACCAGAACGACCTGGCCAGCGCCGAGAAGGAGTTCCGTCGCGCCCGCGAGGCGGGCTATGCGGCGAACGCCATCAACCCGATGATCGCCCGTGCCCTGCTGGGTCAGCGCGAATTCCAGCGCGTGCTGGACGAGCTACCCGCCCCGGCCGGCCCTGACGCCGCCACCCTGCAGGCCCTGCGCGCCACCGCCGAACTCAGCCTGGGGCGCAGGGAAGACGCGCGCAAAACGCTGCTGCACACGCAGCAGGCCGCACCCGACAATGCCGAGGTTCATCTGGCGCTGGCGCAACTGGCGCTGGCCGACGGCGATGCCGACAAGGCCATGCAGGCGCTCGACCAGGCCTTGCGCATCGACCCCAGGCACCATGACAGCCTGTTGCTGAAGGGCGACCTGCTGCGCGCCACCGGGAAACCGGCCGAAGCCGCCGCGGTCTATCGCGAAGTCCTCAAGATCGATCCCCGGCATGCCAATGCCCGGCTGGCACTGGCGGGCATCGCCCTCGCCGACAACAAGCTGGCCGACGCGCGCAGCGAAGTCGATGCCGCCTTGAAAGCCAGCCCCAACAACCTGCAGGCGCGTTACACCCAGGCGCTCATCGACTTCCGCGAGAAGAAAACCGAACGCGCGCGCGACCATCTGGCGGCCGTGCTGAAGCGCGCGCCCAATTACGTGCCCGCCCTGCTGCTGGGCGGCTCGATCGAATACGCACTGGGCAACCTGCAGACCGCCGAGGCGCACCTCAACAAAGCGGTCAAGGCCGCGCCGAACAACCTGTACGCGCTGCGCCTGCTGGCCGCCACACAACTGCGCCTGGGGCGCCCCGATGACGCGTCGAAAACACTCGCCCCGGCGCTCAAGTCGGCCAACCAGGATCCCGGCGTGCTGGTCGTCGCCGGCGAAATCGCGCTGGCCAAAAAGGACTTCGCCCAAGCCTCGGCGTATTTTGAACAGGCTGCCCAGCACAGCCCCGACAACGCCGCCATCCGCACCGAGCTCGGCATTTCCCGGCTCGCCCAGGGCGACAGCCGTGCCATGGCCGACCTGCAGGCCGCCGCCGACATGGAAGGCAGCAGCAGCCGCGCCGACACCTTCATCATTCTCAACCAGCTGAGACAACAACAGTTCGACGCCGCGCTGACCAGCATCGCCACGCTGGAGAAGAAACAGGCCGCCGATCCGCTCATCTGGAACTACCGGGGCGCGGCCTACCTCGGCAAACAGGACGCCGTCCGCGCGCGCGACAGCTTCAGCCAGGCACTCAAGCTCGACCCCGCGTTCTTCCCCGCTGCGGCCAACCTGGCGCAACTCGACCTCAAGGACAAGCAGCCCGCTGCCGCGCGCCAGCGTTTCGAGGCCATCCTCAAGGCCGAGCCCAAGCACCTCAACGCCATGCTCGCGCTGGCCGACCTCGCCCTGCGCGACAAAGACGAAAAATCCTATGTCAACTGGCTGGAAAAGGCCGCCGCCGCCCACCCGCAGGCGCTGCAGCCGCGGGTGGCGCTGGCGCGCTACCAGCTCGCCAAGGGCGACAGGAACAAAGCGCTCGCCACCGCACGCGAGGCGGTCAACGCACAGCCCGACAACCCGGTTGCGCTCGACCTCCTCGGCACCACCCAGCTGGCGCTGGGCGACACCACCAACGCGCTGGGCAGCTACCGCAAGCTGGCCGAACGCATGCCCGGCCAGGCTGCCCCCCTGGTCAAGGTGGCCACCGCACAAATCACGGCCAAAGACCTCCCCGGTGCACGCAAGACCCTGCAGGACGCGCTGCGCATCCAGCCCGACTTTCTCGACGCGCAACTGATGCTGGGCGGCGTCGAGATTCAGGGCGCGCGCTTTGACGAGGCCAGCAAACTCGCCAAACAGGTGCAGCAGCAAAAACCCGACAAACCGGCTGGCTTCATCCTCGAAGGCGATACCGCATTTGCGCGCAAGGACTACCCTGCCGCGCTTGCCGCCTTCGAGCGCGCGCACAAACTGGCGCCTTCCGGCGCGCTGCTCGCCCGCCAGTTACAGGTCTTCAACGCCACCCAGCGCCCCGGGGAAGGCGAAAAACGCCTCGCCGCCTGGCTGGTCGCCAATCCCCAAGACGCGGACACGCGCGCCCTGCTGGCCGAAAGTCTGATCAGGCGCAAGCAATACGCTGCCGCGGCCGAGCATTACCTGGTGCTGAACAAGAGCAACCCCGGCAATCTGCTGGTATTGAATAATCTAGCGTGGACGCTTTCCGAACTCAACGACAAGCGCGCGTTATCCTTTGCCGAGCAGGCGCTCAAGCTCAAGCCCGACAATCCGGCCGTACTCGATACTTATGGCTGGCTGCTGGTTCGCTCGGGGAACGCTGCCAAGGGCCTGGGCATTTTGAAAAAAGCTCAATCAAAAGCCCCTGATGCGGCTGAAATTCAGTGGCATCTGGCTTATGCACTCAATGAAAACGGCGACAAGGCACGCGCACGCCAAGAGCTCAAGATGCTGCTGGATCGCAATGTGGGCTTCACCGCCGAAGCACAGGCCCGCCAGCTCTACAATCATTTGACCGCTACCCATTGAGGCCTTTGCCATGCGACCACATTTCTTTAGACGCGCAATGCCCGCACTATCCCTTGCTCTGGCTTTGCTCTCCGTTGTCACGCTTGCAGGATGTGACCGCTTTCTCGATCTCACGGCCGAGGAGCACCTCCAACGCGCGAAGGATCTACACACCCAGAAAGATTTCAAAGGAAGCATCCTGGAGCTCAAGAACGCGCTCCAGAAAGACCCAAACAATGCCCAAATACGCTGGCTTCTTGGCGAAGCGTACCTGAAGCTCGGACAAGGCGCGGATGCTGAAAAAGAGCTTAAACGTGCCGAGGAATTCGGTGTCGCACACGAATCCCTCCAGACGCAGCTTGTACAAGCGCTGCTGCTGCAAGGTGACTACACCCAGGCGCTTGAAAAATCGATTCCATCGGATAACGCCTCTTCCCGGCAGAAAGCCATGCTTTTGAGCATGCAGGGTGAAGCCAAGCTGGGGCTTCGACAGCCCGAATCAGGGTGCGCGCTTTTCGACTCCGCACTGAACCTGGACAGCCAGCTTGGTGCCGCCTATCGTGGACGTGCCCGTTGCGCGATGCATGCCAAGAATCCAGACCGCGCTCGCGCACAATTGCAAACAGCGATCAAATTCGCGCCAGAGGACGTCGAGAACTGGATATTGCTTGGCGATATCGAACTCAATCAGAACCATCTCGACGCGGCTGAAAAGAGTTTTTCAAAAACCCTGGCCCTGCAGCCCGAAAACAGAAGCGCGTTGCTCAAGCACGCGCTGATCTCGCTGTCCATGAACCAGAAAGAACGTGCGCGCAAGGATCTGGAAGTGCTGCGGGAAAGCGCACCCAAGAGCGCCGATCTGCTTTACCTTGATGCGGTGTTCAAGTACCAAGAGGGCAAATTCCAAGCTGCTCTGTCCGCAATTCAGCAGCTATTGGGGAGCCAGCCAGGCCACACCAAGACCAACCTTCTGGCGGGCTTGGTGCTCTACGAAATGAAATCGTATGAGCAGGCCATCGCGCATCTGTCGAAAGTCGTAAATCGCTCGCCAGGCCGCACGGAAGCAAGAAAATATCTGGCGTCCGCCCAACTGCTGACTGGCGATGCGGAATCTGCTTACAAGACGCTCGCCCCAATCGCGCTCACCACCCGCGACCCGCAAGTCCTTGCCCTGCTCGCACAAACGCAGCAATCGCGCGGCAACTCGGCACAAGCGATCGCCTCGCTCACGCAGGCCAATCAACTTGCGCCAGGGAACCCAGTTATCTTGACCCGCCTCGCCTCTCTGCATTTTCAAACTGGCGACGATGAACAAGGATTTACTGAACTGAATGCACTCAATGGCGCGGAAGGACAGGTCACATCCGCCGATGTCATTGCGATTTCCGAACTGATCAAGAAAAAGAGGAATGCCGAAGCACTGGGTGTCGCGAACCGGCTGATCCAGCGTGCCTCAAAAAACGCCCTTGCCTACAACCTCAAAGGCATGGCTCAGGTGGCTTCCGGCGATATCAACGGCGGGTATGCCAGTTTCGAGCAGGCGCACGCCATCGATCCTGAGGCGATCGCGGCGATTCTCAATCTGGCCCAACTGGACAAACGCGCCAAAACCATCGACAAATCGATCGCGCGGCTGACCCGCTACGTCGACCAGTTTCCTGTGCATGCGCAAGCGTTATTCACGCTGGCTGAACTCGAAGCCTCGAAAGGCAATCGCCAGGCGTCTCTGAAATGGATCGACAAGGCACTCAAGGCAAATCCCGCGTATATGCCCGCACACGCCCTGCGTGTACGTGGCCTCATCAATGCAAACCAGCCTGATCAGGCCTTGTCGGCGGCCCGCGACGCCATCAACGCCGCACCCGAGAATTCCATCGCGCAAGCCTTGCTTGCCGATGTGCAATACGCCAGCAACGACATGGCCAATGCAGCGGCCAGTTATACCAGGCTCGCGCAACAGTCATCGACGCCCAGGCTGCTCTATCGACTGGCTACCGCCCAGCTTGCCATCGGCAAGCGTGCGGAAGCGATTGCCAATCTGGAAAAATCGCGCGGCGCCACCCCAGGCGACATCGAGACCCTGGCGCTCCTGTCCACTCTTCGTATCGCCGAGAAGAATTTTGTCGAATCAAAAAAGCTCATCGCCGAGCTCAAGCAGCGTTTTCCCCAATCTGCAACAGGCTGGTATCAGGAAGGGCAGATGCTTGACGCGCAAGGGCAATCTGCCCAGGCACTCGAAGCTTATCGGCAGGCTCATGCCATCGCCAATGATTCGCGTAGCGCAAGCTACCTGCACATGGCCTTGGTGCGCAGCGGACAAATCGACGCGGCGAACGGATTACTGACAACCTGGCTGAGCCAACATCCCAAGGATGGTGGCGTACGGCGGCATCTGGCAGGCTTCTATGCACAATCAGGGCAGTCACGCGAAGGAATCGAGCAATATTTGCTGATACTGCGCCAGTCCCCCGGCGACGTGCAGGCACTGAACAATTTGGCTATTCTCTATCAATCCATCGGGGATGCAAAAGCCCTGTCTTATGCCGAAAAAGCTGCGCAGGCGGCGCCCAAGAATCCGCTGATTCAGGACACGCTCGGCTGGATACAAGTTCAGAGCGGTCAATTGGAGAAAGGCATCTCCACACTCAAGGCTGCCTATGCCGCGCTACCCGGGAACCCGGAGATTGCATTGCATCTGGCAACCGCGCTGGCAGAACACGGCGAAACGCGTGAAGCACGTCTTATCGCCCAGCCCGCCTCGCAAAAACTCTCGCCCCAGCAATCTGCGTTACGCGCACTGCTCAACAAGTTATAAATCCATGAATAGGCCTATTCCTGAATCTCGCAGCGCCTCGAATCCTTACGGGGTTCACGTCCATCCCGTTCGTGAATCCCGATCGGCATCCACCACCCTGTAATTGCCGCACTCCCCTTCATTTGGGGAAATCGTGCAACTTCAGCCCACCCAATCTGAACATGGTTCTCAAATCGTCGAAATCGCGCCTATGCCAATCAGGCATGGCGCGATACAGCGCGCCGAACTGTTCCCGCTGCGCGGCGCTTGGCGAGTGTCGCCCGCGGCTTTTCACCGCCACCATATAAGGCATGGCAAAAGTACTGAATAGCCGGGCGCGCGAGGCAAGGCTGTTACGCTGCGCGGTCTGCCAATCGGTGTAGTCAAACGCCGCCCGCAACGAATTATGGTAATCGCGCGTAAATATATCCGGCTGACGATCGGCATACTGGTGAGCGAAATAATCGATCGCGCGCTCGGTCTTCAAATGCCCAAAATCAACCAGATACACGCCACCTTCCGGCTTCAGCACCCGGTCTATCTGCCGGAACACCGCATTGAAGGCATCAAGATCCGGTAACTGGTGAAGCACCACGGTCGAGAATACCGCGTCCACGCTTTGATCGGCCACGCTCTCCAGCCGGGTGATATCCTCGTGGCGCAGTCTGACGTTGACCAGGCGCTGCGCATCCACTTGAGACTGGGCCCGGATCAGCATCTCGTCCGAGAGGTCCAGCCCAAGAAACTGACTCTCGGGATTCAAGCGGGCGATCATCGCCAGTTGATTGGCCGGCCCGCAGCCAAGATCCAATACGGTGTCCCCCGGGCGTATCACCTCGGTTACATTGATCGCATGAAACAGGTAAACCGGCGCCATCACACCGCCTTCCAGCCCGGCTTCGTTAAACCCGCGCACCTGCTCGGGGTCGTCCATCACCAGATTGGGCTCAGGTACGCGAAACGCATCGCGACGCGAGACCAGTTCGGTGATGAATTGCTTGATCACGGGCAGGCTAGGCATATTTCTTCCATTCCAATAATTTTGATGCGTGATGAAATGGTGGCACGACTCGAAGAGATGGCAAAGCATGGACGAAAAAAAACCCGCAGCAAGCTGCGGGTTTTTCGTCCGGGGCAGTGCCTCAGACAGAAGCCTTGCGACGCGCGGACCAGCCAAGGCCAAGCAGCCCCAGGCCCATGATCGCGAGCGTGCCGGGTTCGGGCACCGCGAAGCGCACCGTGCCATCTTCCACGCCGCAGAAGAAGCCAGCGCTTTGGTTGGCTTCCGTGCAACCGAAACCACCGCGGGTTTCGTCGAGCTTGTTGTTGTTGTTCGAGTCGAGGTCGAAGTTGCTGTCGGTAAGGGCGAGCGTGCTGCCGATCACAAACGGCTTACCCTCTGAGTCTTTGAAGATACCCGCCGTGTTGATCGCTGCCAGGATGAAAGTTGCATCATCCGAGCCATCGAACAAGGTGCTCACATTCACACTGCCACCTTCACCTGCCAAAACGTCAAAGGTCAGCACCAGGGTGCCATCGGTGTAGCCGAGGCCGGTGCCGGGGTTGGATTTCACGCCGCCGTCGCCATTGGCCGCATCGAGATCGTCGAGGTAAAAACGCAGCGCGTCAGCACCCGCCATGTGGGTAAAGTTGATCTGTGGACCAACAACGGAGGTAACCAACACATCCAGATTGAAATCGAAGGTCAGTTCAAAGCCGCCAGCCAGGCCGAAACCAGACGGAGAAATGGTGCCATCCTCATTGCTCAGCAGAGTGCCGGCAGCGCCCTTGCCCGTAACCGTATAGAAATCGCCGGCATCCAAGCCGTTACCATTGACGTCAGTCAGGATGGAGCGAAACGGCGCATCGTTGAAGCCGATGGCATCCACGCCCATTACGACGGGCCCACCGACAGAGGTGAAGTCGATCGTCAGATCTTCCATGACAAAAGCTGCATTGGCGGCTGCACCAAAGCCCAGCGAAGCGGCGAGAGACACGCCAAGCAAAGATTTTTTCAAGTTCATCATGACACTCCTTATATGTTGGGTTACTTAACTAACAGTTCGCGCCGCTGATGGGCCACGCCTAACTTAAAGCAACCCCCATGCCATCTTGGGAACACCTACAACAAGCTATTGTTTATAAACAATTTTTAAACAATCATTCCGGGATGGCACGGCCTCAGACCCCGGCCGATTTTAAAACATGTAAAGAAAACCGACACCGGGCCCGAGTGATATCGCGCATGCCTGGACTGGCCACCCACTCTGTGGCCATTCCTTGGTTACCCTCACCGTTGTATGGCCGGCGCCCAGCCCTCCACCGCCCGGATTAGACCGATTGCAAGCCAGTTGGCCCATATTTGCTGGTTTGGCTCACTTTTTCGTCACGCGCATCTCACACAAACCCTGACATGGTCTGTAAAAAAAATCGACATCGGCCGCACTTGCCCACTCAACGATTAATCAAACGATCAAGGGGAAGCCGGCGCGAACGGCTTGCCGCCTGCTTGCCCCAGCCGACCCGCCCCATAAAAACTCCATGGCTTGGCACGTCCTCCCCCATTACCTTCGCCAGCCTGTCACGTATTGCTGGCAACGTGCGCTGAACGGCTTCGATCTGGCTAAATCGCGTGCCGCTATCGTGATACCAGCTAAATATGAGCGGGGTCATCTCAGGCTGTAGTTGCAGGCCCAAATGCGTGGCGGTGAGCCAAAGGCGCTGCATGGCTCGTCCCGCTGCGACGAAATCCTCAGGCTGGCGCGGCGAAGAAGTTGATATCAGGGCGAAATGCGCGGCACAGGCCAAGCCGGGGATCAAGTCCAGTTGCAGGCGAGGCATATAGGTGCCCGCCAGATACCGGTTAAAAAACCGAACCCGCTTCCAGCTGCGCATCACCCATTGCATGAGACGCAAGGTGAGCGGGTCAAGACCAAGCGCCTGATCCGGCACCCGGTCATCGCTATACCGGCTACGCCAGGCGATGATGGCACGGTGAACTTCATAGGCTTCGGGCGCAATCAATCTGGTCTTTGCACTTATAAACAGCAGGCGTGCCATCTCCAGCCGCTGCCCAGGCGTATCCAGCCAGCGAAGTGTGTATGGGGCAGCCGCATCTTCGAGGGCGCGCCTTTGATCCAAAGTCAGCGAACGGAATGACAGAGGGCGTCGCTGCACACAACGCCGTGTGATTGATGCGGCAAGTGGATCGGATTTTATGGCGCCATCGGGCTGCAAACCAAGATTGTGTTTTGTGTGTGTAGGGACTGCGCCGGCTTCTGATGTAATCGTCACCCGATATCCGATGCTTGAGGCGGCGATGTGCAATGTCTCTATCAGCGCCCCCACGGCCAGCTGAGTCGCACGTCCCTGGAAGTCGTATACACAGTGCGATCGGGTATCGTGCACATGTATTACGGCGCGATCACCCGCAAACACCTCAAAGCGCCAAGGTTGCGAGTTATCACCGGATGGCGCCCAACGGGCGAGTTCGAGAATGTCCGCCATGGGCTGAGGGATCGGCTGCATTTAGAGCCCCAGTTTGCGCTTGGCCAGCGCGATGAGAACCCGCTGCAGGGGATTGCGATTGCCACCGGGCCGCCAGGTCAGAGCCAGCTTGTTGCGGTAGGCATCGAAATGGTAGCCCCTCGGCGCCGCCCGCACCGTGCCGCGACCGAGGAGGATTTTCAAGGCTTCGGTGGCGGCGACACCGGCGCAGAGCTGGCAAGCCATGATAGTGGAGGGGCCCTTGCGGCTGGCCAAATCAACTGTCGAAGGGTCGGCCAGGTAGCTCATTTGCAGGTGGGCAGGCGCGAGGCCCATGAGGAAACGCAATGGCTTTTCAGCCTCGGGGCCATCGTCCAGGCAAAAATAATCATTAAAACTCATGCCGCCCGGCAGGAAGTTGAGCACGGCCGCGCCCATTCCCAGCGGGGCGGCGGTGACAGCGGGAATGCCTTTTGCCGCACACGCAGCAAAGACCTTTTGGCGTGCTTCGAACGCGAAGAAATCCAGGCCATCAATATAAAGGTCAACGCCGTCCAGGAAAACATCCAGATTGTCCGCCGTCACGCCGTCGGCAAACCCCTTGGTTTCAAGCTCCGGGTTGATGTCGAGCGCCTGCCGGATCATGACGCCGAGTTTGTTCTGGCCCAGGGTGCTGACTGTCGCCCCTGCCTGGCGATTGAAATTGGCCAGATCGAAGGCATCGAAATCGGCCAAGTGGAATTTGCCTATACCCAGCCGGCACAAGGTCAGCAGATGCACCCCGCCCACACCACCCAAACCGGCGATGGCCACGCGCTTGTGGCGCAACCGATCCTGCTCCTGCCGGGTCAGCCAGCCGATGTTGCGGGAAAAGGCTTCGTCATAGATAAAAGATTGCATGGGGGCCAGGCTCTGGAAACCAACCAGGGATCATTCTCCCTTAAGCAATCGCTGGGTGATGCCCAGTTCATCCTCGCGCGAAAAGAAATAGGGGTAGATCGACTTCACCCCCGTAGCGGCCGCACCCATCCCGCCGTATCGAATGATCTGTTTATTCGCGTGAGCCAGGTCCAACCTCAACAGCACGGCTGGCGCATTGACCCGAGGGCAGATTCTTTCTTCACCAAACGGTTCAAATCCGAGCATGCGCTGATAGAAAATCACATGGCGCGGATTCACTTCAATCAGAAAATCCGTGGCCTGGTGGATGTTGCGGCCATAAATGAACGACAGGTGAAACAGTGCGGCCAGGACGCTCTTGGACTTGATGTCCTGATCAACGGCAAGACGGGTAATGTCGCTGGGTACTCTGCCCTCAGCGCGCAGAATGTCTGCTTCGCGCTTGTAGAGTTCGTCCACCACCATGCCTTGTGGTGAATCCAGGCCCAAAGTAAGCGTACCAACCACTTTGTCATCCTGATAAGCCACCAGGGTAATCTTGTTCGGATCCTGGATCAGGGCGTCGGCGTCATAGCCGCGCCAGCTATACATTTTCTCGATCAGCAGGCTGGCCGATTTACGGCGGTCTTCCGTGGTGGCGAGACGCACCTTGAATTCTTGTTTGACTCCCCGGGTTTCTTCTTTTGATGCATCCGCGCTCTGATCGATGCACAAATCCTTCAGCCGGTAAGGCGACTGGAAGGCCACGATGGTTTTATCCCATTCGTCCGGATCTCGGCGCCGATCCTTGATGCCAATCGGCAGTTTGGGTGTATCAGACATGTTCCGGATCCTGCGGGATGAATGCAAAGCGATCATGTTCGTCGTCCGATGGCAGTTGACAGACAATATTTCGGCAACAACAGACGAAAACTTGACACATGAACGGAAATTTACGTTTGTTTAAGGTAACGCGCCGCATCGCGCGCGAAGTACGTCAGCACGCCGTCCGCCCCCGCCCGCTTGAACGCCAGCAAGGCTTCCAGCACGCAGGCGCGCTCGTCCAACCAGCCATTCTGCGCCGCCGCTTTCAGCATGGCGTACTCGCCGCTGACCTGATAGGCATAGGTCGGGGCACCGTACGCGTCCTTGATGCGGCGGATCACATCGAGATACGGCATGCCCGGCTTGACCATGACCATGTCGGCGCCTTCCTGCAGGTCCATCCCAACTTCCCACAGGGCTTCGTCGCTGTTGGCCGGGTCCATTTGGTAGGTAAACTTGTTGCCCTTGCCCAGGTTGGCGGCGGAGCCGACGGCATCGCGGAAAGGGCCGTAAAAGCTGGAGGCGTATTTGGCAGCATAGGCGAGGATCCGGGTGTGGATGTGGCCGCTGCCCTCGAGCGCGGCGCGCAGGGCGGCGACGCGACCGTCCATCATGTCGGACGGGGCGACCACATCGGCGCCGGCCTGGGCGTGAACCACCGCCTGCCGTGCCAGCACAGCCACCGTCTCGTCGTTCAGCACATAGCCGGCTTCGTCGATCAAGCCGTCCTGACCGTGGCTGGTGTAGGGGTCGAGCGCGATGTCGGTGATGATGCCCAGTTCAGGAAAGCGGTTTTTCAGCGCGGTCACGGTGCGCGGCACCAGGCCGTCGGGGTTGAGCGCCTCTTCCGCGCCGAGGGTTTTCAGACCGGCATCGATCACCGGAAACAGCGCGAGCGCGGGGATGCCCAGTTTTACGCATTCCTCGGCCACCGGCAGCAACAGGTCGATCGACAGCCGTTCGACCCCGGGCATCGACGCCACCGACTCGCGCCTGTTCCGGCCATCCAGAACAAACACCGGATAAATCAGGTCACTGGGCGTAAGTGTGTGCTCACGCATCAGGCGGCGGGAAAAGTCGTCGCGGCGCATGCGCCGCATGCGCCGGGCAGGGAATGGGCCAAATGGCAGGGTCACAAACATCTCCAAAGAATATGCACGGCGTTCTGGAACTTTCTTCAAGCGGGTCTACTCTGTAATAGCAGACGGTCTTGCATCGTCTCCCGCTTCTCCTCCCTGAGCGGGATGCCTTAATCCCCTTAAGGCATTTTCAGCCCCGGCCCCTCCCTTGGTCGGGGCTTTTTTATTGTTGAAACCATTCAATCTGCTGCGCCATTCAGGCATGACCTGAACAAGTCCCTATCCTTGTCATTGCGAGCGAAGCGCGGCAATCCAGCGCATTGATCAAGCAGGCATTCCTGGATTGCCGCGTCGCTGCGCGCCTCGCAACGACGGATAAATCAGCGTGTCCTAGCGTCACTACGCTTTGTGAACCGCTTCCTCCGCCGTTACTTCATCAGGCTTCAGCCAGCCCTCGACCACAGTCGCCGCTTCCTCGACGCCCAGGCGCGACAGGCTGGAAAACAGCTGCACCGTGACGTTGCCCAGCGCGGCAAGTTCCTGTTCGACGCGGCGCAGGGTAAGGGTCTTTTCGCTGTTGGACAGTTTGTCTGCCTTCGACAGCAGGATGTGCACCTGCTTGCCGGTGGGGGTGAACCAGTTGAGCATTTGCCAATCGAGCGGAGTGAGCGGATGGCGCGCATCCATGATCAACACCATGCCGACCAGCGCCTCGCGTTCCTGCAGATAACGGGCCAACAGACCCTCCCATTTCGCCTTCACCGCAGCCGGCACTTTTGCGTAGCCATAGCCGGGCAGGTCGACCAGATAGGTGTCGGCGTCCACTTCGAAAAAATTGATGAGCTGGGTGCGTCCGGGCGTTTTGGAGGTATACGCCAGGCGGTTTTTTCGCGTCAACAGGTTGAGTGCGCTCGATTTTCCGGCGTTGGAACGCCCGGCAAACGCAACTTCGGCACGGCTGTAGGGCAAGTCGCGCAGCTGGGCGACCGAGGTATGGAATTGGGCGCGATTGAGCACGGGCTTGGCAGTCATATTAGTTACCGCTAAACTACCCGTTTTCCCAAGTTTTGCAAGCTTCAGGAGCTTTTGATGAAACTCGTCGTCTCTCTGGTTGCCGCTCTGGCCGCCACATCCGCTTTTGCCATTACCCCCGCCGTCGGCCCGGCCAGCAAAGGCGACCCCAAGGCGGCGGAAAGCATCGTCACCCAGGTTTGCGCGGCGTGCCACGCGGTGGACGGCAACAGCGCGGCTGCGGCCAACCCCAAGCTGGCCGGCCTCAATGCGGAATACCTCAACAAGCAGCTCACCAACTATCAATCCGGGGCGCGCAAGAACCCCATCATGACGAGCATGGTTGCCAACCTGAGCCCGCAGGACATGCTGAATCTGGCCGCGTATTACAGCGCCCAGCAGCCCAAACCCGGCACCTCCAAGGATCAGGAACTGGCGCTGCTCGGCAGGAAGATCTATCACGGTGGGGTTCAGGGTGCGGGCGTTCCGGCGTGCGCTTCCTGTCATGGTGCACAGGGCAAAGGCATCCCCACCCAGTTCCCGCGTCTGGCCGGCCAGCATGGCGAATACATCTACACGCAGCTGAATGCCTTCCGCGTCGAGGCGCGCGCCAACGACGCGGCCAAGATGATGCGCAGCATCGCCGCCAAGATGACAGATGCCGACATGAAGGCCGTTTCTGCTTATATTCAGGGCTTGCGTTAAGGCAGGATTGTCGCCGGCTCCCATGTAGGAGCGGCGCCCTCGCCGCGATTTGCGCCCGCAATCGCGGCGAGGGCGCCGCTCCTACAACGATGTTTCTGGCCACATGGTTAATCCGGGTTCAATCAAGCTTGCAAAGCTTATCGGCGATGCAACCGCGACTTGCCTTTATGCACATACGAGGCTAACGGGTAAACTTATTGGCCGTTCCTGAGTCGATGAAAGGGTGACGCGAGTCACCCTTTTTACTTGTTACCAACAGGGTTTTTGTTGCCAATGAATACCGCTACCCCCTCCTTCGGCAAGTCCCTGTTTGAGCTGCTGAGCTCGATGCGTTTTGCCATCAGCCTGCTGTCCATCCTCGCGGTTGCGTCCATTATTGGCACGGTGCTGAAGCAGTCGGAACCCTACGCCAACTACATCATGCAGCTTGGGCCGTTCTGGTTCCTGGTGTTTGAAAAGCTGGGCCTGTACGACGTCTATCACGCGGCCTGGTTTCTGGTCATCCTGACCTTCCTCGTCGTCTCCACCAGCGTGTGCATCACCCGTAACGCGCCCAACTTCGTGCGCGAGATGAAAAGCTTTCGCGAGCACGTCAGCGAGCAGTCGCTCAACGCGTTCAAGCACCGGCATGAAGCGGTCACCGCGCACGCGCCGGAGGCACTGGCCGCCAGCGCGCAAGCCTATCTCGAAGGCCAGGGCTATAAAGTCAAAAACCTGCCGCGCGAGGACGGCGTGCTGCTCGCCGCCAAGGCCGGCAGCTGGAACCGCCTCGGCTATTTTCTGGCGCATTCTTCCATCGTGATGATCTGCATCGGCGGCCTGATGGACGGCAACCTGATCTTCAAGGCGCAGCAAGTGCTGGGCTACAAGAAGATCGAGACGCGCGACATCCCGCAAAGCCAGGTGCCGGCGATTTCGCGCCTGTCGCCGTCCAATCCGTCGTTTCGCGGCAGCGTGCAGATTCCCGAGGGCTCCAGCGCGGATGTGGCTTTCCTCAACGTGGCCGACGGCTATCTGGTGCAGGAACTGCCCTTCACCGTGGCGCTGAAGCAGTTCCGCATCGAGCACTACACGACGGGGCAGCCGAAGAGCTTCGAAAGCGACGTCGAACTATTCGACCACGCCGGCAACAAAATCCGCGAAGCGACGATAGCCGTCAACCACCCGCTGGTCCACGATAACGTCGCCATCTACCAGGCGAGCTTTGCCGACGGCGGCACCCGCCTGACGCTGCGCGGCTGGAATCTGTTTGCCCCCACGGCATCCTCCTTCCCCCTCGCAGGCACGGTATACCAGGACACGACCCTGACCAGCGAAGCGGGTGAGCACACGCTCGAATTCATCGATTTCCGCCCGTTCAACATCGAAAACATGGGCGGCGACATCGTGGAGACCGGCAGCGCCATGAGCGTGCTCGGCGGCAGCCCGGTCAGCGACAACCGGCACCTGCGCAACGTCGGCCCGAGCTTCCAGTACAAGCTGCGCGATGCGCGTGGGCAGGCGCGCGAGTTCTCCAACTACATGCTGCCGCTGGAACTCGACGGCCGCTGGTACATGATGTCAGGCGTGCGCGACACGCCGAACGAGGCCTTCCGCTACCTGCGTATGCCGCTCGATGCGGCGGGCGATATTGACAGCTTCATGCGGCTGCGCGGCGCGCTGCTGAATGCGGAATTGCGTCCCGAAATCGCCGCGCGCTTCGCCCGCCAGGCCTTGCCGCAGGAGGCCCGGAGCACGGAAATCGAGGACAAGCTTAAATTCAGCGCCAGCCAGATGCTGGCGCTGTTTGCCGAAGGCGGCTTTCAGTCGCTGGGGCGTTTTATCGAGGACAACATCCCCGAGGCCGAGCGCGAAAAAGCAGTGGGCACCTATCTGCGCATCCTCGAACTCGCTACGTTCGAGGCGCTGCAACTTACCAACCAGCAAGCCGGCCTGCCCGTGCCCCCGGCTGACGACGCGACTGGCTGGCTGGTGCGCGACACCCTCAACAGCATCAGCGACATGTTCGTCTATGGTGCGCCGGTCTATCTGCAGCTGATGTCGTATGACGAGGTCAAGGCAAGCGGTTTGCAGCTGACCCGGTCGCCCGGCCAGAACGTAGTCTATCTGGGTTCGCTTTTGCTGACGCTCGGCGTATTCTTCATGCTTTATGTTCGCGAACGTCGGGTGTGGCTGCGCATCAAGCCGGGCCACGCGCTGCTGGCGATGTCGTCGGCCAAGCAGACGATAGATTTTGAAAAAGAATTCACCCAACACGCGCAGGCATTGGATACGCTGACCCAACCGGCATCCACGCCCGCAAAAAATCCGGAGGCTTAAAACATGGAACTCGCTCTCAATCAACCCGCCCCGCTATTGAAACGCCTGTCGTGGTTCGACTGGCTGTTCGCCGCCATCGTCGCGGCAGGCGCCCTGTTCGCCCTGTCGCAGTACGCCGACTACATGGACATCTATGAAAAAGCCATCCTGCTGGCGGTGATTCCCTCGCTGGCGGTGGCTGGCTGGTTCTGGAAGCCGTTCCGCCCGTTGTTCCTGGTGGTCGGCGCGATCAGCCTGTTCGCCATCAGCCAGTACAGCGGCAACCTCGCGCGCATGGAGGAAGCCTTCTTCCTCAGATTCCTGATCTCCAGCCAGGCCGCCATCATGTGGATGTGCGCGCTGTTCGGGTTCGCCACCCTGACCTACTGGGCGGGCCTGCTGGCGCGTTCGGACTTCACGCTGAAAACCGGCAGCGCGCTGACCTGGTCCGCGGTGGCCATGGGCTGGATCGGCCTGATGGTGCGCTGGTACGAGTCCTACCTGATCGGCGCCGACGTCGGCCATATCCCGGTGTCCAACCTGTACGAAGTATTCGTGCTGTTCTCCCTCATCACCGCGATGATGTACCTGTACTACGAAGCGCGTTGTCAGACGCGGCAGCTGGGTGCATTCGTGCTGCTGGTGATTTCTGCGGCGGTCGGCTTCATCCTCTGGTACACCTTTGACCGCGGCGCACATGAAATCCAGCCGCTGGTGCCCGCGCTCAAGTCCTGGTGGATGAAGATCCACGTGCCCGCCAACTTCGTCGGCTATGGCGGCTTCTCCATCGCCGCCATGCTCGGGGTGGCCTACCTGCTTGCCGGGCGGGGCATTCTCGCCAGCCGCCTGCCCAAGCTGGAGGTGATCGACGACATGATGTACAAGTCGATCGCGATTGGTTTTGGCTTCTTCACCATCGCCACCATTCTCGGCGCGATGTGGGCCGCCGAAGCCTGGGGCGGCTACTGGTCGTGGGACCCGAAGGAAACCTGGGCGCTGATCGTGTGGCTGAACTACGCGGCCTGGCTGCATATCCGCCTGGTCAAGGGCCTGCGCGGCCCGCTGCTGGCCTGGTGGGCGGTGGTCGGCCTGTTCGTCACCAGCTTCGCCTTCATCGGCGTGAACATGTTCCTGTCGGGCCTGCATTCCTACGGCACGCTGTAAACGAACCCCACCGATCACCCCTGCGGGGTGATCGGTCACGCGGTCCACGCGCAACTCCATGCAAAAAAAATGGCTTTATGCCCTCCCCGTGGCGCTGGCGGCGCTGGCAGCCGGCGTCTGGCTGGCGCAGACGCGCTATGCGCCGCAAGTGCCTGCCGCGCCCGCACTCGCCGCCCTGTGGCAGCTCGGTTTTCCGGACATTGAGGGACGCCAGCAGCCGATGTCGCAATGGCGCGGCCAGGTGGTGGTGCTGAATTTCTGGGCCAGCTGGTGCGCGCCGTGCCGCGAGGAAATGCCGGACTTTGCCGATTTGCGCACCCGATTCCGGCCCAGCGGGGTGGAGTTTGTCGGCATCGCCATCGACAACCCGGCCAATGTCGCGCAGTTCTTGCAGCGCCAGCCGGTCAATTATCCGATCCTGATCGGCGAGGGGGCGGCGCACAGCCTGGCCAGGCAACTGGGTAACCCGAGCGGGGCGCTACCCTATACGATCGTGCTCGACCGCGACGGCAGTATCGCCCTGAGCCACCTGGGGCGGTTGCCGCGCGTCAAGCTGGAAAGCGCATTGCGCAAAATCGGCCCACAGTTGTGATTTAGCGTCAATATCTGGACAATTTACCCTCATTTACGGCAAACTCGCCGCCATGACGACTAAACGAACCAGCCGCGCAGTTGCCAAATCGGTCCCCAGTCTGCACCCGCATGTGCTGGTTCTGCACGGCCCCAACCTCAATTTGCTGGGCAGCCGCGAACCCGGGCACTACGGCCTCGCCACGCTCGACGACATCAACCGTGTGCTGGTCAGCCGCGGGGAAGCCGTTAACGCACAGGTCGAGACCTTCCAGAACAACCACGAAGGCGCCCTGATCGATCGCATCCATCAGGCCGCGCACGACCAAGTCGACTTCATCGTTATCAACCCGGCGGGCTATACCCACACCAGCATCGCCTTGCGCGATGCGCTGGCAGCCACCGCCATTCCGTTCGTCGAAGTCCATCTTTCCAACATCTACGCGCGCGAACCTTTCCGCCACCACTCGTATTTTTCCGACCTCGCGGTCGGCGTGGTGTCCGGCCTGGGCGCGCACGGTTACGAACTGGCGCTGGAATATGCGCTGCGCCACCTCCCAAACAGGACCTCCCATGGATCTCAGAAAACTGAAAAAGCTCATTGACCTGGTCGAAGCCTCCGGCATCGCCGAACTGGAAATCACCGAGGGTGAAGAAAAAGTCCGCATCGCCAAAAGCATTGCGGGCGCGCCGATGATGATGCACGCCCCGCAGATGATGCACGCGCCCGCCCCGGTGGCGGCACCGATCACGGCCGCCCCGGTGGAAGACGCCGTGCCCGAAGGCCACATCGTGCGCTCGCCCATGGTCGGCACCTTCTACCGTGCGCCGGCCCCCGGCACCAAGAATTTTGCCGAAGTCGGCCAAAGCGTGAATGCCGGCGATACGCTGTGCATCATCGAAGCGATGAAGCTTTTGAACGAAATCGAATCGGACCAGGGCGGCGTAATCAAGGCCATCCTGGTCGAAAACGGCCAGCCGGTTGAATATGGCGAACCCTTGTTTGTGATTGCCTGAGGAAGGATTCAGGGGTCAGGATTCAGGGGTCGGGGATCAGGGGAAGGGCTTCGCGCTTTTTGAATTTAAATTGGCGCGGCGAAGCCGCACATCCCCTGAATCCTGACCCCTGCCCCCTGATCCCTAGCCCCTAAAAATGTTCGAAAAAATACTCATCGCCAACCGCGGCGAAATCGCCCTGCGCATCCAGCGTGCCTGCCGCGAAATGGGCATCAAGACGGTCGCCGTGTATTCCGAGGCCGACCGCGACACCAAGTATGTGAAGCTGGCCGACGAATCGGTGTGCATCGGGCCGGCGCCGTCGGCGCAGAGCTATCTGCATGTGCCGTCGATCATCGCCGCGGCCGAAGTCACCGACGCCGAGGCGATTCATCCCGGCTACGGTTTCCTGTCGGAAAACGCCGATTTCGCCGAGCGCGTCGAGTCGTCGGGCTTCAGCTTCATCGGCCCGCGCCCCGACAACATCCGCCTGATGGGCGACAAGGTGGCGGCCAAGCAGGCGATGATCGAAGCCAAGGTGCCATGCGTGCCCGGCTCCGAGGGCGCCCTGACGGACGACCCCGACGAGATCATCAAGACCGCTGCGCGCGTCGGCTACCCGGTCATCATCAAGGCGGCGGGCGGCGGCGGCGGGCGTGGCATGCGCGTGGTGCACACCGAAGCCGCGCTATTGAACGCGGTGTCCATGACCAAGACCGAAGCCGGCACCGCCTTCGGCAATCCCATGGTGTACCTGGAAAAATTCCTGCAGACGCCGCGCCATATCGAGATTCAGATCCTCGCCGACGAACACGGCAACGCGGTGCACCTGGGCGAGCGCGACTGCTCGATGCAGCGCCGCCATCAGAAAGTACTGGAAGAAGCGCCCGCGCCCGGACTCGACCCCAAACTGCGCGACAAGATCGGCGAACGCTGCGCCGAGGCCTGCCGCAAGATCGGCTATCGCGGCGCCGGCACCTTTGAATTCCTGTACGAGAACAACGAGTTCTACTTCATCGAAATGAACACCCGGGTGCAGGTCGAACACCCGGTGACCGAGCTGATCACCGGCATCGACATCGTGCAGACGCAGATCCGCGTCGCCGCTGGCGAAAAACTGCCGTGGAAGCAAAAGGACATCGCGTTCCGCGGCCACGCCATCGAGTGCCGCATCAACGCCGAGCACCCGACCACCTTCGTCCCCAGTCCCGGCAAGCTGACCAATTACCATGCCCCCGGCGGCCCCGGCATCCGCGTCGACTCGCACATTTACCACGGCTATTACGTGCCGCCGCACTACGACTCGATGATCGGCAAGGTGATCGCCTACGGCGACACCCGCGACCAGGCCATCGCGCGCATGCGCGGCGCGCTGATGGAGATGGTGATCGAAGGCATCCAGAGCAACATCCCGTTGCACCAGGATCTGCTGAACGACGCTGCCTTCATCGCCGGCGGCACCAGCATTCATTACCTGGAACACAAGCTGGCGGGGGAGAAGGGCTAGGGCAGGGATCAGAATTC
>NZ_LDUG01000018.1:0-11707 GCF_001530125.1 Thiobacillus denitrificans | reverse complement strand
ACCCCTGACCCCTGACCCCTGACCCCTGACCCCTGACCCCTGACCCCTGACCCCTGATATGCCCTGGCAATCCGTCCGTCTTCTCGTTGATTCCAAACAGGCCGAACTGCTGTCCGACGCGCTGATGGAAGCCGGCGCGCTGTCGGTGTCGCTGGAGGACGCCGACGCCGGCACGGTGGACGAAACGCCGCTGTTCGGCGAACCGGATTACCCGTCTGCCGAACTGTGGCCCCACAGCATCGCGCTGGTGCTGCTGGATGAACACGCCGATGTGGCTGAAACGCTGGCGGCGGCGGCGAAACTGGCGGGCGTTCCTGTTCCCGCCGAGTACACAGTCGAAACCGTGGCCGAGCAGGACTGGGTACGGCTCACCCAATCGCAGTTCGATCCCATCCCGATCTCGCCGCGGCTGTGGATCGTGCCGACCTGGCACACCGCGCCCGACAGCCGCGCGATCAACCTCAAGCTCGATCCCGGCCTCGCCTTCGGCACCGGCAGCCACCCCACCACGCGGCTGTGCCTGCGCTGGCTCGATGACCATCTCGCCGGCGGTGAAACGCTGCTGGATTACGGCTGCGGCTCCGGCATCCTCGCCATCGCCGCCGCCAAGCTGGGCGCGGCGCGGGTCGACGGCGTCGATATCGACGCGCAGGCGGTCACCGCCTCGCACGACAACGCCGCGCTGAACGACGTGGCCGCGCACTTTTGCCTGCCCGGCGAACTCGCGCCGGGGCAGTACGATATCGTCGTCGCCAACATCCTCACCAATCCGCTCAAGGGCATGGCGCCGCTGCTCGCCGGCCGGGTGCGCGCGGGCGGATGGCTGGTGCTGTCCGGCATCCTGGCCGAACAGGCCGAAGACGTAATGGCGGTCTACCGCGACTGGTTTGTATTCGATCCCCCGGAAATTGACGAGGGCTGGGTGCGCCTGGCGGGCACCAAAGCGTGAACTACCGCACCACCTGCCCGCAATGCGCCAGTGTGTTCCGCCTCGGGGCGGACCAGTTCGAAGCCGCACAAGGCTGGGTGCAGTGCAGTGTGTGCGGGGCCGCCTTCGATGCGCGCCCGAGCCTGCTCATGGAAGACGGTTCGCCGCTTCCCCTGGTGGCCGAACCCGAGCCCATTGATGTGCTGCCATCGCCTGAAATCGCGCCGCCTGCGGAACTTGAGGCAACCGAACCTGAGCCCTCAACGACCGAGGAAACGCCAGAGGCCGTTCTTGACGCAGAAGACGCCGCAGTCACTGACATGCCGCGCGGCATCGCCCAGCGCGAAGTGTCGCTCGACCTGCCGTCGATCATCCTCATCGACCCGGATATTCCAGTGCCGGACGACCCCGGCCCATTGCCGCAGTTCTACCCTGCGCCTGCGTATCCCCGCGCGCCGGACGCGCCCGTGTACCCTTTCACCCCCATCGCCCCCGCTGCGCCATCCCCGCCTACGGCACGCATCGAATATGCGGCCCCGCTACGCGACGCGGCGCGCATCCCGTCCGCGCCGCGTCGCGTCAACCCCTGGGTGTGGAGCGTGGCCAGCGTCCTGTTGCTGCTGGTGCTGCTGGCGCAGACCGCCTACTTCCTGCGCGACACCCTGGTCAGCCGGCTGCCGCAGACCCGCCCCGCCTTCGAGCAGGCCTGCGCCGTGCTGGGCTGCACGCTGTCCCTGCCGAAAAATCTGGCGCTGCTGCAAATCGTCGGCTCCGACCTGCAGACCGAAACCAGCGGCCGCCTGAATCTCGTCCTCACCCTCGGCAATCGCGCCAACCATGCCCAAGCCTGGCCGATGCTGGTGCTGACCCTGACCGACCAGCGCAACCGCCCGCTGGCGCGCCGCAGCTTCGCCCCCAGCGAATACCTCGGCGACACCCAGCGCATCGCCGCCGGCATGCCGCCGCGCAGCGAGCAGGCCCTGAGCCTGCCGCTGACCGTACGCGACCTGGCGCCCATGGGCTTCGATCTGCAGCTGACCTATTAAGTCGCCACCCAGGCTGGCTGGCCTGACGCTTCTTCGGTATAGTGCGCATTCCCGTTGCGGGAGAGCGCATGCACCGCATGCCGCCGAAGGCGTAACCCACCCGGAATCGCTCAGGCAACAAGGACCGCAACGCCAGGGCGTGTTGAGTTAACACGCCCCAAGAACACTCTGGAGAGCGCGGTTTTCAAGCCGCCACCGAAGGGGCAGCGGCCCAGGCTTCATCACCCAGCGCGCCGTAATCTCTCAGGTACCAAGGACAGAGGGGTGAAGCGAATCCGCGCTTCACCCTTTTTTTATTTTTGGTTGCCCCATGACGAATCAAGCAGCGCTCAAACAAACCCCGCTTAACGCCACCCATCGCGAACTCGGCGCCAAGATGGTTGATTTCGGCGGCTGGGACATGCCGGTCAACTACGGCTCGCAGATCGAGGAACACCACACCGTGCGTTCCGGCTGCGGCCTGTTCGACGTCTCCCACATGCTGCCGCTCGACATCCGCGGCGCCAACGTGCGCGCCTTCCTGCGCCTGCTGGTGGCCAACAATGTCGACAAGCTGCAGGTGTCCGGCAAGGCACTGTATTCGTGCATGTTGAACGAGGCCGGCGGCGTCATCGACGACCTCATCATCTACTTCATGGACGAGGGCTGGTTCCGCCTGGTGGTCAACGCCGGCACCGCGGAGAAGGACCTCGCGTGGATGGAAAAAATGAACGCCGACTGGGACATGGGGCTCACTCTCACCCCACGCCGCGACCTCGCGATGATCGCCATTCAGGGGCCGAATGCAACGCAGGCGCTGAACGAGGCGCTGCCCGGCGTCGACAGCATCACGGCGAACCTCAAGCCCTTCAACGCCGCCGCCATGGGCGAAATGTTCATCGCCCGCACCGGCTACACCGGCGAGGATGGCTTCGAGGTAATGGTGCTGGCGAAATCCGCGCCCTTCTTCTGGAGGGCGCTGATGGAAGCCGGCGGCAAGCCGATCGGCCTCGGCGCACGCGACACCCTGCGCCTTGAAGCCGGCATGAACCTCTACGGTCAGGACATGGACGAAACCACATCGCCGCTGGAATCGGGCCTGGCGTGGACGGTGGACCTGAAGACTGAACGCGACTTCGTCGGCCGCAAGGCGCTCGAATCGAGCGAAATCACCCAGCAACTCGCCGGCCTCTTGCTGCTCGACAAAGGGGTCTTGCGTAGCCACCAGAAAGTCATCACGAAAAACGGCGGAGGCAAAATTACCTCCGGCACCTTCTCGCCTACACTGCAGCAATCCATCGCGCTCGCCCGCATCCCGCTCGGCATCGCGCCGGGCGAGATTGTCGAGGTCGAGATCCGCGACAAGAAGCTGAAAGCCAAAGTGGTGAAATATCCGTTCGTGCGCAACGGCAAGGTTTTGATTTAGGAGGGATCAGGATTCAGGGGCCAGGGGTCAGGGAAAACAGCGCGGCGCAGCCGCTCATTCCCTGAATCCTGAATCCTGATCCCTGACCCCTGGAATACAACTCGACCAGGAATACACAACATGACCATCCCCGCTGACCTCAAATACACCCCCAGCCACGAATGGGTGCGCGTCGAAGCCGACGGCACGCTGACCGTGGGCATCACCCACCACGCGCAGGATCTGCTGGGCGACATGGTGTTCATCGAAACCCCCGCCGCCGGCCGCACGCTGGCCAAGGGCGAGGAATGCGCGGTGGTCGAATCGGTGAAGGCCGCATCCGACGTCTACGCCCCGGTGGCCGGCGAAGTGATCGCCGCCAATGCGGAAGTCGAAGCCAGCCCCGAGTCGGTGAACAAGGACGCCTACAGTGCATGGATGTTCAAGCTGAAGCCGGCCAATCCGGGCGACGTCGCCGGACTGCTGGATGCCACGGCGTACCAGAAACTGGTCGAGTCGGAAGCGCATTAATGGGGTCAGGATTCGGGGGTCAGGGGTCAGGGAATGTGCGGCTACGCCGCGCTGCACCTGAAGCCGGGCACTGAATCCTCCCCCTGAATCCTGATCCCTGAATCCTGACCCCTAAGCAAAATGCCCTTCATTCCCCACACTGAAGAAGACGTCTCCGCCATGCTCGGCGCCATCGGCGCCGCCAGCATCGAAGAGCTGTTCGACGAAATCCCGCCCGCGCTGAAAACCGGCAAACTGAAAGATGTGCCGGATGGATTGCCGGAAATGGCGGTGGCGCGGCTGATGCAGGAACGCGCGTCGGCCGACGGCTTCTGGTCCAGCTTCATCGGCGCGGGCGTCTACGAGCACCACATCCCGGCGGCGATCTGGCAGATCACCACGCGCGGCGAGTTCTATTCCGCCTACACGCCCTACCAGGCGGAGGCGAGCCAGGGCACGCTGCAGCTGATCTACGAATACCAGACCATGATGACCCGGCTGACCGGGCTCGACGTGTCGAACGCCTCCTTGTACGACGGCGCCTCGGCGCTGGCCGAAGCGGTGCTGATGGCGGTTCGCTCGCACAAGACTTCGCGCCGCGTGCTGGTGCCGAAGACGGTGCACCCGATCTACCGCCGCGTGGTCGATACGACGGTAAAGAACCAGGGCATCGAACTGGTCGAGCTCGCCTACGACCCGACCACCGGCCACACCGTGCTGCCGGCCGACCCCGGCAGCTTTGCCGGACTGGTGATCCCGCAGCCCAACTTCTTCGGCGTGCTGGAGGACGTGCACGCCATGACCGACTGGGCGCACGACAAAGGCGCGCTGGCGATCGCGTTGGTCAACCCCACCACGCTGGCGGTGCTGGAAGCGCCCGGCCAGTGGGGAAGCCGCTCTAATCAAGGCGGCGGTGCCGACATCGCGGTGGGAGAAGGCCAGCCGCTAGGCGCGCCGATGGCCTCGGGCGGGCCCTACTTCGGCTTCATGTGCTGCCGTCAGGCGTTCGTGCGGCAGATGCCGGGACGCATCGTCGGCCGCACCGTCGATCTCGACGGCAAGCCGGGCTTCACCCTGACGCTGCAGGCGCGCGAGCAGCACATCCGCCGCTCCAAGGCCACTTCCAACATCTGCACCAACCAGGGCCTGGTGGTCACCGCTGCGACGCAATACATGGCGCTGCTGGGGCCGCAGGGGCTGGCGAAAGTTGCATCCGTCAGCCATGCCGGCACCGTGGCGCTGGCTGAAAAGCTGGCAGCGATCCCCGGCGTGACGCGTGCGTTCACTTCACCGTATTTCCACGAAGTGGTGCTAAAGCTGAACGACAACGCCAGGGACGTGCTGCGCGCGCTGCGCGCCCAGGGCATCCTCGGCGGACTGGATATTTCCGGCTGGTATCCTGAGCTCGGGCATGCGATCCTGGTGTGCGTCACCGAAACCAAGACCGCGGCCGACCTCGACCACTATGCGCAACACATGGAACGTATCCTGTCGAAACGGCGCGAGGCGCCGCCGTGCGCGTACAAGAACTGACACGCTTTCACCACAGAGACACAGAGGCACAGAGAAAAGCCATGCAAGACTTTGATTTGAATACCTCTGTGTCTCTGTGCCTCTGTGGTTAATGGATTTTTAGGAGAATGAACATGGCAGTCACCCTCGGCGGCACCCCCATCGACGTCGCAGGCACCTTCCCCAAGGTCGGCGACACCGCGCCCGACTTCAAGCTGGTCAACAAGGATCTGGCTGATGTCTCGCTGGCCGATTTCGCCGGCAAAAAGAAAATCCTCAACATCGTGCCCAGTCTCGACACCCCGGTGTGCGCGACTTCGACGAAGAAATTCAACGACGCTGCCATCGGCAACACGGTAGTGCTGATCATCGCAGCCGACCTGCCGTTCGCGATGAGCCGCTTCTGCGGCGCCGAAGGCACCAACAACGTGGTGACGCTGTCGACCATGCGCGGCGCCGAATTCATGAAGAACTACGGCGTCGCCATCAGCAGCGGCCCGCTTGCCGGCATCACTGCGCGCGCCGTGGTGGTGCTCGACGAGAACAACAAGGTGCTGCATGCCGAACTCGTTCCCGAGATCAAGCAGGAGCCGGATTACGACGCCGCGCTGGCTGCACTAAAATGAGGGCTCAGGGGTCAGGATTCAGGGGTCAGGGGTGGAAGCGGCTTCGCCGCGCCATTTCGATTCCGGTTTTCCCTGGCCCCTGAATCCTGAATCCTGACCCCTGACAACCATGCTGATATTCGACCACTCCCGCCCCGGCCGCACCGCTACCGCCCAACTGCCCGCCGCCGGCGGCAGCCTCGACGATCTGCCCGCGAACCTGCGACGCCGCGACGCACCTGCCTTGCCCGAAGTCTCCGAGCTCGACGTGGTGCGCCACTACACGCGGCTTTCGCAGAAGAACTTCTCGATCGACACGCAGTTCTACCCGCTCGGTTCGTGCACCATGAAGTACAACCCGCGCGCGTGCAATTCGTTGGCGATGCTGCCGCAGTTCCTGGCGCGCCATCCAGCGAGCCCGGACGAAACCGGGCAGGGCTTCCTCACCAGCATGTTCGAGCTGCAGGAAATGCTGAAGGACGTCACCGGGATGGCGGGCGTATCGATGGCGCCGATGGCGGGGGCGCACGGCGAATTCGCCGGCGTGGCGATGATCCGCGCCTACCACGATGCGCGCGGCGACACCGCGCGCCGCGAGATGATCGTGCCGGACGCGGCGCACGGCACCAACCCGGCGAGCGCGGTGATGTGCGGCTACACAGTGAAGGAAATCCCAACCGATGCGAGCGGCAGCATCGACCTTGCAGCACTCCGGGCCGCGGTCGGCCCGCAGACGGCCGGCCTGATGCTGACCAACCCGTCGACCCTCGGCGTGTTCGAGAAGACCATCGCCGACATCCAGAAGATTGTGCACGACGCCGGCGGCCTGCTGTATTACGACGGCGCCAACCTCAACGCGATTCTGGGCAAGGTGCGCCCCGGCGACATGGGCTTCGACGTCATCCACATGAACCTGCACAAGACCTTTTCCACCCCGCACGGTGGCGGCGGACCGGGCGCAGGTCCGGTGGGCGTGGCCGAGCGACTACTGCCGTTCATGCCGATTCCGCTGGTACTGAACGAGAACGGTTTTTACCGGCTGGCGACCGAGGCCGACCTGCCGCAGTCGATCGGCCGCATGTCGGCCAATATGGGCAACGCCGGCGTGCTGATGCGCGCCTATGTCTACGCGCGCCTGCTGGGCCGCGAGGGCATGCACCGCGTCGCCGAATACGCCACGCTCAACGCCAACTACCTGATGGCCAGGCTGCGCGAGGCCGGGTTCGATCTCGCCTTCCCCGAGCGCCGCGCCAGCCACGAATTCATCGTCACCCTGAAAAAGCTGAAGGACACCACAGGCGTTTCCGCGATGGATTTCGCCAAGCGCCTGCTCGATTACGGTTTCCATGCGCCGACCACCTACTTCCCGATGCTGGTGCCCGAGTGCCTGTTGATCGAGCCGACCGAGACCGAGAGTCGCGAGACGCTCGACGGCTTTGTCGAGGCGATGATCACGATCAAGCGCGAGGCCGAAACCAGCCCCGATCTGGTCAAGGGCGCGCCCTACAGCCTGCCGGTGCGGCGGCTGGACGACGTCAGGGCCGCGCGCGAACTCGATCTCGCCTACAAGCCCACGGCATGAGCGATCCCGTCAGCCCGTTCAAGGGCAAGACCGGCCTGCAGCGCGTGCTGAACGCGGCGGGCTACTCGTGGGCCGGCCTCAGCGCCGCGTTCAGGCACGAGGACGCGTTCCGCCAGGAAGTGTATCTGGCGCTGCTGCTGATTCCGCTGGCGCTGGTCCTGGGGGATACGGGTATCGAGCGCGCGTTGATGGTCGGCGCAGTGCTGGGCGTGCTGATCGTCGAGCTGCTGAATTCGGCGGTCGAGGCCGCGGTCGACCGCATTTCGCTGGAACATCACCAACTCATCAAGCGCGCCAAGGACATGGGCAGCGCGGCGGTGATGATCGCGCTCGTCAACGTCGCGGTGGTCTGGGGGCTGGTGCTGCTGGGCTGACGCCTAACAAAAACCGTGCCCTATTTTCGCCGCGGCCTCAAGTTGCGGCGTTCTTGGCCGGAATAGGCGGGATATCTCTCTTTTCAGTGCCCCCGTGAACCTCAAGCCCGTCTTCCTCCTGCTCGGTCTGTGTCATGCCGTTTCCGCCGCAGCCCTCGGATTGGGCGAGATCAATGTGCGATCGCACCTGGGTCAACCGCTGCACGCCACCGTCACCCTGCTGGGCGCCTCGGCGGAAACAACGGCGGCTTGCTTCAGCCTCGATGCAAGCGCGGATGGCATCGCGCCGCCACCGCGCGCGCAGTTGAGCCTCCAGCGGGAGGGCGGCCAGACCCTGCTGCATATCCGCACCGTCCAGTCGATCAATGACCCCATTGCGCAGTTTGTGCTGGTTTCCGACTGCGAGGCGCGCTTGCAGCGCGACTACGTGGTGCTGCTCGATCCGCCTGCGCAGGTTACGCCCGCCATCAGCCAGGAGGTGCCCGCTGCCGCCACCCAAACGGCCGCAGCCGTCATCGCAGCGCCTGCACCACGCACCACTCGTCCCCCACGCAAGGCCAGGCCTGCGCCGGTTGTCGCCTCACGCCCGGCTGGTGCCAGCGCGCGCCAGCCTGCTGCCGCACCGCCACGCCCACAGACCGATGCCACGCCGCGACTGGTGCTGTCCGGAAAGCGCAGCGCGCCCCGCGTGGCCGATGCGCCCGTTGCGTTGCGCCTCGATACCCGTCTGCCGGACTTGGCGCGCCCACGCCCCGCAAGCCTGACCGCCGCCGAACTGTCGGACGAAAACACGGCGCTTGCCCGCAAGCTCGCGCACCTGGAGGCCCAGCTGGCTGCGCTGCAGCAGCGCCATGCGGCACTCGAGGCCCGGCGCGCCATGGCACCCACGGCAATCACGCCGCCGCCCAAACAGCCTGCGCAATGGCCCCTGTACCTGCTGGCCATCGGCTTGCTCGGCACGGCCATCGCGCTGATCGCCTGGCTGCCGCGCCGCAGCCGTTCGCCTCGGGTCGCCATACAGGAAAACGCACCAAGGACACCACCGGATGCGGCGATGATGACGCTGTCCGACATCACCGCCGGGCCACAGGCCGAACAACCGCCCGCCCCCCAGCGGATGCCGGAAATCGCCCAGCCGCCACGCAGTGAAGACACTGAGGTCAAGGATGACATCCTCGATCAGGCCGAAGTGTTCATGGCCCACGGCCATGGCGATCTCGCGGTCCATCTGCTGCAGGAACACCTGCGCGAAGCGCCGACCGAATCGCCGGTGCCGTGGCTGCTGCTGCTCGACCTGCTGCACCGGGAAGGCAACACCGAAGCGTATGCCGCCGCCAGCGCCGAGTGCCGCCGTTATTTCAACATCAACCTCACGGGCCATCCAATTTCGCAAGAAAACGAAGCCGGCCGTGGGCTGGAAGCCTATCCACACCTGCTGGAAGAACTGGTGAACGTGTGGAACACGCCGGACATCAACGCATTCTTCCACGACCTGATTTACGACGATCGCGGCGGCACGCGGATGGGCTTCGAACCGGCTGCCTACCGCGACATCCTGCTGTTGCGGGAGATCGCGCGCGACGCGCTGCCGCTCGCCGCCTGAGCGGCTTCACCAAACCGTCACCCCGGCTTCATTTTTTTGTCGCATACCGGGCGCATGCTCTGCGCCATGGATGCAGCCGAATTCACCTGCCAGACTCTGCCGTCGATGCGCCCGCAGCTGCGCATTGCGATGGTGACCGAGACCTATCCGCCCGAAGTCAATGGCGTGGCGATGACGCTGGGCCGCCTGGTCAACGGCCTACAGGTCCGCAATCACCAGGTGCAGCTGATTCGGCCGCGCCAGCATGCGGACGACCAGCCCCAGCCCACCGCAACCCTCAGCGAACATCTGCAGCGCGGCATCGCCTTGCCGCGTTACGACGGCCTGAAGATGGGCCTGCCGGCGAAAGCCGCGCTGACCCGGCTATGGACGAAGCAGCGTCCCGACGTGGTGCAGATCGCCACCGAAGGCCCGCTCGGCTGGTCGGCGCTGGCGGCGGCCAACAAGCTGCGCCTGCCGGTGGCGAGCGACTTCCACACCAATTTCCACAGCTACAGCAGCCACTACGGCTTCGGCCTGCTGCGCCGCGCCATCGTCGCCTATCTGCGCAAATTTCATAACAAGGCCGCCGTCACCCTGGTGCCGACCGAGGGCATCCGCCGCGAACTACTCGGCTACGGTTACGAGAACATCGAGATCATCGGCCGCGGGGTCGACACCAAGCTGTTTCATCCCGGCCGCCGCGACCCGGCCCTGCGTGCGCGCTGGGGCATGAGCGAGAACGATACGGTAGCGCTGTATGTCGGGCGCCTGGCCGCCGAAAAGAATCTGGCGCTGGTGTTTCGCGCCTTCGATGCCATGCGCGAGACGCACCCCGCCAGCCGCCTGGTGCTGGTGGGCGACGGCCCCGAGCGCGCCAGCTGGCAGTCCAGGCGCCCGGATGCGATTTTCTGCGGCACCCAGATCGGCGAGACATTGGCGGCGCATTACGCCTCCGCCGATGTATTCCTGTTTCCCAGCCTGACCGAAACCTGGGGCAACGTGACCATCGAGGCCATGGCCTCCGGCCTCGCGGTGGTCGCCTACGACTGCGCCGCCGCCGAGGAAGTCATCCGCCACGGCGAAAACGGCCTCAAGGCGCCGCCCGAGGACGAGGCCGCGTTCATCGCCCAGGCCGTGGCGCTGGCCCCCGCCACCGCACTGCAGCGCCGTCTCGGCACCGCAGCCGCCGTGCGCGCCGCGCAATTGTCGTGGGACGCCATCATCGACAGCTTCGAGCAGGTGCTGCTGCGGCTCGCCCAGCCCCAGCCCGCGCCCGACGAACAGCTGGACTGGTCATCCGCCGCCCGCACCGGTTGATAAGGAGCCCACCATGCAGCGCCACCTGAGTCTTGCCGCCCATCACGGCCTCAATCGACTGGCCGCACGCGAACACGCCTTCCTTGCGCGCCTCAACGGCGTGCACCTGCCCGGCTGGGAAGTCGGTCTGCTGCGGCTCGCCAGCCGCGCGGGCGACGGCATCTTCTGGTATGCGCTGATGCTGGCGCTGGTCGCCTGGCAGGGCCAGGAGGCGCTGCCGGCGGTGCTGCACATGATCGTGGCGGGCCTGGCCGGCACGCTGATCTACAAGTGGCTGAAAGGCGCCACCGAGCGCCCGCGCCCCTATCAGGCCTGCCCGACGATCTGCTGCCTGACCGCCCCGCTCGACCGCTTCAGCTTCCCCTCCGGCCACACCCTGCACGCCGTGGTGTTCAGCCTCGTCGCCACCGCCTATTACCCCGCGCTCGGCTGGCTGGTATGGCCGTTCACCGCGCTGGTCGCGTTATCGCGCCTGGTGCTGGGACTGCACTACGTGAGCGATGTGCTGGTGGGCGCGCTGCTGGGCGGGACGGTTGCCGCGCTGGCACTGGCCTTGTGAAGGCATACTAAAAACTTTCACCACAGAGGCACAGAGATATGTCCCGAAGGGACGGTATCCCTTGGAACACAGAAAAACCCGTGGGTTGGGTCGGGTTAAATCCAGCTTGATCCGACAGGTGATCGCACAGCCTGCCTCGATGTCCTGTTTTTCCTCTGTGCCTCTGTGCCTCTGTGCCTCTGTGCCTCTGTGCCTCTGTGCCTCTGTGCCTCTGTGCCTCTGTGCCTCTGTGCCTCTGTGCCTCTGTGCCTCTGTGCCTCTGTGCCTCTGTGCCTCTGTGCCTCTGTGCCTCTGTGCCTCTGTGC
>NZ_LDUG01000017.1:102646-134879 GCF_001530125.1 Thiobacillus denitrificans | reverse complement strand
CCTGTGCATTGCGGCGTATGGCTTCTTGATGCGCGAACGTCTGTCCGGAGCAAAAAAAAACGCAGGCCAATTCGCGGAACCTGCCCTACCCGAAGGTTTCCGCCCGCGCGGGGCCACGACCGATGCAACGCCACGTCCAGAATTCGATCCCCACATTGCGCTTCCGCCGCGCAGCTGCCATCGCAAAAGGCTTGCTGCAATGTCCATGCTGCGGGAGATCAGCAAATCAGGTCATGAATGTTTAATAACACAGTAGAACTAGGGCTTTGTTAATGCGAATCAGCCCTCGGCAAACAGGATGCCGAACATGCGCGCGCGTTCGGCATCGCTCAAGCCGCGCAGCACCCGCACCGCCTCACGTGCAACCCGGGCGTCGCGCGTGATCGAATACTCGATCGCGAGCGCGCGCCAGACATCGGCCAGCGCCGGGTCGGTGGCCTGCAGCTTTTGCAGCGCCTGCGTCACCCCCGCCTGCCCTTTGCTCAGATAAAACGTCAGCCCCAGGTTGTGCCAGGCCTGGGTGTAGTCGGGGTCGATCTCCACCGCCGCGCGGTACGCCTGCATCGCCTCGCGCGGACGCCCGCTGTCGCGGTAGGCATTGCCCAGGTTGTTGCGCGCCCAAACATCGCCGGGCGCAATCCGGACATTCTGCCGATACGCGGCAATCGCTTCGGCATGCCGCCCCATCTCGCCCAGCGCGCGCCCCTGAACAAACCAGGCCAGCGGATTTCTTGCATCAACTTGTGCCCAATCCTGGCCCCACGCCAGCAGGCCCGGCCAGTCGCCGCGCTTTTCCAGCGCCTGTGCCTGGCGCACCCACTCGGCCTGCGAACGCGCAGCAAGCGCCGCCTGATCACCGGCCAGGCCAAACGTCTGCGTGGCAGCCGCTACCGGGGCGGCAAACGCAAGGCCAAGCAGCAACAGGAGCACGGCAATACGGTCAGGCATGGAAAAATCGCAGCGTGCAGCTGCCCTTGAAGAGATCAACGCCTATCATTTTACGCCGCACTTGACGCATCGCTTATGCTGTCATGTCTCTCACCCCGCGCGTCTCCCATGTCTACCTCCGAACATTTTATCCCCGGCAAGGACGCCTCGCTCGAAGCGTCGATCGCCACCCTGCAGTCCAAGCTTGCGGCGATCGGCTTTCACATCGAGGAGCGCTCCTGGCTCAATCCGGTGGAGAGCGTCTGGTCGGTGCACATCCGCGACCGCGACTGCCCGCTGCTGTTCACCAACGGCAAGGGTGCCTCCGAACTGGCCGCACGGGCGAGTGCGCTGGGCGAATATTTCGAGCGGCTGTCGACCAATTATTTCTGGACCCATTTCTACCTGGGCGAGACCCTGGCCGAACGGGAATACACCCATACGCCCGACGAGCGCTGGTTTACAGTAGACGAAGACGCCTGGCCGGAAGCACTGCTCACGCCCGAACTGCACGCCCACTACAACCCGGACAATGGTGTGCGCGCCGACCAGCTGATCGACCTCAATTCCGGCAACGCCGCGCGCGGCATCTGCGCCATTCCCTACCAGCGGCTCGCCGACGGCGAAACCGTGTATTTCCCGGTCAACCTCATCGGCAACCTCTACGTCAGCAACGGCATGTCGGCCGGCAACACGCTGATGGAAGCGCGCACCCAGGCGCTGGCCGAAATCTTCGAGCGCCACATCAAGTTCCGCATCATCGAAGAAGGCCTGTGCCTGCCCGACGTGCCCGAGGCCGTGATCGAGCGCTACCCGCACATCGCCGCCGGCATCCGCGGCCTGCGCGAAGCCGGCTTCGGTATCCTGGTGAAGGACGCCTCGCTCGGCGGCCGCTACCCGGTGATGAACGTCACCCTGTTGCACCCCCACGACCAAGGCTGCTTCGCCAGCTTCGGCGCGCACCCGCGCTTCGAGGTCGCGCTGGAACGCGCGCTGACCGAACTGCTGCAGGGCCGCGCACTCGATTCGCTGGCAGGCTTCCCCGCGCCCGGCTTCGACGCCACCGAAATCGCCGACCCGCAGAACCTGGAAATCCACTTCGTCGATTCCAGCGGCGTGATTTCCTGGCAGTTCCTGCGTGACACCCCCGACTTCGAATTCGTCGACTGGAATTTCGGCACCACCACCGAAGAGGACTATGCCTGGTCGGTCGATGCGCTGCACGCCGAAGGCCACGACCTCTACATCGCCGACTTCACCCATCTCGGCGTCTACGCCTGCCGCATCCTGGTGCCCGGCGTCTCCGAGATCTACCCGGTCGAGGAACTCGAATTCGAGAACAACAGCGTCGGCAATCTGATCCGCCCGGCGCTCGCGCGTCTGCCCGAACTGACCGACGACGAATGCGCCGCGCTGCTGGATGAAATTGTCGAACTGGAACTGGCAGACGACCGCCTGGTCACGGTGCTGATCGGCCTGGCGCCGGATGCCGATTCGCCGTGGACCGATCTCCGCATCGGCGAGTTGAAGTTGTTGCTCGCGCTCGCCATCGGCGACGATAATGCGATCCGGGAAGGTTGCACCTGGATCGCCCAATACGGCCAGCGCAGTGAAGCGCGTCTGAAGGTGTACCGCTGCATCGCCGACCTCACCCAACTCGAAGACCCCAGCCCCTTCGAATCCGCCCTGGCCCTCATGTACGGCCGCGAGACGCTGGAACAGGCGTTCGCGCTGTTCAATCAGGATGAGCGGTTTTTCGGGTTGACCAAGCTGGGCAGCAACTTCGAGGGCAGCGCGATTCACCAGCGCTTGTTGGAGGCATATCGGAAGGTGCGGGGCTAGCCCCCCGCACTTCCCTCGCAGCCCATGTAGGTTGGGCTGCAAAGCCCAACAACTTTAGCGCTTGTCCACCTATGTGGTGGATACGTTGGGCTTCATTTCATTCAGCCCAATCTACGCGGTCTGCAGCATGGCGGCCGCCTTCGTGCAATGCGCCTATTCTATGCCTGCGGGCAATTTCGGTCGATGCGTGGGCCCAGGGGCCTTCAGCCAAGTCACACGCCCCGCTGACGCACTGTTTCATACAAGCACAGCGCCGCCGACACCGAGACGTTGAGGCTTTCCACCGTCCCGCTAATGGGAATGCGCGCGATCTGGTCGCAGCTTTGCTTCACCAGGCGGCGGATGCCCGAGCCCTCGGCGCCCAACACCCAGGCGATGCCGGTCTTGGCGTCAATACCTGACAGCGGTTGGTCGCCGTCCATGTCGGCGGCGATGACCCAGATGTTGTGTTCCTTGAGGTCTTCGATGGTGCGCGAGAGGTTGGTGACCATGATGTAGGGCACGGTTTCCGCGGCGCCCGAGGCGACCTTTTCCACCGTGGCGTTGATGCCGACGGCGTTGTCTTTCGGGGCAATGACGGCGTGCACGCCGAAGGCGTCGGCCGAGCGCATGATGGCGCCGAGGTTGTGCGGGTCGGTGATGCCGTCGAGGATCAGCAGCAGCGGCGGGCCTTTGATGTTTTCCAGCACTTCGTCCAGCGAATGCGTCAGCGCAACCGGCTTGACGCGCGCGACCACGCCCTGATGATTGGCGGCCTTGCCGACCAGCCGGGTCAGGCGGTCGGCTTCAACCTGCACCAGCTTGACCTGGTTGTCCTTGGCCTGATGCACCAGATCGCGCGCGCGCGCATCGCGGCGCGTGAGATCGAGGTAGATTTCCAGCACGCCCGACGGGTCGTGCCGCAGCCGCGCCAGCACAGCATGAAAGCCGTAGATGAGTTTTTCTGCGGCGTGTTTTTCGGCAGTCTTCTCGCTCATTGCTTCTTGCTACCGGCTTTAGATTTCGCCGTCCGGGGCTTGCCGGATTTCTTTTTCGGCGCCGATTGCTCGAACGCGCGCTGCATGTCATGCGCAGAGCTGTCCTGTTCGACCAGGCTGAAATCGATCTTGCTGGTTTCGATGTCGGCGCGCAGCACCTTGATGCGGACGCGGTCGCCCAGGCGATAACGCTTGCCAGTCCGCTCACCGAGCATCATGTGTTTGGCCTGATCGTAGTGGAAATAATCCTGGCCGAGTTCGGACACGTGAACCAGGCCTTCGATCAGAAGGTCGTCGACTGCGACAAACATGCCGAAGCTGGTGACCGCGCTCACCGTGCCGTTGTATTCGTCGCCGATGCGGTCACGCATGAAATAGGTTTTCAGCCAGGCGTCGACATCGCGCGTGGCATCGTCAGCGCGGCGTTCGGTCATCGAGCAGTGGGTGCCGATTTCCGCCAGCCCCTTGGCGGGCAGTTTCTCGCCCTGCAGCACCGCCTTGATGCCGCGATGCACCATCAGATCGGGATAGCGCCGAATCGGCGAGGTGAAGTGGGTGTAGGCCTCATACGCCAGGCCGAAATGCCCCTTGTTGTCCGGGCTGTAAACCGCCTGCCTCAACGAACGCAGCATCACGGTTTGCAACAGGCCATGATCGGGACGCGGCTTGATTTTCTCCAGCAGTTCAGCGTAATCCTTGGCGTGCGGCTTGTCGCCACCGCCGAGGTCGAGCCCGAATTCGGCCAGGAAGCTGCGCAGCGCAGCGAGTTTCTCCACCGTCGGGCCTTCGTGCACGCGGTACAGCGCGGGTTGCTTGTTCTCCTGCAGATAATCCGATGCGCAGACGTTGGCCGCCAGCATGCATTCCTCGATGATGCGGTGGGCGTCGTTGCGGATCACCGGCACGATGTCCTTGATCTTGCCCTGGTCGTCGAAATTGATCTGCGTTTCGGTCGAACCGAAGTCGATTGCGCCACGCTTGGCGCGCGCCTTCAGCAAAGTGCGGAACAGCTTATCCAGCGCCTGCAGGTGCGGCATCATCGCAGCGTGTTTCTGCTCCGGCTCAGCCGCGCCGGAGAGCCAGTCCCATACCTGGTTGTAGGTCAGGCGCGCGTGCGAATAGATCACCGCCGGATAGAAGCGGTATTCCTTGACGCTGCCGGTACTGGTGATGCGCATGTCGCACACCATCGACAGGCGGTCGACTTCCGGGTTGAGCGAGCACAGGCCGTTGGACAACGCCTCGGGCAGCATGGGGATGACGCGGCGCGGGAAGTACACCGAGTTGCCGCGGCTGAAGCCTTCGCTATCGAGCGCGTCACGCGGCTGTACGTAATGGCTGACGTCGGCAATCGCCACCACCAGCCGATAGCCGCTGCGGCCGAGCGGCTCGCAGTACACCGCATCGTCGAAGTCGCGCGCGGTCTCGCTGTCGATGGTGACGAGCGGCAGATGGCGAATGTCCTCGCGTCCGGCCATGTCCTTTTCCTGCACCTTGCCGGGCAGCCTGGACGCCTGCGCCTCGACGTCCGGCGGGAACACATAGGGCAGATCGTGCTTGCGCAGCGCAATCTCGATTTCCATGCCGGGGCCGGTGAAACTGCCGATGACCTCGGTCACCCGCCCGATCGCCTCGTTGTGCGCGCCGGGCTGGGTGATGATCTCCACCGTTACCACCTGGCCGGACTTCGCAGACCCCGCATGCTCGGCCGGCACCAGGATGTCCTGGTTGATACGGCGGTTCTCCGAGATCAGGAAACCGACACCGCCTTCGAGGTAGTAACGGCCGACGACGAATTTGTTGACGTGCTCCAGCACCTCAACGATCTTCGCCTCACGCCGCCCGCGCCGGTCGAGGCCTGCCACCCGCACCATCACCCGGTCGCCGTGCAGCACGCGGTGCATTTCCTTGGGCGACAGATAGAGATCGTCGCCGCCCTCTTCCGGCACCACAAAGCCGAAGCCATCCGGATGGCCTTCGACACGGCCCTTGATCAAGTCCAGCTTGTCCGGCAGACACAGCTGGCGCTTGCGGTTGAGCATCAGCTGGCCGTCGCGCTGCATCGCGCCGAGGCGCCGCTGGAACAGGTCGCGCTCGGCTTCGGTGATTTCCAGCTGATCGGCAAAGGCGTCGGTATCGACCGGACAACCGGCCTCGGTCAGCAGTTGCAGGATGTATTCGCGGCTCGGCAGCGGCGACTCGTAGCGTTCGATTTCACGCTCGTAGAACGGATCGGCCTGGCGAATCGCCGGAATTTTGTGTTTGTTTGCGCTGCTGCGCGATTTGGTCGTTGACAATTTAATCTCTGCTCTCTAGAATGCGCGCCTTATTGCCCAGATGGCGGAATTGGTAGACGCGCACGGTTCAGGTCCGTGTGCCGCAAGGTGTGGAGGTTCGAGTCCTCTTCTGGGCACCAAATGTTGCAAGCAAAAAGCCGACCCCGTGTCGGCTTTTTGCTTTTGCTTTTTTACAGTTTATCTTAAACATCAGGCCTCGTAGGGGTGACGACGCACAATCGTCTCCACCCGATCCGGCCCGGTCGACACCACGTCCACCGGCACTTCGCACAGGGCTTCCATCCGCTTCAGATAGGTCTGCGCCTTTTGCGGCAGCTTGTCGAACTCCTGCACGCCCACGGTCGAATCACTCCAGCCCGGCAGGTCTTCATAAATCGGCTCGACGCTGGCAATCGATTCAGCGCCCACCGGCAGGATATCGCAGGTCTCGCCGTCAATCTTGTAGCCCACGCACACCCGCACGGTTTCCAGCCCGTCCAGCACATCGAGCTTGGTCACGCACAGCCCGGATACGCCGTTGATCTGGATCGAGCGCTTGAGCGCGGCGGCGTCGAACCAGCCGCAGCGGCGCGCGCGCCCGGTGGTGGAGCCGAATTCATGGCCCTTTTCGCCGAGGTACTGGCCAATATTATCGAACAACTCGGTGGGGAACGGACCCGAGCCGACGCGCGTGGTGTAGGCCTTGGTGATGCCCAGCACGTAGTGCAGGGAATTCGGACCGACACCGGCACCGGTGGCGGCGCCGCCGGCGGTGCAGTTGGAAGACGTCACAAACGGATAGGTGCCGTGGTCAATGTCGAGCAAGGTGCCCTGCGCGCCCTCGAACAGCAAGTTGCCCCCTGCCTTGTTGACTTCGTACAAGCTGCGCGGCACGTCGGCCACCATCGGCTTCAGGCGCTCGGCCATGGCCATCATGCTATCGAGCGTCTGGTTGAAGCTCACCACCTCGGCCTTGTAGTAGTTTTTCAGCATGAAGTTGTGGTGGTCGAGCACTTCGCCCAGCTTGGCGGCAAAGCGTTCGCGGTGGAACATATCCTGCAGGCGCAGCGCGCGACGCGCCACCTTGTCTTCGTAGGCGGGGCCGATGCCGCGCCCGGTGGTGCCAATCTTGCCGGCGCCCTTGGCGATTTCGCGCGCTTGATCGAGCGCCACGTGGTGCGGCATGATGAGCGGGCAGGCTTCGCTGAGCTTGAGGCGGCTCGCCACGTCAACCCCGGCGGCCAGCAACATGTCCATTTCTTCCAGCAGCGCAGTCGGCGACAGCACCACGCCATTGCCGATGTAGCAGGTGACGTTGTCGCGCAGGATGCCGGACGGGATCAGGTGCAGCACGGTTTTCTTGCCCGCCACCACCAGCGTATGACCCGCGTTGTGGCCGCCCTGGAAGCGCACCACACCCTGCGCGCGGTCGGTCAGCCAGTCGACGATTTTACCCTTGCCTTCATCACCCCACTGGGTGCCGATGACGACGACGTTCTTTGCTGCCATGCTGCTCTCTCCCTTTATTGTGTGTTCGAGCTGGCCATGGCCAGCTCGCGCAAATCCAGACTGAAGCCGGTGGCCGGACGTGCCCGGCCGAATACCCGCCCGACTTCGTCGTAGCGTCCGCCCTGCGCAATCGCATGGCTGCGCCCGCCAGTGTAAGCGGCAAACACGACCCCGCTGTGATAACCATAGCCACGCAGTTCGGCCAGATCATAGGCTGCCTCGACGTTGACGAGGCCGCGGTCAAGCACCTCAAGCGTATCCAGTGCGGCCTCGATCGCCGCCAGTTGCGGCAGGCGCGCACGCGCTTCAGCCAGCACACTGCGGTCGCCATACAGCTGCGGCAGCGCAGCAAAGGCATCGCGCAAGACGATGGGCAACCCGGCGGTGAGGACTGCCACGGCGCTACTGTCCTTGGCCTGCAGCGCACCAAACAGTTGATGCTCAAGCTCGCCGCTCAAGCCGGCTTCCTGCGCCAGCGCACGGTAAACCCCCACGTGGCCGATGTCGATCTGTACCGTTTTCACGCCACACGCGGACAGTCCCTGCAGCATCAGCGTGAGAATTTCGAGATCCGCCTCGGCGCCGGCTTCGCCATACAGTTCCGCGCCGATCTGGATCGGTTCGCGCGAGCGATGAAAGCCGTCGGACTGGGTATGCAGTACGCTGCCCGCATAGCACAGGCGATTGACGGTGTTGGCAGCCAGCAGATGGGCATCGATGCGCGCCACTTGCGGCGTGATGTCGGCACGCACGCCCATCAGGCGTCCGGACAACTGATCGACCAGCTTGAATGTCTTGAGGTCGAGATCGCCCCCCACCCCAGTCAGCAGCGAATCGAGGTATTCCATCAGCGGCGGAATCACCAGCTGGTAGCCGCGGCTGCGAAACAGGTCGAGCAGCGCGCGCCGCATGTCTTCCATGCGCCAGGCCTGCGGCGGCAGCACATCCTCGACGTTTTCAGGCAATAACCAGGCAGTCATTTCAATTCAGTATCAGCAACAAAAAAACGCCACCTACATCCGGGCGGGCCAACACGCATTTCACGCCTGCGACGGCGGCGATTCGGGATGCAGTCCGCGAAGCGAGATGCGCCGCAGTGTCATTCACTGCAAGCAACTCGTGACAAAGGAATGCGCCCGAATCGCCCCCGTCCCTTCGGGTTGCCGCAGGAAGGCGCGTCTGCGGCGTTGCGCCGCTTGGCAAGGGATGGCCCTTGCCGGCGCGACGCGCCTTGCATCCATCGCTTTCCTGCGGCAACGCAGACGCGAAATGCGTGTTGGTCCGCCCGGGGCAGCGCCGATGAAACGCAACTGGCCGTCGCGAAGTTCCAGCATCCTGCGGAAGCCGTCCCGCCACACGGCAGGCGCAGCAAACGGCAGGATCCCTTCAATCACCAGCAACAGCCCGATTGCAGCCAGCCAGTCGGGGCCGGTCACTGACCGCCGGCGGCACGCGGATTCTTCATGTACTTGAAGAAGTCTGCGCTGGGGTCGAGCACCATCACGTCGCTCTTGCTCGCGAAGCTCTCGCGATATGCCTGCATCGAACGGTAGAACGCATAAAACTCGGCATTCTTGCCATACGCGGCCGCATACACAGAAGCCGCCTTGGCATCGCCCTCACCCTTGACGCCCTGGGCGTCCCGGTAGGCCTCGGCAACGATCACGTCCTTCTGCTTGTCGGCATCGGCCCTGATCTTTTCAGCTTCGGCCGCGCCGGTCGAACGCAGCTCGTTGGCCACCTGCTTGCGTTCGGCTTCCATCCGGCGATAGACGTTTTCCGATACCGCCTCAGGCAGATCGACCCGCTTGATTCGAACGTCCACCACCTGCACGCCGATCGCTCGCGCGTCCTGGTCTGCCTTGGCGCGGATGATGCTCATGATTTCCTCGCGACTTCCCGACACCACCGTGTTGATGGTGCGTCGGCCGAACTCGGCACGCAAGCCATCGTTGACCGTCTGGTTCAGACGAATCTGCGCCCGCCGCTCATCGCCGCCGACCGACACATAGAACTGCCGGGCATCGATCACCCGCCATTTGATGAACGAATCCACCAGCACGTTTTTCTTTTCCGAGGTAATGAAGCGCTCGGGATCGGTCGCCTCCATCGTCAGGATGCGCGTATCGAAATAGCGCACGTTCTGCACCAGCGGCAGCTTGAAATAGAGGCCGGGCTTGGTCTTCACCGATACCACCTCACCCAGCTGGAACACCAGGGCGTTCTGCCGCTGGTCCACCGTGAACGTGCTGGCGCTCAGAACCACCAGCAACGCAATCAGCGCAATCAGGATAAAACCGAGATACTTGCTCATGGCCGCTCCTCCCGATCACGGTTGCGGAGGGCATCGCGCGAGCGCGTGTCCATGGGCGCGGTTGTCGTAGCTGGCGGTTGCGACAGAGAACCCGGGCCACCGACATAGGGCTGACTCACGGTCTGCTGCAATTTGTCGAGCGGCAGATACAGAAGGCTGTTGCCGCCCTTCTGGTCCACCAATATTTTGCTGGTGTTGTTCATGACGGTCTGCATGGTGTCGAGATACATACGCTGGCGCGTGACCTGAGGCGCCTTCTGATATTCGGTAAAAATTTGCGCAAAGCGACTGGCCTCACCCTCGGAGTTGGCAATCACCGACAGCTTGTAACCCTCGGCCTCTTCAGTCAGACGCGACGCCACACCCCGGGCGCGCGGCACGATGTCGTTAAAATAGGCCTCGGCTTCATTTTTCAGGCGTTCACGATCCTGCCCGGCCTTCACCGCATCATCGAACGCGGCCTGCACCTGCTCGGGCGGCTGGATATTCTGCAGGGTCACCTGGCTGATGCTGATACCGGTGCTGTAGCGATCAAGGATCTGCTGCAGCAACGCCTTGGCGCTCGCTGCAATTTCAGCCCGGCCTTCATACAGCACAAAATCCATCTTGTTTTTGCCGACGATTTCGCGCATCGCGGTTTCAGCCACTTGAAGCACCGTTTCTTCGGGCCCACGATTAACGAACAGGAACTCGACCGGATCTTTCAGGATGTACTGGACAGCAAACTGCAGATCAATGATGTTCTCATCTTCAGTCAGCATCAGCGATTCTCTCAGCACCTTGCTCTTGACGTCGCTGCGATAGCCGATTTCAACGGTGCGCACCTGATCGACGTTGACCACCTCGCGCGACTCGATCGGCCACGGCAGATGCCAGCGCGGCCCCGGCTCGGTGGTCTCGACATATTTGCCGAAGCGAAGCACCACACCGCGCTGGCCGGCGTCGATAATGTAAAATCCGCTCGCCACCCACACCAGCGCCAGCGCGCCAATCAGCAAGCCGACCAGACCGCCGCTCGGCAAGCCGCCCGTGGAAAGGCCGCCGCCACCACCACCATCCCCGCCGTCACCGCCGCCGCTGTCCTTGCCGCCGAACATGCCACTGAGGCGCTGATTGATGCGGCGCCAAATCTCGTCAAGGTCGGGCGGTCCGCTGTTTTTGTTGCGGTTGCCGTTGTTGCCCCATTGGGGATCGTTCCATGCCATATCGATTTATTCAGAGATAACTTCAGTTGGAGGAGAGGTGTCGTCTGGCACGCCGGCTTCAAGCCGAACACGGCCGGCGCCAAGAATTTCTGACAGCGCCTCGCGTAAAAGTTCAAGTCCCGCGCCAGTTTGCGCGGACACATACACGCTTTGAAGTTTACCATATTCGCCGCGCCCCACTCCCGGCGCCACGCCCGTCAGATCGAGCTTGTTGTAGACGCGAAGTTGCGGTACGGCATCTGCACCGATTTCATGCAGTACCTTTTCGACCGCCTCGATCTGGCGCTCGCGTCCGGGGCTGGACGAATCGATCACATGCAGCAGCAAATCGGCTTCGGCCGTGGCCTCCAGCGTAGCGCGGAAGGCCGCCACCAGATCGTGCGGCAGCCGGGTGATGAAGCCGACCGTATCCGACAGCACCACTTCGCCCACCTGAGGTAAATAGATCTTGCGCGTGGTGGTGTCGAGCGTGGCGAACAGCTGGTCGGCCGCGTAGGCATCGGCGCGCGTCAGCGCATTGAACAGGGTGGACTTGCCCGCATTGGTGTAGCCCACCAGCGCAACTGACAGTACGTTCTGGCGCGCACGCGAACGCCGCTGGGTGCGGCGCTGCTTGCCCAGCTTGGCGAGCCGCTCGCGCAGTGCCTTGACCCGCGTGCCGATCAGGCGGCGGTCGGTTTCCAGCTGTTTCTCGCCAGGGCCGCGCATGCCGACACCGCCGCGCTGACGCTCGAGGTGGGTCCAGCCGCGCACCAGACGCGTAGACAAATGCTGCAACTGGGCCAGTTCGACCTGCAACTTGCCTTCCGCACTGCTGGCACGGCGGGCAAAGATATCCAGGATCAGGCTGACGCGGTCGATCACCCGGCAGTGCAGGCGACGCTCAAGATTGCGTTCCTGCGCGGGCGACAACTCATGATTGAAAATGACGACATCGGCTTCGGTGGCCGCCACCAGCGCCGCGATTTCATCGGCCTTGCCGCTCCCCACAAACAGTGCGGCGTCCGGACGGCTGCGCTTGCCCTGAACTTCCCCCTGGATATCGAGCCCCGCCCCCGTTGCCAGCAGGCGCAACTCGGCCACGCTTTCGGCAAAATCCGGCGTCCCGAAATCGAGTGCCACCAGGATGACGCGTTCCCCGCCCGCGTGCCGCTCAATCAACTGCGATTCTCCACGCAGCCGGCCGCAGGTGCGTCATGATCGGGCATGCACGTCGCGGCCCCTGTCACAATTGGCGTAGCTCACACGCACACCATGCGGGGCGCGACATGGTTCATACGGGAATCGGGTATTCAAGCAGTGTCCAGGAAAGGTGCGGCCGGGGATTCAGCCTGCACCCCATTCTAGTTCAAGATTGCGCCGGTTGCGGCCGCAACATGCTTCAGATCCCGGCAGGCGGCAGGCTGACAATGACGGCGCCGCCCTCTTTTCTTTCCACCGCCAGGGCGCCTTTTTTTTGCGCGTCGTCCAGAATCTTGCCAAACGCGCTGTAGCCATATTCAGACTCGCTGAAACCCGGGCGAATACGCTTGATCGTGTTCTTGATCAGGGACGCCGAAATGGAACCTTCGCCGCCCCGCTCCGCCACCAGTTGCTCCACCGTGCTCACCACGATTTCAATCGCCTGGCCCTTCTTCTCTTCAGCGCTCGGCTCGGCCTTGACCGCGGCCCGGCCCTCGTCGGCTGCCGCCGTTTTTTCCGCCGCCGGACGGGCTCGCCGCCGGGTCGGGCTCGCCGCCTTGGGCGCGCCACCAACTGCCTCTATTAGGGGCTGGGCAGGCGTCGCCGGCTTTTTAGCGGGTGCTTTGGGCGGCGCCTTGATCTGCACCAGGTCTTCATAAAAAATGAACTCGTCGCAGTTTCCGATCAACAGCGACGACGCCGAGCCACGCACGCCGATTCCGATCACGCTCTTGCCGTTTTCCTTGAGCTTGGAGACCAGCGGCGAAAAGTCGGAATCCCCGCTGATGATCACAAAGGCATCGATATGCGTCTTGGTGTAGCAAAGGTCGAGCGCATCCACCACCATGCGGATATCCGCAGAATTCTTGCCCGACTGCCGCACATGCGGAATCTCGATCAGCTCAAACGCCGCCTCATGCATGTCCCGCTTGAATTCCTTGTAGCGGTCCCAGTCGCAGTAAGCCTTCTTCACCACAATGCTGCCCTTGAGCAGCAGCCGTTCAAGAATGGGGCGAATCTTGAAATCGGGGTAGTTGGCCTCTTTAATGCCAATGGCCACGTTTTCAAAGTCACAAAACACGGCAATGTTGCGGTTATCCGGTGTGGTCATCGTTCTTTCCCATGGGTAATCGGTCTTGTTCTCGATGATCAGGTTTTGTCGGCCAAACCTTTGGTCAGCAAGGCGGCAACGGTTTCATTGATGCCCATCTGGCTCGCTTCTGCGAGGGCATGAATCTGTTTCACCAACTCGCCATCGAGCTTGACGGCAAACGCGACCAGGCCCTGCGCCTGCTCGAGTTTGCGCTGTTCGCGGCGCGACGCGACCGCCCCGGCCGCATTGCCAAAGCGATCCGGCGTGCCGGCTTGTTTCATCTGGCCCGTGATTTTCAGGCCTTCGTTTCTGTCGAGATCGGATTTCTTCATGGGTTTTCCCTGGATTGCTTAGTAAATACGATGTCAATGGCCTGTGCTATTGAAGCCACGCCCTCTGCCTTACGCAGAACAGATGACAGCATAAGCGATGCAGCCGCGTTACGCTTATTTCGTCGCCCTGCCCCATCAACGACCTAACAGGGGGTGGGGGTTGAAGTGTGAATCCGCCGAACAAGCGCTACTTATCCAGGCCCCTTCTTTTGCTTGCGCAAGACAACAAAAAAGCGCGGTTGAAGCCGCGCTTTTTTGTTGTCAAAATTCATTCTCAAGCGCACAAAAAAACCGGGGTCATCAGACCCCGGCTCATAATCAGCCTAAGTGCTGCTGAAAATTACATCTTCCAGCTGTACTGGATACCCAGCGAATTTTGGTACATCTCGATCTTGTCCGTGCCACCAAAATTCGGGTTATAGCCAGAGACATCGTTTTTGAATGCGTGCATGTAAGCCATCGTCACTTCATTGCCGGACGCCAGCGTGTAGGTGAATCCCAGCGTGACATGATCCTCGATCACAGCTGGCGCCAGGATGTTGAGCATCACTTCGGCGCAGTTTTCTGATCCGGCCCCGCAACCTGCCGCATTCGTGCCCTTGATCGGGCTGTCGGTATGGCTATAACCGGCCCGTAGCGTCAGTTTCGGAGTGTACTTGTACTCCATCCCGAGTTTCCAGACATCCATGTCATCCCAGCCAAAGCCCGGGCCATTGTTAGCACCCAAGCTACCAGGCGACGCCACAGGGTTGCCGACCGAATTGATCTTGCTGTAGTTGATGCGCTGATAATCCAGCGCCAGCTTGACCACCGGGGTCGCCTGCCAGGCCACACCGAGGTTGTAGTTCTCGGGAATATCAAACCCGCCCTGCTCGGCAAACAGACCAGCATACTTGCCGAACTCGTCGAATTTCATCTGGGAAGCATATGCCGCCCCAATGGACACGGTCGGGGTGATCTTGCCCATGTATCCGACCCGCACGCCATAGCCGAAGGCATCGTCATAGCCCAGGTTTCCGCCTGCTCCATTCATGACGCCAAAAGCTTGCAAACCTTCTGCCTTGAAACGCTGATAACCCAACAGCGGCGAAATACCAATCGAATGGTTAGGCGCAACTTTAAACGCGGCTGTCGGCGCGACGATCAACTGCATCAGGTCAACGCCCAGTCTACCCTTGCCGCAAAGCCCGTTAAACAAACCAATATCAGCAGGTGTTGGGGTACCACTTCCATCTGCATCGCAAAACCCAGTCACACCAGAATTAATTGCATTACCCGAATAATTCGTGTTCATCCCGCCATTGCCGTACACCGTGACACCCAGCGCCAGGTTGGGGTTGACCATCTTGTTGTACCCGAACTCCGGGATCAGGAAATAGTTGGAATCGCTCTTCGAAGAGAAATCGCGGCCCGGCTCCGGGCCAAAAGTCCCAGCGCTACCAGTTCGGCTGGCCTCACGAATCGGGCTAAACAAATCCACACCCAGATCCAGCCGGTTGCCCGCAAACGCCATGGAAGCGGGGTTGTTGGCGCCGCCGAAAGCGTCGTCCGAGCTGGCGGTGGAGGCGCCGGCCATGCCCTTGGCTTTCATGCCATTGCCATGCGCGAAATAACCATTAGTAGCGAAAGCGCTGCCAGCCAGACCAGCCAGTGCCATGAATGCGAATACACGTGTGAACTTCATTGTTGTCTCCCAGGGGCAAAAGTACTACAGATAAACTGCTTGAATGACCTGACCCGAAGGCTACGCCGGCACTAGGGTTTAGACAAGCCAGTCAGCTCATCTGCTCCAAACAATCCAGTCGCGTGTGGTACAAAAGACACATAAAAAAATGAGCCGAATAAATTCGGCTCATTTTCATCAGGCGGTCATCGGTCGTTCGGATGCGGCTTCTTAGATAAACAGGCAGACGTCGGTCTCGCCAGCAAATTCGAAGAAGGTGGCGGCGCCGCCGTATTCGAGGCCATCGATGAAGTCGGAATGCGCAAAGCCGAACAGCTCAACCGTCATTTGGCAGGCAATGAATTTGACTTCGGCTTCCTGGCACAGCTCGCGCAGTTCGGGGATGCTAGCCACGCCGTTGTTGGCGATGGTCTGCTTCATCAGGGCCGTTGCCACGTTTTCATAACCGGGGATGATGGCCTGGATGGCGTTGGGCATGTTCCAGTTGATGCTCTTGAACCACTTGGGGCCGAACGGCATCTTCATCGGCATGCCGGGGTTGCCCAGGGGGCTGACCTTGAGGACAGACAGATCCTTGCGGAGGAGCTGGAGGCCATAGAAAGTGAAGAAAATCTGGGTTTCATAACCCAGCGCGGCCGCCGTGGAGGCCAGGATGAACGGGGGGTAAGCCCAATCCAGCGTGCCCTTGGTGGCGATGATGGCCATTTTTTTAGTATCCATGTATCTCTCCTTTACCCGGTCAAAAAAACAGCGCCGCGTGTTCGAAGGAACAGACGGCGCTGATTTTAATTTCTTGCTTACTTTTTCTTCATGAAGAAGGTGAATTCGCCACCCGCTTCGGCCGTGGACAACAGTTCATTGCCGGTCTGCTTGGCGAAAGCGGCGAAATCCTTGACCGAACCCGGGTCGGTGGACAGGATTTTCAGCACTTGGCCGCTGGTAACTTCTCCCAGGGCTTTCTTGGCACGCAGGATGGGTAGGGGGCAGTTCAGACCACGTGCATCAAGTTCTTTATCGAAATTCATTGGGTTCTCCTTACACTAAATCAATTAAATCAGTATGTACTAAAAATCGCTGCGGTACAGTAAACCAGAAGTTCCCCCATTGCAACCGAATTTGCTGCACAACGGGGCAAATCTGGGGGGACTTGAGTGCCTTGCCTTGGGATTTAACGTAGCAGGCTAAGCGCGTTGCCTGAACGCGCCCAGGCCATGATGCCGCCAGCCAGGTTATGCATGTTGTCGAAACCTTTGGAGGCCATGAACGCGCAGGCCTGAGCCGAGCGCGCGCCTGAGCGGCAATAGATCACCACGGGTTTGTCCTGGGGAATATCGGCCGCACGCAGCGGCAACAAGTGCAGCGGGATGTGGATGGCGCCATCGATCACGCCTTGTGCGACTTCGGCCTCGGTGCGCACATCGATCAGATGTGCGCCTTTGGAGGCGATTTCCGCAACGTAGCTGGGATCGACTTCCTTGAAACCTGACAGTCCAAACATAAAGGTCACACTCCTGCAATGGAGAAATTAGTGTTTTCTAATATACCCCAAAGCGGGGGGCTCGCCAAGAGTGGGGCTCTGCCCCCGCTACCCCTGTGGGAGCGGCGCCCCGCCGCGATTTCGTGCCGTCGCGATCACCACGGCATCGGGCCGAGGGCGGCCCTCCTACGACAGGCGGCTTGGAAAGGCCGTTGCTTAGCAGCGCTGGGCGCCGTGATAAAGGTTGACGACATGGCGGGCCTCTGCGAAGAACAGCCAGCGTTCGACTGCGGCGCCGCCAAGGCCGGCAAGGGCGGCGATGATGGCTGCGGTTTGGCCGCCTTGCTGGTTGAAGACCCACATCAGCATCAGGCCGGGCAACGCAAAGCCCAGCACGAACACCACGGCCTTGAGCAAACTGGCTCTCTGCCGCGCGATCTGGAAGCCGAATTCCTGGGTGAGGAAGGTGCCGTGAGTGTGGCCGGTGTCGAGCAGCTTGACTTGGGCGCGGGTGAGGCCGGTGGCGGTGTTGATGGTCGGCGACAAGCCGGGGCTGCGGATCCAGAAGTAGTAGATCGCTTTCAGGACCGCGGCGATGGAGACGATCAGCGCCGACATCGCGATATAAGGGGTGGTGTCGAGACCGGCGAGAACCGCGCCCAGCAGCAGCAGCAGACTGCCGCTGGCGTAGCCCAGCGCCAGGTAGTTGGCCGGCACCAGCGGGGTGTTCCACTGGCGGATGGTTTTCAGACAGGCGTAGATCATGCCGGTGGAGAACACCGTGACCCAGGCCATCACAGCGGCCAGGAAGCCGCTGCCGACACGCAGCCACTGTGGCGCCTCGAACATGATGCTGCCGAGATAGATCAGGGCCAGCGGCATGAACACTACGGCAAACACCCCCTCGCGCGCCAGCCACGAGGTGCGGAAGCGGCTGAAGGCACGCCAGGCGTTTTTCGGATTGGCGAGGTGAAAGGTGGACGCCAACAGGCCGAACACGACCAGCGCCAGCGCAATGATGCCGCCCGCGACGAGCTGATCCTGGCTGAAACCGCCGCCAAGCTTGAAGAAGTCGGCAATAAACAGCAGCGAGAACAGGCCGAAGCCGGCGCCCGATGCCACGGTGAAGAAGATGACTGAGAAAGCGGGATGCATGGCTACTCCTGGCGCTATTTTTTAATGACGACGCAATGTAAGGGAAGCACGGTTTAGCGGCGCACCAGCCTGTTGGCGAACTGCTTGATACTTTCCTTCAAGCCACCTTTGGGTTTGGTCTCAACCGGAATCACCGGCTTGCTGCGTGGCGGCAGGTACTGATTGGTCGGGTTGTAGTTCAACTCGGGCATCAACGAGAAGCCGCTGCGCTCGCGCACGGTGCGCGACACCGCCGAATCGGGGTCGTCGAAATCGCCAAACATGCGGGCATGCGCTGGGCAGACCAGCACGCACGCGGGCTGGCGCTCTTCGACCGGCAGTTCCTGGTCGTAGATGCGGTCGACGCACAGGGTGCACTTCTTCATCGTGCCACTGGAGCGGTCGAGCTCACGCGCGCCGTACGGGCACGCCCACGAGCAATAGTTGCAGCCCATGCATTTGTCCTGATCGATCAGTACGATGCCGTCTTCGGGACGCTTGTACGACGCGCCGGTGGGGCACACGGTGACGCACTCGGCACTCTCGCAGTGCATGCACGACATCGGGAAGTTGATCGTCTTGTTGTTCGGGTACTCGTCCATTTCGTAACTGCGAATCCGGTTAAACCACACGCCCGACGGCTCAGCTCCATAGGGCTGGTAGTCCGTCAAGGGGCCGATGGTGCCGGAAGCATTCCATTCCTTGCAGGCGATGGCGCAGGCATGACAGCCCACGCATACGTCGAGGTCGACGACTAATCCAAGTCTCATAATTTTGCTCGCTTAATTGATCCCAAGTTTTTCACCACAGAGGCACGGAGACACAGAGAACAAACAAGATATTGCGGCACGCTGCCCGATCATCCATCGGGTGAAAGCCGGGTCCAATGCAATACATTGATTGAACGATTTTCTCTGTGTCTCCGTGCCTCTGTGGTTCAACTGTCTTCCCCAGATTTATCGGGTGCTGCTTAGTTTTTTTTGTGGTCGCGCGCGTCGTAACGCAGCACGTCGGGGCGCGCGTAGTCGTCACCCGGCAGTTTCTTCAGCGCGTCGAACTGCGGCCAGGAGCCGGTCTCACCCGGTGCGGCTTTCCAAATTTTTACGCGCAGGTCGAACCACGCCGCCTGGCCGGTCACCGGGTCGGAGTTGGTGACGCGGCGTTCGCCGGCCTTTTCCGGCAGCAGCTCGGAAATCAGGTGGTTGAGCAGGAAGCCCTTGGTCGCCTCGGAAGCGTTTTCCTTCAGGCCCCAGGCACCCTTCTGCTTGCCGATGGCGTTCCAGGTCCAGATGGTGTCTTCCTGGGTGCCTTCCATGGTCTTGGCCTGGCAGCGGATCTTGCCGTTGTGCGACTCGACCCAGATCCAGTCGAAGTCCTTGATGCCCATTTTCGCCGCCTTGCGCGCGTTCATGTACATGTAGTTCTGCGCCATGATCTGACGCAGCCACACGTTCTGCGAATCCCACGAGTGGTACATGAACATGGGGCGCTGGGTCAGCGCGAAGAAGGGGTATTCGTCCTTGTTGACACGCTGCTGCTCGAGCGGCTCGTACCACATCGGCAGCGGGTCGAAGTACTTCACCAGGCGCTCGCGGTCGACCTGGTTGTTGGGCTGCGGACCGTCGTACAGGCCCTGCCCCGCCAGGCGGAATTTCTGCAGCGGCTCGGAATAGAACTGCATGATGATGGGCTCGGCCTTGCCGACGAAACCCACATCGGCCGCCACGTCGAGGTAGTCCTTGTTGGCGAAGCGCATGTATTTCTGGCTGTCGGGCCAGTGGTGGGCGAAGAAACTCTGGTTCTCGATGTACTTTTCCCACTGCCTGGGATTGGGCTCGCCCTTGAGCGACTGGGTGCCATCCTTGCCGCGCCAGCCGGCGAGGAAGCCCACGCCCGGCGAACGCTCGTAGTTGACGATGAAGTCGGGATAGTCCTTGAACTTGGGCGTGCCGTCCGGCTTGGTGAAGGCCGGGAATTTCAGGCGCCCCGCCAGCTCGACCATGACTTCCTGCCACGGCCGCACGTCACGCTCGGGCTTGACCAGCGGATAACGGATGGCGTCGGCCGCCGCATCCGGCTCGGAAATCGGCCGGTCGAGCAGCGAAATGCAGTCGTGCCGTTCGAGATAGGTGGTGTCCGGCAGGATCAGGTCGGCGAAGTTGGTCATCTCCGAATGGAAGGCGTCGATCACCACCAGGAACGGGATCTTGTACTGGCCGGGCTCTTCCGGATCCCTGGCGCGCAGCATGTCCTGGATGTTCGACGTGTTCATGGACGAGTTCCACGCCATGTTGGCCATGAACAGGATCAGCGTATCGAGCGCGTAGGGATCGTGGTTCGCCGCGTTGGTGATGACCATGTGCATCAGGCCGTGCGAGGACAGCGGCGTCTCCCAGGAGAAGGCCTTGTCGATGCGCAGCGGGTTGCCGAATTCGTCGATCACCAGGTCTTCCGGACACGTCGGGAAACCGAGCGGCGGACGCGACAGCGGGGTGTTCGGCGCGTTGATGATGTCGATGTTGTTTTCCGGCAGCTGGTGCGGCGGGATCGGCTTCGGATACGGCGCGCGAGCGCGGAAGTTGCCCGGCGAATCAAGCGCGCCCAGCAGCATCTGGATCATGTGGATCGCGCGGCAGGAATGGAAGCCGTTGGAATGCGCAGCGATGCCGCGCATCGCGTACATCGCCACCGGGCGGCCAACCACCTTGTCGTGCTTGCGGCCCCACACGTCGGTCCACTCGATCGGCAGCTCGACCGTTTCCTTGAACGCGACGTGCGCCATTTCCAGCGCGATGCGCTCGATGGTTTCGGCCGGCAGGCCGCATTCCAGCGCCACATTTTCAGGCGCATAGCGTTCGTCGAGATAGCGTTCGACCATCAGCGACATCACGGTCTTGACGCGACGGCCGTCCGGCGCCACATATTCGCCGAACAGCGCCGGGGCGATGTCGCCGTCGATGCCGTTCCTGAACGCTTCCTTGTCGATGTCCCAGATCAGCGGATGATCGTTCTCGTCCCGCAGGAACAGGCCGTCGCCCTTCTGCCCCGGGCTCTGCACCACCAGCCAGGAGGCGTTGGTGTAGCGCACCAGGAATTCGTAGTCGAATTGCTCGTGCTTCAGCAGCACGTGCACCATCGACATGGCCAGCAAGCCGTCCATGCCCGGCTTGATCGGCAGCCATTCGTCGGCAATCGCCGAATAGCCGGTGCGCACCGGATTGATGGTAACGAACTTGCCGCCCTTACGCTTGAGCTTTTCCAGACCAATCTTGATCGGGTTGGACGAGTGGTCTTCCGCCACGCCCCACATCAGGAAGTACTTGGCGTAATCCCAGTCTGGTGCACCGAATTCCCAGAACGAGAAACCGATGGAATAGAGGCCGGCCACCGCCATGTTGACCGAGCAGAAACCGCCGTGCGCCGCCCAGTTTGGGGTGCCGAACTGCTGCGCCCACAGGCCGGTCAGCGCCTGCATCTGGTCGCGCCCGGTGAAGTAGGCCAGCTTGGACGGGTCGGTCGCGCGGATCTCTTCCAGACGGTTGGTCAGCACGTCGAGCGCCTGTTCCCAGGAAATCGGCTCGTAAATGCCTTCGCCGCGTTCGGTGCCGGGCTTGCGCATCAAGGGCTGGGTCAGCTTGGCAGTGGAATACTGCTTCATGATCCCGGCCGATCCCTTGGCGCACAGCACGCCCTGGTTGGTGGGATGGTTGCGGTTGCCCTGGATAAAGCGGACCTTGTTGCCCTCCATCGTCACCTTGATGCCGCAACGGCACGCGCACATGTAGCAGGTGGTGTACTTGATTTCCTGCGCGTCGTGATTTTCGAGTTTGATCTTGGCGTTCATACGGTCTCTAAGCTCAAAATGGTCCCCAGCGGTTCCGCAATGGAACTGCATTTTCCTGTCGGATATTAGGTGACTGCTGGAAGCAGCGCCAGCGCATCGGCGCTGGATGCTGTGGGGACGGCTATATATTAAAGGTTTCGAATATATTGTTATTTTGCACTTCAAGCCGCCCACCTGGCAAGTAAAACGGCTGATATCCCTATAAGCCGTTCTAATAATATTCCTTATTTATCGAGGGGTTAAACGCCCCGATTCACGCTGTTTCGACCGGGCCGGCAATTCAGCCAGCAGCGATTCGATCACCTCGAGCGCTTCGTCTTCGTCCCATTCGGTCGGCCCGGTCAGCACGTAACGCACGCGGCCCTGCGCATCCAGCAGAAAGGTGGTGGGCAGGGCAAAGACTTTCCAGCGTTGGGTGTTGCTGCCGTCGGGATCGAGCAGGATCGGAAAACCCAGCTTCATTTTGAACAAAAATGCATTCACCTCCTCTGGCGTTTCGGCGCTGTCGAGCGCGACGATGGCCAGCGGCCGCCCTTTCATCTTCACCCGCAGCCGCTCCATCGACGGCATTTCACGCAGGCAGGGCGGGCACCACGACGCCCAGAAATTGAGCAGCACCACCTTGCCGCGGTAGTCGGCCAGGGTCCTGGTGGCGCCCGTCAGGTCCTGCGCCTTCAGTTCCGGCGCCGGCGTGGCGGCGCGCGCCTCGAATCCGGCAGCCTGCGCGCCGACGTTCAGCAGCAGACCCAGTGCACAAGCCATCAGCAATCGTTTCATTGACATCCCCAGTCATTCAATTCACGCAGCAGCATGGCATCCATGCGACGACTCTCGGCCATCTCGAATTCGGTTGGCGTTTCGCGCATCCAGTAGCCTTCGCGCAGGTTTTCCAGAATTACATGGCTGGTCAACGCTCCCTGTTTCGTCAGATGGTCCAGCAGGCCAGGCAGCCAGGGCGTGGCGGCCGAACGGCGCGGCTGCAGCACCCGCACCGGCAAGCCGGACAGGCGCCCCACATCGAGAAAATCCGGCGCGGTCAGCGGTTCCGCCACGGTATAGAGATTCGGATACATCAGCAGCACGCACAACTGTTGCCGCTCGACCGGTTGCAGCAAGGCGGCGGCGCGCAGCAGCGGCACCGCGGCGCGCGACACCGCATACACGACGACCCGCTTGCCGCCGGCCTGTGCGGCGCGCAGCCAGTCCGCCATGTCCTGCACCGGCACGCTGTCCATGCTGCTCGGCAGCTGCGGCAGGAAATAGGCGCTGACGGGGTCGAGCGACCACACCGCCATGCCGCGTTCGGCCAGCTGCTGCGCGGCCTGCAATTCGGGTTCGGCGCGCCCGCGTTCGGATGCCACCCACAGCAGCAGGCGCGCGCCTTCGGCCGGAAAGGCCCGGTAGTCCGGCATGTCGGCCCGCGCCGCGAACGAACATGCCCATACGCTCAACAACAGAAATCTGAAAAAACGCATACGATTTTTTAAAATTTTTTACGCCGCCATCGTGCCGCGGCACGGCAAATGGCACAAGAGGATGTTTTGACCAGATGAATGTTTACAACGGGGCGCGCCAGTGGCCGGAGCGCCCACCCTGCTTTTCCAGCAGCCGGATGTCCGACATCGTCATGCCGCGATCGACCGCCTTGCACATATCGTAGATGGTCAGCAGCGCCACACTGACGCCGGTCAAGGCCTCCATCTCCACCCCGGTCTTGCCGACGGTTTCGGCCGTCACCCTGCAGGCGATCGACGATTCGGCCTCGTCGTGACTGAATTCCACCGCCACTTTCGTTAGCGCAATGGGGTGGCACAACGGGATCAGTTCGGCGGTGCGCTTGGTCGCCTGGATCGCCGCGATGCGCGCGATGCCGAGCACATCGCCCTTGGCCGCCTGACCGCCGAGAATGCGCGTCAGCGTATCGGGTAACATGCTGATCCGGCCGCTTGCCACGGCAACGCGCCGTGTGTCGTCCTTGTCCGCAACGTCGACCATGACAGCGCGGCCACGTTCATCAAAATGGGTGAATTCGCTCATGCCAGGGAACCTTGTCGTGAATTTCCGCATCGTAATCGAAATGAACCTGACTTCCTTCATCCCCGCTTGCTGATGCTGCGCACCCTGCTCGCGCTCACGCTGGCGATTCAGCCGGTTTTCGCCGCCGACCTGCCCGATCTGGGCGAGGTGTCGCGGCAATATTTTTCCGACCAGGAAGAACAGGCGCTGGGACGCGCCATCATGCGTGACGTCTACGCCGACCCGCGCTACCTGGACGACCCGGAAATCGAAACCTATCTCAACCAGCTCGGCTACAAGCTCGTCTCGGTCAGCACGCGCAACCAGCGCGAATTCAACTTCTTCGTCGTCGACGATCCCAGCATCAACGCCTTTGCCATGCCGGGCGGCAACATCGGCGTGCACACCGGCCTGCTGCTTTCCGCGCAAAGCGAATCCGAACTGGCAAGCGTGGTGGGGCACGAAATCGCCCACGTCACCCAAAATCACATCGCGCGCATGATCGCCTCGCAAAGCCAAAGCCAATGGCCAACCATGGCCGCGCTGGCGCTGGCGCTGCTGGCGGCGCGCTCCAACCCCAATGTGGCAAGCGCGGCGATTGCCTCCACCCAGGCCTTTTCCATCCAGAACCAGCTCAACTACAGCCGCGACTACGAGCGCGAGGCCGATCGCCTGGGCTACGAAATGCTGACCCGCGGCGGCTTCGATCCGCGCGGCATGAGCGGATTCTTCAACCGCCTGGAGCGTGCCAACCGGTTTTACGACAGCAGCGCGCCAGCCTATCTGCGCACCCACCCGCTCACCACCGACCGCATCTCCGACATGCAGTCGCGCAGCGAAACCGCGCCCTATCAGCAGGTTGCGGACGGCCTGGACTTCCAACTGGTGCGCGCGCGCCTTCGTGCGCAGGAAAACAGCCCGGCCGACGCCGTGCTCGCCGCGCGCAATGCGCTGAAGGACAAACGCTACAGCAGCGAAACCGCCGCGCGCTATGGCCTCGTCACCGCGCTGGTACGGGCACGCCAGTTCAAGGCGGCCGAGGCCGAGGTGCAAAAGCTGCTGTCAGGCAAGCCGGCGCATCCGATGATCCAGCAACTGGCGGCCCACGCCGCGCTGGCAGCCGGCACCCCGGCGCTCGCCCTGCAGCGCTATCAGACAGGCAGCGAGACCCATCCCGGCTACCGCCCCCTGCAGTACGGCTATGTCGAGGCACTCCTGGCTACGGGGCGCAGCCAGGATGCGCTGGCCCGGGTCGACCGTCAGCTTGCGCTGTATCCGCTCGACCGTCGCCTGTGGCGGCTGGCCGCCCAGACACATGCTCAGCTGGGCCAGCGCCTGCTCAGTCATCGCGCCCAGGCGGAGGCGACCGCATTGAGCGGCAACCTGGTCGCCGCCATCGAACAAATCAGTCTCGGCATCAAGGCAGGCGACGGCAGCTTCCACGAAATGTCAGCGGCCGAAGCGCGGCGCCGCGAATGGCAGGAAGCCGAAAAATCACAGCGCAAGAATTAACCACTGTATGCGCAAGCCCATATTGGGTGCGGCTGGTAGGAATTTACCCTGCGATATAAACGCAATAAATGGGGGCTAGGCCTTGCGTGGCAAAAACAAATTCCACTATGCTTCGGCTCATCCATCACTGGATAGCGTTCACTGCAGGGCACGCCCGGGCGGAAAGCGCTTTCATCACCATGTTAAAAATTAGGAGGATGACTATGCGAAAGTTGCATCAAGTAGCAGCGGCCTGCGCGATCAGCGCCATCATGCTGTCGGGTAGTGTGCTGGCACAAGCTACGGCAACCCCGGCTGGCGCAGCTGCCCCCAAGAAGGAAGAAACCGGCAAGGACATCGCGTTTAACCGCAGCAAAGGCAACTGCCTGGCCTGCCACGCCATGCCCACGTTGCCGGACGCAGTTTCAGCCGGCATGTATGGTCCGCCGCTGATCGCCATGAGCGCACGCTACCCCAGCAAGGTCAAACTGCGCGCCCAGATCTGGGACGCCACCGTGGCCAACCCTTCTTCCAGCATGATCCCGTTCGGCAAGCATGGCGTGCTGTCGGAAGCTGAAATCGATAAAGTGACCGACTTCGTGTACGGTCTGTAATTACCCGTTGCATTGTTCAATCAGGAGATTCGCCCATGAACGCACTTCGTAGAAACGTATTGAAAGGCGCCGCTGGCGCAGGCGTCGTGGCTGTGGCCGTGGCCGCCGGCCTGCTGAAGCCGACCCAGGCGATGGCCGCCTGGAACAAGGCCGCCTTCGAGGCCAAAAACGTCGGTGACGCGATGAAAGGCATCGGTGCGGCCAGCCCGGCCGACAGCAAGGACATCACCATCAAGGCGCCGGACATCGCCGAAAACGGCGCCGTGGTGCCGGTGGAAGTGACCAGCGGCATCGCCGGCACCACCAGCATCGCGATCCTCGCCGAGAAGAATGCGTCGCCCCTGGTTGGCAACTTCAACCTGTCCGGCGGCGCCCAGGGCTTCATTTCCACCCGCATCAAGATGGGCCAGACGTCGCTCGTCCGTGCCGTGGTCAATGCCGGCGGCAAGTCCTACACGGCGGCCAAGGAAGTGAAAGTCACCATCGGCGGCTGCGGCGGTTAATCAGCCCCCTGTCCCCCACATTCATATTCAGGAAAGGAAAGCAAAATGGCTCAACCCATGCGTATCCGCGCCACCATGGCAGGCGACCTCGCCGACGTCAAAGTGCTGATGAACCACCCGATGGAAACCGGTCTGCGTAAAGACGCCAAAACCGGCCAGCTGGTGCCCGCCCACTTCATCACCGAAGTGAGCGCCGCCATCAACGGCGCCCCCGTGATGACCGCCGAAATGAGCGGCGGCGTGTCCAAGAACCCCTACCTGGGTTTCAAGGTCAAGGGTCCCAAGGCCGGCGACAAGGTCGTCGTCAGCTGGCTCGACAACAAGGGCGACAAGAACAGCGCCGAAGCCACCATCGGCTAAATCAGGCAGCACACGAGCGGGGCACCCAGCCCCGCTCCCGCTTTATTCATCAAGTTTCTGGAGGACGGCATGAAACAAAAAATCATTATGAAACTGCTGGCAGGCATGGCCGGTTTGGGCATTGCCTTGGGCGCGGTCACGGTCCATGCTTCGCCCGAGAAGGATCGTCAGGAATTGACCAAGTACTACACGGACAAGTATCCCAACATCAAGGTCGAAGACTACGTCTACGGCGCGCTGGCCTTTGAGCCTGACGCCAAGGCCCAGTACGACGCGATCATGGAATTTCCGCCTTTCGATTCGCAGGTCGAGGCCGGACGCAAGCTGTGGGAAACGCCGTTCAAGAACGGCAAGACCTACGCCAGCTGCCTGCCCAACGGCGGCAAGATGATTGCCGGCAACTATCCGATATTCGACGAGGCCAAGGGCAAGGTCGTGACGCTGATCGATGCCATCAATGACTGCCGCACAGCCAACGGTGAAGAAGCCTACAAGGTCGGCGACAAGGCCACCCTGGGCCAACTGACCGCCTACATGCGCACGCTGTCCGACGGCATGTTGTCGAACGTCAAGGTCGAGGGCCCCAAGGCAACGGCCGCGTATGAAGACGGCAAGAAGACCTTCTTCAGCCGCAAGGGCCAGCTCAACTTTGCATGCGCCAGCTGTCACGTGCAGAACGCCGGCGTCCATCTGCGCTCCGAGCTGATTTCGCCGGCCGTCGGCCATACCGTGCACTGGCCGGCGTTCCGCGGCGGCGACAACCTGGTGCAGCTGCAGCAACGCTACATGGGCTGCTTCAAGTCGGTGCGCGCCGTGTCGGCGCCACAGGGCAGCACCACGCTGAACAACCTGGAGTACTTCCACTCGGCGCTGTCCAACGGCCTGCCGCTGAAAGCCTCGGTGTTCCGCAAGTAACAAGCAGTCAAGCTGAATGAAAAGCCCGGGCGACCGGGCTTTTTCTTTTTCGTTCGCGCGCAAATAACCCGGCATGCATGAGCCGGAGCTACTATTTACGGGCAATGCGCCAGAATAGACAATATTGAAAACCATCACGCATCATTCATTCCCGAGGAGAGCCCCATGCATATGAACCGTCGCGAGTTTCTGCAGCTGCTGGCCGTCGCCGCCGCGTCCGGCATGGCGCTTGACAGCAAGTCTGCTCTGGCCGGCAACGCGCCCGCCAATTTCTACGACGTGCCGCGCCACGGCAACGTCTCGTTCCTGCACTTCACCGACTGCCACGCGCAACTGCTGCCGGTGTGGTTCCGCGAGCCCAACGTCAATCTGGGCGTCGGCGCTGCCCTCGGCAAGGTGCCACACCTGGTCGGCCAGCATCTGCTGAAGGAATACGGCATCAAGCCCGGCGGCGCCGAGGCCCACGCCTTCACCTACCTCGACTTCACCGAAGCCGCCAAGGTCTACGGCAAGGTCGGGGGATTTGCTCACCTGAAAACCCTGGTCGACAAGATGCGCGCGCAACGCCCTGGCGCCTTGCTGCTCGACGGCGGCGACACCTGGCAGGGTTCGGCCACCTCGCTGTGGACCAATGCGCAGGACATGGTCGACGCCTGCATCAAGCTGGGCGTCGACGTCATGACCCCGCACTGGGAATCCACCTTCGGCGCCAAGCGCGTCATGGAGATCGTCAACAAGGACTTCAAGAAAGCCAACATCGATTTCGTCGCGCAGAACATCGTGACCAACGACTTCGGCGACCAGGTGTTCAAGCCCTATACCATCAAGGAACAGAACGGGGTGAAGATCGCCGTGATCGGCCAGGCCTTCCCCTACACGCCGATTGCCAACCCGCGCTGGATGGTGCCGGACTGGAGCTTCGGCATCCGCGACGACAGCATGCAGAAATGGGTGGACGAGGCGCGCGCCAAGGGCGCCCAGGTTGTCATCGTGCTGTCGCACAACGGCATGGACGTCGACCTCAAGATGGCCGGCCGCGTCACAGGTATCGACGCCATCTTCGGCGGCCACACCCACGATGGCGTGCCGCAGCCGGTGAAGATCAAGAACGCCAAAGGCATGACCCTGGTGACCAACGCGGGCTCCAACGGCAAGTTCCTCGGCGTGATGGATTTCGAGGTCAAGGGCAAGCGCGTGACCAGCTTCAAGTACCGCCTGCTGCCGGTGTTCTCCAACCTGCTTCCGGCCGATCCGGCGATGGACGCGTACATCAAGAAAGTGCGCGCGCCTTACGAGAGCAAGCTCAGCGAGAAACTCGCCGTGTCGGACGACTTCCTGTATCGCCGCGGCAACTTCAACGGCACCTGGGACCAGCTGCTGGTCGACGCGATGATGGCGGTCAAGGGGGCGGACGCTGCCTTCTCGCCCGGCTTCCGCTGGGGCACCACGCTGCTGCCGGGCGACGCCATCACGATGGAACGCCTGATGGACCAGACCGCGATCACCTACCCGCAGACCACGCTGACCAGCATGACGGGCGAGATGATCAAGACCATCATGGAGGATGTCGCCGACAACCTGTTCAACGCCGACCCCTACTACCAGCAGGGCGGCGACATGGTGCGCGTGGGCGGCATCGAGTACACCATTGCGCCCAACGCGGCCATCGGCAAGCGGATCGGCAGCATGACCATCAAGGGCAAGCCGGTGGCTGCCAGCAAGACCTACAAGGTCGCTGGCTGGGCGCCTGTAGCGGAAGGAGCAACCGGCGAACCGATCTGGGACGTCGTCGCGACGTACCTGCGCGACAAGAAAGTGATCAAGGGCTTGAAACTGAACGAGCCCAAGATCATCGGGGTCGGCAAATCCAACCCGGGCATTGCCAACTATAAAGGCGGGGTGTCCTGAGCGTATCCTCGTAACCAAAAAAAGGGGCGCAAGCCCCTTTTTTTGCGTCTGCAGCAAGCTCAACCCCTCGCCGGCACCCGTTTCCATGGGGTGCGCGGTTTCGGGCGGGCTTGCGCGAGTTTCCGCAATAAGGCCTGCTGCAATTCGGCCGGCGTGGGCAGTGCCTGTCCGAACAACTGCTGTTCCATCCGGCGGACTGCGTCTGCCACATCGCATCCCCTGGTTTCCCGCGCCAGGCGGCGCTGCCATTCACCGAGACTGGACGCGGGAGGCTGTCCTGTGAACGAAAACTGTCGTACCGCCTGCGCCAATTCCGCGATGCCCTGTGCCTGCCGGATCGCGCGCAGGCCGCGCCGACGCGCCATCCGCCAGCGCGCCATGCGACGGATCTGCCAGGCCAGCGCGGCCAGCAACAGCACACCCGCCAGGCCGCCCGCCACCTGTCGGGCAAGTTGCAAGCGCGGATCGAACACCGCAATCGAACGACCCGGCAACACTTGACTGGCTAGCCGGTCGCGCGCCGGGTCATACCAAGGCAGGTTCAGGGTCGGCAGCGTGACTTCACCGCTTGCACGCGGCTGCAGGAACAGGGTGACGGCGTAACGCGACAAGGGCGAATTCGGGTCTTCGGACGCCACCGGCTCGATCAGCGGCGGATACACGCCGAGGGCGGGCGACTCGCGCAACTGCAGGTCGAGCAGGGCCTTGAGGCCGTCCGCGCTGTAGCCGCCCTCCACTTCAAGGCGCCAGCTGAGCGGACGCTGCAGGGGCCAGCGCGCCGGCAGCGGCTCGGCATGAACGACCGGGGCGACCGGCGGCACGTGGGCCGGCAGCCAGGCCGGCAAGGCGGCGGCCTGGTATGAGAGGGACGGCCCCGGAAAACGCAGGCGCTGGCCGAACCGAGTGGCGTCGAGCATGGGCACGGTGAGCGTGGCTGCGCCGCCCTGGGTGGCGAGCAGCGCCCAGTGATACCGGTGCAGGGTGCAGGCTTCGCCCGCGCGTTCGGCTTCGCCCTCGTCTTCGCCGAGGCTGCGCACGATGCGCCCGGTATGCGTCGGCAAGGCCGGGCGCTGCCATTGCAGACTGCCGTCGTCGCAGATTGCCAAGGTCAGTCGAACCGGCTGGTTCACCTGCGGTTGCGCGGGTTCCAGCGTCCAGTTCGCCGTCACCCTCGGCATGCTGTCGCTGCCGTCGGTCACTGCCAGCGGCAGCGCAGCGGTGCGCCTCGCCTCGACCTGCAGCGGCGGGATCTGCACGCGACCAACAGCGCGCGGGTACAGCGTCAGCACCAGGATTTCGCTGTCCGTACCCCGGCTCAGCGTGCGCCCGAATACATCGAAGTTCGCGCCGAGCGGACCGACATCCAGCGCCTCGAGACTGAGGCCCTGTGCCTGCAGCGTCAGGCCCACCGGCTCGCCCAGCGCCACGCTCGTCTTGTCCAGGCGCGCGCTCAGCGACCCCGCGTTTGCCAGGCCGCCTGCCAGCAGGGACATCAGCAAAAGCGTTTTCACCATGGCGGCCGCTCCGCATCGTCGTGGCGGGCATCCTGCTTCAGCAGGTTGTGCAGCAGGGTGGTGGGCTGGTCCTGCAGGCGATCCAGCTTTTTCAGGCCCGACAGCGCCAGCCGGGGATCGACCCGCAGCGCCTGACGCGGCGCAGACGCGCCGGGCGCATGAGCCCCGCTAGCGCCCGGCGTGCCGCGGTCGATCTGTACGCCGGCTGCTTCTGATTCAGGGTCGTCGGGTGTCGGGCCGGTTTGACCATCCAGTTGAATCTGCCCTTCGGCCAGAAATCCACGGCGGCCGCCAAGATCGCTCTGCATCGGCGTCTCGGGGCGCTGGCGACGCAGACGTTGCCAGGCAAGCTCGCGGTTGGCGCCGGCCCGGGTGTCGCCAGGGCGCACACGCAGCACGGTTTCGAACGCCTCGAAGGCGGCCTGCCACTGTCCGCGCCCGTAGTACGCGTTGCCCAGGTTGTAGAGCGCATCCGCGCGCTGATCGTCGTTTTCCGCCAGCAGCAGGGCAGCGCCGAAGTGGCGCGCCGCCGCTGTGTACTCCGCCAGCTTCCAGGCGGCCGCGCCCGCGCCCATCTGTCCGCGATAGCCGCCAGCCTCTGCATACAGGGTTTGCGCGCGGGCGTACTGCTTCTGCTGCCAGGCCTGCCAGGCTGCGGCTTCGTCGGCCAGCACATCGGTCGGCACAACGGCAGCACCCCAGACCGCCAGCGCGACCAGCACCACCACCCGCCGCGGCAGGTAAACGGCCATCAGCAGCGCCAGCGCCGGTGCCAGACACCAGGCATAGAGTTCGCGCCATGCGGCAGCCGTCTCCGGCGCGAGCGGATCGCCAGGCAAGCCGGCGATGCCGCCATCATGCAGCGCCGACCAGTCGGCGTCGCCGTCGCTGACCACGGCGAAGCGCCCGCCGCTGGCGATCGCCCACTGGCGGTAGGCATTCGCCGCCATGCGGCTCGTCACCTGCACGCCGTCCGTTTCGGCAAAGCCGCCGTCGGGAAGCGGCACCGAAGCGCCCGCCTCGCTGCCCACGCCCAACACGAACAGCGGCATCGCGGCCTGGCGCAGGGCTTCAACTGCTGTTTGCGCGGCCGCATCGACGCTGTCGGTTTCGGCA
>NZ_LDUG01000017.1:27187-102410 GCF_001530125.1 Thiobacillus denitrificans | reverse complement strand
CCCCCGCCTCGCCGGCAAACACGATGAGGCCCACGCGTTCGCCCTGCAAGCGCGGCAGCCAGTCGAGCAGCTCGAGGCGGGCACGGGCGAGGCGATCCGGCGCGATGTCGGTGGCGCGCATCGAGGCGGACACGTCGAGCACCGCCATCACCGTCAACAGGTGGCGCGGCGTGGTCTGCCCCGCGCGCAATTCGAGCGGCAGCCGCGGGCCGGCTGCGGCCAGCGCCAGGAGCAGCCAGGCCAGCGCGTGTGCCAGCGTGCGGGGCCATGCGCCGGCCTGGGCAGCGGGCAGGCTGGCCGCCCACGGCAGCAGTTCGGCGTCGGCGTATCGCAACAGCCGCGCGCGGCGTCGGCCTCGCCACAAGACGAACAGCAGCGGCACCGCCGCGAGGGCCAGCCACAGTGGTTCGCGCCAGTGCAGGTTTAACAGCTGATCGATCATGCGGCGCGCCTGAATGTGAGCCAGCGCGCACAGACCAGCAACGCGGCGGCCAGCGCCAGCGCCGCCCAGTACCACTCGCGCACCTGGCGCTGCTGCGCCGGACGCGACAGGGTCGGCTCGAGCTGGTCGATTGCACGGATCACCCGCGCAGCGTCGTCGGCGCTGGCGATCGCAAAATACTGCCCCTGGGTAAGCCGCGCGAGGTCGGCGAGATCGGGCTGCGGATCGGCCACCGGCGGGCTGGACACGGTACGCGCGGCGCGCGCTGCCGCATAGGGATCGCTGCCGAATTGCAGGGCATGGATCGCCACCCCGGCCTGATGCGCCACCGCCAGCGATTCGGCCGGCGTCAGGGTGCCGGCGTTGTTGTCGGCGCCGTCGCTCACCAGGATGACGGCGGGGCGCAGGCGGCGCGTGCGCACCTGCTTCAGCGCCATGCCGAGCGCGTCGCCCAGCGCGGTGTCGCCGCCCACCATACCGACCTGGATGCGCTGGATCTGCGCCGCGACATGGGCGCGGTCGAAGGTCGGCGGCGTCAGCGTCGCCACTTCGCTGCCGAACACGATGACGCCGAAGCGGTCGCCGGGGCGGCCGTCGATGAAGCGCGTCAGCGTGTCCTTCAGCACCGTCATGCGTTCGACTTCAAGATCGCCCTGCTTGAAATCGCGGATGCTCATGGTGAGCGAGGTGTCGATCAGCAGCACCATGTCGCGTCCCTCGGGCGGCGGCGTGATCCAGTCGCCCACTTCGCGCGGCTGCGCCAGCGCCAGTGCCAGCAGGGCAAACGCCAGCCCGCGCAGCACGACCGGCCAGCGCAGGCCGGGCGCAGGCAAGCGCCCGACTCCCGTCAGCGGCAGCGCCGGGTGGTTGAGCACCACGCCCGCTGCTTCGCCCTGCGCGCGCCGCCAGGCCAGCCAGCCCCAGCCCGCGACCGCCAGCAGCAGGAACAGCCAAGAGGATTGCGCCAGCTCAAGCATGGCGGCTCCAATGGCGGGCGCGTTCGCACAAGCTCACCAGCACCGTGTAGCCATCGGGCGGCGGCGGGGCAAAGCGCAATTGCGCCAGGGCCTTCGCCCAGTCCGACCACACGACCGGATCAAGGCCGGGTGGGCAGATTGCCGCGTCGACCCGCGGCAGCAGGAAGCGCGCACGCACCCAGGCGTCAAGACGGGCGGCCAGCACCGGCGGGGGGCTCTGCCGCTGCGCTGCCGCGGCGGCAATCGCGTGCAGGGCGCGCGCCGGGCGACGGCGATGCCACAGCCAGGCGAGCAGCGCGACACCGGCCACCCCCGCCAGCCCCACGGCCGTCCACAGAAACAGGCTGGTGCCCGCCGCCGCCACGACCGCGTCGGGCGCGGCCGGCACGATGATGTCGGCCAGTTCGTTGCGCGGGTCAGCCATATACGAATAACGCGACCAGATCGTCGACTTCGCTGTCCACCTGCTGATGGCGTACGCCGGCGCGCGCAAGGCGGTCAGCCTGCGCCGCCAGATGACCGGCGAATGCCGTGCGGACAGCGCTGCGCACCGCAGTCTGCGCGGTGTCGAGCCACACCCGCTGGCCGCTCGCCATGTCGTGAAAGCACGCCGCGCCCATTGCCGGCAAAGCGCGCTCGGCGGCGTCGACAATCTGGATCGCCCACACGTCGAAACGCGCAGCAAGCCGCGCCAGCTGCGTCTCGTGGGCGTCGGTCAGCCAGGCGAAATCGCTGATCAGCACCAGCCGCGCGCCACGCGGCAGGCTTGCTTCCAGCGCGGCGAGGCGGTCGACATGCTGCAGGGCGTCGGTCTGCGCGGGATCGGTGAGCGGCGGGCACGGCGCCGCCGCCGCCTCGATCAGGGCGAGCGCCGCCAGCCGGCCATGGCGCGCGGGCAGGGTTTCATCCTGCGCGTTCCACAGGGTGGCGCCGATCACGCCGTTGCGCCCGGCGGCGGCAAACGCCAGCACCGCGGCCAGCCGCGCCGCCTGGGCCACCTTGAGCCGGCGGCGCGTGCCGAAGCGCATGGTGGCGCCGCGGTCGACCACCAGATGCACCATCGGCTGGCGTTCCTCGCGGTAGATTTTCAGGTGGGGGCGGCCGGTGCGCGCGGTGGTACGCCAGTCCATGTCACGGATATCGTCACCCGGGCTGTACGGCCGCGATTCCTCGAAATCCAGCCCGCGCCCGAGCCAGCACGACGCCCAGTCGCCGGCATGGTGGCCGTGCACCTCGCGCAGCGGCAGCGTCGCCAGCAGGCTGGCCTGCGCGGCGAGTCCGGCCATCTCGGCCGCCGCGATCAGCGGTGCGTGGACTGATGCCGGCGCCGGCATTTCCGGCTGCGCGCGCAGGCGCGCCAACCACGGGAGCCGCGCCAATTTCACGGCGCGGGAACGGCCTCGAGCAGGCCGACGATGAAGGCATCGCGGCCGAGTTTCTGCAGGCGCGCGTCGAGGCTCAGCGTGATGCGATGGCGCAGGCAGTCGGCGGCCAGCTCGCGCACGTCGTCCGGCGTGACGTAGTCGCGCCCGCGCAGATAGGCCGCGGCCGCCGACGCATGCAGCAGAGCGAGCGAGGCGCGCGGGCTGGCGCCCACTTCCACCGCTCGCGCCCAGTCGGCGCACCACTCGCCGGGCGCACGGGTGGCGCGCACCAGGGCGACGATGTAGCGCTCGACTTCATCCGACACGTGCACCTGCCGCACCTCCTCGCGTGCGGCCAGCACGGTGGCGGTATCGATCACCGCCATCAGCGGCACGCGCCCGGCGACGGCGGGAAGGGCGCGGTCGCGCCGCAGGATTTCCAGTTCCTCGGCATCGCTCGGATAATCCAGCGCCACATGCAGCAGAAAGCGATCCAGCTGCGCTTCCGGCAGCGGATAGGTGCCCGCCTGTTCCAGCGGATTTTGCGTCGCCATCACCATGAACAGCGGCGACAACGGGCGCGTCACGCCGCCCACCGTGATCTGGTGCTCCTGCATCGCTTCCAGCAGCGCGGCCTGTACCTTGGCGGGGGCGCGGTTGATTTCGTCGGCGAGGATGATTTCGTGGAACAGCGGCCCTTCGATGAATTCGAACTGGCCCTCGTGATAGATATCGGTGCCGGTGAGGTCGCCCGGCAGCAGGTCCGGGGTGAACTGAATACGGCGGAAACTGCCGTGGATGGCGGCGGCCAGGGTTTTCACCGCCGTCGTCTTGGCCAGTCCCGGCAGCCCCTCCACCAGCACATGGCCGTCGGCGAGCAGGCCGATCACCAGGCGGTCGAGCAGGGTGTCCTGGCCGACGATGACGCGCGACAGCGCTTGGCGCAATTCAAGTATCCGGGGTTGATTCGACATCGCAATTCCTGCGGTTGAAAGCGGCAACCTTAGCCGGCTCGACGCGCAGCCGCAATGAGCGCTATAGCCTAACCAACGGCCGCAACGCAGCTGGGCCAAACCCACGTGCTTCGGACGTCTGCTGTCTTTCGGCGCCGCGCAAGCAAATTTCCGCCTCGCGCAGCGCAACAGGTGATGGGATGGCGAGCACCTACACGATCCCTTTCCCCACTCACTGCCTCCTCTTCGACATTTTTGTGTCGCGAATACAACAAGCGAATTTTCCGCTTTGCAAAACAGGTATTTTGAATGTATATTTAAATAAGAACATATTTACACCCGAATGTATTTTTATATCGACAAGCAACGCTTGGCGCATGCAACTGAAAAGTGTGCCGTAGCAAGCGAGTCGTATTCAATCAAGAAAACGATAAGGACCCAACCAAATGAGCTCGGCATTTACAAAATCCGCTGCCCGCAACATCTTCTACGGTGGCGCGGTGTTCTTCTTCCTGCTCTTGATCGGACTGACGTTCGACACGATGAGCACGCTTCCCAAACGCGACAACCGTGAGAACCTGTCCGAATCGGTCCTGCGGGGCAAGCACATCTGGGAAACACGCAATTGCATCGGCTGCCACACGTTGATGGGCGAGGGCGCGTATTTCGCGCCCGAGCTCGTCAACGTGTACAAGCGGCGCGGCCCCGAGTTCATCAAGGCCTGGATGCAGGGCCAGCCGACCGGCGCGCCCGGGCGACGCCAGATGCCCAATTTCCATCTCAACGACGAACAGCTTGATGACATGGTTAATTTCCTCAAGTACACGTCCGAGATCAACACGTCCAACTGGCCGCCGAATATCGAAGGCTGAGCATGCCTTACCAAATGTGCAATAAGCGGAGAACTTCATGAAATATCAATCACAGATGGTCGCGAAGCCCTACTTCATCGCGGCGATCGGACTTTTCCTTGGCCAGATCCTATTTGGCTTGATCATGGGGCTGCAGTACGTAGTCGGTGATTTCCTGTTCCCGGAAATCCCCTTCAACGTCGCCCGCATGGTGCATACGAACCTGCTGATCGTGTGGCTGCTGTTCGGCTTCATGGGTGCGGCCTACTACCTTATTCCGGAAGAGTCGGAACGCGAGTTACATAGTCCGAAGCTGGCGATGGTGATGTTCTGGATTTTTCTCGCCGCGGGGGTGATGACCATTCTTGGCTATCTATTCGTGCCCTATGCAACGCTGGCCGAGATGACCGGAAACAACCTGCTGGCGACAATGGGACGTGAGTTCCTCGAGCAGCCGCTGCCAACCAAGGTCGGCATCGTGGTCGTCGCGCTGGCGATGTTGTACAACCTGTCGATGACGGTGCTGCGCGGGCGCAAGACTGCGATCAACCTGGTGATGCTGGTCGGTCTCTGGGGTCTCGCAATCTTCTTCCTGTTCTCCTTCTATAACCCCGGCAACATCGTCAAGGACAAGTACTTCTGGTGGTGGGTCGTCCATCTCTGGGTCGAAGGCGTGTGGGAACTGATCATGGGCGCGATGCTGGCCTTCGTGCTGATCAAGGTAACCGGCGTGGATCGCGAAGTGATCGAGAAATGGTTGTACGTGATCATTGCGATGGCGCTGATCACCGGCCTCATCGGCACCGGCCACCACTACTACTGGATCGGCGCACCGGAATACTGGCAGTGGTGGGGCAGCGTGTTCTCGGCCCTGGAACCGATTCCCTTCTTCATGATGACGGTGTTTGCGTTCAACATGGTCAACCGCAGACGCCGCGAGCACCCGAACAAGGCGGCCGTACTGTGGGCGCTCGGTACCGGTGTGATGGCTTTTCTCGGGGCGGGGGTGTGGGGCTTCCTGCACACGCTGGCACCGGTCAATTTCTACACCCACGGTAGCCAGATCACGGCGGCCCACGGTCACATGGCGTTTTACGGCGCCTATGTAATGGTGGTGATCACCATGATCAGCTACACCATGCCGCTGATGCGCGGGCGTGCTGCAAACAGCCCGCTCGCACAGGTGGTCGAGATGTGGTCGTTTTGGCTCATGACCGTCGCCATGGTGTTCATCACGCTGTTCCTGACAGCCGCCGGCATCCTGCAAATCTGGCTGCAGCGCATCTCCGACCAGCCGATGTCGTTCATGGCTGCACAGGACCAGGTTGCGCTGTTCTACTGGCTGCGTGAAGGCGCCGGCGTGATTTTCCTGATCGGTCTCCTGCTGTACATCGGCAGCTTCTTTATCAAGGGCAAGGCCGCGACTGCGGACTGAGCCCGACTTTCTACCCGGTTCGCCGGGCAGACAGGGAGGACTGTCTTGAACGTCTCAATGTCACTCTCGGCACCGCTTCGCAGCCGCCATGACCTACCGGGCGATCTTGCGATGTGGTTCTTCATCCTCGCCGAACTGCTGGTGTTCGGCATTTTTTTCCTGGCGTACGCATTCGCCCGTACCCATAACGTCGAATTATTCAACGCGTCGCAACTGGAGCTGGACCGGGCCAGCGGCGTCATCAATACCGTACTGCTGATCTCCAGCAGCTATTTCGTCGTACTTGCCGTCAGTCGAATCCGGCGAGGACATTCCCGCTCCTGCGCAAGCTGGCTGATCACCGCGATGACATGCGGCGCCGCGTTTCTTGTACTCAAGCTCAGTGAATTCAGCGGCAAGATCGAGGCTGGCATCAACATGTCGACCAATACCTTCTACATGTTTTACCTGGGCCTCGGCTTTTTTCACTTCATGCATGTCGTCCTCGGCATGATCATCCTCGGTGCCGTGACACTCAAGGCATGGCGAGGCGGTTACAGCGCGGCCGACCATGCGGGTGTTGAAACGGGTGCCGCCTACTGGCACATGGTCGACCTCGTGTGGATTGTTCTATTCCCCTTAATTTACATATTGAACTGACGACATCATGAGAGTGGCTACATTCCAGTGGTTGATGCTGCTGACGCTCACCGCCCTGAGTTTTGGTTTGGCCGAAGCCGGCATGTCGGGCAGCGCCGTCCTGATTCCGGTGTTGCTGGCGACGCTGGTCAAAGGAAACATCGTGATCGACCGGTTCATGGCGCTTCGGGGCGTCAAGGGGCCTTGGCGCTGGATTGTTCTTGGCTGGCTGCTACTGGTTCTGGGCCTGATCGCCTACGCCTTTCAACTCGCGCAAAGTTAACGGAGACATCCCATGAACGACCTGACGAACCCGGGCCTCGCGGCCATGCTGAACATCCCGTTCTACCAGCCCATCGGCAACGAGTGCGAACTGTTCGAATACGCGTTCCGCAACCGCCTCCCGCTGTTGATCAAGGGCCCGACCGGCTGCGGCAAGACGCGCTTCGTCGCACATATGGCGGCGCGTCTGGCGCGGCCACTCATAACCGTGTCCTGCCACGACGACCTGACGGCCGCCGACCTGGTCGGCCGCCACCTGATCGGCGACGGTCAGACAATATGGTCCGACGGTCCCCTGACGCGCGCGGTGCGCCAGGGCGGCATCTGCTACCTGGATGAAGTGGTGGAAGCGCGCAAGGACACGACCGTCGTGCTGCATCCGCTGACCGACGACCGCCGCATTCTGCCGATCGAACGGACCGGCGAGGAATTGCAGGCGCCGGACGATTTCATGCTGGTGGTGTCCTACAACCCGGGCTACCAGAATCTGCTCAAGAGCCTGAAGCCGTCGACGCGCCAACGTTTTGTCGCGATCAATTTCGGCTTTCCGCCAGCCGCGCTCGAAGAGCGGATCGTGATTGCCGAAACCGGTGCAACGCCCCTGCTGGCGACGCAACTCGTTACGCTGGCCGGTCACTTCCGTCAGCTCAAGGATCATGACCTGGAAGAAGCGGCCTCAACCCGGCTGCTGGTCTATGCCGCAAGCCTGATCGGCGCCGGCTGCGACCCGGTCGTCGCGTGTGAAGCCGCGCTGGTGGAGCCGCTGACCGACGATGCCGACACGGCGCAAGCACTGCTCGAAGTCATCAAGGCAACCTTCGGCCAATGAACCCTCCCCGCGACCGGCGCACCCATGCGGTGCAAGCGGAAGCGCTCTATCTGATCAATTTGCTACTGGCACCTGGCCTGGCATTCCTGGTCCTGCTTTGGCTCGCCCGCCGGCATCGCGCGAGTGTCAACCCGCTCACCCGCTCGCATCTTCGCCAAACGCTCACGGTCAGCGTATGGGCCGGCCTGCTGCTTGTCGGCGTGCCCGCGATCATCGCGCTGGTCGGCAATCTCGACCACCCGGCGACCTGGATCGTGCTGCTGTTGTATGTGTTGTGCTGCCACGCGACGCTGGTGCTGCTGGGTGTGCTCGGTCTGTCGCGCGCAATCGCGGGGGAGACCTTCGTCTACCCGCTGCTGGGGAGCCGCAAGTGGTAACCGGCCGGCCGGCGCCGGGCAGCCGCGTCGCGCGCGGCTGGCTGGGCTTGCCGGTACAGCGCTGGCGCCAGCTCACCCAGGCGGGATTTTTCTTGCTGTTCGTGTTCGCGCCGATCTTCGACATCTTTCGGCTCGACCTGAATCTCAAGCATTTCATCCTGTTCGGCTTCGACTGGACGCTGGGACTCGATGAATTCCTCGCCGGCCGCGCTTCGGCCGCGCAGGCTTCGGTGAACCTCGTACTGCGTGGCTTCCTGCCGCTGGTCGCGGTGGTCGGCACACTCATCTACGTCAGCTGGAAATGGGGACGGCTGTACTGCGGCTGGCTATGCCCGCATTTCTCCATTGTCGAAACGATCAACCAGACACTGCGACGCGCGATCGGCAAGCAAAGCCTGTGGGACAAGAAGCCGCTACCGGCCCGCAACCCGGATGGCAGCGAAACCCGGCACGATGCACTCTGGTGGTTTGCGGTGATTCCGCTCGTCATCGCCTGCGCGGTGCTGTGGGCGGTGGTACTGCTGACCTATCTGCTGCCGCCGGCCGAGGTGTACGGCAACCTCTGGCACGCCAGCCTCACGCACAATCAGGCTGTTTTTCTGAGCGCTGCCAGCATCGCCTTCTTCGTCGAGTTCATGTTCGCGCGCCATTTGTTCTGTCGTTATGCCTGCGCGGTCGGGCTGTTCCAGAGCCTCGCATGGATGAGCAACGACAAGGCGATGGTGGTCGGCTTCAAGCGCCAGCGCGCCAAGGATTGCGCGAGCTGTTATTCGGCCTGTGACCATGTCTGCCCGATGCGCCTGAACCCGCGCAACGTCAAGCGCATGATGTTCGCCTGCGTGCAATGCGGCCAGTGCGTCGACGCCTGCGACCACACGATGGAAAGCAATCCGAGCGGTACGCTGCTGAACTGGGTGCAGGACCTGCGCGCGGAATCCGAAGCCGCGTTCAACGTTCGGGCCGCCCGCACCGCTACGGTTGCGCATGACGCGGGCGCGGCATCACTGCGCGACGCGTCACCGAAGACGGGGAAATAAGCATGGAAGAATTTGTCGGCGGCCTGTGGGACAAACTGATTACGCGCGCCGCGTACCGCGGCTTTCCCAAAGCGCGCATCGAACTGAAGGAAATCGAGCGCATGGCGCCGATCTTCTTTCGCGCACTCGGCGGCGACGCCGGTTTGACGGTGCGTACCGGCACCGCGACCGCGCACGGCGCGCGACGCAAGTGGCTCGAACGGGCGGCCGGCGTCGGCGAAAAGCTGGAGCTGGCCTGGACCGACGACAGCACGGTGTACCTGCCGGCTGCGCTCGACGTCTTTCCGGAGCGCGCGCAGAACCGCGAACTGTATCTGTGGCTGCTCGCGCTGGCCGCACATGACGTTGCGCCGCAAGCGCCCTGGATCGTGCGCAACCAGCAGGCCACACTCGCCGCGCTTGGCGCCCTGCCCGGCCTGGTCCCCCGTTACCAGCGGCTGGTCGCGGCGGCGCTCGCGCTGCGTCCCAATCCGGTCAGGCTGAGCGGGCAGGAACAGGCCGCGGAAAGGGCGATTCGCGCCGCCTTGAGCCACCCGGGTTCGGTCGAGGACTTCGAACCAGCGGCGCAGCCGCCCGCGCCGGTGTCGCTGTGGCTGCACCCGCAGCCGCCGGTTGGCCTCGGCAAACCGCGCCAGGCAAATGCCGAGAAAGCGCCCCCGCCGCCCGCGGCAAAATCCGCAGCGCGCCGCGACGCGCGCAAGCGGCGCGCGGAGCGCGTCGACATGCCGCAGGCGACCAACCCCTTCATGCTGCTATTCCGCGCCGAAAGCCTGTTTTCCTGGGCCGAATTCGTCAAGGTCGACCGCCCGCTCGAAGAGGATGAAAACGAGCATGCGGAGAAGGCGGCGAACGATCTCGATATCCTCAGCATCGCCGACGACGACCAGACCACAGCGAGCCGGGTGCGCTTCGATCTCGATCTGCCGGCCGAGGCCGACGACGACTTGGCGTTGGCCGACGGCATCCTGCTGCCGGAATGGGACTACCGCAAGCAACGCCTGCAGCCCGCGCATTGCCGGCTGCAGATGCTGCTTGCGCGCGATGCCGAGCCCTGCGTATTGCCGCTCGCCCTGCGGGCGCCGGCAAAGCGTCTTCGCCAGCAGTTCCAGGCGCTCACCACGCAGCGCGCACGATTGCGCGCGCAGTTGTCCGGCAGCGACCTCGACATCGACGCCTGCGTGCGCTTTGCCACCGACAAGGTGGATGGCGTACGCACATCCGAGCCGGGCCTGTATATAGACAGCCGCCAACAGCAGCGCGACCTGTCCTGCCTCCTGCTGGCCGACCTGTCGCTGTCGACCGACGCCTGGGTCAACAACAGCGCGCGGGTGATCGACGTCATCCGCGACAGCCTGATGCTGTTTGGCGAAGCACTGGCGGCGACGGGCGATCGTTTTGCGCTATATGGATTTTCCTCGGTGCGGCGCGACAACGTGCGCTTCCATCTACTCAAGGGCTTTGACGAACGCTATGGCGACCCGATCCGCGGCCGCCTGGCAGCATTGAAGCCGGGCTACTACACGCGCATGGGCGCGGCCATCCGCCACGCGAGCGCGATTCTGTCGAGCCGGCGTAGCGCGCGCCGCTTGTTGCTGATCCTGACTGACGGCAAGCCCAACGACCTCGACAAGTACGAAGGCCGTTACGGGATCGAGGACACGCGCATGGCGATCATCGAAGCGCGTCGTCTGGGACTCACGCCATTTTGCGTGACCATCGATGAAACGGCGGGAGATTACCTGCCGCATCTGTTCGGCGCGACTGGCTACGTCGTGGTGCGGGATGCTGCGATGCTGCCCCGTGTGCTGCCGGGTCTTTATGCACGGCTGACCGAAAACATCTAACTATTCTTGAAAGGAGCAAACATGAAAACTGAAACTCTCAATATCGTCGGTCCCCTTAACGCCGAAGCCGGTCAACGGGCGGGCGCGAGTCTGAAGGCGATAGCCGGCGTGCACGAGGTCTCGTTTGTGGACTCGCCGGCATGCCTGCAGGTCAGCATCGATGATAAAACGGCGACCCGGGCACAATTGATTGCGGTGCTCGCCGCGGCGGGCGTGCAAGTCGAAGAGAAAAAGAACCCGCACGCAAGCGGCAGTTGTTGCGGCGGTTGCGGCAGCTAGCGGGTCCGGCGGGCCGACGCAGGCCCCTGCCCTTTTCGCCCTCCAGCGCTACCGCTCGGGTTGCGCCTTCCACAACGCGGCCCATCCCGCAGGCCCCAGGGCTTCGAGCGTCTCGATATTGCGTTCGTAGATCGTTTCGGCCTGGGGGAAAGCCGCCACTGCGCGCGCAATGCTGGCCTCGCGGAGCAGATGCAAGGTGGGAAACGGCGCGCGATTGGTGTAGTTGCCCATATCGTCGGGCTCAGTCCCTTCGAACTGGAAGGCCGGATGAAAGCTGGCGATCTGGATCACGCCTTCCAGCCCATGCTCGTCCACGGCGGCTTCGGCCAACTGAAGAAAATCGTTGAAATCAAGAAAATCCGGCAGCAGCGTCGGATGGATCAGTAGCGTCGTGTCGATGGCCTCGGGATCGGCGGCGGCCAGAAAATCCAACTCGCGGTCGAGCTCTTCCAGCAGGCCATCCAGATGCGGCGCCTGGCTCACCACAAAACGCACCTGATTCTTCACGTAGACCGCCTTCGCAAATGGGCACAGGTTGAGCCCGATTACGGCTTTTTCCAGCCATTCCCGCATCGCTGCGATGACATCTTCGTCGCTCATCTGCCCTGCCTCTGCCGCCTGTAAGGCCGGAACTTTAACGGATACAATGCCTTATTGTTCGACGTCCACGCACGAAACATTCCAACACCATGAAAAGCAGCGCCATCCGCCAGAGTTTTCTCGAATTTTTCGCCTCCAAAGGCCACACCATCGTGCCATCCAGCCCGCTAGTGCCCGGCAACGACCCGACGCTGCTGTTCACCAACGCCGGCATGGTGCAGTTCAAGGACGTGTTCACCGGCCAGGATACGCGCCCCTACACCCGCGCGGTGTCGTCGCAGCGCTGCGTGCGCGCCGGCGGCAAGCACAACGACCTGGAAAACGTCGGTTACACCGCACGCCACCACACCTTCTTCGAGATGCTGGGCAACTTCAGCTTCGGCGACTATTTCAAGCAGGACGCGATCAAATACGCTTGGGAGTTTCTGACCCAGGAGTTGAAACTGCCCGCAGAAAAACTCTGGGTCACGGTCTACGCCGAGGACAACGAAGCGTTCGACATCTGGCACAACGACATCGGCGTGCCGAAAGAGCGCATCGTCCGCATCGGCGACAATAAGGGCGCGCGCTACGCCTCCGACAACTTCTGGGCGATGGGCGACACCGGCCCCTGCGGCCCCTGCACCGAAATCTTCTACGACCACGGCGAGGGTATTTACGGCGGCCCGCCCGGCTCGCCCGACGAGGACGGCGACCGCTATATCGAGATCTGGAACAACGTGTTCATGCAGTTCAACCGCGACGAGGCCGGCACCATGCATCCGCTGCCCAAGCCATCGGTCGACACCGGCATGGGGCTGGAGCGCATCTCCGCAGTGATGCAGCACGTGCATTCCAACTATGACATCGACCTGTTCCAGGTGCTGATCGGCGCCGCCGCGCGCGAGACGAACACCAGCGATCTTGCCAACAACTCGCTCAAGGTTATCGCCGACCACATCCGCGCCTGCTCCTTCCTCATCGTCGACGGCGTCATCCCCGGCAACGAGGGGCGCGGCTACGTGCTGCGCCGCATCATCCGCCGCGCCATCCGCCACGGTTACAAGCTGGGCGCGCGCGCGGCCTTCTTCCACCGCATCGTGCCTGATCTGGCAGCGGTGATGGGCGACGCCTACCCCGAACTGGTCAAGGCGCAGAACCGCGTGATGGATATTTTGCGACAGGAAGAGGAACGCTTTTTCGAGACCATCGAGCACGGCATGGGCATCCTCGAAACGACTTTGAAGACGCTGCCCGCCGGCGGCACCTTCGACGGCGAGCTGGCGTTCAAGCTGCACGACACCTATGGCTTCCCGCTCGATCTCACCGCCGACATCTGCCGCGAGGCCAGCATCAGCGTGGACACCGCCGCTTTCGACGCCGCCATGCAAGGGCAGAAGAATCAGGCGCGCGCCGCCGGCAAGTTCAAGCTCGGCGCCGGACTGGACTATGCCGGCGCGGCGACGACTTTCCACGGCTACGACACGCTGGCGCACGACGGCAGCATCCTCGCGCTCTATCGCGACGGTGTTGCCGTCAATGAACTGACGGAAGGCGAGCTCGGCGTGGTGGTGCTCGACCACACGCCCTTCTACGCCGAATCCGGCGGCCAGGCCGGCGACCGCGGCGTGCTGCAGGGCGCAAACGGCGCATTCGAGGTCGAGGACACGCAGAAAATCCAGGCGCAGGTGTTCGGTCATCACGGCGTCGTGAAAACCGGCTCGCTGGTGATCGGCGACGCCGTGCTCGCGCGCGTCGACGAGGAGGCACGCGCGCGCACCATGCGCAACCACTCGGCCACCCACCTGATGCACAAGGCGCTGCGCGAGGTGCTGGGCGATCACGTGCAGCAGAAAGGGTCGCTGGTGGATGCCGACAAGACCCGCTTCGACTTCGTGCAGCCGACCCCGATGACCGCCGCGCAGATCCGCGAGGTGGAAGCGCGCGTCAACGCAGAGATTCTCGCCAACGCCGCCACCCAGGCGCGGGTGATGCCGATCGAGGAGGCGCAGAAAACCGGCGCGATGATGCTGTTCGGCGAAAAATATGGTGACGAAGTGCGGGTGCTCGACATCGGCAGTTCGCGCGAACTGTGCGGCGGCACCCACGTCGCGCGCACCGGCGACATCGGTGCGTTCAAGATCCTGCTGGAAACCGGCGTCGCCGCCGGCATCCGCCGGATCGAGGCGACCACCGGCACCGGCGTGCTCGCCTACCTCGGCGAAACCGAGAAAAACCTCGGCGCCATTGCCCAATTGGTCAAGGCCACCCCGGCTGACGCCGCCGAACGCGTGGCACAGCTGATGGAACACAGCCGCGCGCTGGAAAAGGAACTCGACCGCCTGAAATCCAAACTGGCGTCGAGCGCCGGCGACGAACTGGTGCAGCAAGCGGTCGACATCAAAGGCGTGCGCGTGCTGGCGGCGCAGCTCGACGGCATCGACGCCCGTGGCCTGCGCGAAACCGCCGACAAGCTGCGCGACAAGCTGAAATCCTGCGCGCTGGTGCTGGGCACGGTGGCCGACGGCAAGGTCAGCCTGATCGCGGCAGTGACGGCTGACGTCACCAGCCGGATCAAGGCGGGTGAACTGGTCAACTTCGTCGCCACCCAGGTCGGCGGCAAGGGCGGCGGCAAGCCGGGCCTGGCGATGGCAGGCGGCAGCGAGCCGGGCCAGCTGCCGGCGGCGCTCGCCTCGGTGCAGGCCTGGGTGCAGGGCAAGCTGACCTGATGGGCGGGTACAGAATTTGCTCAATTAACCGTAACTTGTCTGACGCCACCCCCCCAAAATCTTACATCATGAATTCACTGGTCGACAAATTTGCATCGGGAATCGCCCGCCTCACGCCTTTTGGCAAGCGGACCGATGATCCGCTGACCAACATCAAGGCAGCGATGCGCTGGGTTGAGAACCTGCCGATCGGTGACGCGTTCAAGTGCCAGCAAGCCATTTTCAAGGAACTCAAGCGCTTCAACGAGAACTCGACGCAATACACGAAAGACCGTCTGGCCATCTTCATGCTGCTGGACGAAAAATCGCGCGACCTACAGGACACCCTGGTGCGCCAATATCTGCGCAATCCACGCATGTCGCGCTCGCAGGAAAGCCAGCTCTGGCATGCCGTGTACGGGCTGTACTGGGAAGTTGCGCGCGGCTATCACACCTTTGTGCTGCATATCTCCCACGAAGCGGGCAAGAAACCGCTCAACGAGCAGATTCCGCTGATCACCCTGCGCGCCATCCGCACCTTCGGCCAGCTGCTGAAATGGCGCGCAATACGCTATCTGCCGGCAGGCGAGAAACTCTGGCTGCGGCTGCATAATCTATATCGTGTCGCCGAAACCGGGGGCTTCCATCGCCAGCCCCAACGAGTTTACCTCGAAGACGCATCCGAGTGCAGCTGCGAAACCGCATACCAGCACATCCTGATGCTAAGCCTGGCCAATTCCGGCACGCTCTACCCCAGGCAGCTCGACCTGCTCGACCGCTGGCTGTGCGGCTGGCACGGGATGCTGCAACTGGATAGCGATTTCGACCCCGACGTCCACAATTTTGCCGTCGACCTGTCGGCCGATCACGGCCCGCGCCGTGTGCGCAAACCCGATAGCGACAAGCCGCTGCGATTCTGGACAACGGCCGCCCTGCAGCAAAAGCTGCAAGAAATACAAACTGCCCTGCAGCAAGGCCAAACCCCGGTACAGCTGGGCCTGACCGACGCCCGCACGGCCGAAAGCCTCGGACTGCTAGAGTACCTGCAGCGCCAGTGGTCTGCGCTGGCCAGTCGCGAACAACGGCGCGCCCCGCGCCAGACGGTCAAGCATTTGGTCGACGTCACCCACGGACTCAGCGCCATCGTCGGCCAGATCAAGGCCGCCAACACCCCCGCCAGCGTGTCGCCCTACGGCGTCGGGCTCAGTTACAACGAGGTCGACGATGTGCAGGTGTACGGCTTTATCACCGAGCGCACCCGCGAACGCGTCTCCCAAGTCCACGTTCCGGCCATCGCGGCCTCGCCCGACGTCGAACGCTGGGTCATGCACGACGAAAGCGAATGCGGCTATGGGGCCCTGGTCGAATCGCGCGACAAGGACTGGCTGCGCGTAGGCGCGCTGGTCGGCATCAAGTCACATGACGCCAGCCAGTGGCAAATCGGCATCGTGCGGCGTCTGTCGCGCGTCAACGACGACACCAGTTCGGTCGGTATCGAGACCCGGGCCGAAACGCCCACCCTGGTCATGCTGTACGACACCACCTCGTCGGGCCACACCGTCGATAACTTTGACAACAGCGGCGCCAATCTGACGCACCCCAGTCTGTGGCTGACCGACAGCGCCGGTGCCGACAGCATCGTGATCGACCCGGTCCATTTCATGCCCGGCAAGGTGTTTCAGGTCCACGGCACGCCGGAACGCAAATTTATCGCCCTCGGCAGCCCGATTGAACACAGCGAAGGCTGGCTGCACGTTGCCACTGAACCGGTAAACGGCTGAGGGCAGTCGGCCCACCCTCGCCGTCAACCCGCCCTCCTGTTTGCGGCGCAAGCTACTCCCCTGCCGGTCCGCCACGGTTTAACTTTCGCCGGGTCTCTGGCACAATCGACGAAAACCCGACGCGCGCATAACAAACCCTCCCGAGAATGGAGCAGACGCGGTTGCGGCACTCTTGGATCTGGAGGACATGTGGCCCAAACCAACAAGCCGAGCTTGCTGATCGTCGACGACGATCCGCTGATTTCCGATACGCTCACCTATGTGTTGAGCAAGGACTTCGATATCTCGGCCGCCGAATCGCGCGCCCAGGTGAAAAGCCTGCTGATGCAGCTGGACGAACCGCCGCAACTGGCACTGGTCGACCTCGGCCTGCCGCCGCAGCCGCACAAGCCCGACGAAGGCTTTGCCCTGATCGCCGACCTGCTGAGCATCTCGCCCAGCATCAAGATCCTGGTACTGTCCGGCCAGAGCGACGAAGCCAATGCGCGGCACGCGCGCGCACTTGGTGCAATCGATTTTGTCGCCAAGCCGTGCGAGCCCGAACGCCTGAAGTCCCTGCTGTTCAACGCCCTGCTGGTGCAGGACGCCGAGCGCAGCGCCGACAAGGCGCCCGCCCCTGCCAGGGATTCCGGCATCGTCGGCGCAAGCCCGACGATGGACAAACTGCGTCAGCAGATCAAGCAATACGCTGCCGCTCCCTTCCCGGTGCTGATCGAGGGTGAATCGGGCAGCGGCAAGGAAAAGGTGGCCTCCAGCCTGCACCAGTTGTCGCCACGCGCGGCCAAGCCCTATCTGGCGCTCAACTGCGCGGCGATTTCGCCGACGCTGGTCGAACCCACCCTGTTCGGCTACGCCAAGGGCGCCTTCACCGGCGCCACCACTTCGCGCGCCGGCTACTTCGAGGAAGCCGAAAACGGCACGCTGTTCCTCGACGAAATCGGCGAGCTGCCGCTGGAACTGCAGGCCAAGCTCTTGCGCGTGCTGGAAAACGGCGAATACCAGCGCGTCGGCGAAACCCAGCCGCGCTTCTCCAACGCCCGCGTAGTGACCGCCACCAACCGCGATCTGCGTGCCGAGATCAAGGCTGGCCGCTTCCGCACCGACCTCTACCACCGGCTGTCGGTGTTCTCCATTGCGGTGCCCCCGCTGCGCGAAATGGGCGCGGACAAGCTGACCCTGCTCGAGCACTTCCGTGATTTCTACGCCCGTGAAGCCAAGAGCCAGCCGTTTTCGCTCGACGCCCGCGCCCAGCAGATGTGGGAGGACTACCACTTCCCCGGCAACGTGCGCGAGCTGCGCAACATCGCCATCCGCCTGACCACCAAATACCCCGGCATGGCGGTCAATGCCCAGCAGCTGGAAGACGAACTCGACACCGACCAGGCTTACCCGCAGGAAATCCCGCTGGCCAACGATGGCAGGGCGCTGATCGAACTGGCGCGCAAGCAGTTGCAGACGCTGGCAAACTTCAACCTCGACGTGACCCTGCGCCAGTGGGAAAAATCCTACGTCGAAGCCGCGCTCAACATGACCCACGGCAACCTGTCGCAGGCGGCCAAGCTGCTGGGCATCAACCGCACCACGCTGTACAGCCGCATGCAGACGTACGGTACCGAATAAGCCGCCCCTGTGTACCTTGATTATTTCGGTTTAAAGGAAGCGCCCTTCCGCATCACGCCGAATACCGAGTACTGGTATGCCGGCGGCCAGCGCGGAGAAATGCTCGCCGCCCTGCTCTACGCCATCGGCCAGGGCGAAGGCATCATCAAGGTGGTGGGCGAAGTCGGTAGCGGCAAGACCATGCTGTGCCGCAAGCTGGTCGCCCAACTGCCCGACAGCGTCGACAGCGTCTATCTCGGCAACCCCACCCTGTCACCCGACGACATGCTGGCGGCGATCCTCGCCGACCTCGGCATCGAGGCGCCCGAGAGCGGGCGGCAGGCCCGGCTGGCGCAACTCAACACCACGCTGCTGGCGCGCCACGAAGCGGGGCGGCGCGTGGTGGTGTTCGTCGAGGAGGCGCAGGGCATCGCGCTCGACAACCTGGAATTCCTGCGGCTGCTGACCAATCTGGAAACCGCCACCGACAAACTGCTGCAGATCGTGCTGTTCGGCCAGCCCGAACTCGACGCACAACTGACCGACCCGCGCATCCGCCAACTGAAGGATCGCATCACCCTGAGCCTGAACCTGTCGCCACTGACCGAATCCGAGGTGGCCGCCTACCTGCGCGCGCGACTTTCGGTGGCGGGCTATCGCGGCCCCGACCTGTTTGCGCCGGTGCTCATCGCCCGCATGACCCAGCTTTCCGGCGGCCTGTCGCGCCGCATCAACGTGCTGGCCGATAAAACCCTGCTGGCGGCTTATGCCGGGCAAACCCACACGCTGACCCCGGCCCATCTGGACGCTGCGGCGGGCGACGCAGCAATGCAGTTGCCCGCGTACGCACGACCGGCGTTGCGCCGCTGGGCGTGGTTGAGCGCCGGCCTGGCGGCCGCGCTGGGCCTGCTGGCTTTTGTCGCCTGGCAGGCCCTGTCGCTTGACGCCTCGCCCCGCGCGTCCGCTGCCATGGCCGTCCATACGCCCGCCCCCCCGGCCGCCGTTGACGTCGCCGACCTGGCCCGGCAAACCCAGCGCTGGCTCGCCGCCGCCGCGCCCGACACCCATGTCATCCAGCTCGCCTCGGCTAAAGAAGCAGCGCAGGCAGCCGTATTACTGGGGAGCCTGGATGTCGACACGCCACAGCCGGTTCGGGTTTTGTACGGGCTGCGCCATGGAGCGCCTGCCTGGATGATTCTGGCAGGCGAGTTTGCTGATCGCGACGCGGCCATGGCGGCGATGCGCACGCAGCCCGCCTCAGCGGCAGGCACACCTTTTTTACGCACGGTCGGCAAAATGCGCGCCGTAGCCTTACCAACAGGATGATGAATGCTGTGTTGAAACGCTCCGTATTGACGAGTCTGGCGCTGGCCAGCTTCGTGCTGGTGGGCGGCTGCGTGCCGCCCAAGGCGTTTGACACCTCGCCCGGCCACATCAGCCAACCCACCCAGCCTGCCGTGCCGCTCGCCCCGCCGCCCGCGCCGGTGAAGGCCGCGCCTGCACTGGCCGCGCCCAGGCCGAGCGCGCCGGTGCCGACCTACACCGTGGTGGTCAACGACGTGCCGGTGAAAGATCTGCTCTTTTCCATCGCGCGCGACACCCAGTACAACATCGACCTGCATCCGGGCATCTCCGGGCGCGTCTCGCTCAACGCGGTACAGGAACCGCTGCCCGCCATTCTCGACCGCATCGCGCGGCAGGCCGATCTGCGCTACGAAATGAACGGCCGCACGGTGTCGATCATGCCCGACACGCCCTACGTCAAAACGTATGCGGTCAACTACGTCAACGTCGTCCGCAACACCACCTCCAGCGTCGGTGTGGCGGCGCAAATCGCCAGCACCGGCGGCAGCGTCGGCGCGACCGGCAGCAGCACGACCACAACTGGCAACTCCTCCACCACCACCGTGACCAGCCAGTCCAGCAACGACTTGTGGACCGTGCTCGCAGACAACATCCGCACTATTCTTGCCGGCACCCGTGCGGTCACACAAAGCAACGAAGAACGCGCCGCCCGGCTGGACGCTGAAAAAGCCGAACGCGCCGAACGGGTATCGCAGGCCGAAGCCGCCAGCAAGGCCGGCGCCGGCGCGGCAAACTTGTTCACCGCCGCGTTTGCCAACCAGCCGGTGGGCGACGGCAAATACGATGTGGCGGTCAACCCGGTGGCGAGCACCGTCACCGTGCTGGGCACCGCCAAACAACAGGAACTGGTGCAGCAGTATCTCGACCGCGTGATGCAGTCGGCGCAGCGCCAGGTACTGATCGAGGCGACGATCGTCGAGGTCAGCCTCAAGGATCAATACCGCGCCGGGATCGACTGGTCGAAAGCGCTGCAAGGCACCACCGGATGGGCCATCAACACCCTTGGTGGCGGCACCAACGCGCTCGCCGGCACACTGACCCCCTTCATCCAGGCCACCTACACCAACAGCGGGAGCAACGGCTTCGCAGCTGCGATCGACCTGCTGGAATCCTTCGGCAAAACCAAGGTGCTCTCCAGCCCCAAGCTGATGGCCCTGAATAACCAGACCGCGCTGCTCAAGGTGGTCGACAATCTGGTCTACTTCAGCGTCAAAGCGGACACCACCACGACCGCGAATGTGGGTACCACGACCACCTTCACCACCACCCCGCAAACCGTTCCGGTCGGCATCGTCATGACGATGACGCCGCAGATCAACCAAAACGGCATGGTCTCGCTCACCGTTCGCCCGACCATTTCGCGCAATGTTGGCTTCGTTCGCGACCCCAATCCCAGCATTCCTGCCGCCATCCCCAACCAGGTGCCCGTTATCCAGGTGCGCGAAATGGAATCGCTGCTGCAGGTGCAAAGCGGCCAGACCGTGATCCTTGGCGGCCTGATCCAGGACGACACCAACAACGCCCGTGACGGCATTCCCGGTCTGTCGCGCCCGGAAGGCATTGGTGCTGTGTTCGGCCAGCACGAGCGCATCAACAGCCAGACCGAGCTGGTGATTTTTCTGCGGCCCACTGTGGTGTCCAATCCCACGCTGGAAAGCGATGAACTGCGTCAGTTCCAGCGGCTGCTTCCCAGCAGCGCACGGAGCAGCCCTTGAGCCTGCTGCTGAAAGCACTGAAGCAGGCCGAAGCCGCCCATGCGGACAAGTCCGGGGCCGGCAAGCAGGTTGAGGACGACCTCGAACTGGAACCCCTCACACCCGGCACGGCCCAGGCACGCGAATGGGTGGAGCCGCCCGACCTGCTGTTCGGCAGCAGCGGGCCCACGCCTGCGCCACGCCGTGCACCGGCTTTTCGCTGGCCGCAACTCTCGCTGGTGCCGCTCACCGCACTGCTCGCCGCGCTGATCGCGCTGGGCTACGGCGTCTATCTCTACTTCGCCCTGCAGCCGCCGGCTGCTGTCGCGCCCGCCCCGGCCAGGGTGACAGCGCCTGTGCCTGTGCCTGCCCCCGCCACGCCAAGCGCGCCCGCACTGGCCGCCCCACCAGCAGCCTTGCCTGCCGCACCCTTGCCGCAACCGCATGCGGCTGCCGAGGCGCCGACCGACGCCTCGCCGACGCCGATGCCTGCGCCTGCCCGCAGCGCCCCGCGTGCTGCTGCGCCCTCAAGCATCACCGCACCGCCACCCGCCGCGCTGCCGCTGTTCCAGCCCGACGTGCAAACGAGCTTGCTCAACCAGGCCTATGCGGCCTATCAGCGCGGTGCACTGGCTGAAGCGCAGCGGCTCTACACCCAGGCCGCCGCACGCGGACGCAATGTGGATGCGCTGCTGGGACTGGCAGCGATCGCCAGCGTGCAAAACCGCGAAGCGGACGCGCAGCGCCTGTATCGCGAGGTGCTCGACCTCGACCCGCGCAATGCCGCCGCCCAGGGTGCCTTGCTCGACCTGCTCGGCAACACCGACAGCCAGGCGACCGAAAGCCGCCTGAAAACACTGATCGAACGCGATCCGAGCCCGCAGCTTTACCAGACGCTCGGCAATCTCTACGCCGAGCAGGCGCGCTGGAACGACGCCCAGGCCGCCTATTTCGAAGCCTGGCGCGGCGCGCCGGATAACGGCGATTACGCCTTCAACCTGGCGGTCAGCCTCGACCAGTTGCGCCAGTATCCGGCGGCACTCACGTATTACGAGAAAGCGCTCGCCAGCGGCGGCGTGCACCGTTTTGATCGTGCGCAGGCGGCGGCGCGCGTGCAACAACTTAAAACATTGCAATGAAAACCTCTCACCACAGAGGCACAGAGGCACAGAGAAAACCCCAGTTTGAACGGTTTTCTCTGTGCCTCTGTGCCTCTGTGGTTAAGGGTTTTTTCTGGATGCGCTGACGCGTTATGGAGCGCCGTAAAAAACTCCGCATGGGCGAGACCCTGGTTTCGCAGGGACTCATCACCCTCGACCAGCTGCGCATCGGCCTGAAGGAACAGAAAACCAGCGGCCTGCCGATCGGCCGCCAACTGGTTGCGCTGGGTTTCATGACCGAGGCGGTGCTGCGCGACCAGCTCGCCAACGCGCTCGGCAGCCAGGGTATCGACCTCACCCAGGTGGTGGCCGACCCCGAAGCGCTGCAACTGGTGCCCGAGGAATTCGCCCGCCGCCACCACCTGCTGCCGATTGCGCATGACGCCGCGCGCAACGTGCTGACGCTGGCGACCACCGACATGTTCAACGTGGTCGCGCTCGACCAGCTGCGCGCCGCGCTCGGCGGCCAGCTCGAAATCGACACCCTGCTGGCAGCCGAAGCGCAGCTGCTCGAATTCATCGACAAGTTCTACGGCTTCGACCTCTCGCTCGACGGTATCCTGCGCGAAATCGAGACTGGCGAAGTCGACTACGCCAGCCTCAACCCCGACACCGAGGAATACACCCAGCCCGTGGTGCGGCTGGTCGGCGCGCTGCTCACCGACGCGGTGAAGCGCGAATCCTCCGACATTCACTTCGAACCCGAGCATGCCTTCCTGCGCATCCGCTACCGCATCGACGGCGTGCTGGAACAGATCCGCAGCCTGCACAAAACCTACTGGCCGGGGATTCTGGTGCGGCTCAAAGTGCTGTCCGGCATGAACATCGCCGAGACGCGCGCGCCGCAGGACGGCCGCATGTCCTTGACGCTGAACGGCCGTCCGATCGATTTTCGCGTCTCCTCGCAACCCGGCATCCATGGCGAAAACCTGGTTCTGCGCATCCTCGACCGCGAAAAATCCATCATGCCGCTGGAGCAGATGGGCTTCACCGAAGACGCGCGGCGCGAGCTGCAGCTGATGATGGCGCGGCCAGAAGGCATCCTCGTCGTCACCGGGCCAACCGGCTCCGGCAAAACCACCACGCTGTATTCGATGCTGTCGCATCTGAACAACGAGACCGTCAACATCATGACGCTGGAAGACCCGGTCGAATACCCGGTCACCCTGATGCGCCAGAGCTCGGTCAACGAAACGCTCAAGCTCGATTTCGCCAACGGCATCCGCTCGATCATGCGACAGGACCCCGACATCATCCTGGTCGGTGAAATCCGCGACAAGGACACCGCCGAAATGGCCTTCCGTGCCGCCATGACTGGCCATCAGGTGTTCACCACCCTGCACACCAACTCCGCGCTCGGCGTGTTTCCGCGCCTGATGGACATCGGCATCCAGCCCGGCATCCTGTCCGGCAACATCATCGGCGTCGTCGCGCAACGCCTGGTGCGCAAGCTGTGTCCGCACTGCAGGGAAGCCTACACGCCGGATGAACATGAGTCGCTCATCCTGGGTATCGACCCGGTCCAGCCGCCGCAGATTTACCGCGCTACCGGTTGTCCGGCGTGCAGCAACAAAGGCTACAAAGGGCGCCTGGCCCTGATCGAACTCTTGCGGATGGATCCCGAACTGGATGAACTGGTCGCCAACCACGCACCGCTGCACGAAATCCGTCGCGCCGCACTCGAGCATGGCTATCACCCACTGGCTGAAGACGGGATCAAGCGCGTGCTGGATGGCGTGACCTCGCTGGCGGAAGTGGCGCGGGTGGTGGATTTGACGGGGCGGGTGTAAAACCATGAACCACAAAACCATTAACCACAGAGACACAGAGACACAGAGAAATACGTTGACGGAAGCGGTGATCGGCGCTGCCATCGAAGTTCATCGTGCGATTGGACCGGGTTTGCTCGAATCAGCTTACGAGACCTGTCTGTGTTACGAACTTAGGCAAAGGCAAATCCCTTTCCAGCGCCAGCTTGAATTGCCAGTGACCTACAAAGGCATTCCGCTCGATTGCGGTTATCGCCTCGATATCGTAGTGAACGCCCAACTGATACTCGAACTCAAAGCGGTCGAACGGCTTCTGCCAGTGCATGAAGCTCAATTACTGACCTATCTGAAGCTAACCCAATTACACACGGGCTTGCTTCTAAACTTCAATGTTCCCGTGCTCAGTAACGGCATCAAGAGAATCCTCTTATGATTTTCTCCGTGCCTCTGTGCCTCTGTGGTTAACAGTTTCATGCCCTTCTTCAACTACCGCGCAATCGACCAGACTGGCCGCACCACCCGGGGCACGCTGTCGGCCGTCAACGACGTCGACCTCGAGCTGCGCCTGAAACGCATGGGGCTCGACCTCATCACGCTGGCCGAGCTTTCGCGCCAGTACGCCCCCAGCGGTCGCGAGCGCGTCACCCTGCGCGACCTGGTGACGTTCTGCATCCATATGCGCTACATCACCCGCGCCGGGATTCCGCTGCTCGACGGCTTGCGCGACCTGCGCGACACCATGGAAAAACGCGGCTTTCGCGATGTGCTGACCGCGCTGCTGGAAGACCTGGAGGGCGGCAAGGTGTTGTCGCAGGCCTTGGCGGCGCACCCGGCGGTGTTCGGCGCCGTGTTCGTCCACAGCGTGCGCGCGGGCGAGCAGACCGGCCTGTTGGACGCGGTGTTCGATCGCCTGGCCGAATCGCTCAAATGGCAGGAAGAGGTCACCGCCAAGGCCAAGCGGCTGATGATCTACCCGGCACTGGTGCTGGCCGTCGTCGGCACAGCCATCCTGTTCTTGCTGGTGTATCTGGTGCCGCAGGTGCTCTCCCTGGTCGAGACCATGGGGGTGGTGCTGCCGCTGCCCACGCTGATTCTGATGGCGGTGTCGGAAGCAGTGCGCTCGTACTGGCTGATTGGTTTGGCGCTGGCGCTGGCGCTGGGCGTCGGGCTGCCGCTGTGGGTGAAACGGAGCGAGGCCGGGCGCGACTGGTGGGACCGCACCCAGTTGCGGCTGCCCGTCATCGGGCCGATCGTGCAGAAGATGGCGCTGGCGCGTTTCACCAATACCCTGGCGATGATGTACCGCTCGGGGGTGTCGGTGCTCGACGCGCTGCGTGCGGGCGAGATGGTCGCCGGCAACCGGGTGATTGCCGGCGGCATCCACCGCGCGGCGCAGCAGATTGCCGACGGCCGCGGCCTGTCAGAAAGCTTTCAGTCGCTGGCGCTGTTTCCGCCGCTGGTGATCCGCATGCTGCGGGTGGGCGAATCCACCGGCGCGCTCGACGAAGCGCTGGAAAATGTGACGTATTTTTATAACCGCGAAGTGCTCGACTCCATCGAAAACGGCCTCAGGGTGCTGGAGCCTTTGCTCACCGCCATCCTCGGCCTGCTGCTCGGCGGCATCCTGGTATCGGTGCTGCTGCCGGTTTATGACCTGATCGGGAACCTGCCGTTATGATTTCAAACCCCTCACCACAGAGGCACAGAGGCACAGAGAAACCCCGTCGTAGCGTGTCATCCGCAGTGTGGCCGCACGACATACTGCAATTTCCCGCTTTGCCTCTGTGCCTCTGTGCCTCTGTGGTTAATGGTTTTGTGGTTAATGGTTTTTTCCGGAATGATGTTTGACCATCGCCTGATCCTGCTTGCCACCCCACGCCAGATCGGCGTGCTCGACTGGCGTCCGGGGCGTATGCACTGGCTGGGCGAATTTGCCGCCAGCGAAGCAGGGCTGGCGGCGTTTCGGCAGGTGCTGCTCAAGCACGCGCATTTGCCGGTGCTGCTGGTCATCGACACAGTGGACGAGGATTACCGCAGCGAAATCCTGCCGCACGTGCAGGGGCGCGCGCGCGATGAACTGCTTGCACGCAAGCTCAAGCAGGTGTTCCGCAACGCGCGTTTCACCAGCGCATGGCGACAGGCCCGCGAAACGACCGGCCGCCGCGACGACCGCTATCTGTTGGCCACCCTGACCGACACCGACTGGCTAATGCCCTGGCTCAGCGTGCTGCACCGCGAACAGGTTCCGCTGTGCGGCATCACCCCGCTGGCGCTGGCGTATCAGCACCTGCTGACCAGGCTGCGGGTGCAGGCGCCGCACACGCTGCTGGCGTGTCGCCTCAACAACAGGCTGCGGCTGTCCTACTACCACAACGGCCTGTTGCGTTTTTCGCGCCTGATCGGCAACGATACACCCACCCAGATGCCCGGCAATGCGGCCGACGAAATTGCCAAGACCCAGCTGTATCTCACCGGCCAGCGCATCCTGCCGCGCGAAGCCCGCCTGCATGTGTTGCTGCTGGACCCCAGCGGCCAGCTCGACAGCGCGCAGGCCCCGCTCAATGCCGACCCCGCGTTCAGCACGCGACTGATCGACATGCCGAGCCTCGCGCGTGCGCTGCGCATTCCCGACAGTTTCCTCGCCGCCACCCCGGAGATCGCGCCGCTGGCGGCGATTGCGGGTGAGGCCGTGCAGCTGAATCTGGCGCCGCCCGAACTGCTGCAGCACCACACCGAATTCCGCTGGCGCCGCGGCCTGAATCAGGCGGCAGGCATCGTCGCCGCGATCGGCCTGACCTTCACCGCAGCCTATTGGCTCCATGCCCAGGATCTGCGCGATCAGGTGCAGCAGATTCAGGGCGAGGTGCAGCGCGGCGATGCACGGCACGCCGCCATCGTGCGCAACTTCCCCGCGCTCGCCACCCGGCCCGACCAGCTTGGCCAGACCCTTGCCCTGGCCACGCAGCTGAACCATGCCCCCCTCGACGTCAACGCGCTGTTCCTGCTGCTGGGACAAGCGCTGGCCGCGCATCCCGAGGTCATCGTCAAAACCCTGACGCTGCAGGACACCGCAGACGGCACGGCAAATATCACGCTGGACGCACGGCTGTCCGACTTTGACGGCAACTATCGCGCCGCCATGTCGCGCATCGACCGCTTCGTCTCCCGGCTGGCCGCCACACCGGGCGTGGCGGCGGTCGAACGCGTGACGAGTCCGGTCAACACCGCCTCCACCGCCACCCTCAGCGGCAAAACCACGGGCGAAACCAGCGCTGAAGAGACCCGTTTCACCTTGAGCCTGCAGGTGCGCACATGACCCGGCCGCCGATCGCCTCGCTTAAAACATCGATCCTGCTGCTGCTTGCCGCCAGCGTGCTGTCCGCTGCGGGCATTTTCTGGAGCAACCAGCAGGACACCGAAGCGCGTGCCGATTTGCAGCTTCAGCAGACCGCGCTCAATGCCGCACACGCGCGCCAGCAACAGGGCCAAACCGAAGCGCGCCTGATTGCGCAGCATCTCGATGCCTATCACGCGCTGGTTGCACGGGGCTTTGTCGGCGAGGAGAACCGTCTCGCCTGGATCGAGGCGGTGCACCTCGCCAACCAGGACGCCCGGCTTTACGGACTCACCTACACCCTGTCGCCACGCACGGCCGCCCCGGCCACATTGGCCGACGATCTGCCGCTCAAGCAGACCCGCATGGTGGTGAAAATGCCCGTGTTGGTGGAAACCGACCTGCCGCGCTTTCTCGACGCCCTGCGCGCCCGCGCGCCCGGCCTGTTCCGCGTCAGCCGCTGCCGCCTCGCCCGCCTCACCGACGCCCCGCCGCAGCCGGTCAACCGCCCCGAACTCGACGCCGAGTGCGAACTGCTGTGGTTTACCGTGGTGGCAGACACAGGGACAATGCAATGAAAACCTATTCACCACAGAGGCACAGAGATATGTCCCGCAGGGACGGTATCCCTTGGGACACAGAGAAGAACAAGACTCTTTCATCGTTATTTGTTGGTGTTGGCCAGCGCTGTGGGAGGGGCGCCCTCGCCCCGATTTGCGCACCGTCGCAACCTCCACGGCATCGGCCCGAGGCGGGCGTGCGTGGTTGTTGCCGACGCGTCGGCTTTTACAACCACGGCCTCCTCCTCGCGGGGGCTCCTACAACAGCAGACCCCTGCGGGAGGCCGAAGGATAGGCGCCTCATCAGAGGGGACAAGACATGACTTCAACAACTAACAGTGACATAGCCAAGAACAAACCCATCAGGCACGGGATGGTCTCTGCCTGTTCAGTGTGGATTTTCTCTGTGTCTCTGTGCCTCTGTGGTTCAGGGTTTGCAGCGCAAGACTTGCCCGGCCGCCTGTTCTACACCCCCGAGCAGCGTGCCCAACTCGAAGCCGCGCGCGCCCGCAACGTCACCCAGGTCAAACAGGTAGCGCCCGATACAGGCGCCCCGCCACCGATACGCTATGACGGCGTGCTGATCCGCTCCGACGGCAAAATCACGCGCTGGGTCGACGGCCAGCCGCAACTTGATGCATCCGGGGTGGCAGGCCTGAAGCCGGGCCAGATCCGGGCCGACGGCCGTGTGTATGAACCCTACCAGGTGCTGCGCCCCAGTCCCATCGCACCTGTCGCCGCGGAACCCACGCCATGAAGCAGACGCGCGGTTTCACCCTGATCGAACTGGCCATCGTGCTGGTCATCATCACCATCCTGATCGGCGGGCTGGCGATGCCGCTGTCGGCGCAGATTCAGGCGAGGCGGGTTGCGGAGACCCGGAAAACAATGGAAGAAGCGCGCGAGGCAATTTTCGGTTATGCGATGACCCATCTCGCCATTACAGCGGGAAAACGCCGCCTGCCTTGCCCCGACGGCACGGGCGATGGACGCGAAGATCACATTCTCGGCAATCCGGCCAATGCCTGCGCCTTCGCCCTAGGCTGGTTGCCTTGGGTCACACTGGGTACAGCCTCACAGGATGCCTGGGGTAATCGGCTGTTGTATGCAGTCAACGCAGACTTTGCTCACGGCACGAATGGATTTTCAATGAATGCCCCCTCGTCTACGGCCACGCCCCCGACGACGACGACACAACTCGGAATATGCAACACACATTCCTGCGCCACGCCCAATGTGGCATCGAACGTCGCGTTCGTTGTGATGTCCCATGGTGCAAATGGTCGGGGCGCACTCAACGTTAACAGCCCTGCTCCCGGCAACATCACCCAAGCCCCACCCGACCCCTTGAGCCTTGACGAAATCGAAAACCTCGATGGCGACCCAACTTACATCAGTCGCACCCACACCAAACCCGGCGATGTAGTAAACGGCGTAACAGACGGCGGTTTCGACGATATCCTGGTGTGGGTTCCAGAGGGTCTTCTTAAGGCACAGGTGTGTCCGACGGGTTCGGACTGCTCTCCATAGCCTGCAACCGGAACGTCACCCGTCCCGGCTGATTGTCGGACAGTTCCAGCCGGTAGCCTGACCTTGCCGCCTGCCGCGCGGCCTGATACAGCCCCACCCCCAAGCCGAAATCCGACGCCACCGGGCTCAGGAACAGATTGCGCGCCACGTGCTCGGGCGCCGGCGCGCCGCTGTCGGTCACGCTCAGACCCACCAGCGGCTGCAGCACCAGACGCACCTCCACCGCAATGCCCGGTTCGTGCTGGCGTTTGCGCAGCGCATTGGTCAGCAGGTTGTCGGCGACGCTGTCGAACAGGTCCTGCGGCAGGGGCATGTTGTCGAGCGCGTCGGCGAAGAACTGCACGTCGTCGTGTTCGTAGCGCGTCTGCAAGGCCGCCCACCAAGCCTGCGCGGGAAGTTGTCCGACATCCATTTCGGTGGGCTGCTTGAGCTTGTCGACGGTTTGCGACAGGCGCGCCGCCAGTTGCGGCAGCTGGCGTTTCATCAGCGCCTGCAGACGCTCGCTGTCCTCCGGGGTGGAGGTATCGGCCGCGGCGATCAGGGTTTTCATCGACTGCAGGATGTTTTTCACGTCGTGGGTCAGGCGCGCGCCGGTGTCGTGGATGGCCTGGCTGTAGGCCTGTTCGCGCAGCGTCTGCTCGCGCACTTTGGAAGCGTAGAAATAGCCCAGCAACTGCGACAGCAACCGCACATGCAGCGCCAGCGCGGGGGTGAGCGGGCGCGGCGACTGCCAGGTCAGGGTCAGGCCATGAAAGGCATGGGTGAGGGCATGTTCGGCGGGTTCCCCGAACGTCCCCTCGCCGCGCGCGGCCTGCCAGTGGCCGCCGCGGATCCAGGTCAGTTCGTGCAGATCGGCGAGCGCTTCGCGCACGAAGGATTCGGGGTCGCGCTCGCGCTCGGCCAATGTCGCCAGCCGCTGCGCCCAGCCCTCGAACGGCAGGCCCACCGACAGCAGATAACGCGAAGTCACCTGCCCCAGTCCGGCAAACCCCGCGCGCGGATTCCACAGCCAGGACAGCGCCAGCAGCAATGTCGCCATCCCCAGCAGGGTCTGCACCAGCGCCCAGGCATAGCTCACCTTGGCCACCGCCACCACGGCAAATGCGCCCAGCGCCACCACCATGACAAGCAGTGACAGCATCAACCCATAGATGAAATCGAGTGTGGACGAGGTGCCGCGCTGGCGGCTGGCAGGCAGGAACAGGATCACCAGCGGCAGCAGTGGCAGGCCATAACGCACCGCGGCCTGCAGCCCATCGGGGAGCGAGGCATCACCCAGACTCTGCGGCAACACCCAGGCCAGCAGCAAGGCCAGCAAATAAGCCAACGCGAGCAGGTAGGCCAGCCGCGGCCCGCGCTCGTTTTGCGAAGTCGCCACCGCACCCACCAGCCCCGCCAGAATCGCCAGCCACAGCGCCATCACCCAGGTGCTGTCCGCCAGCACCAGCAGCGCCGCCATGGCAAACACCGGCAGCGCGAGGCGCGGCTCGATGCGCGCTTCGCTGCGCACCAGCGGCTGCCACAGCAAAAACAGCCCGTAATGCGCCAGCAGGAAAGCGCGCATCACCGCCGCCTCGGCATCGAGCACCACGGCCGCGTGCAGGGCCAGCAGCATCAAGGCCAGCCAGCGCCCGGGCGTCACCCGCGTGAAATGGGAGGCCAGCGATGTCAGCCAGGCCAGCGGCGACGCCGTCTCGGTGCGTTCAGTCATATCCGGGATCGTTGGAGGAACAGGAGAAATTCAGCATGACACAGCTATCGGCATTTCACCGGGGAAATGGAGGCCGCGAACACGCCTGTCCGCCCGCATACTTGCTGAAAATCCGGCAGGGGCGTCGTGTTTTCGACAAACCCACGTCCATTCAGGCACGCAATCTTTATCTTTCATTATTCTGATCAATGCGTTAAGCAGAAACCAAGTCTGGAACGCATTTTGCGTGTTGGGGGTCAGACCATAAAATAACGGAGCGCTCCGCCATGCATCACCCCAATTTTCCGCGACGCCAGTCGGGCTTCACCCTGATCGAGATCGCCATTGTGCTGGTGATCATCGGCCTGCTACTCGGCGGCATTCTGAAGGGACAGGAGCTGATCAATAGCGCCCGGGTGAAGAATCTCGCCACCGACTTCCGCAACATCCCGATGTTCATCTACGGCTATCAGGACAAGTTCAGGGCGCTGCCTGGCGACGACCCCGCCGCCAGTACGCATGTGGGCACGACGAGCATCACACCTGCATCGGGTAATGGCAATGGCGTTATCGACAGCTTATGGAACAGCACAACTGCCGCGAATGAATCCGTTTTGTTCTGGCAGCACGTGCGACTGGCAGGACTCGCGCCGGGGCTCACCACGATACCGGCAACACTTCCCGGTGATTACAACCCCAAAAACGCGTCTGGCGGCATCATCGGCATCCAGAGCGGCACAACCGATGCCGCTGAAACGCCCGTCAAAGGTGCGGACGGCAAAGCAATCGGGGGAGCTTATGTAATCTGCTCAGCCAGCATCCTCGGCAAATTCGTCAAACAACTCGACATACAAATGGATGATAGCAATACCGCGGCGGGCTCGATGATGGCCACCCCGACGACCGGCTATGCCAAAGGCGCCGCAGCCACCGCTACGACAGCCATTGATGACGCAACGTCCTACACCGTTTGCATGGGCGTTTAAACGCTATTCGTTAAAGCTTTATTCTATTTGGGCTCATAAACGCTCCGAATATGCCAAAAATAACAGCTTGTTTACTGAATGGGCGAGCCATTGAGGTAGATGTTGCGCTTGACATAAGAAATTCTGCTGATGAACGCCCGGACTTTCGCTGCATCGAATGCGGCCAAGCTGTGCGCCCTCATAGATCTGGCGGCCGCGCCGCCGCACATTTTGAGCATCTGGAGCGGAACCCAGATTGCTCGTTAATGGCGCGATCCAGTCGTTGATAGCAGTCTTCCGCGCATGAATCTGCATCGCACTTCTTTCCCTGGCGCCATTCTTGAGCGCGGCTTCTGGCTTTACGCATGGCGTATCAGTTGCGGGGAACAAAAGTTCTTTTACGTTGGCCGCACCGGAGATAGCTCGTCTCAATACGCTGCATCCCCGTTCTCGCGCCTTGGCCAACATCTCGACACCCGAGCAAATGCGAAGGCGAACACATTGCTCAGGCATGTTCGCGCGCAGGAGCTCGACCCACTCAAATGCGAGTTCGAGCTTCTCGCGTTCGGCCCCTTGTTTCCCGAGCAGGCCACCCTGGCGCTGCATCGGAAGTTCAGAGATCAAATCGCGCCGCTGGAAACTTCGCTCGCACAGATGCTTCGGTCTCGCGGCCTGCACGTGATTGGAAAACACGGCGCATCAGGCGAGCCTGATCCGATTCTACAAGCCGAAGTTAAACGAGTCTTCGAGGCCGAGTTCAATGAACTGCCAAAGCCCTTGGGTACGGATTGAAGCCAGAACTCCGCAATAAAAGCCATTTGAGAAGCCAGAACTCCGCAATAAAAGCCATTTGATACCTTGGGATGCCCTTATCCGACCCGGTAATTACCTTGTAGGCGCGTATCCCTTGCCGCCTTGGACGAAAAACCTGCACTACAAACAGCAAGCGGCATCCAGGCGGCATCGCCTTCAGTTACATATTTCAAGATCAATCCGTATCATTCAGGGAGACATATTTGCCATTATTTGCAACCGCTGTTACTATTTTATCGCTATACGTTTCCGATATGGAATCAAAATGATCGTAAAATATCATTCACAATTAAAGACGCTCGGCCCGCGCGCAGCACAGCTATTTACCTCCGTTAATGAACTGCGCAAACCCACGTTCACCTTGGCGGATGTGCGTTTGATCACTGGCCTGTCTGCGGCTGCGGCACGCAATCTTGTGCACAAGGCCCAGCAGCGGGGCTTGGTCACCCGACTGAAGCCGGGGCTATACAATCTCGTCCCCTTCGAACTCGGCTGGGCTACCGAGCACGTCGGCAGCCCTTACCTGATCGCCCAAGAGCTCGCTGGCGCGGCACCCTGCTTTCTGTCGCACGGAACCGCGCTTGAGTTGCACCGCATGGTGACGCAGCCGACCTTCACCATCTACGTGTCGTGTACACGGCGCGTACGCCCGCAGACTGTCGGCGGCTACGACTTCCGCTTCATCCACATCACTTCCGCACAAGCGTTCGGGCTGTCGAAGCACTGGATCGACAAGGAGCGCTTCGTGATGATCAGCGACATGGAGCGCACCATCATCGATGGGTTGAGGCACCCGGCATTTGCCGGGGGTATCACCGAAGTCGCCAAGGGCTTATGGATGAAGCGCGATGTGCTGAAAGCCGACCGGCTGGTGGACTACGCGCTGCACCTCGGCGTCGGTGCCGTCGTGCGACGCCTCGGGTTCCTGCTGGAGCACTATGGCCTGGCTGATGCCTCCGCGCTGGAACGGCTACGCTCTACGCTGACGGCGACCTATCAGCGGCTTGATCCGTTGCTGCCTGCCGAGGGGAGCTTCGTCTCGCGCTGGCGGCTCCAGCTCAACGTGACGCCGGAAGAACTGGATGCCGTGAGACTTGGCTGATGATTCCCCAACGCAACATTTCCCTGATCGCGAATAAACTGGTGACTGCTGGTGGGCGACGCGTCCCCGAAGCCGCCATCGAACGCGATTACGTGCTGGCATGGCTCCTGGTCGGCCTGGCCGGGCATCCGTTGTGCGATGTGCTCGCCTTCAAGGGTGGTACGGCCCTGCGACGGTGCTGGTTCGAGGACTACCGTTTTTCGGAAGACCTGGATTTCACGTTAATTCGGCAGGTCGCCCTCGAAGATATCCTTGCGGGCTTGAACGAAATCTTCGCCAGGGTCGCAGACGCATCCGGGATACTGATCGCTTTCGATCGCGAAGATCGCCACGGCCACCAGAACAGCCATACCTTCTATTTGCGTTACCAGGGGCCACTGCCGGCCGCGAACGATGTGAAGGTTGATATCACGATCAACGAGGTCTTGTGTTTTCCGCTGCGGGACCGTCCGATCCTGCGCACCTACGACAGCTTCGACGACTTGCCAGAAGGACGGGCCGTGAAGGTCTACGCTATCGAAGAGATCGTAGTTGAAAAACTGCTAGGGAGACGCTGATTAATCCGTCTTTGCGAGGAGCGAAGCGACGCGGCAATCCAGAAATGCCTGCTTAATCAATGCGCTGGATTGCCGCGCTTCGCTCGCAATGACGGTTATATCGAATTAATCAGTGTTTCCCTAGCCTTGAGCGATCGGGCACGCAACGAGCCGCGCGACCTGTATGACCTATGGTATTTATTCGGCTCCACCGACTTGCGCATTGCCGAGATGCGGATTGAGCTCGATGCAAAGCTGGCACTGCGCAAGCGCACCGTTGCTGGCATAGAGCAGGCGATCGCTGCCAAAGAAGATCGTCTGCGGCGCCTTTGGACTAATCGGCTCTCGCATCAAATGGGTAGCCTTCCACAGTTCGATGATGTCTTTCGTGAAGTGCTGCGCGCAGTACGCGCTGCCGACTTGCCAAAAGCAGACAGCTGACCCGCCTGGCGACGAAGCCGGCCAGACCTACCCCTGCAACACCCTGAACTCCGCCGCCGCCAGACCATCGGCGGCGCCGCGCAGCACCAGCACGTCGCCGACCTTGATTTCGGTGTCAGGCTGCGGATCGACGCCCTTGATTCCCTGGCGGCGGATCGCCACCACTTCCACCAGCAATTCGTCCAGCGCCAGGTCTTCCAGGCTGCGGCCGGCCGCAGCCGCGCCCTGCGTGATCAGCACGGTATGCAGGCGCGGCTGGGCGTGCTGATCGAGTTCATCGTCGGCGTCGCTGGCGCCGCGGAAAAAGCCGCGCATCATGGCGTAGCGCGTTTCGCGCACCTCGCGGATCCGCTTCAGCACCTGGGTGAGCGGCACGCCCAGCAGCATCAGCGCGTGCGACGCCAGCATCAGCGAGCCTTCCATCACCTCGGACACCACTTCGGCCGCGCCCGCCGCTTTCAGCGCGTCGATGTGGGTGTCGTCGATGGTGCGCACCACCACCGGCAGTTCCGGCCGCAGTTCGCGCACGTGGCGCAGGATGGCCATGCTCGAACGCAAGTCGGAATAGGTCACCACCACGGCCTGCGCGCGGCTGAGTCCGGCGGCGACCAGCACTTCGCGGCGGCTGGCATCGCCATACACCACGTTGACGCCTGACGCGGCCACCGCGCGGATGCGCTCGGGGTCGGCGTCGAGCGCGACGAAGGTGATGCCCTCGGCCTCCAGCAGGCGCGCCAGGTTCTGGCCGCTGCGGCCATAGCCGCAGACGATCACGTGCTGGGCCTTGCCGAAGGTCTTGACCGCGATGTCGTGCACTTCCTTGGCACGCCCGGCCCACTCGCTGCCGGCAATCAGGCGGGTGAGCGCGTCCATGCGGTTGATCAAGAGCGGGGCGATCAGCATCGACAACACCATCGCCGCCAGCACCGGCTGGGTGATCTCGGCGCCCAGCAGTTTCAGGTCGGCTGCCTGTGCCAGCAGCACGAAACCGAATTCGCCCGCCTGCGCCAGCCCCAATGCCGTGCGCACGGCGGTGGGCCGGCTGCTGCCGAACGCCATCGCCAGCCCTCCCACCAGCAGGACCTTGCCGATAACGATGGCCGCCACCAGCAGCAGCACGTCGCTCCAGTTCAGCATCACCTGCATCAGGTCGAGCCGCATCCCGATGGTGACGAAAAACAGGCCCAGCAACACATCGCGGAAGGGCTTGATGTCGTCTTCCACCTGGTAGCGGTATTCGGTCTCCGAGATCAGCATGCCCGCCAGGAAGGCGCCCAGCGCCAGCGACAGGCCGGCACTTTCGGTGAGGAAAGCCAGCCCCAGGGTGAACAGCAGCAGATTGAGCGTAAACAATTCGGGCGACTTGTGACCGGCCACCCACTGGAACCACGGGCGCATGATGCGCTGGCCGACGAACAGCAAAAAGCCCAGCACCACCACCGCCTTGAACGTGGCCAGCCCCAGCACCCAACCCATGTTGTCGGCATCCATGGCGAACGCCGGGATCAGGATCAACAGCGGCACCACCGCCAGGTCCTGGAACAGCAGCGCGCCGAATATCTGGCGCCCGTGCGGGGTCTGGATTTCCAGCCGTTCGGCCAGGAGCTTCGACACGATCGCGGTGGACGACATCGACATGATGCCGCCCAGCGCGATGGCCGCCAGCAGCGGCAAGTCGAGCAGCCAGGCAATGAGCGCGGTGAGCACGATGGTAAGCACGACCTGCGCGCCGCCGAAGCCAAACACCGTCATGCGCATGGTCATCAGGCGCGGCAGGCTGAATTCCAGGCCGATGGAGAACATCAGGAAGACCACGCCGAATTCGGCCAGGTAACGCGCCTCCTCGCTGTCCGGAATCCAGCCCAGCGCAAACGGCCCGATGGCGATGCCGGTCACCAGATAGCCGAGCAGGGTCGGCAGGCGCAAGGCGCGCGCGGCAGCCGTCACCAGCACGGCAACCGCGAGCAGAATCAAAACGAGCTGGAGGCTGCTATGGATCAAACCAAACCCCTCACCACAGAGGCACAGAGGCACAGAGAAACCCGAAGATACGCAGGCTTGCCAGAAACACCCCTCCCGCCCCTTGGACTCATTCTCTGCGTGCCATAAGCCATTGGTTTTCCTCTGTGTCTCTGTGTCCCAAGGGATACCGTCCCTTCCCTTCGGGACATATCTCTGTGGTGCAACCGCGGTGCTCGGGATCGAGAAAACGCGGCTGGAAAGGCAGGCTTTAGTATACTTGCCGACCATGCGACCCCAACCCACCTCCACCGAACATTTGCTCGCGCTTGCGCGCCAGGTGCTCGACATCGAAGCCGACGCCCTGCGTACCACGTCCTCCCGCCTCGACGCCGGCTTTGCCGACGCGGTGCACCTGATCCTCGCGTGCAGCGGCCGCGTGGTGGTGTCGGGCATGGGCAAGTCCGGGCATATCGGCGGCAAGATCGCCGCCACCCTGGCGTCCACCGGCACGCCGGCGTTTTTCATGCATCCGGGCGAAGCCAGCCATGGCGACCTCGGCATGATCACGCAAAACGATGTCGTGCTGGCGTTGTCGAATTCGGGCGAGAGCAACGAAATCGTTTGCATCGTGCCGCTCATCAAGCGGCGCGGCGCCAAGCTCATCGCGATGACCGGCAACCCGCATTCGACCCTGGCGCGCGAGGCCGACGCCCACCTCAATGCGTCCGTCGACAAGGAAGCCTGTCCGCTCAACCTGGCGCCCACCGCCAGTACCACGGCGGCACTGGCGCTGGGCGACGCGCTGGCGGTGGCGCTGCTCGATGCGCGCGGCTTTTCGGCCGATGATTTTGCCCGCTCCCATCCTGGCGGCAGCCTCGGCCGGCGCCTGCTGGTGCATGTGCGCGACGTCATGCACAGCGGCGACGAACTGCCGAAAATCGATCACGATGCCTCGCTCAAGGTCGCCCTGCTCGAAATGACGAAAAAGGGCCTCGGCATGACTGCCGTGGTCGACCCCGCCGGGAAAGTGGTAGGGGTGTTCACCGACGGCGACCTGCGCCGGGCGCTGGAGCATGCGCTCGATCTGCAGCAGGCACGGGTGACCGACCTGATGACGCCCAATCCCAAGACGATCGGCGCGGACGAACTCGCCGTGGCGGCGGTGGAAAAAATGGACACCCTGAAAATCAACGGCCTGCTGGTGGTCGACCCCGACAACACTTTGGTCGGCGCGCTCAACATGCACGACCTGCTGAAAGCGGGGGTGGTGTGATGAACCCAAAAACCTCAGTTCTCACCACGGAGGCACAGAGACACCGAGTAAAACCAACAGCTTGGCCTGGCTTTTCACGCGCCCCTTTGTTGACTCGACTTTCTCTGTGCCTCTGTGCCTCTGTGCCTCTGTGGTGAGGGCTTTAAGGTGAGTACAACTTTGATCGAACGTGCACAAAAGATCCGGCTGATCGCCTTCGACGTCGACGGCGTGATGACCGACGGCACCCTGTTTCTGGCTGACGACGGACAGGAATACAAGGGCTTCAACTCGCTCGACGGCCACGGCCTGAAAATGCTCAAAAGCAGCGGCGTCGAGCTTGCCATCATCACCGGCCGCAGCTCGCGCGTGGTGGAAAACCGCGCGAAAAACCTCGGCATCGAGATCATCCACCAGGGCGCGCACAACAAGCTGGCCGTGTACGAGGCACTCTGCCGCGAACTCGGCATCGATTGCGAGGCCACCGCCTACATGGGCGACGACGTGGTCGACCTGCCGGTGATGCGGCGCGCCGGCCTGGCGATCACCGTGCCCGCCGCGCCCGAGTTGGTGAAGGCGCACAGCCACTACACCACCACCCGCGAAGCCGGGCGCGGCGCGGTGCGCGAAGCCTGCGAATTCCTGATGCGCGCGCAGGGCACGCTGGACGCGGCGCTGGCACCCTATCTGAAATGAAGCGCCGTGGCCCGACCCCGTCGCGCAGCGCGGATTTGAGGACAGCATGATCACGCGGGGCTCGCTGTGGCTGCCGCTGGTGATTTTGCTGCTGCTGGCCGCACTCAGCTTCTGGATCGAGCGTGCGGCGCAACTGACGGAGATCAGCAGCGAAGCGAGCCAAACCGACCCCGAAGGCATCATGGAAAACTTCGATGCGCTGCGCACCGATCCGGCGGGCAAACCGCATTACCGCTTGTCCGGCAAAAAGCTCAAGCATTATTCAGGCAGCAAGCGCACCGAACTGGAATCGCCCCACTTCGTCCAACTCGACGTCGAGGCCGGCGAAGTGAGCGCAGTGGCCAAGCAGGCCACCGTCTCGCCCGACGGCCAGGAGGTGGAACTGCGCGGCGACGTCGTCGTGGAACGTGCCGCCCGCCCTGGACAATCCGCCATGACCCTGCGCACGGCACAGCTGCTTGTTTTTCCCGAACGCGACCTGCTGCGCGCACCGGGCGCCGTCGAAATCCTCGACGCCTCCCTGGCGGTGCGCGCGGGCGCCATGGAATACGACGCCGGACAACGCCTCATCAAACTGACAGGACGGGTGCATGCCCGTTATATTTCCCGACAAAACCAAGGTTCATGAATGCCATGCACACATTGAAGATGGGTTGTTATGCGGCGCTGTGTGCCGCGTTGCTGGCCTCCCCTGCCCACGCCGAAAAAGCCGACCGCGACAAGCCGGTCAACCTCGAAGCGGACATGGTCACCATCGATGACATCAGGAAAGTCAGCGTCTACCAGGGCAATGTGATTTTGAGCCAGGGCACGCTGATGCTGCGCGCCGACCGCGTGCAGGCGACACAAAACGCGGAAGGGCTCGACACGCTCAGCGCCACCGGCCGCCCCGCGACGTTCCGCCAGAAGCTCGATGGCCGCGACGAGTTCATCGATGGGTTTGCCGACCGCATCGAGTACAACAGCGTCAACAGCCAGCTTGAAATGATCGGCCAGGCCCAGCTGCGGCGCGGCAGCGACGAACTGCGCGGCGCGCAGATTTCCTACAATGCCAATACCGAATTCTACAAGGTCGTCGGCCAGCCTGATGCAAAAACCCCGGCCGGCCGGGTACGCGCCGTCATCCGCCCGAAACCGCGTACCGACCAGCCCGCCGAGAAACCATGAGCCAGATTTCCGCCCAGCGCCTGCGCAAGACGTATGGCAAACGCACCGTAGTCCACGACGTCTCGTTCGAGGTCAATAGCGGCGAGGTGGTCGGCCTGCTGGGGCCCAACGGCGCCGGCAAGACCACCTGTTTCTACATGGTGGTCGGACTGGTCGCAGCCGACGGCGGCAGCGTGCAGATGGATACGCACGACCTCACCCACATGGAAATTCACCAGCGTGCACGGCTGGGGCTGGCCTACCTGCCGCAGGAGCCGTCGATCTTCCGCAAGATGACGGTGGAGGAGAACATCCGCGCCATTCTGGAGCTCAAGCCCTACAGCAAGGATGAGCGCGAGGAACACCTCAACAACCTGCTGGAAGACCTGCATATCGGCCACCTGCGCGAGGCGGCCGCCATCAGCCTGTCCGGCGGCGAGCGCCGCCGAGTGGAAATCGCGCGCGCACTGGCGATCAATCCGCGCTTCATCCTGCTTGACGAGCCCTTCGCCGGGGTCGACCCCATTGCCGTGCTCGACATCCAGAAACTGGTGCATTTTTTGATCGAGCGCGACATCGGCGTGCTCATCACCGACCACAACGTGCGCGAAACCCTGGGCATCTGCGACCGCGCCTACATCATCAATGAAGGACGTCTGCTGATCGCCGGCACGCCCGACCTCATCATCCAGGACGACAACGCACGCAAGGTCTATCTAGGCGAAAATTTCCGCCTGTAATCCCGGACCCGGCAAACAAATCACGCAACACGCGCTACACTTGATTCAAGTCGGCACGATTTTTGCCGTAGTCAGGTTTCATGAAACACAGCCTTCAACTCAAGCTCGGTCAACACCTTACCCTGACGCCGCAACTGCAGCAGTCGATCCGGCTGCTGCAGTTGTCGACGCTGGAATTGAACCAGGAACTGGAGCAGATGCTGCAGGACAATCCGCTGCTGGAACGCGAGGACGAGAACGAAGACGAAGTCAGCCTGGCGGCCGCCGAGGCCCCCGTCCACACGGCCGAGGCTGAGGCGCAGAGCACGGAAGCCCCTCAGCCCGAGAGCTCCGAATCCGATCCGGTGACCTCGCTCGATGATTCCGACTGGAACGACTACAGTGCGGCCGGCAGCAATGACGAAGACAGCGACTATGAGCAAGGCTCGGTATCGGGTTCAACCTTGCGCGAACACCTGCTGAACCAGCTGATCGTCAGCCCACTGACCTTGCGCGACCGCACGCTGGTTGCCGCGCTGATCGACGACCTCGACGAAGCCGGCTTTCTTACCCAGCCGCTGGAAGACATCACCGCCAGTCTGCAGGCCGAAATCGAGGAGCTCGAACCCCAGGAGGTCGAAACCGCGCTCAAGCACCTGCAAAACATGGACCCGACCGGCGTCGGCGCGCGCAACCTGGCTGAATGCCTGACCCTGCAGCTGCGCGCCCTGTCCCCCGACACCCCGGCGCGCGACGCCGCCATGCGGCTGACGGCGCATTATCTCGATCTGCTCGCCGCGCGCGATGTCGGCAAGCTGAAAAAAATGCTCGGAATCGACGACCCCGCGCTGCGTGCTGCGCGTGCCCTGATCCTGTCCCTGAACCCGCGTCCCGGCGCGGCCTTCGGCGCCGACGAAACGCACTACGTCATTCCCGACGTCTATATACGCAAGATCAAGGGCATGTGGATCGCCAGCCTCAATGCCGACGCCATGCCCAGGCTGCGCGTCAACCGCGTCTATGCCGACATCCTGGCGCGCCACCGCGAAAACGGTGGCAGCCAGCTGGCCAGCCAGCTGCAGGAAGCACGCTGGCTGATCAAGAACGTGCAACAGCGCTTCGACACCATCCTGCGCGTCTCGCAGGCCATCGTCGACCGCCAGAAGCAGTTCTTCGAGCACGGCGATGTAGCGATGCGCCCGCTGGTGTTGCGCGAGATCGCCGACACGGTTGAGCTGCACGAATCGACCATTTCACGCGTGACCACACAAAAATTCATGATGACGCCGCGCGGCCTGTACGAACTGAAGTATTTCTTCGGCAGCCATGTCGCCACCGACAGTGGCGGCGCCTGCTCGTCGACCGCCATCCGGGCGCTGATCAAACAGCTGATCGCCGCCGAAAGCGGCAAGAAACCGCTGTCCGACGGCCAGCTGGCCGACGTGCTCGGCCAGCAGGGCATCGTGGTGGCCCGCCGCACCGTCGCCAAATACCGCGAATTGCTGCAAATCCCCCCCGCAAACATGCGCCGCGCGCTTTGATCGCAAACGCTTTCCCGTGCCATCCCGGCCAAAAGGCCGCGTCACGCTTGAATGTGCCCCGCTTTCGTCTCACAATGAAATCGAGCGCACGCTGTCGCTCCTGAAACGGGACAGAAAGCCGGTTTTCAGCTTTATCAAGCAGACTTAGGAGGCTCTATGAATTTGACAATTTCCGGTCATCATCTGGAAGTGACCCCAGCCATCCGCGACTATGTTTCCGAGAAACTCGACCGCGTCAAACGCCACTTCGACCACGTCATCAACGTGACCGTGATCATGCAGGTGGAAAAGCTGGTGCACAAAGTGGAAGCCACCCTGCACGTCAAGGGCCACGACTTCAATGCGCACAGCGAGGACGGCAACATGTACGCCGCGATTGACTTTCTGGCCGACAAGCTGGATCGCCAGATCGTCAAGCACAAGGAAAAAACCGCGGATGTCCATCAGGCCAGCGGCGGTTTGAAACATCAACCGACAGAAACCGTTGCCTGACGCCGATCCGTCCGAATTGAGGCAACCCCGCCCGGAGACACTCCGGGCGTATAATTTCCAGGCGCCGGACTCCCTTCCCCCGGCTTCGCAACCGGCATGAACCTAATCGCTCCCCTTATCACGCCCGACACCACCTTGCTGGACATGAGTTTTTCCAGCAAGAAGAAACTGTTCGAACACGCTGCCGAGCTGCTCGCCCAGACCCACGGGCTCAAATCCACCGACATTTTCACCAGCCTGTTCGAACGCGAACGCCTGGGTTCGACCGCGCTTGGCTACGGCATCGCCATTCCGCACGGCCGCATCAAGGGCCTGAAGGATGCCAGCGGCGCGTTTTACCGCCTGAAGATCCCGATCGAATTCGACGCCCCCGACAACCAGCCGGTGTCGCTGTGCTTCATTTTGCTGGTTCCCAAGGATGCCAACGAACGCCATCTGCAGATTCTGGGCGAACTGGCCCAGCTGTTTGGAGACGATGCCATGCGCTCAAAAATGCTGGCGGCCGACACCCCATCCGAATTGATCGCGCTGCTCGAATCGTGGTCAAGCTAGCCGCTCGGCGCATGGACGAACCCAGCCAGGTTTCGGTCGAGACGCTGTTTCGCGACATGGCGGAACAATTGTCCCTGCAGTGGATAGCGGGGCGTGATGGCGGCAAGCGTACCCTGTCTTCCGAAACCATCCAGAAACCGACTCTGGCCCTCATCGGGCATCTCAATTTTGTGCACCCCAACCGGGTACAGGTGCTGGGGCCTGCCGAAATGGGCTATCTGCGCAGCCTGTCCGAGTCCGGCCTGCAGGACGCCATCGATCACCTGTTTTCGACCGAACTGGCAGCCATCGTCGTCTCCAGCGGCGAAGCCGTGCCGGCAGTTCTGCTCGACAGTGCCGAGCGCACCGAAACCCCGCTGTTCACGTCGACGCTCGCGAGCCCCATCCTGATGTCCTACCTGGGGCATTACCTGACGCAGCGACTGGCCGAGGCCACCTCGATCCACGGCGTGTTTCTCGAGGTGCTCGGTACCGGCGTCCTGCTCAAGGGCGACGCCGGCGTCGGCAAGAGCGAGCTGGCGCTGGAGCTCATCTCGCGCAGCCATCGGCTGATCGCCGACGACGTGGTCGAACTAAAGCACGTCGCACCCCAAACGCTGGAAGGCAGCTGCCCACCGCTGATCCGCGATTTTCTCGAAGTGCGCGGCCTGGGCATTCTCAATATCCGCTTCCTGTTCGGCGAAATGGCGGTCAAGCCGAAAAAGAACCTCAATCTCATTGTCGAACTGGTGCATCCGGAAGAAGTGGGCGAAGTCGGTCTCAACCGGCTCGACATGGTAGCGTCGACCGAGACCATCCTCGACGTCGCTATTCCCAAGGTACGTATCCCGGTTGCGGCCGGCCGCAACCTCGCGGTGCTGGTCGAGGTGGCGGTGCGCAATCACCTCCTCAAACGCCGCGGCATCAATCCGGTCGAGCAGTTCATCCAGCGCCAGCAGGCGGCCATCAACGAGGGCAGTTGAGTGCAGATCGTTCTGGTCTCTGGACTGTCGGGGTCGGGCAAAAGCATCGCCATTGCGGTGCTGGAAGACGTCGGCTATTACTGCGTCGACAACCTGCCGCTGGCCATGCTGCAGCCGCTGGTCGACTATCTGAGGCACGAAGGCCACACCCGCATCGCCATCGCCATCGACGCGCGCAGCAGTGCGAGCTTTTCGCAACTGCCACAGATTGCCGAAGCACTGCGCGAACAGGGCGCCGACCTGCGGGTGATCTTCCTCGAATCCAAGACGCTGACGCTGGTCAAGCGCTTTTCCGAAACGCGGCGGCGCCATCCGCTGTCCAGCGACAGCGTGTCGCTGCAGGAAGCCATCCAGCTCGAACGCGAGATGCTCGCCGACATCGCGCCGCTGGCGCATCGAATCGACACCAGTGACCTCTCCGCCGCGGCGCTGCGGCTGTGGATCAAGGACCTGATCGGACAGGACCGTTCGCGCATCACGCTGCTGTTCGAGTCCTTCGGCTTCAAGCACGGCATTCCGCTCGACGCCGACCTGGTGTTCGACGTGCGCTGCCTGCCCAACCCGCACTATGTCGCCGAGCTGCGCCCGCTCACAGGGCGCGACCAGCCGGTGCAGGACTTTATCGAGTCCAGCCCCAACGCCATGGCGCTCCTGGCTGATATCCGCGGCTTTGTCGAAAACTGGCTGCCGTGCTTCATCCGCGACCATCGCGCCTACCTGACGGTCGCCATCGGCTGCACCGGCGGCCAGCACCGCAGCGTCTACTTCGCCGAAACGCTGGCCGCCGCCTTCCGCGAACGCGAGCAGGTGCTGGTGCGGCACCGCGAACTGTCATGATCCTTGAAACCGCAGTTGAACCACAGAGGCACAGAGAGCACAGAGGAAAGACGACACCGTGCATGTGTCAGTGTGCCCACCCGATGGGTGAAGGCTGGTTGATCGACAACCCATTGATTTCCTGCCGTTCTCCGTGCCTCTGTGTCTCTGTGGTGGGGTTCTTAGGATGATACTGCGCGCCGGCGACATGGGCGTGCTGCTGCTCGGCGGCGGCCTGGTTGCCGCGCTGACGGTATATGCATGGGGCGGTGATCGCGGCGACACGGCCGTCATCCGCGCCGCCGGCCAGGTGGTCAAAACCGCCCCCCTCACCCACGCGCAAAGCGTCTCCATCGACGGCCCGCTCGGCACCACGCGGATCGAGATCGAGCCCGGCCGCGCCCGCGTCGCAGCGGACCCGTCGCCGCGCCAACTGTGCGTGAAACAGGGCTGGCTCACGCTTTCCGGCCAGACGGCGCTGTGCCTGCCGAACCAGGTCAGCCTCGAAATCCGGGGCCGCGTCCCCGCCTATGACACGCTCGGCTATTGAATTGCCGGTCACCGCCGACGACCGCCGCATTGCGCGGCTGGCGGCGCTGGCGATCGGGCTGACGCTGGCCGAAGCGGCGATTCCCAGTCCTATCCCCGGGGTGAAACCGGGGCTGGCCAACATCGTCATTCTGCTGGTGCTGCTTCAATACGGCTGGCGCGCGGCGGCCTGGGTGTCCGTGTTGCGCCTGCTGGCCGGCGGCCTGCTGCTCGGCAGCCTGTTTGCGCCGGGCTTCTGGCTGGCGGCCGCCGGCGCGCTCGTCAGCCTGTCGGTACTGGGGCTGGCGCGCCACCTCCCCGACCGCTATTTCGGCCCGGTCAGCCTGTCGGTGCTGGCGGCGTTCGGCCACATCGGCGGCCAACTCGCGCTGGCCGGGATATGGCTGCTGCCCGCTGCGGCATTGCTCAAGCTGCTGCCGGTGTTTGCCGCCGCCGCACTGATTTTTGGCGCGGTGAACGGCGTCATCGTGGCGCGTCTGCTTGCCGGTCCTGTGTCATCCGGGCGACAATCCGGGTCATGCACCCCACCGTCAATACCGTAACCCTGGCGCTCACCGGCGCCTCCGGCATGGCCTATGGCATGCGCCTGCTCGAATGCCTGCTGGCCGCCGACGTGCGCGTTTACCTGCTGCTGTCGCAGGCCGCGCACATCGTCGCCAAACAGGAACTCGGCGTGGCGCTGCTGGCGCGCGCCGGCGATCTCGAAAAACAGCTGAGCGAAAGCCTGAACGCACGCGACGGCCAGCTGCGCGTGTTTGGCCGCGAGGACTGGAATGCGCCGGTCGCTTCCGGCACCAATCCGGCCGATGCGATGGTGGTGTGCCCGTGCTCGATGGGCACGCTCGCCGCCATCGCCCACGGCCTGTCCGACAACCTGATCGAGCGCGCGGCCGACGTGATGCTGAAAGAGCAGCGCAAACTCATTCTCGTCCCGCGCGAAGCGCCGTTTTCCACCCTGCACCTGGAAAACATGCTGAGGCTGTCGAGGATGAATGCAGTGATCCTGCCCGCCAACCCTGGCTTTTATCATCATCCGCAATCGGTCGAAGACATCGTCGATTTCATCGTCGCCCGCATTCTCGACCAACTGGGAATCCAGCACCAACTGATGGCACGCTGGGGGACGGCCGGTGAGTGACACCCTGCCCCTGTTCCCGCTCAATACCGTGGTGTTCCCCGGCGGGCAGCTGCCGCTGCGGATTTTCGAGCAGCGTTATCTCGACATGGTCAAACAGGCCATCGCCGACAACACGCCGTTCGGCATCTGCATCATCCGCGAAGGCAGCGAGGTCGGCACCCCCGCTGTTCCCTACGCTGTCGGCACCCGCGTGCACATCACCGACTGGGACATGCCGCAGACCGGCATCCTGCACATTGACACGCAGGCAGCGGAACGCTTCGTCGTCCGCAGCACCCGCACCGAACCCAGCGGCCTGCTCATCGGCAACGTGGACGCGGTCAGTGTCGAGCCCGCCAGCGCCATCCCCAACGAGCTCGAACTTGCCGTCGAAATCCTGCGCCATATCATCGACGAATACGGCGACGCCCATTTCCCCATGCCGCATGAATTCGACAACGCGGTGTGGGTCGGCTACCGGCTGTCAGAAGTGCTGCCGCTCAAGCGCTCCATCAAGCAGAATTTGCTGGAAATGAACGACAGCGTGATGCGCCTGCGCATCCTCACCAATTTCCTCAAAAAGCAGATCAACTGATGGATACCTCTAGAAATCGTAGCGAGCGGCCATCAGCCGGACGCGCCCGGAGCGCAGGAACCGGAATGTACATGGAAGTACATGAGGATTCAGAGCACCGGACGCGCCCGGATCATGGTTGCGCAGTAGATTTATAGGGGTATCCAGATGGCGCGCTTCTATCCCGCACTTGAAGCCAAACACCGCGACTTCATCGCTGCGCAGAACCTGTTCTTCACCGCCACCGGCACCGCCGACAGTCACCTCAACCTGTCGCCCAAGGGCATGGACAGCCTGCGCGTGCTCGACGCGAATCGCGTGGCCTATCTCGATCTCACCGGCAGCGGCAACGAAACCGCAGCCCATCTGAAGCACGACGGCCGCATGACGATGATGTGGTGCAGCTTCGACGCCAACCCGCTGATCCTGCGCCTGTATGGACGCGGCCGCGCCGTGCGCCGGCAGGATCCCACGTGGAGCGAACTGCGCCGCCACTTTCCCGCCCTGCCTGGCGAACGCCAGCTCATCGTGCTCGACATCGAATCGGTGCAGACCTCGTGCGGTTACGCCGTGCCGATGTACACCTACCTGGGTGAACGCGACACCCTGGCGCGCTGGGCCGACAAGAAAGGCGCGGTGGGTTTACTGGATTACTGGCGCGAAAAAAACCAGGTCAGCATTGACGGCCTGCCCACCGGTCTGCTGGAGGACGCATGATGAAACGAATCCCGATTCTGCTTGGGTTGATCCTGAGCGCCTGCGACCCGACGCCGCCGCCGCAGCCCGAAACCGAACGCAAACCCAACCCGGCGTTCGAAACCCAGATTCAGGCGATGGAAAAAGCACGCGCGGTCGAGCAACAGGTTCGGGACGCTGCCGATGCGCAGCGCCAACAGCTGGAAGCGGCAACCCAGCCCTAAGCGTCATTTCCCGTCACCCGGACCCCGGAGAAATCCGGGCGCGTTCAGCCTGCGGCCAGGCCGCATCGGCTAAACTGTCATCATGTTGAAATGGCTGGTCACCCTGATTGCAGCCCTGCTGATCCTGGGCCTGTTCACCCCCTGGCTCAACCGCCTCGGCCTGGGGCGACTGCCGGGCGACCTGCGGGTCAAGCGCGCGCGCGGCACCTTCTACTTCCCCTTCACCAGCGTCATTCTCATGTCGCTGCTGCTCTCGCTACTTGCCTATCTGTTGGGTCGATGAATAAAGCATTTGTTAAGGAAACCGACGCGGCGGACGCCGACGAAGACGACGTCGCAGCGCCGGCGCTGCCCGTCGGGTCGAAGAATTACATGACGCCCGCAGGCTACGCGCAGCTCGACGCCGAATTCAATCATCTGTGGAAAAACGAGCGGCCCAAGCTGGTGGAAACGATCTCCTGGGCCGCCAGCAACGGTGACCGCTCGGAAAACGGCGACTACATCTACGGCAAGAAACGCCTGCGCGAGGTCGATCGCCGCATCCGCTTTCTGTCCAAGCGACTGGAACACGCCGAGGTGGTCGACCCCGCCACCCGCGAGGACACCGATCAGGTGTTCTTCGGCGCCACCGTCACCGTCGCCGACCAGGACGGGCGCGAGTCCACCTACGCCATCGTCGGCACCGACGAAGCCGACGCCGGGCGCGGCCGCATTGCCTGGATTTCGCCGATGGCGCGTGCGCTGCTGAAGGCGCGCGAAGGCGACACCGTCAGCGTGCAGACGCCGGACGGACGGCGCGAGGTGGAAATCGTCGAAGTGCGCTATCAGGCCATCGACTGAGCGGCGTGTGACACTATCGGAATAGTCACGGGCAGCCACCCTGCACGCCTGATTGAAGAAGTTGCGCCCCCTGTCCCCATTGATTCCACGAGGCCATCATGAAACCTGTCCATCTCGGTACCAGCCTGTTGTTGTTTGCGGCGCTTGCCGCCTGTGGTGACGCCACCGCACCCAGCGGGGAGGCCGCGTTGCAGGCCGGATCGGCCGCATCCAGCTTGCCCGATCCTTCAGACATTCTGGCGGCGCTGCCGCCCGAGGCCCAGCCTTACGGCCTGGATGTCTATAGCGCCAAGTGCATAAGCTGCCACGGCGACCTGGGTCAGGGGATCGACAACAACCCCGCGCTCAGGGGGCTGACGCCTGCTGCCATGCAGCAGAAACTGCTGGACTACCGCGCGGGCAAAACCCTGGGGGCGCAAACCGCCGTAATGGCCCAGGCCGTGGCGGGGCTCAGCGATGCGGAAATCGCCGCAGTTTCAATCTACGCCGGGGAATAAGGCAACGGGGCTAGCTGCCTTCACGCAACGCGAAGACAGGCAAACTCAGTACAGCGCGCTGGCCAGCAGGCGCCGGTAGCGGCTCACCCGTTCGCCGCCACCCAGCAGGTCGAATACCGACAGCAGGGTCTTGCGGCCGATATCGTCGCCGAAGCCGCGATCGCGGCGGACGATTTCCAGCAACTGGTCCATCCCCGCTTCGTACTGCCCGGCGGCGACCAGCAGCTTGGCCAATTTCAGCCGCGCCTCCAGATCGTTTTCGTCTGCCGCCACCCGCGCGCTCAGCGCCGCCTCGTCTTCGCCGGCTGCGCCCATGAACTGCAATCGGGCTTTTAACTGCGGCACGCGTGGGTCGGCATCGTCCGCCATGCCCGCAATCAGACGGCGGATTTCGTCGGCTTCGCCGAGGTCGAGCATGATTTCAGCGGCGTCGAGCCGCACGCCGACATGGGCAGGGGCGATTTTCGAAGCATCGGCCAGCTTCTGCAACGCGGCAGACATATCGCCCGCAAGACGCAGTTCGGCGGCCTCTGCACGCAGTTCGTCAGCCGGGCCGGGCACCAGTCGATCGAGGAAGGCGCGCACCTCGGATTCCGGCAGCGCACCGGAGAATTCATCGACCGGCTCGCCGTCGACGAAGGCCTTGACGCTGGGAATGCCGCGCACGCCGTAGCGCGTGGCGAGCGCCTGGTTGTCGTCTGAATTGACCTTGGCGAGCAGGAACTTGCCGCCGTATTCGGCGGCGAGCTTTTCCAGGACGGGTTTCAGCGACTTGCAGGGGCCGCACCAGGGCGCCCAGAAATCGACCAGCACCGGGCGATGCTTCGATTCTTCGAGAACGTGTTGCGGGAAGTCGGCAAGGCCGACGTCGAGGGCATGCTCAGTCATGGAAACTCCGCTTCAAATCTGCCGGATGGCCTCGGCTTAAATCAGACTAGCTTAGGGAGGCGCTGATTAATTCGTCGTTGCGAGGAGCGCAGCGACGCGGCAATCCAGAAATGCCCGCTTAATCAATACGCTGGATTGCCGCGCTTCGCTCGCAATGACGGCCATATCGAATTAATCAGCGCTTTCTTAGATCTGCCTGGCCAGTTCGGCCGCCATCCCGGTATAGGAGCCCGGGGTCAGGGTCTTCAGGCGGGCCTTTTCGGGGTCGGGTATCGCCAGGCCGTCGATGAACAGATGCAGGATCTCGCGCGTCATGCCGGCCTTGCCGCGCGTGAGCTCCTTCAACTGCTCGTAGGGGTTGGCGACACCGTAGCGCCGCATCACGGTCTGGATCGGTTCGGCCAGCACTTCCCAATTGGCGTCGAGATCCGCCGCCAGCACGGCCGGGTTGGCCTCCAGCTTGGACAGGCCGCGCAGGCAGGATTCGTAGGCCAAGAGGCTGTAGCCGAAGCCGACGCCCATGTTCCTGAGCACGGTGGAATCGGTAAGGTCGCGCTGCCAGCGCGAGACCGGCAGCTTTTCGGCGAGATGCCGCAGCACCGCGTTGGCCAGCCCCAGGTTGCCCTCGCTGTTCTCGAAATCGATCGGGTTGACCTTATGCGGCATGGTGGAAGACCCGACCTCGCCCGCCTTCACCTTCTGCTTGAAGTAGCCGACCGAGATGTAGCCCCAGAGGTCGCGGTTCAAATCGATGAGGATGGTGTTGGTGCGCGCGATGGCGTCGTACAGTTCGGCCATGGCGTCGTGCGGCTCGATCTGGATGGTGTAGGGGTTGAAGGTGAGCCCCAGCTCCATCACGAACGCGCGCGCAAAGTGTTCCCAGTCGATCTCGGGATAGGCCGACAGATGCGCGTTGTAGTTGCCGACCGCACCGTTGATCTTGCCCAGCAGTTCGATATCGCCGATGGCGATATAGCTGCGGCGCAGGCGGTAAACGACGTTGGCGAGTTCCTTGCCGACCGTGGTGGGCGAGGCGGGCTGGCCATGGGTGCGCGACAGCATCGGCAAATCGGCCAGCGCGTGCGCCAGTTCGGTCAGCCGAACGATCAGTTTTTCCAGCGCGGGCAGCAGGATGGCGTCGCGTGCGCCCTTCAACATCAAGGCATGCGACAGGTTGTTGATGTCTTCCGAGGTGCAGGCGAAGTGGATGAACTCGGACACCGCCGCGATCTCGGCACTGTCCTGGGTCTTTTCCTTGAGGAAATACTCGACCGCTTTCACATCGTGATTGGTGGTCGCCTCGATGGTTTTGATGCGCTCGGCGTCCGCCACCGAAAAGGTGTCGGCAATGCGGTCGAGCAGCGCGACCGCATCGGCGGAAAACGCCGGCACTTCGGCAATTGCAGGTTCGGCTGCCAGCGCCTTCAGCCACTCGATTTCGACGATGACTCGGTATCTGATCAGCGCATACTCGCTGAAGAAGTCGCGCAACGGCGCGGTCTTGCTGCCGTAGCGGCCATCGAGCGGAGAAAGGGCGGTCAGTGCGTTGAGTTCCATCGTGTCATCCGGTTTGATTGTTCATTCAGTTAAACGGTGCGCGTCACGCTGCGTAACCCTAAAATCTTCACCACAGAGGCACAGAGATATGTCCCGCAGGGACGGTATCCCTTGGGACACAGAGAAAAAACAAGGCTCTTTCATCGTTATTTGTTGGTGTTGGCCAGCGCTGTAGGAGAGGCGCCCTCGCCCCGATTTGCGCGCCGTCGCAGCCTCCACGGCCTCCTCCTCGCGGGGGCTCCTACAACAGCAGACCCCTGTGGGAGGCCGAGGGATAGGCACCTCATCAGAGGGGACAAGACATGACTTCAACAACTAACAGTGACATAGCCAAAAACAATATGTTGCAGCACGCTGCGCATTCACCTCTTGGACGAAAGCCAGATTCAAGACAACACAAGGGTTTAATGGGTCTCTCTGTGCCTCTGTGCCTCTGTGGTTCAACTGCCCTTCTCCAGGTTAAACGGTGCGCCGATCACGCACGGCCTGCGCCAGCGTACCGCTGTCCACATATTCCAGTTCGCCGCCCACCGGCACCCCGCGCGCCAGGCGGCTGACCCTGATGCCGCGCGCTTTCAGCAGTTCGCCGATGGTGTGCGCGGTGGCCTCGCCTTCCGGGGTGAAGTTGGTCGCCAGGATCACTTCCTCGACCACGCCGTCCGTCGCACGATTGATCAGGCGGTCGAGATGAATCTCGCGCGGACCAATGCCATCGAGCGGGGAGAGGCGCCCCATCAGCACAAAATACAAACCGTTGTAGCTCTGCGTGGCTTCCATCATGTTGAAGTCGGTGGGCATTTCGACCACCGCCAGCTGCCGCTTGTCGCGACGCGAGCTGGTGCAAACCTCGCACACTTCCGCCTCGGAAAAATTATTGCACAGGCGGCAGTGGTGCAGATGGGTCAGCGCATGGTTGAGTGCCGCGGCGAGCTGCTCGGCACCGCGGCGGTCGCGCTGCAGCAGATGATACGCCATGCGCCCGGCCGACTTGGGGCCGACCCCGGGCAGCACGCGCAGGGCGCCAATCAGATTTTCCAGCGCGGCAGGTTGCATGGCTCAGAACGGCATTTTCATCCCCGGCGGAATCGGCAGGCCGGCGGTGACGCTGCCCATCTTTTCCTGCACCGTGGATTCGACCTTGCGCACCGCATCGTTCACCGCCGCGGCCACCAGGCCCTCCAGCATTTCGCGGTCGTCCGTCATCAGGCTGGGGTCGATGGTGATGCGGCGCACGTCGTACTTGCAGGTCATCACCACCTTGACCATGCCGGCGCCGCTCTGCCCCTCGATTTCGATATCGGCCAGCTTGGCCTGCATCTTGGCCATATTTTCCTGTACCTGCTGGACCTGCTTCATCATGTTGCCAATGCCGCCCTTCATCATGGGTTTTCTCCTAATGGTTGTATGGAAGTGGCGTCGAGCTGGCCGCCTAACTGGTCGACCAACTCGCGCACGAATGGATCCGATTCGATGGCGACCACGGCCTCGGCCTGCCGCGCTTGCTTGATGCGGGTGCGCACCTGCTGCGGCGTCTTGTCCGCCGCGGCGCCGATCTCGATCGTCACGACGAGCGTTGCCCCGTACTTGTCGCGCAGTGCCGCGATCAGCTTGTCCTGATAGGCGAGGTCGAGCAGATGCTTGTGCGCTTCGCCCACGCGCAGCGTCACGGCGTCGCCCGCCTGCGACACCAGCTCGCAATGGTCGGCGAGCATTTTGGCCATGCCGCCGAGGCGCAGCTCGCCGACGACGGTGAGCCAGTCCCAGGCCGCATGCGGCGTGGATTCGCGGGCCACCAGTTCTGCGGCGGGGGGCGCGGCTGGCTCGGGGGCCACCAGTTCCGCATCCGGCGCAGCGGCCGGGACCGGGACCGGGACCGGGACCGGGACAGGGGGCACGACGGCCACGGGCGCGGCGGCAGGCAGGGCCGGCTCGGCACGCCTGGCGGGCGCCGTCAGCGCCGACTCCGCCCTCAAGGACCTCGATCCACTACGTGCTGAAGCCCCGCGAAGCGGGATGGAACCAGGCGCACTGTTCTGCGAACCCGGCACGAAAGCCAGCATGCGCAGCAGCGTCATGCAGAAGCCGGAAAACTCGTCCGGCGCATACGGCAGATCACGGCGGCCGTTCAGCGCGATCTGGTAGTACAGCTGCACGGTTTCGACATCCAGCTGTTCGGCGGCCGCCTGCATGCGCTCGGCGTCGGCGCTGGCTTCAATCGCCCGAGGCGCGTGCAGCAGCAAGGCCAGTTGGGTGAGCAGGCTGCCCAGGTCCTGCAACGCGGCGTCGAAGGCGATGCCGCGCTCGGCAAGCGTGCGCGCCTGTTCCAGCAGATCATCGCCGTTGCGGGCCGCCAGCGCGTCGAGCAGATCGAACAGATAGTCGCGCCGCACTGTGCCGAGCATGGTCTCGACAGCGGCCGCCTCGATGCGGCCGCTGCCATAGGCGATGGCCTGGTCGGTCAGCGACAGCGCATCGCGCATGCTGCCGGCGGCGGCGCGCGCCAGCAGGTTCAGCGCGGCCGGTTCGGCGTCGACGTTTTCCTGCGCCAGCACCTCGCCCAGATGCTGCGCCACCAGCGCGGGCGGCATCGGCTTCAGGTTGAACTGCAGGCAGCGCGAGAGCACCGTCACCGGAATCTTCTGCGGATCGGTAGTGGCGAGGATGAATTTCACATGGGCGGGCGGCTCTTCCAGCGTCTTCAGCATGGAGTTGAACGCCGGCTTCGACAGCATGTGCACTTCGTCGATGATGTAGACCTTGTAGCGTCCCACCGTCGGCGCGTACTGCGCGTTGTCGAGCACCTCGCGCATGTTGTCGACGCCGGTGTTCGACGCTGCGTCGAGTTCGAGCAGGTCGACGAAGCGCCCGGCATCGATCTGGGTGCAGGCGGAGCACACGCCGCAGGGCGTGCTGGTCACGCCGGTTTCGCAGTTGAGGCATTTGGCGAGAATGCGCGCCAGCGTGGTCTTGCCCACCCCGCGCGTGCCGGTCAGCAGATAGGCGTGATGCAACCGCCCCTGGGTCAGCGCGTTGGAGAGCGCCTGCACCACATGTTCCTGCCCCTTGAGGTCGGCAAACACGCGCGGTCGCCACTTGCGCGCCAGCGCAAGAGCGGGGGATGCAGCGTCGCCGAGGAGATCAGTCATGTTTGTGGGGCTAGGGGTCAGGGGTCAGGATTCAGGGGTCAAGGGAAAGCCATTTCGCTAACGGTTCGCACGGGCAAGTCCGTCACACCCTGATCCCTGAATCCTGACCCCTGAATCCTGGAAAAGTGGCGAGCCTTACCCCGGCACTGGCATCAGTCGCTGTGGCTGCTTCCTTCCGGATCTGACCCGATTCACGACTTAGCCATGCGGGGAGACCCGCCGCGTGCATTTTAACCCGGATGTTTCATAAATTCGCGTCCACAAGCGCGCTTATTCCTCGTCCGCCGGCACGGCCAGGCGGCGTTTTTTTACCGCGCCGGCCAGCACATGCAGCAGAGGAATGGTGTCGTCCCAGCCGATGCAGGCGTCGGTGATCGACTTGCCGTATTCCAGCGGCTGGCCGGGAACCAGGTCCTGGCGCCCTGGGCTGAGATGGCTTTCGATCATCGCGCCGATGATGCGGGCGTCGCCGCCCGCCACCTGTGCGGCGACGTCGGCACCCACGTCGAGCTGGCGCTGGTACTGCTTGCTCGAATTGGCGTGCGAGAAGTCGATCATCAGCTGCTGGCGCAGCCCGGCCGCGGCCAGCTCGCCGCAGGCCTGGTTGATGCTCGCCGCATCGTAGTTGGGCGCCTTGCCGCCGCGCAGGATGACGTGGGCGTCCTCGTTGCCGGAGGTGCTGAACACGCCGACATGTCCCGACTTGGTGATCGAGATGAAATGGTGGCGCGCCGCCGCCGCCTTGATCGCCTCGACCGCGATTCTGAGGCTGCCGTCGGTGCCGTTCTTGAACCCCACCGGGCACGACAGCCCCGAGGCCAGCTGGCGGTGCGACGGTGACTCGGTCGTCCGCGCGCCGATGGCGCCCCAGCCCACCAGGTCGGCGATGTATTGCGGCGAGATCAGGTCGAGGAATTCGGTCGCGCAGGGCAGGCCGATTTCGTTGATTTCCAGCAGCAGTTTGCGCGCCAGGCGCAGCCCCTCGTTGATGTCGAAGCTCTCGTCCAGATGCGGGTCGTTGATCAGCCCCTTCCAGCCCACGGTGGTGCGCGGCTTCTCGAAATACACCCGCATCACGATGATGAGCTCGTGCGCCAGCTCGTCTGCCAGCGGCTTCAGCTTCTTCGCGTAATCGAGCGCGGCGGCCGGATCGTGGATGGAGCACGGGCCGACGATGAGGAACATGCGGTCGTCCGCCCCGCGCAGCACGTCGTGTATGGCGCTGCGCGCGTGCGCGACATGCGCCAGTACGGTTTCGTTGGCGCGCAGCTCGCGCATGATCTGCATCGGGGCGAGCAGTTCGCCGCTTTGCTCGATGCGGGTGTCGTCGGTTCGGGTGGCAGGCATTTTCAGGCTCCGTATGGTTTGCTTTGATCCGCTGCGGCTTAAACAAAAAAACCGCCAGCGGGCTGGCGGTTTCGTTAAGGCGTTGCTGCTCGTCTCAGCGCCTCCCGACCGCCTGCGGCGTGGGATAAAAGCGGCAAAAAAAGAACATTTCGGCACGAATCATGCGTAGCAGTCTACCAAAACCGGGCGGAGCACGCCAAGTGCTTTTACACCGGCGGGATTTACGCCGTGCACAGACACCGCAGCCGCGTCGTTTACTGCATAAGCGGGACAAATCAATAAAAGGAAGCAGTGTGGAAATGATGGCGAAGGCGACAGACAATCAGCACCCCGATCAGGAAATGCGGCGCGACAAGCGCTTCCAGGTCTCGCAGGCGGCCATCATCACGCAGCCGGGGCATACCGAAATTGCCTGCGAAATCCGCGATTTCTGTTTCGGCGGGCTGTTTCTCAAATTCACCAACCCGGAAGCGGCGATCGCCGCGCTGGCCAAGCGCGCCGACGCCGAGGTGGAAATCGTTTTCACCCCGGTGTCGATCAACGCCACCCAGACCTTCCGCGTGCCCGCGCAGCTCAAGCGCCTGAGCCCGCTCGGGGTCGGCGTCGTATTCATCCGCCAGCCAATCGACGCCTTGCGGGCGCTGCAAAAACTGCGCATGGCCGAACACCGTCAAAAACTGGCCGCCCTGCCCACCGCCAGGGCGCACCCGCATCTGCGCGAAGCCAGCACCACGCTGTTGAATGAAACCCTGCTCCAGGCGCACGACCAGGTGATGCGCATGCTGAACGACAAGCTGAGTGCGGCCGCCCAGCACGCTTCCGGCATTGCCGAACACAGCGGACTGCTGAGTGCCATGCACGAATTCGGCCAGCACGCGGCAACCGTGCAAACCCGCTTTGCGCAGCAGGTGCTGGATGCACTGAAGCAGGCACGGCCGGTGCAAACCCAGGCCACCCGCGACACCCTGGACGGCGGACTGGCGCTGGTCGACGAACTGGATTTCGAGGACTGGCTCGCCACCGCGTCCGAGGTGAACAAACTGGACGAGCAATTCCGCGAGCAGCTCGCCGACATCGAGCCGCGCATCGGCCAGTTGTTCGGCTTCGCCTGCGACCACCGCAACAACCCGTTCGGCCCCGCCGTCATCAGCCACGCCTACCGCAGCGCATTGCAGGATGTACCGGTGCTGGGACGCGCGCGCCAGGTGGCTTATGCCACGCTGCGCGACGTGTTGTCCGACCAGCTCGCCCCCTTGTATGCCGAGCTGCTCGCGCTGCTGCCCGTCTCGCAGGCCGAGGCCGAACGCCAGCAACCCAGCGTGACAGCGCAGCCGCAGCACGCCGCGCCCGTTGCGGCTGCGCCGGCGCAGGTTGAAGCGGCTGCGCCGCAGGGCGCCCTCGGCCGCCTGACCGGCTCGCTGCTGGACTTTTTCCGAGGCCAGCCGGCCTCGGCGCCGATGGGCGCAACGTCCGCCCGCGCCGCATCCGGCAACACCCTGCCGGGCCATGCCCCCCAGGGTGCAACAGCAGGGGCTGGTGGCCAAGGCATGATGACGGGCGCGCCCGGCGTGGCACACTCGCCGGTGCTGCAGCGCCTGGCCGCCGCCGGCGCGCTGCCGCCCACCGTCACCCAGGACATGCAGCGCTCGGTCGACCTGTTCGGCGCGCTGTTCGACACCATGCACGCCGAGAAATCGGTCAGCGAGGGGATGCGGCCGTTCTTCCAGCAACTCGAAACCAGCCTCATCAAGCTGGCGATGGCCGACCCGCAGTTCCTGAGTTCGCCCGCCCACCCGGCGCACAAGGTGCTGAACACGCTCGACCGCATCAGCATGGTGGCGGGCGACGACGGCAAGATCACCGATGCGCGCCTGCTGCGGCTGATGAGCCGCTGGACCGACCGCATCAATGCCGAAGCCGACAAGAATCCGGGCGTGTTCGAAGAAGCGCGCACCCAGCTCGAACGCGTGGTCAAGCCGCTGTTGAACGAGCGCGCCGCACGCGTGTCTCGCCTGCAGGAAATGTGCGAAGGCCGCCAGGGCGCGGAAGTCGCCAAGCAGCGCATCCTGCGCGAACTGCTGGCGCGGATGGACGAGCGTGCGGTGCCCAATGCCGTGATCGAACTGTTGAACGGCGGCTGGCGCAATGTGCTGCTGATGGCCGAGCTGCGCCACGGTGCCGACAGCGACGAAGCGCGCGCGGCCTGGCAGGTGCTGCAGCAGCTATGCACGTGGCTGGAGCCGGAGCACGACGAGCCGCCCAGCGCCGCCGAAATCCAGACCCTGCTGCAGCGCATCGACCAGGCGCTCACCCGGGTATGCGCCGACAAATTCGCGCAGGACCGCATCGTCGACCAGCTCGCCACGGCGCTGTTCGACGAAGACAAATCGCAACACCAGCACACCTCGATCGCCGCCCGCCTTAACGACGCCGCCAGCGAACCCCTCTCAGAGGCGCAGGACGACCTGGCGGAGCGCCTGCGCGTCGGCGACTGGCTGCAGTTCAAGTCGCCCGACACCCCGCTCAACCTGATCTGGATCGGCGACCAGCCGCCGGTGTACGTGTTCGCCAACTACCGCGGCATCAAGAAGCTCGACCTCAAGCGCGCCGACCTGCTGCAGTCGCTGGAAGATGGCACAGCGCAATGGACCGAAGACCTGGAGCTGCCGCTGATGGATCGTTCCTACAGCGCAATGATCCAGAAAATGCAGCGCGACCTGCTGTGGCAGGCCTCGCACGACCCCGCCACCGGACTGGCCAACCGCAAGAGCTTCTTCCGCGCCATCCGCCGCAACTGGCTGCGTAGCCCGGCAACGGACGGCGGCTACGCCATCGGCGTGATCCAGCTCGACATCAGCAACCCCGCAGGCGACACGGCAGGCGTCGAAATCCGCCCCCCCATCCTGCGCGAATTCGCCCGGCTGCTGCCCGCGCAGCTGCCGCCCAACGCGCTGCTGGCGCGCGCCGGCGAATCCGGCCTTGCATTCTGGGTCGAAGCGGCCGACAGTGCTGCCGCCCAGGCACAGGCCGATGCGCTGCTGCAAGCCATCGCCGCCCATCCGCAGGAAATCAACGGCACCCGCTACCGCGTGCAGGCGGCCGCCGGCCTGATGTGGGCAAGCGATTGCCTCAGCCCGGAGGCCTATTACGACAACGCCAACGCCGCCTGCGCCCGCGCGCGCGAATCCGGCATCCCCGTCGTGCAATACGGTGGCGAAGGCGACGCCAGCGGCGTGCTGGCACTGGCGCAATGGGCGCACGAGCTAACCGCCATCCTCGCCAACAATCAGCTCAGTCTCAATTGCCAGCCGGTGGTCGCCGCGTCCGACGCTGCGCACACCCCGCTGTATTACGAAGTGCTGCTGCACCCGACCGCCCACGCCGGGCGCGGCATTGCCACGCGGGACCTGATCGGCATCGCCGAGCGCCTGCAACGCGTCGCCGAAATCGACCGCTGGGTGGTCCGCCACGTCCTGCAGTGGATGCGCGGCCATGTCGATCTGGTCACCCGGCTCGGCGGTTTCTCGATCAAGCTGTCGGGCCAGTCGGTCACCAACCCGCTGTTCCTGAAACTCCTGCTGGGCGAGCTCGCGCGCGGCGACATCCCCGGCGACAAGCTCATATTCGAGATCAGCGAAGCCGACGCCGTCGAAGGCCACGCCCAGACGCAGCTGTTCATGCGCCAGCTGCAGCGCCACGGCTGCCGCTTCACCCTCGACGAGTTCGGCATCGGCACCAGCTCCTACACCCGCCTGAAGAGCATGAAGCTGGATTACCTGAAAATCGACCACGCGCTGGTGCGCGAGATCGGCACCAGCATGATCGACGAGGCGCTGGTGCGGTCGATTCTGGAGACCGGAAGTTTCCTTGGAATCAAGACAGTGGCGGGGTGTGTCGAGGATGCCGAGACCCAGGCTAAGCTCAGCGAAATGGGCGTAGACTGCGTTCAGGGCTATCTCATCGGGGAACCGCAGCCGTTGGCGCGTTTGGGATGAGGCGGTTTGGCCATTCCCCGCGTAAATCGTCTCTATGTTCGCCAGCGCACTGAACTGTGCGTGGCATTCGCCTACGATTGGGTTTCAGCCTCGACCCCGAGCCCGCTGCAATCAGGTCCGGCGCCTGGTCGCATCGGCGAACCAGCAGGTGCGCAGCCCGGCGACGTCGACAGGCGTCAAATCATGGATTTTTGTCCATAATGAAGTTCCAACATAGAAGGGTGGGCGTCATGAAAACAGTAGCCGGCAAGCGCACTGCATTACTCAGCGTTTCATTGATTCTGTCCGCCTGCGGCGGAGGCGGGGGCGGTAGCGCACCCACGCCCGCCCCCACACCCATCGCCACTACGGCATTCACAAAATGGAGCGCTGTGCAGCCCGGCGTGAACTACAAGGCCGATGGCCTAGGCCAGGAAGTCACGGGAACGGCGTCTGGCGGGCAGTTTATTGCAATCACACCTTCGGGCGTGGCGGACGGTTACAGCGCCTATTTGACGTTCGATTCGGCTCTCGAGTTAAGCCGGTTGGCCCTGACGACCCCCGCCCCCACCCTGGTGGTCCTCGATAAAGCCGATGGCGCCACCTTCACTAACTTGACGTTGACCCCGGGAGCATCTCCTCAATTCGTGGGTGCCAGGAATTCAACCAGCGTGGCGGTCACGGCCAAACCCATTGACCTTGGCTGGGAATACCAGACTTTCGGCGTTTGGGAAACCGGTCTGGGTACAACCAGCAGGACCTTTGGCGCCATGAGCGTGGGGAACACCGCCGGGACGGCCATTCCGGACAGTGGCACAGCCACCTTTACCGGCTATACCACCGGCAGCTACGTCAACACGGCTGGCGCGGGCACGACCGTCTTTGCAGACCTGACGGTAATCGCCGATTTTGGCACGGCCCGGTCTTTGACCTTCAAGACGAACAACACCCAAACCTCATCAGACTGGGTTGTTTTTACCTCGAAACCCGACCTGAATCTGAACGGCGCCCTGACCATTGCTGCAGGCACAAACAGCTTTACTGGATCGGTAAACTCTGTCGGCGGACTGGCGGGCAATTCAACCGGCCAGTTCTATGGCCCGAATGCCGAGGAACTGGGCGGCGTGTTCCTCCTGCAAGGGAGCGGCGTCGAGACCTATGCGGGTGCATACGGCGCCAAACAGACACCCTGACATGCGGCGATTCAGTGCGGTGCTGGCCTGCGTTGCGGCGCTGCTGACTTGCCCCGTGCTGGCCGAGGAAGCGCCGGCCGGCATGCAGCCCGACCAGGGCGCCACCTATCAGGCACGCTTTCTCCTCGGCGTCGAAGCCTTGCATGCGGGCAATCCGATGCGAGCGGTGGCGATTTTCGAGCCGCTGCTTGCCGAGACCGGCAGCCCGCGGGTCAAGCTGGAACTCGCCCGCGCGCTGTACCTGTTGCAGGATTACGAGCGTTCCGAACAGTTGTTTCGTGAAGTGCTGGCGCGCCCGGAACTGCCCTGGCGGGTGGCCGAGAACATCCGCGTCTACCTCGACGAGATCGACATGGCTACGGGCTACGTCAAGTTTTCCGTCGGCGTGGTCAGCGACTCGAATCCGCGCAACTTCACCAACAGCCGCGAAGTGATGATCGGCGGCCAGTCGCTGACCGTGGTGCCGCCCGAGGACAACCGCCATGTCACCGGCGTCAGGCTGTCGGTGCGCGGCTATCGGCCGCTGGACGAAAAACACCGGACCACGGCCTTCTTCACCGCCTCCTATTCCGATTTTCCGGGTGGAACGTTCGACCGGCTGAACGGCGACTTTGGTCTGGCGCGGGCGGTACCGGGCCTGCCATGGCTCAAGGCCAAGGCAGGCTTCGAAGGGGCCCGGCTGGATGGGCGCACCCTCTACCGTTTTCCCTACGTGGGCGCGCTGGCCGCCATGGCGCCGTCGGACGGCTACCGCCTGCTGGGCGAGTTGAAGGTCGGCAGGCTGCAGGTGCTGCAGATGCCGCACCTGGATTCCGACAACCTGTTCCTGGTCGGCAAGCTGGCCTACCCGCCGGCACTCGGTCTGGCCTTCAGCAACGAGGCCACGCTGGAACGGGCAAAAGCCGGCGAAGCAGCTTATTCCTACCGCGGCGGCAGCCTCGGCGGCTCGGTGGTCTGGCCGTCCGACACCTGGGATACGCGATTCACGCTGTATGGCGCTGCCGGCGTTCGCAAGTACGATGGGATCGATCCGTTTTTTGGAGACCGGCGCCAGGACACGCGTTTCACGGTAAGCCTGGACCTGCTGCGGCCTTCGCTGCGCATCCGAGGCTATCGACCGCAGATCGGCGTGGTCTATGAAAGAACCGACTCGACGCTGGACTTCTTCAGCTTCAGCAAGCTGGGACTGCGCTTCCAGCTCGAAAGCTGACCGCAGAGAGACGCGTTAATCCTCAACGTCAGCTGCCGGGATGCGGGCCAAGCCTGCGGAGTGGAATGAATTGGGTGCGGGGTATTTGATTGGGGCGCCGAAGCCGCTCGATCGTCTGGCCTGTCATTGCGAGCGCAGCGAAGCAAACCAGTTGAACTGAGCGCGAAGCACGACTGAGGGTCGTTGGCCGGGGGTAGCCCGGCAGCTAGTCACTTTTCTTGTCTCGCCAAGAAAAGTAACCAAAAGAAGGCGACCCCAACATCCCCGAATTCCCGAGAATCGAGCCTGCCGGACGGGCGGCGAAGAACTCGCCCCGCCCTGCTGTTTTAAATTGGTTTTTTGTGGGCGGGACTCAAACACCTTCGCCACTGATCCGCCCGGCAGGCTCGATTCTCGGCGGGGCTGTAAGGGGAGAAAGCAAAACCAGGACAGCGATGACTGCACGGCCTGAATCCGCGTAGGTTGGGCTGCAAAGCCCAACAGCTTTAGTGATCACCAGTCTATGCAGAAGGTTTGCATTTGGGCTTCATTTCATTCAGCCCAACCTACGCGCCAGTTGCCTTTGTCGTAAATCTTTTCAAGCCGGGGACGTTCCCGAATGCCCGAACCTTCGGCGATGGTTTCGACCACCGTGATTGCGCCGGCGATCTCAAACATGGCCGGCTAAAACCTTACGCCGTCCCGCCCACCGTCAAGCCGTCAATCCGCAGCGTCGGCTGCCCCACGCCGACTGGCACGCTCTGGCCTTCCTTGCCGCACGTCCCCACACCTGAATCCATTTCCATGTCGTTGCCGATCATGGAGACGCGGGTCAGCACTTCGGGGCCGTTGCCGATGAGGGTGGCGCCTTTCACCGGATAGGTGATCTTGCCGTCTTCAATCATGTAGGCCTCGGCGGCGGAGAAGACGAATTTGCCGCTGGTGATGTCGACCTGACCACCGCCGAAATTGACGGCGTAGAGGCCGTTCTTCACCGAGGCGATGATTTCGTGGGGGTCCTTGTCGCCGTTCAGCATGAGTGTGTTGGTCATGCGCGGCATGGTCAGATGCGCGAAGGATTCGCGCCGTGCGTTGCCGGTGATCGGCATGCCCATCAGGCGCGCGTTCATCATGTCCTGCATGTAGCCGGTGAGGATGCCGTCTTCGATCAGCACGGTGCGCTGGGTGGGGTTGCCTTCGTCGTCGACGTTGAGCGAACCGCGGCGCAACGGGATGGTGCCGTCGTCGATCACCGTCACGCCGGGGGCTGCCACACGTTCGCCGATGCGGCCGGCAAATGCCGAGCTGCCCTTGCGGTTGAAGTCGCCTTCGAGGCCGTGGCCGATCGCTTCGTGCAGCAGGATGCCGGGCCAGCCGGCGCCGAGGACGACGGTCATGGTGCCGGCGGGCGCGGGGCGCGCGTCGAGGTTGACCATGGCCTGGTGCACCGCCTGGCGCGCATAGATTTCCAGGATGTCGTCGGTGAAATAGCTGTAGTCGAAACGACCGCCGCCGCCGCCGGAACCCTGTTCGCGACGACCGTCCTGCTCGGCGATGACCTGCAGCGACAGGCGCACCAGCGGGCGCACGTCGGCGGCCAGGTGGCCGTCGGAACGGGCGATGAAGATCACTTCATATTCGGAGGCCAGACTCGCCATCACCTGGGTCACGCGCGGGTCCATGGCGCGCGCCTTTTTCTCCAGCCGTTCCAGCAGCGCGACCTTGTCGGCGTCCTGCAAACTCGCGAGCGGGTCGACCGCGTGGTACAGCTGGCGGCCTTCGCCGCGCTGCACCACACCGAAGCTGCGGTTCTGCCCGGCGCGCGCGATCGCGCGGGTGGCATCGGCGGCGGCGCCCAGGGCGTCGAGGCTGATGTCATCGGAATAGGCAAACGCGGTTTTCTCGCCCGAGATCGCACGCACGCCGACGCCCTGGTCGATGTTGAAGCTGCCGGATTTGACCTGGCCTTCTTCCAGGCTCCAGCCTTCGGAGCGCGAATACTGGAAATACAGGTCGGCGTAGTCGACGTCATGCGCCATCAAGCGGGAAAAGACCGGCGCGAGCTTGTCGGCGTCAAGGCCGTTTGGCGTCAGCAGTGTGGCTTCGGCGGAATGAAACAGCTGTTCGGCGGTTTGAATGGGTACGAAGGCGTCGGTGGGGTTCATGGCGAGGTCCTGAATGATTTTGGCACTGCGTTATTTGGCGGCGGGCTCGCGCTTGGCCGGCACCCGGCGCTCGACCACTTCGACCGCAATCTGCTGGCACTGGATGAAGCGGTGCTGGCGCGCGGGCAGGCTCTTCCTGAGGCTGGCCTGGTAGGCCGGGTTGATGTTGGCGATGACCACGCCGGAACCGCGCGGCAGGCGGTCGAGCACCACGCCCCAGGGGTCGACGATCATGCTGTCGCCGTGGGTTTCGCGGCCCGACAGATGGTAGCCGCCCTGCGCCGGGGCGATCACATAGGCGAGGTTTTCGATCGCACGCGCGCGAATCAGGGTTTCGAAATGCGCGCGCCCGGTGGTGGCGGTGAACGCCGACGGCACCACGATGATGTCGACGTCGGGCATGGCGCGGTACAACTCGGGGAAACGCAGGTCATAGCAGATCGACAGGCCGATGCGGCCGAACGGGCTGTTGATGATCACGACCTTGTCGCCCGGCTCGATCAGCCGGGCTTCCTGATAGCGCTCGTTGCCGAGGTCGAGCCCGAACAAATGGATCTTGTCGTAGCGCGCCACCAGCTTGCCGCGCTCGTCGTACACCAGGCAGCTGTTGCGCACCTTGTTCGCCACGCTGGCCTCCAGCGGCACCGAGCCGCCGACCAGCCAGATGTGGTGTTTCTTCGCCATGCGCGACAAAAACGTCTGGATCGGACCGTGGCCTTCGGCCTCGCGCGCCTTCACCACGTCGGCGTCTTTCAGCCCCATGATGCAGAAAAATTCCGGCAGCACGATCAGGCGTGCGCCCCCATCGACCGCCAGCTCGATAAGCCGTTCGGCTTCGGCCAGGTTGGCCGGCACGTTGGGGCCGGATGCCATCTGGATCGCCGCCACGCGCACGGTGCCCGCCTGCAGTGCGGGTTTCTTGACTTGCGCGCCCTTGGAGCGTGCCACGGTCGTTTTTACGGGTTTTTTTGTCGTCATGTAACAGATTCCACGATCACGGTTCAGATACCGAGGTTTCAGATTGGGTCAGTTTCTTGACATCGGGTTCCTGCCACGCCCCGGTCACCATGTATTCCTGGCTAATGGCTTCCTCGAACGGGTCACGCAGCAGTTTTTGCGCGGCCAGCGCACCAATCCCGGCCAATGGGCCGCCGATCAAGGCACCGGCCACGGCCAAGCCTTCGGACAATTTCGGGATCACTTTCACCCGCAGCTGCACGGATTCCTGATTGAGGTCGGCAAGCCCGGACATGTTGACCTTGGCGGCCGGCCCGCGCATCCGGAAGTCATCGCTGTAGACCACGCCGCGCGCAATGCGCAGGGTGGCGCCGATATCGTCGAAGGCATAGCCTTGATTGAAGATATCACGGAAATCGAAGTTCAACCGGCGCGGCAGCGATTGCAGGCTCAACACGCCGAGCAGCTTGCCGGCACCGGGGTTGATCTTGAGAAACTGCCCGCCGCGGGCCTTGAAGTCGAGCTTCCCGGCCAGCGTGTCGAACGCGAAATCGGCGGGCGTGCCGATCCAGGTGGCGTTGCCCTGGACCTCCGCAGTGCCGCGTTTGAGCGCGTCGGGATAACCAAAACGGCTCAGAAACTTGCCCGCATCCAGCACGTTCAGATTCAGCTCGGCGCGGGTTTCGCTCTGCGCGCCGTCGTGCCAGAGGCCACTCATGCGGAACACGCTATCGGGATGCGTGAGCAGCAGGCTGTCGATCACCATCCCCTGCGGCGAGCCGCGCGTCGTCATTTCCAGGCGTCCCAGCGATCGTTCCTCCAGACGAAAGTCCTCCACCGTCAGATCCAGCGCCGGGAAATCCACGGCCTTCATGTTGATGCCGTCCGCCGTGCCGACGGCGGGTGCCGGGGGCGGAATGGTCAGCTGCCTGAACTGTGCCGATACGCGAGCGGGCAGCTCCCTAAAGGACTCCGATCCACTACGGGCTGAAGCCCCTGTGGAATCGTATGCCCCGGCCGGGCGATAGGTCAGCACGCCGTTCAGTTCGTGCCCGGTCACCTGGGTGCGCAACAGGCCGTTGCGGCTGCGTCCCTGCAGGCGCACATCCCGATAGCGACGTCCCATCAGGTCAAGTGCGTCAAAACCGATATCCATGGATGAAAGCGGCAGGGTCGCCCGGCCTTTGCCCTTGGGCAGCGCCGCCGCCCAGCCCGAAATATCCAGGCCGCGTCCGCTGCCGGCCAGGCGCAGGCCGGGCTCATCCGGCATTTCCGCATCCCCGCCAAAGCGGATTTCGCCGCGGTCGAAGCCGTCTGTCGCGTTGCTGCGCCACACTGCGCTGACGGTTTGGCCCAGCCGCACGTCATGCAGCAGGCCATCGCCCTGCGGCTGGCGGATCACCCGCAGCGGCAGCGGCTGCGCGGCGGCCTTCGCCAGCGGCGCGGGCAGGCTGGACGTCAGCCCGACGAGATCAGATTCCACACGAATGCGTTCGCCCGCCGGCTGCAGGTCAATCTGGCCGCGCCATGCGGCCTCCCCCGACACGCGCTTGCCCCATTCCCCGCCGAGCCAGGGCGTCATGCCCGCGGCGGTGGCGCGCCCCTGCGCCAGAATCTGCACCTGGCCATCGCGGGTGACGGTGTCGATGCGCAAGGGGCCGCCAAGAAACTGCGCTGTCATGTTCTTCGCAGTCAGGCTGTCGTGCGTGAACTCAATGTCGCCGCGCACCTGGTCGAGCCGTGGCAGGCCGGGCGGAAGCAGGGTATCGCCCAGAAACGACAGCCGGCCGGTCAGCGTAGTGTCGTGGCTGTGGCGCAGCGGCACCTGCAGCTGCAGGGCGAGTGTCATCGGGCCGCTGCCGTCCACGTCACGGGTGAAACCGCGCAGCCGCTCGCCGACTGGGCTGACATTGGCAAAGCGGATGAAATCCTGGATGGGGCCGTTGGCCTCGCCGTCGATATGCAGCTGCTCTTCGTGATGGATCAGGTCCGGAATGACGGCCTTGACCGGCCCCAGCGCCACCCCGTAAATCCGCGCCTGGCTGGAGGTCACCTCCATCGTCTTGCCCTGGAACAGCACGCGCCCCTGGATGCCCTCGATGCGCGGCCAGCCCGGCACGTAGTCGATTACGGCATCCCTGGCCTGCACATCAACGCGAAATACGCCGTTGCCCTGCTCGAACGGGAACTGCGTCAGATCGCCCTTGAGGTCCAGCCGCACATTGTCGGAGTGCCCGGCCACGACGGCCCGCCTCACCCAGTTGACCGTGTCATCGCCGATTTTTTTCGGGAAGTAGCGGTACACCGCGGTGCCCTCGGCACGGTTCAGATGCGCGCTCAGGTCAATGACGCCGGGCTGGCCGGCGATCAGCTCGTAGTGGCCCTTGGCCGTACCTGCCATGTCCTGATTGGCGAATGCCATGTCGGCCAGCGTCAGGCGGCGTCCACGCGGCGTTTTTTTCCAACTGCCGCGCGCCTGCACGCTGTCGAAGCCGAAAGACGGCTCGCGGAACAGGCCGGGCAGACTGAGCCCCAGTTGTTTCGAATCGATCTCGAACACGCCTGCGCGCGCGTCCCCTTCAATGCGCCCGGAGAGGTTGGCCAGACCGGGCTGATTGCCGGCCGCCGTCACGCCCAGGCCGCTGAAGCGGGCTGCAATATTGAAGTTATCCAGCCCCGGCTGCGCGCCGCGCCAGCGGAACCGCAATACATCGAAGCGCCCTTGCGGTTGCAGGGTATGCAGGCGCGCACGCAAGGCCGCATCCATCGGCAGGCTCGGCAATATCGATTGCCAACCGCTCAGGTTGAGCGCCTGTGCCGTGAATTCACGCGACGTGGCGTTCCAGGCCAGGCCCGCATTGAACGGTGCGCCCAGGGCTGCACCCGGCCGCGCCACACGCAGGTTTTCAAACGCCACGCGCTGACCGTCAGGGTCGCGCTGCCACATGGCCTGGCCTTGTACCTGCGCCAGTTTCAGCGCAGGCAGGCCATCACCCAGGACAGTTTCAATCGCGCGCAGATCCAGGCCCGCGACCACCCCGGCCAGCGCACCGCGCGCCACCTCGAGCCGCATGTTCAGCGTGCCCTGGCCCTGCCGGGGCTGATACGGCAGGGCCAGCCAGGCGCCCAGTTGCGAAAAGGACAGCTGCGCCATGCTTGCGTCGATGCTGCCGTTCCAGGTCTTGAGGTCGTCCGCATCGCGTGCGCTCAGTTTCGCGTCGATCGTCAGCGGCTGGGCCAGGCTGGCCGGCGGAACGGCATGCAATTGCAGGCGATGGGTGCGGCGCGCATTGGTCAGGGTGAAATCGACCGCGGTCAGAATCAGCGGCGGCGCATTGCGCACCTCGTCCTGCCAGGTGAGCGTGGCGTTGCCGACATGCACCCGCCCCTGCCGCAGCAGCCAGCTGGAAAACCGGCTGTCGGGGTCGGCCGGATTGATCGGAATGCTGCCGACGTAAAAATGTCCGTCGCGCGCGCGCCGCACCCCGAGTGTCAGCCCCTGCAACTCGATGCGGTTGAAACGCGGCTCCAGAAACAGCAGCGAACGCCAGGCAAACGCGGCCTTGAGTTCGGGCAGGTAAAGTGCCGGACGACTCTGTGGGTCGTACAGGCGCACCCCCTGCAGGCGGAATTCGGGACGCGCCTGCTGCCACACCCCCGACACTGCCTCCAGCGTCACCTGCTGGCCCAGCGCGCGCGACATCAGGCTGGCCACCGTGTCGCGGTGATCGGCGATATTCGGCAACACCCAGAAAAACATCAGCGCCGCGGCGGTTGCTAAGCCCAGCACGGCAAGCGCAGCTAGGGCTGCCAGCCAGCGCGCGGCGCGGCGCGGGAACACAGAAAGCGCTGAAGAAACAGTCATGAAAGAGGGCTCGCGGATGCCACGATTCTATGCGCTTGCCCGCGCCTTGCGGCGGAATCCGGCAGGAAATTGATGCGCCTCATTCGTCGGTGAAGCGGTGAATCAGGCGCCGGTCGCGCTTGGTGGGGCGGCCCTTGATCGCGGCGGCCGGGCTGGCGGCCAGCTCGCGTTCGCTCACTTGCTGCTGGCGGCGCGCGTGGCTGGCGGCGTCTTCTTCATACAGCGCTTGCGCCACCGGCGCCGGACCGCGCTGCATCGACAGCGCACGCACCGTGATGGTCCAGTCGGAATCGCCGACATGAAGATTCAGCCGGTCGCCCGGCCTGACCTCGCGCGCCGGCTTGACGCGCTCGCCGGCGAGATTCACGCGGCCCTGCTCGATGGCCTGGGTGGCCAGGCTGCGTGTCTTGAAAAAGCGCGCCGCCCACAGCCACTTGTCGAGCCGCATTTTATCGAGCAGGGTTTTATTAGGCTCTTTCATCGTTATTTGTTGGTGTTGGCCAGCGCTGTGGGCGGGGCGCCCTCGCCCCGAATTACGCACCGTCGCAACCTCCACGGCATCGGCCCGGGGGCGGACCTCCTACAACAGCACGCCCCTGTAGGAGCGGCTGAAGCCGCTCCTACAGGGGCGCCTGCGGGATGCCGAAGGGTAGGGGCTTCATCAGAGGAGGCAAGACATGACTTCAACAACCAACAGTGACATAGCCTTTTATTAGGCATGGCTCTCTCAGTCGGCATCGAGCACCTCCGCCAACACACCGGGCTGCGACAGCGCCCGCGTCCACCATTCCAACGCCCGCCCCGCTTCGCCGCTGCGCCAAGCCAGGTGCAGGGTTTCATGTGGATTGCCGCCGGCCCACTCGCACGCCGCCAACCGACCGGCGGCCACTTCGCGGTCGGCCAGCCAGCGCGGCAACGACCCCACCCCCAGTCCGGCCTGCTGGGCGGCGAGCTTGCTCGGCAAATCGGCCACCGTCAGGCGCGGCTGCTGCTGCAGCCAGCCCGCACTGCGCAGCGGCAGGTTGCGCGCCGTGTCGGCGATTACCACCGCGCGGTGGGCCGCGATGTCGGTCTGGCTGAGTGGCTTTTTTGCGCGCGCCAGCGGATGCTGCGGCGCCACGCAGAACACGAATTCGATGCGGCCCAGCGCGCGGGTGCGGATGCCGCCGCCGGCAGGCGCGTCGCCGCCGGCGATCACCAGGTCGGCGCGGCCGGCGGCGAGCGCGTCCCAACCGCCCGCCAGCACTTCGTGGCGCAGCTTGACCTCGGTGGCCTGGTCCAACTGATAAAACGCGTCGAGCAGCGGCAACAGCAGCGCAACCGGCAAGATGCCCTCGACCGCGATCGTAAAACTCGTCTCCCAGCCGCCCGCAACCTGACGGGTTTTGTGCACCAGCGCGTTGGCCGCGGCCAGCAGCGCACGGCCTTCCTCCAGCAACACGCGGCCGGCCGGGGTGAAACGCGCGCGGTGGCCGGAGCGGTCGAACAACAGCACATCGAGGCCGGCCTCGATATGCTGCACCGCGTAGGTCAGGCTCGACGGCGCACGCGCCAGTTCTTCGGCGGCACGGGCAAACGAACCCTTGCGTTCGATGGCGTCAAGAATGGTCAGCGCGTCCAGGGTGAGCGGCATGTTCTGAAAAATTGAACGAGTTGGTCGAATTGTGCCGGTTTTACTCGACAGAAGCCACGTTTATATTGACTACAACGACTGAACATGCAACCCAAAGGAGACCCCCATGCTTATCGTGCGCAAATCAGCCGAACGCGGCCACGCCCACCATGGCTGGCTAGACAGCTTCCACAGCTTTTCGTTCGCCAGCTACCACGACCCCGCCTGGTTGGGGTTCGGCCCGCTGCGTGTGATCAACGAAGACCGCATCTCACCTGGCGGCGGCTTCCCCACCCACAGCCACCAGGACATGGAAATCGTCACCTGGGTGCTCGCAGGCGCGCTCGAACACCAGGACTCGCTCGGCAACGGCGGCGTGATCCGCCCCGGCGAGGTGCAGCGCATGCGCGCCGGGCACGGCATCGCCCACAGCGAGTTCAACGCGTCGGCGACCGAACCGGTGCATTTGCTGCAAATCTGGATCGAGCCGGATGCGTATGGGCTGGAGCCGGGCTATGAACAAATTGCCTTTGCTCCCGACAGCCTGCAGGGCCGGCTGCAGTTGATCGCCTCGCGCGACGGCCGCGACGGCTCGGTGACGATCCACCAGGACGCCGCGATCCACGCCGGGCGACTGGCGGCCGGCGACCGCGCCACCCTGACGCTCGCGCCGGGGCGACGCGCCTGGCTGCAGGTGGCGACCGGCCGGGTCAAGGTGCAGAGATTGCCGCTGGACGCCGGAGATGCCGTGGCGGTCCGCTTCGAATCCGCCGTCGACATCGAGGCACTGGAAGCCAGCGAAGTAATCTGCTTTGATCTCCCCTGATCCCCCATGAAACCGGCTGGTCTTCCGCCCCGCGGACGGAAGACCGATACAATCCCCCCCCTTTTTGACACAAGGACACGCCATGCCCAAGATTCTCGCTTTTCCCGGCAGCATTCGCCGCGATGCCTGGAACCGCAAGCTGATCCAGGTGGCCGTTGACGCCACCCGCGCCGCGGGCGGCGACGTCACCCTGATCGACCTGGCGGATTATCCGCTGCCGCTCTACAACGGCGACCTCGAAGACCGCGACGGCCTGCCCGACAACGCGCTGCGCCTGAAAGCGCTGTTCAAGGATCACGACGCCCTGCTGATCGCCAGCCCGGAATACAACAGCTCGATTCCGCCGCTGCTGAAGAACACGCTCGACTGGGTGTCGCGCGAATGGCAGGGCGAATCGGGGCTGATGCCGTATCAGAACAAGGTCGCCGCCCTCATGGCGGCCTCACCGGGCCAGTTCGGCGGCATGCGCATGCTGCCGCACCTGCGGCAGATCCTGAACACGCTCGGCGTACTGGTGCTGCCCGGCCAGTTCTCGTTGCCCGGCGCCGACAAGGCATTTGACGAGGAAAGCGGCGCGTTGAAATCGCCGGCGCGGCTGCATGATCTGGTGCTGGAACTGGTGAACACCACCGCCGCCCTAAAGCGGGCATAACGGAATGCGCCGGTCAGGCCGCCCGGACTGCATGGGCAGGCTGGCCTCCGCGAAGCATTCCAGAAAGCCACCCTTGCCGGAGTCCCGGAAACCCGCATAGACAACCATTTCCGAGCCATCGGTCATCCCGTCTCTCCGCAGGCTTAGCGGAAGAAGAACCCAAAACATTTTGTCGGTGAACAGCACTTGCAGCACAACAACAACAAGATCGACGCCGCACTGCTCGGCAAAATCATGCTCGCCCGTTTTCTGGCGTTGCCGCTACGGGCTTTCGACCGCCTCGTGATCCAGGCGGAGTCATCCACCGGGTTTAACGCGCTACGCCCCTGGGTCACCGTGGGCCGACTGGAAGGCGCACGGGTGGCGCATGATGCGGCCGACATCCCCCAAACCAAAGCATCCCTGATCCTGGGAGAAGTTCACGAGGCGAGCCAGGACCTGGTGTTCCTTTACCACCGCGACAGCTATGCGCGTGAGTACCGGTTCGATGATGAAGAGGGGATGAACCGCCTGATGGCACGTGAAGAAACCCCCGGAGATTTCGCAGGGACGTTGCGCAGGCTGCGCCTCATCAATACCCGGAACCGGCTCACCCATGCGCTGGTACAGGCGGTGCTGGCAGCGCAGGCAGCGTATCTGCGTTCCGGGCAGGCCCTGTCGCTCCTGCCCTTGACCCAGGCGGAGATTTCCACCCGCCTGCGGTCGGAATCGAATCTTTCCGTGGTAGCGGATCCGGGCCGGATCTCCCGGCTGGTGCGTGGATTGTCGATTGCGCTGGCAAACGGGAAAGCGGCGCCGTTAAACACCCTGTTCCCGAAGCCGCGGCAAGTTCATTGCCATTTCGTGGATTACCTGATAAAAATAGAAAAAACATGGATGTCAGAAGGGTTATTGCAGGGGCCGCTGACGGACGAGGCCGTCGCTGCCATCCTTAAGCGGGAACATGGCATCCGCTTGTCGCGGCGCACAGTGGCAAACATCCGGCATGATCTGGCGATTCCCGATTACAGGCGCCGCAGCCAGCGCACGGATTACCTGGCCGCTACCGAGGGGTTTTCCGTCCTGGTGCCGCTGACCGCTCAGGCGCTGCGCACCGCGGTTCCGGCCCATTCCGGCGTGTATGAAATCCGGACGGCTTTCACTTTCCGCCCCGGTGAAGAAAAGGACTGGCCGGGGAAAAGTATGCCGGTCGTGCCGCACGGCGTGGTCTACATCGGATCGGCCGGTGATTTGCGCAAGCGCCTCAGCGATCACCTGCGAGGCAGCAGCGATAATGCGCTGCTGTATCGCCACGTGGCCGACGGCGCCGCGCGGGTGCGGTTTCGCCTGATCAGTGCAGACTGGCGCGTGGTGGAGCGGGAGTTGTACCGGGTATTTTGTGAGACCTTCGGCGTGTCCCCGCCATGTAACCGCATGAGTCCTTAAAGGAAGTGCGCAACCCGCCGATATATCATGCACACCAATCCGGTACACGACCCGAACCGATTTCGGGCACAAAAAATGAACAAGAACAACCCTAAGGTTCAGTGGCGTGATATGGAAGAAATCTTGCGCAAGCAAGCAAGCCGGCAGTTTCATCTCCCTTTCCTGGTTTACGGCGAGGTCCGGGAGCATGAAGCCTCTGGATGAGACCGTCGAGGCCGTGGTGCGGGCGCTTGGACTGGACGATGCCGCCGTCGTCCGGCGCAAGGCCTTTCTGGAATTCACCGATGACGACGTTGCGCGGTTGCGAACGCTGCACGAAGCCCTGCGGACCCTGGCGCCGGATTTTGCCAATGCCTTTTACACCCATCTCCTGGCCTTCGAGGAAACACGGGCGCTGTTGCCCGACGCGCAAACGCTGGAACGTTTGAAGCGCACCCAGGCGGCGTACTTCGACAGCCTGACCGCGGGGGACTACGGCCCCGAGTATATCCACCACCGCCTGCGAGTCGGCGTAGTCCACCAGCGCGTCGGCCTGGCGCCGGAATGGTATCTGGGCGCCTACAGCAAGTACCTGTCGGGGTTGCTTCCCGAACTCTGGCAGCGGCTCGGAAAAGACCCCGAGGCGTTTGTCGCCACCTGCCAGGCGCTGATCAAGATCGTTCTGCTGGACATGGGACTCGCCATCGACACCTATATCCAGGCCGACCGGCAAACCATCCTGGCGCTGAAGGAGTATGCCAACATCGTATTCACCAGCATTCCCGACGGACTGTTGGTGCTCTCGCCCAATCTCACCGTTTTGTCCGCCAATCGGGTTTTCCTGGAACGGTTCGAACTCACCGGGAAGGCCGTGCACGGCCGCTACCTGATGGAGGTGC
>NZ_LDUG01000017.1:0-27029 GCF_001530125.1 Thiobacillus denitrificans | reverse complement strand
GAAGAAGAAGAAGAAGAAGAAGAAGCCCGGCTTCTTCTGATCGTGGAGGATATGACCGAGGAGGAAGCGTTGCGCGCCACCGCGCTGGAATCCGAACGCCGTTTCCGGGATTTGGCGGAAACCGCCCACGACGGGATCATCATGACCGATCCCCAGGGGAAAATCGCCTATTTCAACCGGGCGGCGGAGCGCATGTTCGGCTATCGCCGCAACCAGGCGCTGGAGCGGTCGATCGGGACGGTGCTGCCGGAACCGCTGTCCTGCCAACTGGATGAAGGGTTGCAGCATGCCCGGGTGTGGGAAACCCAGGGGCTGCGCCAGGACGGCACGTTTTTCATGGTGGAGGGATCCAGCAGCGTGTTCGAAGGATCCACGGGACGTTTCATCACCTACGTGCTGCGCGACCTGACCGAGCGCAAGCAGTTCGAGAGTCAGTTGGTGCACTTGGCCAACCATGACCCGCTGACCAATCTGCCCAACCGAAAATTCTTCCAGGAGCGCCTTGGCATCAGCCTGGACGAGGCGGCGCTGGACGGGGCGCAGTTGGCGGTGCTGTTTCTCGACCTGGACCGGTTCAAGTTGATCAACGACACCTTTGGCCATGCGCTGGGCGACAAGCTGCTGCTGATGGTGGCCGAACGGCTCGCCGGCTGCTTCCGCAAGGGCGACGTACTGGCCAGACTGGGGGGCGACGAATTCGTGGTGCTGCTGCAAGGGCTTCCCGGAAAACAGGATGCCGCGCTCGTCGCCCAGAAAATCATGGATGCCTTCGCTCGCGCCTTTCAACTGGATGCGCATGAAGTCTTCGTCTCCGCCAGCATCGGCATCGCCTTCTATCCCTCGGACGCCATCGATGCGGGCAACCTCATCCGGTGCGCCGACAACGCCATGTACCAGGCCAAGGAGCAAGGCCTGGGGTATCAGTTCTACCGGCCCGATCCGGAAAACCTGTCGTCGGAGCGCCTCACCCTGGAGAGCAGCTTGCGCCGCGCCCTGGAACGTGACGAGTTGCGGCTTTATTACCAGCCCAAGGTGGATCTCGCGAGCGGGGCCGTGATCGGACTGGAGGCGCTGCTGCGCTGGACGCATCCGGTCAGAGGCATGATCCCGCCCGACCAGTTTATTCCGCTGGCGGAGGAAACCGGCCTGATCGTCCCGATCGGCGAATGGGTCTTGCGGACAGCGTGTTTGCAGATCAAGGCCTGGCAAGAGGAAGGGATGCCCTTTCTCCCCGTGGCGGTGAACCTGTCGGCGCGTCAGTTCAGGCAGTTCTCGGCCAGCGGTGAAGCAACCGGAATTCACAACCTGGTTGAAACCATCGAGCGGGTGCTGGAGGAAACGGGGGTGGATCCGTCCTGCCTGGAATTGGAGATTACCGAAAGCATTCTGATGCAAAACCTGTCGACAGCAGCCAATATCCTGCAGGCGTTGAGCGCAAAGGGCATGCGCATCTTCATCGACGATTTCGGAACCGGCTATTCCTCGTTGAGTTATCTCAAGCGCCTGCCCATCGACACCATCAAGATCGACAAATCCTTCGTGGGAGATATTATGACCGACCCGGACGATGCGGCGATCGTGACCGCCATCATCGCCATGGCTCACAGCCTGCGCCTCAAGGTGGTGGCCGAAGGGGTGGAAACGCAGGGACAATTCGATTTCCTGCTCGAACGGGGTTGCGACGCCATGCAAGGCTATTTTTTCAGCAGGCCGCTGCCGGCGGAGGATATTTTCCCGTTGTTGCGGACCCTAAAGGCTGCCGTCCCTAGGGGACATAATGCCGGAAATTTCAATCCGGCTTGAGCAGCGAGCGTCCCCTGAAGGATACCGTCCCTGCGGGACATAAAACCGCTCGGCCTGTTCGCGCGTAAGCGCATGCGGTTTCGACGCGATGATTATTGCGACAGCATCCCGCCCTGGGCCACGAAATACTTGTGGGCATAGGCCACGAGGGTCGGTCTTCGGGCCCGAGATCGCCTGTTTACTTCACCGTTTCCTTCAGCTGCTCCAGAATCGCCGGGTTCTCCAGGGTGGAGATGTCCTGGGTGATGGCCTCGCCCTTGGCGATCGCCCGCAGCAGGCGGCGCATGATCTTGCCGGAACGGGTCTTGGGCAGGTTGTCGCCGAAGCGGATTTCGTCTGGCTTGGCGATCGGGCCGATTTCCTTGCCGACCCAATCGCGCAGCTCGGCGACGATTTTGCGTGCTTCTTCGCCGGTGGGGCGCTTGCCTTTCAGCACCACATACGCCACCACCGATTCGCCCTTGATCTCATGCGGGCGGCCCACCACGGCGGCCTCCGCGACGAGCGGGTTGGACACCAGCGCGGATTCGATTTCCATGGTGCCCAGGCGATGGCCGGACACGTTCAGCACGTCATCGATGCGCCCCATGATCCAGAAATAGCCGTCGCTGTCGCGGTGCGCCGAATCGCCGGCGAGATAGATCTTGCCGCCGAGTTCCTCGGGAAAATAGGTCTTCTTGAAGCGGTCGGGGTCGCCCCACAGGGTGCGCAGCTGCGAGGGGAACGGCCGCTTGATCACCAGATAGCCACCGTGGCCTTTTTCGACCGGGTGTCCGTGCTCGTCAGTGATCGCCGCCATGATGCCGGGCAGCGGCAGGGTGCAGGAGCCGGGCTTGGTCGGCACCGCGCCGGGCAGCGGCGAAATCATGTGGGCGCCGGTTTCGGTCTGCCACCAGGTATCGACGATCGGGCAGCGGCCGCCGCCGATCACCTCGTGGTACCACATCCAGGCCTCCGGGTTGATCGGCTCGCCCACTGTGCCCAGCAGGCGCAGCGACGACAGGTCAAACTTTGCCGGCAGGTCGGAACCCAGTTTGATCAGGCTGCGGATCGCGGTCGGCGCGGTGTAGAAGGTGGTGACGCGGTGCTTGGCAATGGTCTCCCAGAAGCGGCCGGGGTGCGGATAGGTGGGGATGCCCTCGAAGATGACCTCGGTCATGCCCAGCGCCAGCGGACCATAGGTGACATAGGTGTGGCCGGTGATCCAGCCGACGTCGGCGGTGCACCAGTAGACGTCGGAATCGGGCTTGGCGTCGAACACCCACTCCATGGAGAGGATGGCGCCGAGCAGGTAGCCGCCGGTGGAATGCTGCACGCCTTTGGGTTTGCCGGTCGAGCCCGAAGTGTAGAGGATGAACAACGGATGCTCGGCACTGACCCAAACCGGTTCGCAGGTCTCGGCCTGGGTCTGCGTGAGCTCGTGCCACCACAGGTCGCGCGCGCCCCAGTTCACGGCGCCTTTGGTGCGACGATAGACGACCACTTTTTCAACGCAGGAGGTGTCGCCCATCGCCAGCGCCTCGTCGACCGCGTGCTTCAGCGGCACCGCCTTGCCGCCGCGCAGCGATTCGTCGGCGGTGATGATCAGCTTGGCGCGGGCGTCCTCAATGCGCTCGAACAGGCTCTTGGCGGAAAAGCCGCCGAACACCACCGAGTGGATGGCGCCGATGCGCGCACACGCCTGCATCGCCACCACGGCCTCGATGCTCATCGGCATGTAGACGATCACGCGGTCGCCCTTGACCACGCCGAGCGACTGCAGACCGTTGGCGAACTGGCACACCCGCGCGTGCAGCTGCTTGTAGGTGACTTTCGTCACCGCGCCGTCGTCGGCCTCGAAAATCAGCGCGGTCTTGGCGCCGCGGGTCGCCAGATGGCGGTCCAGACAGTTGTATGAAACGTTGAGCTCGCCATCCTCGAACCACTTGTAGAACGGCGCCTTCGACTCGTCCAGGGTGCGCGCGAACGGCTTTTTCCAGTCTATCGTCCGGCGCGCCTGGTCCGCCCAGAAACCCTCGTAGTCGGTTTCAGCCTGACGGCACAAGGCCTGGTAGGCGTCCATGCCAGACACATTGGCCTGTTTGACAAAGGCGTCCGCAGGCGGGAACACACGGGTTTCGGTCAGAATCGACTCGATAGAAGCCATACGGTCTCTCCACTGATAAAGTGTTTGATAACTGCCCGATTTTAATTCAAAGCATCTAATTCAAAGCAGCCTAATTCAAACCGCCCAATCCAAGCCATGAGCCATCCCGCACTCGACCGTGTTGTCCGCTGTTCCCGCTATGGCCGCCGCCTGCTGGCGGCGCAGCCGCAGCTGGCCGAAGCCGTGGCCGGACAACTCGACCATGCCTTCACCTGCGAAGCCATGCAGGCCTTCCTGAACCAGCCCCCGTGCGCCGATGAAGCCGCACTGCATCAACGTTTGCGGCAGTTGCGCCAGCACGTGTGGCTGGTCGCCACCGCGCGCGATCTGGCAGCTAGCGCCGACCTGGCCGAAGTGACGGCCACCTACAGCGTGCTGGCCGAGGTGTGCCTCGCGGCCGCGCTCGACTTCCACCACGCCGCGCTTGTCGCGCGCCACGGCGAACCGCGCGACGAAAACGGCCAGCCGCAGCAGATGGTCGTGGTCGGCATGGGCAAGCTCGGCGGCGGCGAACTCAACGTGTCGTCCGATATCGATCTCATCTATCTCTATCCCGAGGAGGGCGACACCGCGGCCGACAGCGCCGCCACCGCGATTATGTCCCGCAGGGATGGTATCCAGACGGTCAAGTCGATCAGCAACCACGAATTCTTCGTCCGCCTCGGGCGCAAACTGACGGCCGCGCTGTCGGAAGCCACCGCCGACGGCTATGTGTTCCGCGTCGACCTGCGGCTGCGCCCGTGGGGAGATTCCGGGCCGTTCGCGATGGGCTTTGCCATGCTGGAAGACTATCTGGTCGCGCAGGGGCGGCCGTGGGAACGCTATGCCTGGATCAAGGCGCGCCCACTCACCGGCAGCCATCACGACGAATTGATGGAAATCGTGCGGCCCTTCGTGTTCCGCAAATACCTCGACTTCGGCGCGTTTGCCGCGATCCGCGACCTTCATGTGCAGATCCGGCGCGAGGTCGCGCGCCGCGAGATGGCAGACAACATCAAGCTGGGGCCGGGCGGCATCCGCGAAATCGAATTCACCGCGCAGGTGTTCCAGCTCATCCGCGGCGGCCAGATCGCCGCCCTGCAGCAGCGTCCGACGCTGACGGCGCTGGGCGAACTGGTGAACAACGACCTGATGACGGCCGATGCGCAGCAGGAACTTGCCGCCGCTTACGATTTCCTGCGGCGGCTGGAACACCGACTGCAATATCTGGACGACGCGCAAACCCAGCAGTTGCCGGACGACGCCGAATCGCAGGCGATGCTCGCCGAGGCGATGGGTTTCCCCGACTACGCGGCATTGCTCGCCGCGCTTGAGCGCCACCGCAACAAGGTCACGCGCCATTTCGAGCAAATGTTCGCCGCGCCGCAAACCGACCAGATGAGCCACCCGCTGACCGCCGCGTGCTGTGGCACGGCGGACGCCGCCACCACCCACGCGCTGCTGGAAAACGCCGGCTACGACGATCCACAACGGGTGCTGGCCACGCTCGATGCGCTGCGCCAGCACACCGCACGGCTGGCCGAATCGACGCAGCTTCTGCTCAACGCGCTGTTGCCGCCCGCGCTCGAGGTCATCGGCAGCCAGCCCGATCCGATGGCCACGCTGGAACGCTTTGCCGCATTGCTGCAGTCCATTGCGCGCCGCTCCACCTATCTGGCGCTGCTGGCCGAATACCCGGCGGCGCTGCGGCAGCTGGTGCGCCTGCTGGCGGCGAGTCCGTGGGCGGCGCAGGTGCTGACGCAGCAGCCGCAGTTGCTGGACGAGCTGATCTCGCCGCAATCCCTGATGAGCGTGCCCGACTGGACGCAACTTGGCGCGCAATTGCGCGACGAACTCGACGCCCGCCCCGGCGACACCGAAGCGCAGCTGGATGCGCTGCGCCGCTTCAAGCAGGTGCAGACGCTGCGCCTGCTGGCGCAGGACGTGGCCGGCCGGCTGACGCTGGAAGCGCTGTCGGATCACCTGTCGGATCTCGCCGACACGCTGCTCGCCGAAACCCTTGCACGCTGCTGGGCCGGACTGAAGACGCGCCACCGCGACACACCGCGCTTCGCCGTCATCGGCTACGGCAAACTCGGCGGCAGGGAGCTCGGCTACGCGTCAGATCTCGACCTGGTGTTCCTGTACGACGACGCCGACGCGCGCGCGCAGGAAATCTACGCGCGGCTGACGCAGCGCATCAATACCTGGCTCGGCACCCTCACCCCGGCGGGAATCCTCTACGAGACCGACCTGCGCCTGCGCCCGGACGGCGCATCGGGCCTGCTGGTCAGCTCGGTCGAAGCGTTCCGTGATTACCAGCTGCATCACGCCTGGACGTGGGAACACCAGGCGCTGACGCGCGCGCGCTTCGTCTGCGGCGATGCGACGATCGGCGCGAACTTCGAGGCCCTGCGCCGCGAGGTGCTCGCCGCGCCACGCGACGCCGGAAAACTGCGCGAAGAAGTGCTGGCGATGCGCGAAAAAATGCATGCCGGCCACATCAACAACAGTGAATTGTTCGACCTCAAGCACGACAGCGGCGGCATCGTCGACGTCGAGTTCTGCGTACAGTATCTGGTGTTGCGGCATGGGCAGGTGCATCCCGAACTCGCCGACAACGTCGGCAACATCGCGCTCTTGCTGCGCGCGGGCGCGGCCGGGCTGATCTCTGCCGATGTCGCGCAGGCCGCGGCCGACGCCTATCGCGAGCTGCGCCGCCAGCAGCACGCGATCAAGCTGAGCGGCGCGGACTATGCGCGGGTGCCGCTGCCCGCCGTGGAAAGCGTGCGTAATGCAGTCAACGTGCTGTGGGTGCAGGCCATGGGCGCGGCAGCCTGAAATTCCTGCCATGATGGCGGCTTTACTGAATCCGGAGATCGCACCTTGAGTTCAAACGCCAATTCAGCCAGGGAGACCCTGCGCCAGTTTCGCGTGATTTTTGGCGCGGTGCGGCAGCATTTTCAGACGGTTGAAAAAGCCTGCGGCGTCAGCGGCGCGCAGATATGGGCGATGGCCGCACTGCACCAGACCCCGGGCATGAAAGTGTCCGAACTGGCGCAGGCGCTGTCGATCCACGCCTCCACCGCCAGCAATCTGCTCGACAAGATCGAGAAGTCGGGGCTGGTCCGGCGTGAGCGCAACCACGTCGACCAGCGCGTGGTCCAGCTGTATCTCACTGACGCGGGGGAGCAGGCGCTCGAAAAGGCCCCGCAGCCGCTGACCGGAATCCTGACGCACGCACTCGGCCAGTTGCCCGACGACACGCTGGCGCGCCTGAATCAGGATCTGGCGGTATTGATCGCGCACATGGGCGCCGTCAACACCCTGGACGCGCAAAAACCCCTGTCGGAAGCCTGAGGGACCGCGTCGCGACCGCACCTACACTCAACGCGGGTGGCGGCGCGCGCGGCGACGCTGCCAGGCGCGCATGATGCGCAGCCGCCAGGTCCAGTGCACGGCAAAATAAATCAGCACCGACAGGACCACCGCCAGCGTCAGCAAGCCCAGTGCCAGCGGCGCGCCCACCGTGTACAGGCGATCCATCCACAGCGCCAGTCCGGTCTCGGTTCTGGCCGCGACCCGGTCGAGGTCGATCTCGGCCAGCGGCACGTTGGCGTGACCCAGCATCCAGGCGCCCAGGTGATAGGCCGCGTAATACACCGGCGCGAAGGTGATGGGGTTGGTGATCAGGGTGCTGCCGACCGCGGCCGAAATGTTGGCGCGCAGCAGCAGCGCTGCCCCAGCGGCGAAGACGATTTGCGCCACCGGCATCAGCAGGCCGAAGAACACGCCGATGGCGAGACCCAGGGCGATCCCGCGCCGGTTGACATGCCACAGGCGGCGGTCTTGCAGCAGCGGCCCCATCCAGCGCAGCGCGCGGTGTTCGCGCAGTGTGTGCGGGTCGGGGAGAAAACGGCGGAAACGCTTGGGTAGCATCGGGGCAGGCAGCAGTGTGGGGGTGAGATTCGTCAGGTATGACGGTCTGATTGACAGAAAGGTTTAACGACCGCAACGTCATGGCCGCCTTCAGCGCCTGCTCGGCCAGTCTGCGCATCCGACTCAGACGGCGCAGGCACAGTTCCATGTCGTGGATATCGAAATCGCCGCATGCGCCTTCGGCCAGCACCGCCGCCTTGAGCGCGCGATAGTGTCGCTGCATGTCGGCCTGGCGCGCGTCCGGCTCGACCTCTTCCTCGACAGTGTCCACGTTCAGCAAGGCGCTCGCCTGTTGCATGAACGCCATGATCCGATCACGCAGTTGCGGCGTGCCGAGGGTTTTCGGATAAGGCATCGCCACCAGTTCGGCAGACAGTTCGACCACCGCGTCGTAATAACGCGCCGCGCGCAGTACCTCGGGCAGGCGCGTGCCGGTGGGGCGCGCGAGAATGCGTTCGAGCGCCGGACCGGCAGCGAGCTTGAGTCCATCGGTCATCAGCCACATGCCCAGCAGGAACAATCCGATGCCGCCTGCGAGTCCACCCGCGACAGTAAATCCCGACATTGCGCATCCGTGTTTTTAATGTGTGCCAGAATTGTAGGGCGCGTTGACACGAATTTCACACTTGCGAGATACGTTTCAACATGACCAAGCTGTACGCTGACCGAACCGGAGACATCGCTTGCAAACCGACGAACATCCGCCGCGCTGGCACAGCCTGTCTGCCAGCGACACCCTGACCCGACTGGACGCACCGCGCGAAGGCCTGAGTGTGGATGCCATCGAGCAGCGGCGTGCGCAATTCGGCGCCAACCGTCTGCCGCCGCCACGCTCTCAGCCCGCCTGGCAGCGTTTGCTGCTGCAGTTCCACAATGTGCTGATCTACGTGCTGCTGGCAGCCGGCGTCATCATCGCACTGCTCGGTCACTGGCTCGATTCCGGCGTGATCTTCGGCGTGGTCATCATCAACGCGGTGATCGGCTTCATCCAGGAAGGCCGCGCCGAGCAGGCGCTCGACGCGATCCGCGACATGCTGTCGCCGCACGCCATCGTCACCCGCGCCGGCGAACGCCACGAAATCCCCGCCGAGGACCTGGTGCCGGGCGACATCGTGCACTTGGCCTCGGGCGACCGCGTGCCTGCCGACCTGCGGCTGATCGACATCAAGAGCCTGCGGGTGATGGAAGCCGCGCTGACCGGCGAGTCGCTCGCGGTCGACAAGCAGATCGACCCGGTGGCCGAAGAGGCCGCGCTCGGCGACCGCACCAGCATGGCGTGGTCGGGCACGCTGGTCACCTACGGCCAGGGCACCGGCGTGGTGACGGCCATCGGCACCGAAACCGAACTGGGTCGCATCAGCACCCTGCTGGCGACGGTCGAGAAGCTCACCACCCCGCTGCTGAAGCTGATGGCGCGCTTCGGCCAGTGGCTGGCTGCGGTGATCCTGCTGCTGTCGGCGCTGCTATTCGGCTTCGGCGTGTGGGTGCGCGATTACCCGGCGAGCGACATGTTCCTCGCCGCGGTGGGTCTCGCGGTGGCGGCGATCCCCGAGGGCCTGCCGGCGATCATGACCATCACGCTCGCCATCGGCGTCACCCGCATGGCGCACCGCCACGCCATCATCCGCCGCCTGCCCGCGGTGGAAACGCTGGGCGCGGTCAGCGTCATCTGCTCGGACAAGACCGGCACCCTGACGCGCAACGAAATGACCGTGCAGACCGTCATCGACGCCGACGCCAGCTTCGACGTGTCGGGCAGCGGCTATGCCCCCGAGGGCGGATTCAGCCGCGCCGGCGAGCAGGTCGACCCCGAATCGCAGCCCCTGCTGCGTGAACTGGCGCACGCCGCCCTGCTCTGCAACGACGCCGACCTGCGCGAAACCGACGGCGGCTGGCAACTGACCGGAGACCCCACCGAAGGCGCGCTACTGACCCTGGCGCTCAAGGCCGGGCTGGACCTGCGCCAGACCCGCGAGGCGCTGCCGCGCACCGACGTTATTCCGTTCGAGTCAGAACACCGCTTCATGGCGACGCTCAACCACGACCACGCCGGGCATGGCTACCTCTATCTCAAGGGCGCACCGGAGCGGGTGCTGGCGCTGTGCGCCACGCAACGCGGCGCGGACGGCGACAGCGCATTCGACCCCGACCACTGGCACGCCCGCATGGAAGCGGCCGCCACCCAGGGGATGCGGCTGCTGGCGCTGGCAGTGCGGCGCAGCGACAGCGCGACGACGCTGAACTTTGACGACATCGTGAACGGTGGCTTCACCCTGCTGGCGGTGCTGGGGCTGGCCGACCCGCCGCGCGAGGAAGCGATCCGCGCGGTCGCCACCTGCCGCGCCGCCGGCATCCGGGTCAAGATGATCACCGGCGACCACGCCGCCACCGCGCTGGCCATCGGCAAACAGCTCGGCCTCGACGAATCGGTCACCGCGATGACCGGTGCCGAGATCGAGACCTTCGACGACGCGCGCCTGCGCGAGGTGGTCAACGAGGTCGACGTGTTCGCGCGCGCCAGTCCCGAACACAAGTTGCGCCTGGTCGAAGCCCTGCAAAGCCTGGGCGAAGTCACCGCGATGACCGGCGACGGCGTCAACGACGCGCCCGCACTGCGGCGCGCCGACATCGGCGTGGCGATGGGGAAAAAAGGCACCGAGGCGGCCAAGGAAGCGGCGGAAATGGTGCTGGCCGACGACAACTTCGCCTCGATCGCGCACGCCGTCGAGGAAGGCCGCACCGTCTATGGCAACCTGAAAAAGGCCATCGTGTTCATCCTGCCGACCAATGCGGCGCAGGCCGGCATGGTGCTGATCGCGATCCTGCTCGGCATCACCCTGCCGATCACCCCGGTGCAGATTCTGTGGGTCAACATGGTGACGGCGGTGACGCTGGCGCTCGCGCTGGCCTTCGAGCACCCCGAGCCCGAGGCCATGCGCCAGCCGCCGCGCAACCCGCGCGAACCGCTGCTGACGCGCTTCATGCTGTGGCGCATCGTGTTCGTCACGGTGTTCCTGGTGGGCGGATCGCTCGGCCTGTTCCTGTGGGAACTGGAGCGCGGCATGCCGCTCGACACTGCGCGCACCGCGGCGATCAATGCCCTGGTGATGGGCGAGATCTTCTACCTCTTCAACTGCCGCCGCCTCACCGCGCCGGTCGTCGGCTGGTCGGGACTGGTCGGCAATCGGGCGGTGCTGATCGCCATCGGCATTCTCGTCGTGCTGCAGGGTCTGTTCACCTTCCTGCCCTTGATGCAGGCGCTGTTCGCCACCGCCCCGCTCGACGCCGCCACCTGGGGACGCATCCTCGCGTTCGGCATCGTCGTCTACGGCGTGGTGGAGATCGAGAAAACGCTGATCCGCCGCAATCACACGCCCTCACGTAAAAGCCCATGAATAGCTTCGATCACGCATCCTCCCCGCTTTGCCGCTTCCAGCGCGGGGCTTGCGAAAGGCCGCGTCCAGGGTAAGCCGCGTCAGTGCTGGCTGGACGGCAATTTTTCGGCTATAGTCGTTGCTACTTTTGTAGCAATCCGCTTCGAGGTGAATCATGAGCATGCCCGTCCGCATCGACGACACCCTGTATGAAATGGCCCGTGCCCAGGCCCATGCCGAGCGGCGCACCATCGCCGGCCAGATTGAATTCTGGGCCATGATCGGCAAGGCCTCGCTCGACAATCCCGATCTACCGGTCGATTTCGTGCGCGAGCTACTGATCGCCCGCGCCGAAGGCCCTACCCTGGCGACGCCCTTCGTGCCCGAAGGCCGGCGCGACTGAAGATGCCTGAAATCCAGGTTCTCCAGAGTGCCGCCTTCCACCGCGCCTACAAGCGCCTGCACCCGAACCAGAAAGCCGATGTCGATGATGCCGTGCAAGCCATTGTCGGTACGCCCGAAATAGGCGAAGCCAAGAAAGGCGACCTCACCGGCGTCTTCGTTTACAAATTCAAGTGCGTCGGCCAGCTTGCGCTGCTGGCCTATGAATACGACCCGGCAACCCGACTCCTGCTCCTGCTCGGTTCGCACGAAAACTTTTACCGCGAATTGAAGCGCTAGCGAGGTGCCGCTCAGAATCCTCAGGGAATATCGTGTCCGACCCTGAGGTTTCCCCCGGATTCCACTATTGAGACGGCCGGATCATGTTTTAATCCACGCAGGGCACTTCACGCTATCCTGCCTCGTCCAGCCTGTTGAGCCGTCTCAATAGCGCGCTGTTTTTAATGCTTATTGATTCGACACGCCTCGCTCCTGAATCGGAATGTGGCGCATCGATCCCAACCACCCATTCAAACTTCATCGTGCCGAATCGATAACGCCATGGACCTCATCAATCAACTCGTCCTCGCCGGCGCGGTTCTGCTGTTGCTGGCCATCCTCGCCAGCGCGCTCTCGTATCGCATCGGCATGCCGCTGCTGCTGGTGTTCCTGGCGGTCGGCATGCTGGCCGGGGAAGACGGCCCGGGCGGCATCCTGTTCAACGACAGCGGCATCGCCTACACCGTGGGCAGCGTGGCGCTCGCCATCATCCTGCTCGACGGCGGCCTCAACACCCGCTCCGACAGCTTTCGCGCCGGCCTGCGCCCGGCAACCGTGCTGGCCACGGTCGGCGTACTGATCACCTGCATCGTCACCGGCCTGTTCGCCGCCTGGATACTCGATTTCGGCCTGCTCGAAGGCATGCTGGTCGGCGCCGTGGTGGGTTCCACCGACGCAGCAGCAGTGTTCGCCCTGTTGCGCGCCAAGGGGCTAGCCCTGAAACAGCGGGTGTCGGCCACACTGGAAATCGAATCCGGCAGCAACGACCCGATGGCGGTGCTTCTCACCATCGTCCTCATCGAGCTGATTCTCTCCGGGCAGCGCACGCCTGGCTGGGAGACCCTGGGCCTGTTCGCCCAGCAAATGGGCATGGGCCTGGTCGCCGGCCTCGGCGGTGGGCGGCTGCTGGTGTGGCTGACCAACCGCCTGCCGCTGGAGCGCGGCATGTATCCCATGCTGGTTCTCGCCGGCGGCCTCGCGCTCTACAGCCTCACCACGGTATTGGGCGGCAGCGGCTTCCTGGCCGTCTACCTGATCGGCGTGGTGGTGGGCAATGGCGCCCCGCGCGAATCGTCCAACATCCTGCAGGTGCACAACGGTCTGGCCTGGCTGGCGCAGATCGGCATGTTCCTGATGCTGGGCCTGCTCGCCACCCCCAGCAGCCTGCTCGAACATGCGCCCGCCGCCCTGGCGATCGCGCTGGTGCTGATGTTCGTCGCGCGGCCGCTGGCGGTGGCGCTGTGCCTGCTGCCCTTCCATTTTCCGTGGCGCGAGCAGGCGTTCATCGCCTGGGTCGGACTGCGCGGCGCGGTGCCCCTCATCCTTGCGCTGTTCCCGCTGCTGGCCGGGGTGCCGGAGGCTGCACTGATCCTCGATGTCGCCTTCTTCGTGGTGCTGATCTCGCTGACCGTGCAGGGCTGGACGATCCCCGCCCTGGCCCGTCGCCTGCGGCTGCAGGTTCCGCCGGCGCCAACGCCGACCGAACGCTTCGATCTGGCGTCGGCCCCGGCCGGCGGCCATGCCTTTTTTGGCTACCGGCTGACGGCGGACGGGCCGTTCATCGGCCGCGCCGCCAGCGCGCTGCGCCTACCCGGCGAGGCGCGCCTGATGACCGTGTTGCGAAATGGCCTGGCGCTAATGCCTGAGTCAGCCGGCGAACTGGCGGCCGGGGATACGCTCTACGTCCTGGCGCACGAAGCGGACAACGCGGCGCTGGGCGATCTGCTGGCCGCGCCCCGTGCGCCCACTTATCTTGAAAAGCGTCAGTTCTACGGCGATTTCGTGTTGCGCGGCGACTCAGGCATGGCGAGTGTCGCGGCGCAGTACGGCCTGCCCTTGCCGCCGGAAATGTCAGACATGACCCTGGAGGCGTTTATCACCAGGAAGCTGCCCGGCATACCCGTGGTCGGCGACCGCGTCCGGCTGGGCAAACTGGAATTCGTGGTGCGCGCGATCATCGACGGCCGCATCAGGCAGGTCGGTCTGAGAATTCCCACCCATCTGGTGGACGCGCCCTGATATCGCAACATTAGCCAGCCGGGCATTGAGGCCGAATGCGCACCCGGCCTTGTCCATGGCTATAAAGCCGTCCATCATGGTTTTGGTTGAGCAGTCATCTATCACGATCGAATTGATGAATCACGCACAAAACGATGGCGCAGCCTTTTGACGAATTTGCCCTGCTCCTGGTCATCACCACCGTGCTGGGGGCGATCACGGTGCGGCTGCGCCAGCCGATTCTGATCGCCTACATCGTGGTGGGCATATTGCTCGGGCCAGCGGGGTTTTCTCTTGTTTCGGCGCACGACCAGATCGATCTGCTGGCGCAGATCGGCATCACCGTGCTGCTGTTCGTGGCGGGGCTGAAGCTCGACCTGCGCCACATCCGCCATATCGGCCCGGTCGCGCTCGCCACCGGGCTGGGGCAGCTCAGCTTCACCATCGTGTTCGGCTTCTTCATCATCCTCGCACTCGGCAAGGGCTGGCTGGAAGCGCTGTACGTGGCGGTGGCGCTGACCTTCTCCAGCACCATCATCATCGTCAAGCTACTGTCGGACAAGCGCGAACTCGACTCGCTGCATGGTCGTATCGCGGTCGGTTTCCTCGTCGTGCAGGACCTCGCCGTGGTGGTCGCGATGATGGTGATGAGCGGGCTCGGCGGCATGGGCGAGGAAGGGGTCAGCGGCATGACCCTGGCACTGACCCTGCTGGCGCGCCTGGGCGGCGCCGCGCTGCTGCTGTTCATCCTGATGCGCTATGTGCTACCGCGCATCGTCGACACCCTGGCGCGCTCGCAGGAACTGCTGCTGATCTTCGCCATCGCCTGGGGCACCGCGCTGGCAGCACTCGGCGAATTCGCCGGCTTCAGCAAGGAGGCCGGCGCCTTCATCGCCGGCTTCTCGCTCGCCTCCACCGCATATCGCGAAGCGATCAGCGCGCGCCTCACCAGCATCCGCGATTTCCTGCTGCTGTTCTTCTTCATCGACCTCGGCGCCAAGCTTGATTTTTCCACCCTCGGCGACGAGATCAGTTCCTCCATCGTGCTGTCGCTGTTCGTGCTGATTGGCAACCCACTGATCGTGATGGCGATCATGGGCTACATGGGTTACCGCAAGCGCACCGGCTTTCTCGCCGGGCTGACGGTGGCGCAGGTCTCCGAGTTCTCCATCATCTTCGTCGCCATGGGCATCAGCCTCGGCCACATCGGACCCAACACGCTGGGGCTGACCACCCTGGTCGGCCTCATCACCATCGCGCTGTCGTCCTATATGATCCTAAAAACCGCAGTTGACCGCTCATCACCTCAATGGAAGCCGCGTGAATACTGAGTTTTCCGCCTTCGGATGTGGCGTCCTCGCGCAATATGGGATGTGGCGTCCTCGCGCAATATGGGATGTGGCGTCCTCGCGCAATATGTTCGCGTTCACCTTTTGGGTGACACCGCTACGCACCATCGGGCGCGTCCAACTGCGGTTTCTAGGATGATTTTGTACTCGCACCATTTGTATGCCTGGCTGGCGCCCTGGATGGGCCTGTTCGAGCGCCGCCACCCCTTCCTCGAACTGGCGGTCGAACACACGCACGGCGACGGCGTACGCCCCGACGTGGCTATCTTCGGCCTCGGTCGCTATGGCAGCCGCCTGGCGCATTCGCTGCGTCAACAGGACATCCATGTGCTGGGCGTGGACTTCGATCCCGAGGTGGTGAGAGCGCAGCAGCGCCTCGGGCTGGATGCCCGCTTCGGTGACGGCGAGGCGCCGGATTACATCGAAACCATGCCGCTCAAGGACGTACCCTGGGTGGTCAGCACCCTGCCCGACCGGGCATCCAACCACGCCCTGCTCAATGCCCTGTCAGAACATCACCACAGCGGGCAGATTGCCATCGTGGCACGCGACGAGGCCGACGCCGCAAGCCTGCGCACCCTCGGCCGGGTCGAGATCATCCTGCCGTTCAACCAGGCCGCCGACTTTGCCGCGCTCGATCTCGCCGCATGCATTGCCACGTCCGAACTGACCCAAAACAAGGAGGCCTCATCGTGAGTTCATCCCTATCCCTGCTCGCCGCCACCGATTTTTCCGCCCCGGCGCGCCATGCGCTGGAACGCGCGGCGCAACTTGCCGCCGCCCATCCGGGCGCGCAGCTCACGCTGACCCATGTGATCAGCACCTCGATGCTGGCACGGCTGCGCGGGGTGATGCGCGACGAGGCGCCGGCGATGGAAACCCGTCTGGCTGACGAGACGGAACAGGCACTGACGGAACTGGCGGCCCGCCTCAGCACGCAGTACGCCTGCCCGGTCAACACCCGGCTGAGCCAGGGGTCGGCGCTGGATGCCATCAACGATCTCGCTGATGAACTGCAGTCGAACTTGCTGGTGATGGGCGCGCGCGGCGCGCATTTCGTTCGCGAGTTCCTGCTCGGTTCGACCACCGAACGCGTGCTGCGCAGGACCCGCCGCCCCATGCTCGCGGTCAAGCAGCGCCCGCAAGGCGCCTATCGGCGCGTGCTGGTGCCGGTCGACTTCTCGGTCCATGCCGTGGCGGCAGCGCAGACCGCGCACCGCTGGCTGCCCGACGCCGAGATCATCCTGCTGCACGCGTTCGAGGTCGATATCGAAGGCACCCTGCGCTTCGCCAGCATTGACGAGGAGAAAATCCATGCGTATCGCGTCCGCGCCCGCGAGGAAGCGCTCGACGCAATGGCGCAATTCGTCGACCTGTTATCCATTCCATCGGGACAGCTGACGCGCCTGGTCGTGCACGGCGCGCCGACCCTGCGCATCCTCGAACACGAACAGTCGCTCGACGCCGACCTCATCGTCATGGGCAAGCACGGCCAATCGATGCTGGAAGAACTGCTGCTCGGCAGCGTCACCAAACATATTCTGGCCTATTCCAGCAGCGACGTGCTCGTCGCCGGCCATCCTGCCTGAGCCTTTCCGCCATGCCCAACGAAGCCCTGACCCGCCGTAACCCGCACCTGTTCCGATACCTGCTGATCGGTTTTTTCACCGTTGCGCCGCTGTGGGTGACCTGGCTGGTGTTCGACTTCCTGTTCGGCCTGCTGGCCAGGGCCGGCGCGCCCTTCACCAAGGCCTTGGCGCGTTTACTGCGGCCCCTGTCCGACACGCTGGCGGCCTGGTTGCTGAATGCCGACGTGCAATACGCGCTTGCTGTCCTATTCACGCTGGTGTTGCTGGCGGCGGTGATCGCGCTGCTGGCAGGCGAGTAGGCGGCTTATGGCGCGTCCTGCGCGGGCACAGCGGCCTGCTGCAGCAGCCGCAGCGGTGGCGCGCTGCCGTCCTTGTCCTGGCCGGCGTACAGCGTGAGGTGCGGATAGGGAATCTCGATGCCGGCGGCGTCGAAGGCCTTCTTCAGGCGATACAGAAATGCGCGCCGGACCGTCCACTGTTCGAGCGGCATGACCTTGAAGCGGCAGCGGATGACCACTGCCGAATCCGCCCAATTGTCGACTCCGGCAATTTCGAGGTCCTCCACGATTTTCTCGCCCAGTTCGGGGTCGGTGCGCATCCCGGCGGCCACCTCGCGCATCACTGCATAAACCTCGTCGACGTTCTCGCGGTAGGCCACGCCGATGTCGAGCAGCGCGAAGGCAAAGCCGCGACTGCGGTTGGTGACGTTGTCGATGGTGCCGTTGGGAATGTAATGCACGCTGCCTTCGTAGTCGCGCAGGCGGATGTAGCGCAGCGTCATTTCCTCGACCAGCCCCCCCTTGCCGGCGACCTCCACCACGTCGCCCTGGCGCACCTGGTTTTCCAGCAACAGGAAGAAGCCGTTGAAGTAGTCCTTGACCAGGCTCTGCGCGCCGAAGCCGATGGCGATGCCGAGCACCCCGGCGGTGGCCAGGATCGGCGCGATGGAAATGCCGACCGCAGAGAGCATCAGCATGCCGCCGACCAGCGTGATGATCACCGCGGCGACATAGCGGAATACGCGTTCCAGCGTATCCAGCCGCTTGATCCGTTCGCGATCGCCGAGATCCTGCTGCATGTGTGTCCGCAGCCGCGCCAGCCCCTTGCGCGACAGCCGGAGCAGGACCCAGGTCAGCGCCAGAATGATCACGACATGGAGCGCGCTTTCCAGCAGCCACATCCAGTCGCCCAGGGCCTGTTTCAAGGTGGCCAGTATTTCCATTCACGATCTCCTTTGAGAGTGTTGGGTACGCAGGCAATAGCGATGCGCGATGCGCATCTTGCGAGGGTCTGCACGGCAGAAAACGACTGCGGCGGGGCGCGGTCCGGCTGTTTGATGGGAAACAGCGACGGCATCACACGGGGTAAGGCCTGAAATGCCAGCCTGTTATTAGCGTGCAAGTCTAATCCCATCGATGCGCCCTGCCAAATCAACTGCTAGGATGGGCATGCAATATAGATGACAACGAATGGAGACCACCATGACGACTCACTATCTACCTGCTTTTTTGCTGGCCTTGCTTGCAACATTTTCCGTGCACGCCCTGCTCGCCGCGGAACCGGCTGCGGCCGTCCAGATGGGCACCTACTATGGCGGCAAGGCCACCGAATATCCCGCCTGGTTCAAGGACAGTTTCCTGCACGTGAAGGAAGACATCGATGAGGCGCGCAAAAACGGCAAGCGCGTCATCCTGATGTTCACCCAGGACGGCTGCCCGTATTGCTCGGCGCTGGTGGAGCGCAACCTGTCGCAGCGCGAGATCGAGGCCACGATGAGGGAAAAGTTCGACGTCATCGCGGTCAACATCTGGGGCGACCGCGAGGTCGTCGGGCTGGACGGCAAGCCCTACACGGAAAAGACCTACAGCGCCGCGCTCAAAATCCAGTTCACCCCCAGTCTGATGTTCTTCGACGAAACCGGAAAAACCGTCCTGCGGCTCAATGGCTATGTGCCGCCGGCACGCCTGCAGGCCGCGCTCGACTGGGTCGGCGGACGCCAGGAAAACAAGATCGCCTTCCGCGATTTCGTCGCCGCGCGCGAGGTGCCCAAACAGGCCTCGGGCGAGATGATCAAGCAGGACTTCTTCCTGAAAAATGTGACTGACCTGCGGCGCCGCGGCAAAGCGGCCAGGCCGCTCGCCGTGTTCTTCGAGCAGAAGGACTGCCCCGACTGCGAAGTGCTGCATCGCCGCGTGCTGGCCGACCCGGAAACCCGCGAAGCCATCGCCGGGTTCGACAACGTGCAGCTCGACATGTGGTCGCGCGACCTGATCACGACGCCGGAAGGCAAACGCATGGCGGTGCGCGACTGGGTCCGTCAGCTCGGCGTCAACTACGCGCCCGGCATTGTCCTGTTCGACCGCACGGGCAAGGAAGCCATCCGCTGGGAATCGTCCTTCCGCGTGTTCCATACCCTGGGCATGTTCGACTACCTCGCGTCGGGCGAATACCTCAAGGAGCCCAGCTTCCAGCGCTTCCTCGCCGCCAAGACCGAGCACATCCGCGAAGCCGGGCTGGACGTGAACATCTGGCGCTACGCCGACGAACCAATCGCCACCCCCGCACAATAAACAATGCCGCCGTGATGCCGCGGCGTTCAAGCTGCACCGGGTCCAACCGGTCGCTGCACGGGCGCACCTGAAGTGGACACCCTGACAATCCTGGCCCTGGCCCTGGCGACGCCGCTGCTGGCGGCCGGCCTGCTGGGGATTCCGGCCAGCCGCGCGCCCGGCCTGCGGCTGGCGCCGTGGGCGGCCTTGCCCGCGCTGGCGCTGGCGATCATTGCGCCGGCCACGTACACGCTGGAACTGCCCTGGCTGCTGCTGGACAGCCGCCTCGGCCTGGATGCCACCGGCCGCCTGTTCCTGCCTTGCCTATCCGGTTGATTGCCAAAGTCACATGCCGCGACTGGATGTATTTGGAAGTAATGGCCAAAATACTTCTGCCGCTCGCCCTGAGCTTGTCGATGGGCGGTCTGGAGCACCGTTCATCGTTCGACAAGCTCTCACGAACGGGAACTTTGAACTGTTGGCAATGAAAACCGGATAGGCAAGGTTCCTGCTTTTCACCGCCCTGTTGTGGCTGACGGCCGGCGTCTATGCCCGGGGCTATCTGGCGGGCGACGTGCGCCGCCATGTGTTCACTGCTTTCTTCCTGATCACCCTGACCGGCAATCTGGGGATATGCCTGGCGCAGGACGCGGCCAGCTTCTATCTCGCCTTCGCCGTCATGACGTTCGCCAGCTATGGCCTGATGGTGCACGCGGGCGACGCCGAGGCGCGCCGGGCGGCACGGTCTATATCGTCATGGGGGTACTGGGTGAGACGCTGCTCCTCGCCGGTCTGCTGCTGTTGGCCGGCGCGGCGCAGACCCATTTCCTGCCGGAAATGCTGCTAGCGCCCGCATCCGACACGGCGGCACTGGCCTATGGCCTGCTGTTTCTCGGCTGCGGCGTCAAGGCCGGGGGGCCGCTGTTGCACATGTGGCTGCCGCTCGGCCCACCCGGTGGCGCCCACGCCGGCCAGCGCGGTTCTGTCTGACGCCATGATCAAGGCGGGTCTGCTCGGCTGGCTGCGCTTTCTGCCGCTGGGCGCGGCCGCCATGCCGGACCTCGGCGCGGCGATGCTGGGGATCGGCCTGTTCGCCGCTTTTTTGGCGTGGCAGCGGGGCTTGCCCAGACCCGGCCGAAGACGCTGCTGGCCTATTCCAGCATCAGCCAGATGGGCTTCATGACCCTGGCCGTGGGCGCCGGCCTGCTGGCGCCCGCGCTGTGGCCGCTGCTGCTGCCGGTGGTCGTGCTCTACGCCCTGCACCATGCGCTGGCCAAGGGCGCCCTGTTCCTCGGCGTGGGGGTGGCCGAGCGATGCGGTGCTTCGCGCCGGGTGATGCTCGGCCTCGCCCTGCCCGCGCTCGCGCTGGCAGGGCGGACTTGCCGGCGCCGTGGGCGGAGCGGCTCGAGGCGCGTCGCCATCCCGGCGGCCCCTTTCGAACATCGGCTTATAATCCGGCGCACCCAAACCATCGAAGCGTGCCATGGATTTCTTCCAGACCCTGATTCTCGCCCTGGTACAGGGCGTCACCGAATTCCTGCCCATTTCCAGTTCCGCCCACCTCATACTGGTGCCGGCGCTGACCGGCTGGGAGGATCAGGGGCTGGCGTTCGACGTGGCGGTGCATGGCGGCACCCTGCTGGCCGTCATCCTGTATTTCCGCGTCCAGCTGGCGCACATGGCCGTCGCCGGCGCGGGCTCACTGGCCGGCCGCTGGACGCCGGATGCCAAACTCGCCTGGGCGGTGGTGCTGGCCACCTTGCCGGTGGTAGTCGCCGGCCTGCTGTTCAAGGATCTGGTGGAAGGCCCCCTGCGCGGCCCGCTGGTCATCGCCACCACAACGATCACCTTCGGCCTGCTGCTGTGGTGGGCCGACGCCAGCGGCCGCAGAAACCGCGACGAGTATTCGGTGAGCTGGCGCGATGCGCTGCTGGTGGGGCTGGCGCAGGTACTCGCCCTGATACCCGGCACCTCGCGCGCCGGCATCACCATCACGGCCGCGCTGCTGCTCGGTCTCAACCGCGAGGCCGCCGCGCGCTTCTCCTTCCTGTTGTCGATTCCCACCCTGTTCGCCTCCGGCGTGCTGGTCACCCGCGACCTGCTGGAAGACAGCGCGTCGGTCGACTGGGGCGTGCTCCTGCTCGGTGCCGCCATTGCCGCCGTCAGCGCCTACCTGGGCATCCACTTCTTCATCCGCCTGCTGGCGCGCACCGGCATGCTGCCCTACGTCATCTACCGCCTGCTGCTGGGCACGGTGCTGTTTGTTTTGTTCTGGTAGGGTTCGGCGTCAGCGACCCAAAGCGGGCAACAGAATACGCTGCAGCGATGCACGCCATGATGCTGGCGTGACCGCTTCCACCAGGCAGCCGCCATATTCCCGTTTCAATGTCCTAGACTCAGTTCTGAAGTAAAAACGACCGTTGGCAGTTCATAGGATTTCGCACCGCAGGCCCATACAAATGGGGCCCCCCTCGGGCAGCGTGCGTCGAAGCCGATACAAAAAAAACCACTCGCGTGCTTTGTCATTCTGAAAGGAAACACCGAATGGCTTCGGTAGATCGGGACGTCGTGGCGCTGATGGATGATGTGCTGCACACAAAGCTTCTTGGCTATTTGCAGGCAAGGGGCTGGAAACTGCACCGGGCAGCCAATGCGGATGATTTGGCCGCTCTCGTCGAACAGCAGGACTTTCATGCAGGACTGCTGCAATTGCAGCGCGTCGGCAACTACAAGCTGTTTGATCTGGTGGGACGACAGCAGTCCCTGCAGTGGATTGCGCTGATGGATCATCCGTTTTGGAACCCCACATCGCAACACCGCAATTTTCTGGCGGGCGTCTATGATTTCCATACCCTGCCGGTCGACCAGGAACGACTCGCCATTTCCCTGGGGCACGCCTGGGGCAAGGGTCAGCTGCTCAAGCACCCGCCAGCCCGGACCGACAGCCTGGAACACCATGGCATAGTAGGAAACAGCCCGGCGATGCAGACCTTCTCCCAGGCGTTGCGCAAGGCCAGCAAGGTCGATGCGCCCGTGCTGATCGGCGGTGAAAGCGGCACCGGCAAGGAACTGGCCGCCCACGCCATCCACAACATGTCCGCCCGCAGCAGGAATGCCTTTGTGGCGGTCAACTGCGGCGCCCTGCCAACCCACCTCATTCAGAGCGAGCTGTTCGGCCACGAAAAAGGCGCGTTCACCGGTGCGTACCAGCGCAAGATCGGGCGCATGGAAGCCGCCCAGGGCGGCACCCTGTTTCTCGACGAAATTGCCGACCTGCCCCTCGACCTGCAAGCCAATCTTTTGCGCGTGCTGCAGGACAAGGTGATCGAGCGGCTGGGGTCGAGCCAGCCCATCCAGTTGGATATCCGGGTGATCGCCGCAACCCATATCAAGCTTCAGGAAGCGGTGGCCAAAGGCCATTTCAGGGAAGACCTGTATTACCGCCTCAACGTCATCAACCTCCAGATACCGCCCCTGCGCGACCGGCAGGGGGATGTGGAACTTCTGGCGCAGGCCCTGCTGGGCCAGTTATCAGGGGATAACGGCGGCAAGGTCAAAGGCTTCAGCCGACAAGCCCTGCGTGCGATGAACCAATATGCCTGGCCCGGCAATGTGCGGGAATTGATGAACCGCATCCGCCAGGGCGTGATCATGGCCGAGCATCCCTATCTGACCCCGGAGGATCTGGGGATGGAGCGGCGGGCATCGGACGCGGGACGGCCGACCCTCGATGACGCGCGCGCCAAGGCCGAGATCGACGCCATTCGCGCGGCATTGCGCCGCTGCCAGCACAACGTCTCCGAAGCGGCAAGGGAACTGGGCGTCTCACGTGCCACCTTGTATCGCCTGCTGGAGCGCTACGCGCTGTCCGGCCCCTACAAGGGCAAGACCACCCCGGAACGGTTGTCGTCGCCAGCAACGCCGGCCGCGAAGGCCGCTGTGGATAAACAAACCCAGCTGACCCAACCCAGCCATCCCGACGCACACTGAATGCGCCACGTTCGCCGATCAAGGTGCAAGTTTCAAAAAATCAACTAAACAGATTGAAATGAGTACAAGCGTTGTTTTTATTGATCACACGCTTCGTTGAATGCTGGCCATAAGGCCTGACCGGCCCAAAGCGTCGCGTCCATTCGATAGGGGGGATGAAGATGACAAAAAAGAGAACCTGGGTACGCGCCAGTCTGGTGGTGATGTTGGGTGCGCAAGCGGCCCATGCTCAAACAGTGCAACAGCCGCGCCTGGCTGCCGCCGCGCCCCAGCCAGATTTGGCCCAGTTGCGCCAGCAGGTCGCGGCGCAAGACCTCAAGCTGGCGCAACAACAGCGTCAGATAGACGAATCGCACCGACAGCTGGGCGCCATGCAAAAACAGCTGGAAGCCATGCAAAGTCAACTGGGGACCGCGCCGGCCAAGCCTGCCCAGGCGGTAAACGTGGCACCGTCACCAACCCGTGTCAGCCAGGTTGACGCGCGCCCCACCGACCAACCTGTCGGCCAGGCCCCCGCCCCGTCGGAGGACACCCGCCCCCCGGAAATCGCGCCCCTGTTCGAGGCGCCCGGCGTGCTCTCGCCGCGCGGCCGCTTCACCCTGGAACCTTCGCTGCAGTATTCGTATTCCTCCTCGGACCGGGTTTCCATCGTCGGCTACACCATCATCCCCGCCCTGGTCATCGGCCTGATCGACGTGCGATCGGTGCAGCGCACCACCGTCGTGGCCGGCCTGACCGCGCGCTACGGCCTGACCAACCGGCTGGAAGTCGAGGGGCGGATCCCGTATGTCTACCGCAATGACGACACCGTCAGCCGTCCGATCAATCTGGAACCCTCAAGTGCGTCCAGGGTATTCAACGCCGAGGGCTCCGGCCTGGGTGATATCGAACTGGCCGGCCGCTATCAAATCAACCTGCCGAAGCCCGGCAATCCCTATTTCGTCGGCGGCCTGCGCCTCAAGACCCGCACCGGCGAGGATCCGTTTGAGGTCGACTACCTTGCAGCCGCCCCGGGTCTGCCGACCTTGCAGACCTCGCTACCCACCGGCTCGGGCTTCTACTCGCTGCAACCCAGCCTGAGCATGATCTACCCCACCGACCCCGCGGTATTCTTCGGCGGCATCAACTACCAGTGGAACATCAAGCGCGACGTCAACAAGTCGCTTAAAGGGGTTCAAAGCAGCTTTGTCGGCGAGGTCGACCCCGGCGACGCGATCGGAATCAACTTCGGCATGGGCCTGGCGCTCAACGAGCGCAGTTCGTTCAGCATCGGTTACGAGCATATCTGGATCGGCAAGACCAAGACGGAGGGCACCGTGACCGAAGGCACCACCAACCTGCAGACCGCGAGTTTGCTGCTGGGCTATTCGTATCGTCTGAACAAGCGGGCGTCACTCAGCCTGTCGATCGGGGCCGGCCTGACGAATGATTCGCCCGACACCCAGTTCACCCTGCGGCTGCCTTACACGTTCTGAGTCCACGCTGCTTGAGCCTGCCCAAGGGGCGGGCTCAAGTGCTGCATCGCGCCGTTTTTTTCTCGCCCGCCCCGGCCACCATCAGTGAGGCAGCACAATCGGCATATTCAATACCTGCGCCAGACCGGCATTCAACGCGGCGGCCTGCGCCAGTGCCGCGTTGGACAAGGTGATATTGAGCGTGGTCATGTTCTGGATGACCTGGTTGTCCAGGCTGTTCTGAATGACCGTGACATGGTTGTAGGCCTGCAGAATCTGCGCCTGCGCGGCCTGGAGTGCCTGGTTCATCTGCTGGTTGACCTGCTGGCTCACCTGGGCAGGAAAGGCCACGCTGTTGCCGGCGCCATTCTGGATCAGCGTGACATAACTGCCCACATCCTGGCCCGGCACGCTGACGCTGGCAATCTGCGGCGGCGGGTTGGCCGGATTGCCGCCCGTCTCGCCAGAGGCGGGCGCGGCAACATCCGTCGTGACCGAGATCGTCTGCGGCGACAGGATCGCAGCAGCGATGTCCGGCACCACGATGCGGGTGCTGGTCAACAATTGCCCGTTCAGATAACTGACTTGCTCCAGGCTGAATGCCAGGGAAAGCAACTGCCCGCCGATATTCAGTTCGAAGCCGCCGCGCAACGCCGCCAGTTCCTGATTGCTGACAACGGGGTAGCCCTCGAAATCGCCCGATTCCAGGCCGGCACCCAACACGCCCTGCATCGGCGTCAGGGCCAGCAACGCACCCGCACACGCGGTCTGTAGTTTTGTAGCAATAGCCATGATTTTTCTCCAGACGCCTAGTAATCACTCGGCGAACGGCGCAGCAGGATTGCACTGGCCAGGCTATCCGTACCGAGGACGGCGCCTATGGGTGCTTTTTCACGGATTTTCCAATCCGCAGCACGGTTGAAAGCGACTTGTTCCTTGCGGCCGTTGATGACGAAAAGAATGCGGTTGATCCGCATCTTCTCGAATTGCGCGAGGGGAATGACGCGCGCGCCCATGGACGGGTCGGCGACCGCCATCTTGCCGTCCTGGATTCCCCGGACGACGACGAAATGGTTGTAGCCGTTATCGCGGATCAACACGATGGCGGGAACCCCCACCGATGCGAGTTTCTCCAGGGGCGCCATGTAGCCGTCCGCCGAATAACCAATGTCTTCCAGGTAATGCTTGATGTCGAGCAGTGAAAACCCTTCACGGCTGATCTTGGCCTGGTCGCCTTTTTCCCACATGGCCTTGAAAACGGTTTCTTCGTCGACGGGATGGTTGTACTGGTAGGTCAACAGGGTGGCCAGTGCGGCCGAGCCGCAGCTGTAGTCGAGCTGCTGGCGGATGGTGGTGGTAAAACGGCGCTCTTTCAGGCTGGCGACTTTCACGTTCAACAAGCCGCCCCCCATGTCGGGGATCATCACCTCCCCGGCCCTGGCCGTGAGCAAGGTGGCTGACAGGATGATCAGGAGCAGGCTGCCCGCGATGTTCATCGGTGGCCCCCTTTTTACTGCTGGAATTGCAGATTCAGAACGGTGGCGCTCTGAATCAGGACGTTGTTGCCCGAATTCTGGATGACCGTCGAAAAACCCGACATGCCCGCAAAAGAGCCGTCAGTCACGAAATTGCTGCCAGTAACGTTGGATACAGCTTCGTTGTTGTACAACTGGCCGTCCACCTCGTTGCTGTTGAAAACTGTTAGCCGTCCGCGCAACTGATCCAGTTGATCATCCGCCACGGCAGCCAAGCCGAACATCGATATATCCTGATCAGAAACAGACAGATCCGCGCCTTGACCGGCCCATACCGGCGCACCACTCATCAATAACAAGACCATGAAAAACAGGTTTTGACGCTTCATGATTCATTCTCCGCTGGTAACCCCCCGGAGCACAGGCTCCGGGGGTACAGCCACGGTTCTTACTGAACCGTCAGGTTGGCCTGCACGGTGATGCCCTGTTGAGTCAGGGAATTCATCCCGCTGTTCTGGCTGACGGTGATGATCCCCGCGCCATTCGACAGGCTGCCATCGATGGAGTTGGAAGCATCGAAGGTGCCGGCGTTGCCGCCAAGCGAGTCGCCGCCGTTGCCGCCCACGCCACCATTACCCGTCGTGGCAGATGCCATGGCGCTGCTGCTGGCGCTGCCGCCCAGCCCGCCATCGCCGCCATCGCCGCTGGCAGTTGCAGCACCGCC
>NZ_LDUG01000016.1 GCF_001530125.1 Thiobacillus denitrificans | reverse complement strand
GCTGTCAATCTCGTCGTATTTCTTCGCCGCACCGCCATACTTCTTCGCCAAAATGGTGGTGATCGCCGCGGTCAAGGTGGTCTTGCCGTGGTCAACGTGACCAATGGTGCCAACGTTTACGTGCGGTTTGGTCCGCTGGAATTTTTCCTTAGCCATTTCAAGTACCCTCAATTTTGCACAAGAATGATGCGGTCAATCACGATCAGCACCCGACTACCGCTTTTAAATCAACCCAATACTTCAATACCGGGGCGCCGATACAATTCAAACGGCACCTAAAACAGGCGCACCACTTTACTTATACGACACCTAAAAACTGGTGCCCGCGGACAGAATCGAACTGTCGACCTCTCCCTTACCAAGGGAGTGCTCTACCTCTGAGCTACGCGGGCGCAAGGTTTTGACATGTAGCACGTCAAAACACAAAACCCTTACAAACTGGAGCGGGAGAAGGGAATCGAACCCTCGTCATAAGTTTGGAAAACTTCTGCTCTACCATTGAGCTACACCCGCTTCGCCCTGCTCGAAAATTGCAAAATTCTGGTGGTGGGGGAAGGATTCGAACCTTCGAAGGCAGAGCCGTCAGATTTACAGTCTGATCCCTTTGACCGCTCGGGAACCCCACCCAAACGAAGCGCGAGATTATAGGGCTTTTCGGAATCGCGTGTCAATTATCCCTTGAGTAAATTAACCAATTCACACATTGAACAAGAAATTCAGGACATCGCCATCCTTGACCACATATTCCTTGCCCTCGGCGCGCATCTTGCCCGCCTCCTTGGCGCCCTGCTCGCCCTTGCCGGCAACGAAGTCATCAAAGGCAATGGTCTGCGCGCGAATGAAACCCCGCTCGAAGTCAGTATGGATCACCCCTGCCGCCTGCGGCGCGGTATCGCCCTTGTGGATGGTCCACGCCCGCACTTCCTTCACCCCGACGGTGAAGTAGGTCTGCAGACCGAGCAGATCATAGGTGGCGCGAACCAGCCGATTGAGCCCCGGCTCGTCCCAGCCAAGCTCTTTCAGGTATTCCATGCGGTCTTCCGGCGACAACTCCTGCAATTCGGCCTCGAGCGCCGCGCACACCGGCACCACCGGCGCACCCTCCTTGTCGGCAAATGCGCACAAGGCATCGAGCATGGGGTTGTCGTGAAAACCGTCTTCGCTGACGTTGGCGACATACAGCGTGGGTTTCACCGTCAACAGACACAGCGGCTTGATCGCCTCCAACCCCTCTGCGTCGAGTCCGGCTGCACGTGCGGGACGGCCTTCGTTCAGCGCAGCCAGTACGGGCTTCAAGGCCTCCGCGATGACTTTCGCGTCCTTGTCGCCCCCACGCGCAGCTTTTTCATACCTGATCAACGCTTTTTCAGCACTCGCCAGGTCAGCAAGCGCCAACTCAGTGGCAATGGTTTCGACATCAGACAGGGGGTCGATCTTGCCCGCAACGTGGATCACGTTGTCATCTTGAAAACAGCGCACCACGTGGCAGATCGCGTCGGTCTCGCGAATGTTGGCGAGGAACTGATTGCCCAGGCCCTCCCCCTTGGAGGCGCCCGCCACCAGGCCGGCGATGTCGACGAATTCAACAATCGCCGGCACGATGCGCTGCGGTTTGGCGATCTCGGCCAACTGCGCCAGACGCGGATCCGGCACCTCGACGATGCCGGTATTCGGCTCGATGGTGCAAAACGGATAGTTTTCCGCGGCGATGCCCGCTTGGGTCAGCGCATTGAACAGGGTGGATTTTCCGACGTTGGGCAGGCCAACGATGCCGCATTTGAGACTCATGGTTTTTCCTGGGGTTTGGGGGGGGCTGATTTGGTGTTGGCGCGCTGGATGGCCGCATTCCACTCGCCTTTTTCGATCAGCGGCCACACATCGAGCGCGCGCTCGATGGCGGCGTCGATGTCGGCCTGCTCCTCGAGGCGCGGCGGCTTGAGGACGTAGTTGACGACTTCGTTGCGGTCGCCCGGATGCCCGATGCCGATGCGCAACCGCCAGTAGTCCTGGGTGCCGAGATGCGCGGTGATGTCCTTCAGGCCATTGTGGCCGCCCATGCCACCACCAAACTTGAGGCGCAACTGGCCCGGCGGAATGTCGAGTTCGTCGTGCACCACCAGAATCTCGTCCGGCGCGATGCGGTGAAAGCGCGCAAGCGCAGCGACCGCCTGGCCGGAACGGTTCATGAATGTCTGCGGCAGCAGCATCCGCGCCGACCCGGGGCCACGACCAACGATGCCGTGAAAGCGCGATTCCAGCGCCAGCGGCACCCCGCGAGCTTGTGCGAGACGCGCGCAAAACCAAAACCCGGCATTGTGCCGGGTTTCTTCGTAGTCGCGCCCCGGGTTACCGAGGCCGACAATCAGGCGGGGGACCGTCATGACGACTCGCAACGCAACCACAGGCGGGCTGCGTTAAGACTCAGGCTGCGGGTGCAGCAGGCGCCTCGGGCGCAGCTTCGTCTGACTTCATGCCTTTGGGCAGCGTGATTGCCGCCACCGCCGGGTTCTCGTGCTGAATGTGCACAACGAGTTCCACGCCCTCGGGCAGCGTGAGGTCGTTCGCATGAATGGAATGACCGATTTCCATCGCGCCCATGTCCACAGCGATGAACTCGGGCAGATTACCCGGCAGGCAGGTCACATCGACCTCAGTCACCACATGGCTGACTTTGCCGCCACCGGTTTTAACGCCCGGCGCAGTCTCCTCATTCAGGAAGTGCAGCGGGACCTTGACGTGAATTTTGTGTGTTTTGTCGACGCGCTGAAAGTCGATGTGCAGCACTTGCTGCTTAAAGGGGTGCCATTGCGTGTCACGCAGCAGCACGGACTCTTTGGCACCATCGACATTCAGCGTCAGCACGGAAGCATGGAAAGACTCCTTGCGCAGCGCGTGATACAGCGTGTTGTGATCGAGCTCGATCTGCACCGGGGCAGCGGTGGCACCGTAAACGATGCCGGGGACCTTGCCCGCGTGACGCAGACGGCGGCTCGCACCCGTACCTTGCAATTCACGCTTGGCGGCAATGATTTCGATTTCCATAATATTTCTCCAATAATCTACTCAATGATGCATGTCCAGATGGAATATGCATGAAAGCCCCCGCGACCAGGGGCACTCGGCCAGCCCTACTCGATAAAGAGCGAGCTGACGGAATCTTCGTTGCTGATGCGGCGGATGGTTTCCGCTAACAGTTCAGCCACCGACAATTGCCGGATTTTCGTACAGGCGCGCGCATCGTCGCGCAGCGGAATGGTGTCGGTCACCACCAGTTCGTCGAGCGCGGAATTGGTCACGCGTTCAGCGGCGCTGCCGGACAGCACGGCATGGGTGCAATACGCCATCACCTTTCTGGCGCCATGCTCCTTCAGCGCGTTGGCCGCCTCGCACAGCGTGTTGGCGGTGTCAACCATGTCGTCCATGATGATGCAGGTGCGATCCTTGACGTCGCCGATGATGTGCATCACCTTCGCCACATTCGGCTTCGGGCGCCGCTTGTCGATGATCGCCAGATCGCACTCGAGACGCTTGGCAATTGCCCGCGCCCGCACCACCCCGCCCACATCGGGCGACACCACCACCAGGTTCGGATGGTCACGCTTCCAGATGTCGCCCAGGAGGATCGGGCTGGAATAGATGTTGTCGACCGGAATGTCGAAAAAGCCCTGAATCTGGTCGGAGTGCAGGTCCATCGTCAGCACCCGGTCGACCCCTACGCCCTGCAGCATGTTGGCCACCACCTTGGCGGTGATCGCCACCCGCGCCGAACGGGTGCGACGATCCTGGCGTGCGTAGCCGTAATACGGGATGGCGGCGGTGATGCGGCCGGCCGAGGCGCGCTTCAGCGCGTCGATCATCACCATCACTTCCATCAGGGTGTCGTTGGTCGGCTGGCAGGTCGACTGCAGCACGAACACGTCCTTGCCGCGAACGTTCTCGAGGAGTTCGACCATCACTTCACCATCGGAAAAGCGCGACACCGTGGCGCGGCCGAGATGAATATTGAGATGGCGCACCACATCGCTGGCAAGGCGCGGGTTGGCATTCCCGCTGAACACCATCAGGTTGTCTATGGACACACGCGTCTCCGGCGATTGGGATCCGACACAACAACAAAAACAGCCGCCACCGGCGGCTGTTCGCTTAACTGGCTGGGGAGGTAGGGATCGAACCTACGAATGTCGGAATCAAAATCCGATGCCTTACCACTTGGCGACTCCCCAATAGGTACTACTCAGCGCAACAGTCGACCAGCGGATGCCTGTCGAGCCCCTGCGCCACAAAACCCTGCATCGTTTCGGGCAACCGGCTCAACACCTCGCGCGCATCGTTTTCCGTTGCAAACGATGCAAACACGCAGGCACCCGAACCGGTCATGCGCGCCTCGCCGAATTGCCCTAAAGGACTCCGATCCGCTACGCGCTGTTGCGCGTGCTGAATCGTATGCGCCAGCCATTCGAGATGACGGGCGACTTCAGGATAGCGACTGATGACCACGGGCTGCAGGTCGTTACGACCCATGCCTGCGGAAAAGCGCGCTATTTTGAGGGGTGGCGAGTTGCGTGTCAATTCCGGCGCAGCAAAAATTACAGCCGTCGGCACCTGCACCGGCGGCGTCAGCACCACATACCACGCCGGCGGTGCGCTCACCGGGCGCAGGATTTCGCCCACCCCCTCGGCAAACGCGGTCTGGCCGAACACGAATACCGGCACGTCGGCGCCCAATTGCAGGGCCAGTTGTTGCAGGGCGGCACGCGGCAGATTGACTTGCCACAGGCGATTCAGGGCCAGCAGCACGGTGGCCGCATCCGAACTGCCGCCGCCTAGGCCACCACCCATCGGCAATACCTTGTCGAGCCGGATGCTCACCCCGGCGCCGCGCGGAGCATGCGCCTGCAGCAGGCGCGCCGCGCGCACGGTCAGGTCGTGGTCTTCCGGCACCCCTGGCAGGTCGCCCTCACGCACCACCCGGCCGTCGTCGCGCAGCGCCAGGTGCACGGTGTCGGCGCGGTCGATCAGGCGGAACACGCTCTGCAGCAGGTGATAGCCGTCGGCGCGCCGGCCGACAACGTGCAGGAACAGGTTAAGTTTGGCGGGTGCGGGGTAGGCGTGGCTCATTCGGCCTGCCAACTGTCCGCCACCAGGCGGATTTGCAGCCCCTCACGCGCCACCGCCAGCCTGCGCGGACGCCCATCGGCGGCGTATTGCAGGTAATCGATCACCCAGCCGTTCTGCTTGAGTTGCGCGAGACGGCCGGCGGCGTCGTGCGTGGCCTCGAAAACGCTGCCGGGATCGGGGCGCGCCTGCACCCACCATGCCAGGCCCGCCACCGGCAGCGTATAACCGAGCGCCTCGCGCGTCAGGGATTCGGCATCGGGCGCACGGCGTGTGGGCTGGTTCGGCACCTCGAGCGCAACCCCGTCGGCGTCGCGCACAATGCGCGCCACCCCCTGCCCCAGCGGTGAAGTCAGCAACACCTCGTCCGTTGCCACGCTGTGCTGCCAGTGGATTTGGCCCGACAGGCTCTGCTCGCCCGCCTGGACGCCAATGCGCCCCTGCAGCGTCCAGTTGGCGGACAGCGGCGGGACGGCATCGGCAGAAAGAGGGGGGGGCATCGTCGCGCAACCGGCTGTCAACGCCAGCAGCAACACTACAGCCAGACGCCCCATCAAGGTTTCAGCCGGCGCAGGGTTTCCAGCAGCACTTCGTTCTGCGGATGGGTTTGCAGGCTGGTCTGCCACAGCTTGCCAGCCTCGTCGCGCAGCCCACGCGCCCACAGCACCTCGCCCAGATGCGCCGCGATTTCGGGGTCGGGACGCACCTTGTAGGCGCGTTCCAGATATTCCTGCGCGCGCGCCAGATTGCCTGTGCGGAATTGCGCCCAGCCCACGCTATCGAGAATGAAGGGGTCTTCCGGCGCCAGCGCCAGCGCCTTGTCGAGCAGGGTGATCGCTTCGGCCAGGCGGTCGGTACGGTCGGCCAGCGTGTAGCCCAGCGCGTTGTAGGCCTGCGCATCATCGGGGCGCAGTACGATCACGCGACGCAGGTCGGCTTCCAGCACCTCGAGCTTGTCGAGATTTTCCGCCACCATGGCACGGTCGTACAGCAAGTCCGCCGAATCGGGAAATCGCTTGAGCCCTTCCGACAACACTGCGAAAGCCGCCGCGTGTTCCTTGCTGTCGCGCAGCAGTTCGGCCTGCGCCTGGATCAGCCGCACGTTTTGCGCGTCGTTTTCGCCCCGCGTGAACGCCAGCAGCGCGCGCGCCTCATCCAGTTTGCCCGCGCGCGCCAGCAGCGCCGCCTGACGCGCGCGTGCCGGCACCAGGTAATTGCCGGTCGTGACCTCAACATAATGGGTCGCCGCCATCTCGGGCTGCTTCATTTGTTCAGCCACCTGGCCCAGGTAGTAATGCACCATGTCGGGGTCGCGCGGGTTGTATTCCAGGGTCTGGGTCAGTAAATCGCGCGCCACGTCGACATCGCCCATCTGCAGCGACAACAGGCCAGCGGCAAAGCTGACTTCGGCATTGCGCGGGAAATCGCCCGTCAGGCGGGTGAATTCGGCGCGCGCCTCGGTGAACTGGTTGGCATTGACCAGGGTGCGCGCATAGGCCAGCCGCACTTCGCGCGCGCCGGGGTGGCGTGCCAGAAAATCACGCATGAAGGCCAGCGCATCGGGGCGGGACGTTTTCGCCAGCATCTGCGCGCGCAGCAGCGCGCCCGGCTCCCAGCCGGGACGCAGATCGTCGGCCTGCTGCAAGGCGACGAGCGCCTCCTCGACACGCCCAGCACTGGCCGCGGCCTGGGCGACCGCAAAGCGCGCTTCCGGCAAGGTGGGATGATCGGCGGCCAGGCGCTCGACCAGTTCCAGTGCCGCCCGGGTGTCGCGCAGCCTGCCCATCAGCGCCGACAGATGCAGAAAGCCGTTGGCACTGTCCGCTTTCAGCAGGGTGCGCAGAATCGGTTCGGCCTCGCCGAGGTTGCCGTCGTTCAGCAACAGCGCCGCCAGCGTCTGCTGCGCGCGTTCCGAACCCGGCTCGGCCGCCGCCCACAGGCGGGCGGACTCAAGTGCGCCGGCCTGATCGCGCGCAAACATCGAAACCTCAACGGCACGGCGGGCAATGCGCGGATCCTGCGTCTGCCGCGCCAGGTCGAGATAGGTCGACTGGGCCACGCCCATCGCGCCGCGCTGGCCGGCCACCTCGGCCACCAGAAACTTGAACAGGATGTCGGGGGTGAGCGGCTGTTTGGGCAAGGCGGCCTGGGCTTGGGCCAAGGCCCGGGCTTCTGCCTCAGCCTCAAGGTCAGCAGCAGCTTCGACCACCGCCTCGGCAGGCTGCTGCGCTTGCGATTCCACCGCCACAGGTTGCGACGCCTTGACGCCGGGCTGGCTGCACGCGGCCGCGAACAGCAGCGCTGTGTAGAGGGGAAGGGTTTTGAGGTGTGCCATGTTGTGCCTTGTCGGTGGGGTTGCCTGCCACGATTCTAAGCGTTCGAGGCCTGCCTGCAAGTTAGGTTCAGACGCGCGGCGCTTATTGCGCGCGCAGCGCCTCAATGGGATCGAGCCCGGCGGCGCGGCGCGCCGGATAAAAACCGAAAAACACGCCGATAAGGAAGGAGACGCCGACCGCCATCAGCACTGAGGCCGGCGTCACCGCGACCGGCAGGCCGGCGAAGCGCTCGACCAACCAGGCGCCGCCGATGCCGAGCGCAAGGCCGATGGCGCAGCCGATCAGCGACAGCGTCAGCGCCTCGATCAGGAACTGCCACAGCACGTCGCGTCGGCGGGCGCCAATTGCCATGCGGATGCCGATTTCACGCGTGCGTTCGGTCACCGACACCAGCATGATGTTCATGATGCCGATACCGCCGACCACCAGCGAAATGGCCGCGATGGCACCGAGCAGCAGGCTCATGACGCGGGTGGTCGACGCTGCGGTTTCGGCGATCGCGGTCAGGTTGCGCACGATGAAATCGTCTTCCTGTCCCACGCCGATGCGATGGCGGTTGCGCAGCACCTCGTTGATGGCGGACTCCGCAGCATCCATGGTTTTTTCCGAGGTCGCCTGCGCCATGATGAAGCGGGCGCGATTGCGCAGGCTGCTGCTGAAAATCTTCTGCTGCGCGCTGGAAATCGGCACGATCACCAGGTCGTCCTGATCGCGCCCGTCCAGGCTCTGGCCCTTGGCCGCCAGCACGCCGATCACCTCGAACGGCGCCTGCCGGATGCGGATGATTTTGCCGATGGGGTCCTCGTCGCCGAACAGCTCGCGCGCCACCACCTGGCCGATCACCGCCACCCGCGCGCCGCTGCGCACGTCGGCCTCGCTGAAGAAGCCGCCGGACGCCATCGGCCAGTCGCGCACGATGGCGTAGTCCGGCGTGCTGCCAAAGACCGACGTGCTCCAGTTGAGGCCGGCATAGATCAGCTGGGCGCTGCCGGGCGACACCGGCGCCGCCGCCACGATGTCCGGCAGATCGCGAATGGCGTCGGCGTCGGCGAAGGTGAGCGTGGGCGCGCTGCCCATCGCCACCCGCGCGCCGCCGGTCGTGGTGGCGCCTGACATGACGATGAAGAGATTGCTGCCCATCGACTCGATCGCGCTGCGCACCATGGCCTGCGCGCCTTGGCCGATCGCCAGCATGAGGATCACCGCCGCCACCCCGATCATCATGCCGAGCATGGTAAGAAAGCTGCGCATGCGGTGCGTGGTGAGCGCGTGCCACGCGGTCTCGAACAGGCTGGCGATGATCATGCCGCGACCGCCTCGATGGCCACGTCTTCCACCACGCGGCCATCCTGAAAGCGGATGCGCCGCCGCGCATAGGCGGCAATGTCGGCTTCGTGGGTGACCAGCACCAGCGTGATGCCCTCCTCGTGGTTGAGCTGGCTGAAGAATCCCATCACCTGGCGGCTGGTTTCGCTGTCGAGGTTTCCGGTCGGTTCGTCGGCAAAGATGATGCGCGGCCGCGTGGCGAGCGCACGCGCGATCGCCACGCGCTGCTGCTGGCCGCCCGACAGCTGCAGCGGCGTGTGGTGCGAACGGTCGCCCAGCCCCACGCGGTTGAGCGTCGCCTGCGCCTGTTGCCGCCGTGCCTGGCGCCCCATGCCGGCATACATCAGCGGCAGCGCGACATTGTCGAGCGCCGTGAGCTTGGGCAGCAGGTTGAAGCCCTGGAACACGAAACCGATTTCGCGGTTGCGCAGCGCGGCCAGCTGGTCGGATGACAGTCGGCTGACGTCCTGCCCATGGAGGTGATAGCTGCCGCGGGTGGGGCGGTCGAGACAGCCGAGCAGGTTCATGAAGGTGCTCTTGCCCGAGCCCGAGGCGCCCATGATGGCGACGAACTCGCCCGCGGCAATGCCGAGGCTCACCCCGCGCAAGGCCTGGAACACGCCGGCGCCGGTCGGATAGTCCTTCTCGATACCCAACACCTCGATCAGCAGCTGGCCGAATTCCGCCATTAGAACAGGCGCCCGCGCGGCATGCTGCCGGTGTCTTTTTTCGCCGCCAGGTCGGCCACAATCACCGCATCGCCCGGCTTCAGTTCGCCGGAGACGATCTCGGTGTAGGCCTTGTCGCTGATGCCGGTCCTGACCGCCACACGAACCGGCTGGCCGTCGGCACCCAGCACGTGCACCGCCGCACCGCGCGGCGTGCTGCCGCGTTCTGCGGCCGGGTCGACCGGCGGGCGAAAGCGCAGCGCCGCCGTCGGCACCCGCAGCACATCCGGGCGCGTTTCGACTTCCACCCGCAGATTGGCGGTCATCCCCGGCATCAGCGCCAGATCGGGGTTGGCGACATCGACCACCACGTTGTAGGTGACCACGTTCTGCTCGGTTCTGGCGTTCAGCCGCACCTGCCGCACCGCACCACTGTAATGGGCGTCGGGAAACGCATCGACCAGGAACTTGACCGGCTGCCCGACCTTGACCTGTCCGATGTCGGCTTCCGACACGGTGGAATCGATCTGCATCTGCGTCAGGTCCTTGCCGATCTGAAACAGCGTCGGCGTCTGAAAGCTCGCCGCCACGGTCTGGCCGACGTCGACCTGACGGTTGATGACGGTGCCGTCGACCGGCGAACGGATCACCGTGAAGCCCAGATTAGTCTGGTCGCGCGTCACCTGCGCGCGCGCCACCCGCACCTGCGCCATGGCCTGCTCTCGCGCCACCTGGGCCTGATCGAGCTCCTGGCGCGACACGTATTCCTGCTTGAACAGCATCTGCATGCGCGCGGCGTTGGCCTCGGCCAGCCTCAGCTGCGCCTGCGCGTTGGCCAGGTTGGCGCTGCTTTGCGCCAGCGCCGCCTGGAACAGCGCCGGGTCGAGCTCGGCCAGCACCTGCCCCGCCTTCACCTGCTGGTTGAAATCCGCCTGGATGCGCCGCACCGTGCCTGACACCTGGGTGCCGACGTTGACCAAGGTGACGGGGTTGAGCGTGCCGTTAGCCGACACCTGGGCGCTGATATCGCCGCGGTCCACCGCCACGGTGCGGTATTGCGACTCGGCCGGCTTACCCTTGCTGCTCCACCACCACCCCGCTGCGCCGATCATGATGACCAGCAGCACCAGCATTCCTGTTTTTTTCATTGCATGGTTTCCTGTTGCACGCGTTCCATCCAGTCCCAGCTCAGTTCGCCCATGGCCTGCGCCAGCTCGGCCCGCGCCACCCGAAGGCCCAGCCGGGTCTGCAGTTGGCCCTGGCGCGCCTGCGCCAGGTTGGCCTGCGCGCTCAGCACGTCGAGCAGAATGCCGAGCCCGGCCTGATAGCGACCGAGCGCCAGTTTTTCGGCGGCGGCGGCGCTTTCCACCAGATCGGCGCTGCGGCTGTCCGCCGCGGTCTCGCTCCGCAGGCGGTAAAAAGTGCGCCATACCTCCAGCGCCACCTGATTGCCGACGCGATCGCGCTCGACCGCCGCCAGTTCGGCCTGGGTCTGCGCGGCGGCGATCTGATAGGTGCTGCGGTAACCGGTGAACAGCGGGATGGTCAGATTAACCCCCAGGCTGGAGCTGGTGGCAGCCAGTGCACCGCTGTCCTGCCGGCGCGCATCGAAAAAGGCCGACAGACGCGGCTTGCCAGCGGCCTCGGCGCTGCGCACGCCGGCCTCGCGCGCCAGCAGCGTGGCCTCGGCCGCGCGCAATTCCGGCCGGCGGATGCGCGCAGCTTCGATCAGCGCCTCCACCGCCCGGCCAAGGTCGAGCGGCTGGCTGAAGGCGGCCTCGTCGTCCTGCAGCGTCCAGGCGGTCTGGTTGACATCCCCCATCAGGGCGGCCAATTCGCCGCGCAGCCGCGCGGCTTCGCCCTCGGCGCGAATGCGCTCGATCTGGCGCTGGGTATGCACGGTTTTTGCCTGCAGGCGATCCAGCGGGATGGCGGTGCCCACCTCCACCCGTGCCGTAGCGGCTTTCAACGCCTCGAGCGCGGACGCCTCGGTTTCGCGGGCGGCGAGCACGGCGCCCTGAGCGGTTGCCAGGTTGAAATAGGCCGTGACGGTTTGCAGATACAGCAGACGCACACTCGCATCATGGCTGGCGCGCGCGGCGGCCAACAGCGCTTCGGCGGCATCGCTGCGTGCGGCGCGCCCGCCAAAGTCATACAGGAGATATTGCGCATCCAGCCCGAATTGCCAAGCGCTGCGGTCGCTCGGCAGCAGGTCGTCGCTGTTGGCCGCCAGACGGCCGCTGAGCGAAATGTCGGGCAGGTACGCGCTTTGCGCCTGCCCCCGTTCGGCGGCGCGCAGCCGCGACGTGAGCCAGGCACTGCGGGTGGCGGGATTGGCGCACAGCGCGCGCTCGACCGCGCGCGCCAGCGTGAGCGTGCCGGCAACGGACGTCGCCTCGCAGGCGGTTGCGGGGCGCAACTCGGACGCCGGCGACGGCAGCGTGCGCGCTAGCACCCCGAAAGGATCCGCAGCCAAAGCCGCGCTGCTGAACAGCATCACCAGCAGCAAAGAAAGTCGCATGTTCAAAATCGGGGAAGGCTTCAGGGGTTGAAGTGCGGTATATAGAATCGCAGTGTATCGGTTCGGTTCCCGCGTGCGGGAGCAAAATAGCGTGATGGCGTCATGCGTAGCGTCAACCTCTCCTTGATCGAAGCCTGCCCCATGCCCGAATTACCCGAAGTCGAAACCACCCGCCTGGGCCTGCTGCCGCGCCTGCAGGGCCGCGCGCTCACGCGCATTATGGTGCGCAACCCGCGCCTGCGCTGGCCGGTGCCGGATGACCTGGAAGCACGGCTGGCGGGACTGACGCTGCATTCGCTCGCCCGGCGCGGCAAGTACCTGCTGTTCGATTTCGGTAGCGTCACGCAGATCGTGCATCTTGGCATGTCGGGCAGCCTGCGCTTTGCCGGGCCCGACGAGCCGGCCGCCCTGCACGACCATGTCGACTGGCTGTTCGACGACGGCACCCTCTTGCGGCTGCGTGACCCGCGCCGTTTCGGCGCGGTGCTATGGACCGACGACGTGGCGCGGCATCCGCTGCTGGCGCATCTGGGGCCGGAGCCGCTGACGCCGGCGTTCGATGCGGCCTACCTGCATGCGCAGTGCCAGCGCCGCAACGCCGCGATCAAGCAGGTCATCATGGATGGGCAGGTGGTGGTCGGCGTCGGCAACATCTATGCGTCCGAGTCGCTGTTCCATGCCGGCATCCGCCCCGCCACTGCCGCTCGCCGCCTCAGTCGCCCGGCCTGCGCGCGGCTGGCGGCGGCGATCAAACAGGTGCTGACGGCGGCGATTGCCGCCGGCGGCAGCTCGCTGCGCGATTACGTCGCGAGCGACGGCGAACTGGGCTATTTCCAGCTGCAAACGCGGGTCTACGATCGCGCCGGCCTGCCCTGCAAGACCTGCGCCACGCCGGTCCGCCGCATCGTGCAGGGGCAGCGCGCAAGCTTTTACTGCCCGACCTGCCAACGTTGATGCAACGTCCTTCCACCCGAATCAAGTTTGTCATTAAGATACCGTTAAATTACAGCGATTTATCTGATGGATGGCCCCATGAAACCCACAACCCTGGTTGACGAATTCGAGCATTACAGTGCCTGGCGCGATGCTGTGTTCGTGCGCGTCGAGGCGCTGCGCGACTGGCTCAACACGCAGGAACTGGGCGACGCTGAATCCGAGATGCGGCTGAACCAGTTGCTGGGGCGGCTGCAGGAAGACACGCTGAACGTGGCCTTTGTCGCCGAGTTTTCGCGCGGCAAGTCCGAACTGATCAACGCGATTTTCTTCTCGGACTACCGGCAACGCGTGCTGCCGTCGTCCGCCGGGCGCACCACCATGTGCACCACCGAGCTGTATTACACCCCCACTCTGCGCCCCTCGCTGCGCCTGCTGCCGATCGAGACCAAAACCCGCGACGGCAGCATTGCCGACTTCAAGCGCGACGCCGACGCATGGACCGAATTCCCGCTCAACCTCGATTCCGCCGACGAGATGAGCGCAATCCTGATGCGGCTGGCCGACACCATGCAGGTCGATGCCGCCACCGCAGAAGCCTACGGCCTGATCAACCCGGATGACGAGGAAACCGCGCGCAGCCTGGAACGCGACGGCAGCATCGCAATTCCGCGCTGGCGCCATGCGCTGATCAATTTTCCGCATCCGCTGCTGAAGCAGGGACTGGTCATCCTCGACACCCCGGGGCTGAACGCCATCGGTACCGAGCCCGAACTCACGCTCAACATGCTGCCCAGCGCGCATGCCGTGCTGTTTCTGCTGAGTGCAGACACCGGCGTCACCAAGTCGGACATCGAAATCTGGCGTCAATACATCGCCCCGGTGCAGGGTGCCAGCCGGGCGCGTCTGGTGGTGCTGAACAAAATCGACGGCCTGTGGGACGAACTCAAGACGCCGGCCGAAATCGACGCCGAAATCGCCAAGCAGGTCGCCGGCAGCGCGGCCTTGCTCGACCTGCCCGCCAGCCAGGTCTACCCGGTGTCGGCGCAGAAAGCGCTCGTCGCCAAGGTAAAGAACGACCCTGCCCTGCTGGCAAAGAGCCGCCTGCCCGAGCTGGAAGCGGCGCTGACGCAGGAACTGATTCCCCACAAGCAGGCGCTGGTCAGCGAATCGGCCCAGGCCAGCGTGGAGGATGTGGTCATCAAGACCACCGAATTGCTGGAAACCCGGCTCGCCACCATCCAGGATCAGGTCGACGAGCTGGAAGGGCTGCGCGGCAAGAACCGCGACGTCATCCAGCACATGATGGTCAAGGCCAACGAGGACAAGCAGCAGTTCGAGCGCGGCCTGCAGCAGTTCAATGCGTTGCGCAATGTATTCGCCTCACAGGTCGACACGCTGCGGCGGCATCTCGGCATGCAGGCGCTGCGCGACGAAGTGCGCCATACCCGGATGACAATGGAAAAAAGCCATTTCAGCATGGGCTTGCGCGAGGCGATGGGGCGTTTCTTCCGCCAGGTGGACGGCAACCTGAAGGCTTCAGCGGAATCAATCCAGGAAATCCGCGCCATGATGACGGCGATGTACCAGAAGTTCAGCGACGAGCATGGGCTGGCGGCGGTCAACCCGCCGGACCACAGCCTGCGCAAATACCGTAAGGAAATGGCGCGCCTGGAACGCATTTTCGACGAGCGCTTCAATACGGTTTTCAAGATGCTGACCCTGGGCCAGCACCAGCTGACCGCGCGCTTTTTTGAGACGCTGGCCAGCAAGGTGGTGCAGGTATTCGAACTCGCCAACAGCGAAACCGAAGCCTGGCTGAAGGCACTGATCTCGCCGATGGAAACCCAGGTGCGCGAACACAAGATCCAGCTCAAGCGCCGCCTGGAAAGCGTCAGCCGCATCCATGCCGCGACCGAAACGCTGGATGACCGTATCGCCGAACTCGAGGCGTCAATCGGAACCGCGAGCGATCAACTGGACCAGCTGGCGCGAATCAACGCGCGCATCGTCGAAGCCCTGTCCGATGACCTGACCGAGGCGCGACTGGTTAAAACGGCCTGAACCCAGGTACGGTTAGCGTTATTTGTTGGCTGTCAGACGCAGGAATTTTTCCTGCAGTTGTTCTTTGGTTTCCGGGTAGTCCGGATTAAACGGGATGCAGTCGACCGGACACACTTCAACGCACTGCGGCGTATCGAAGTGACCCACACATTCGGTGCATTTGTTGGGGTCGATGATGTAAATCTCGTCGCCCTGGGAAATGGCTTCGTTGGGGCATTCGGGCAGGCAGACGTCGCAATTGATGCATTCGTCCGTAATCATCAAGGCCATGGAGCTCTCCGGGTTATATCAGCTTTTGCTTATTTTCTCACTTAATCGCTGCGCCACCAATGGGTGGACAAACGGCGTCACGTCGCCGCCCAACTGCGCGATCTCGCGGATCATGCTGGCGGAAATGAACATATATTGATCCGACGGCGTGAGGAACAGGGTTTCGATGTCGGGCCTGAGGTTGCGGTTCATCCCCGCCAGCTGGAATTCGTATTCGAAATCGGACGCCGCACGCAAGCCCCGCAACACGGCGATTGCGCCCTGCTCAGCGACAAAGTCGATCAACAGGCCGGAGAAGCCTTCCACCCGCACCTTCGGCACGTCGGCCAGCACGTCGCGCGTCATCGCCACCCGCTCCTCCATGCTGAAAAACGGCTGTTTGTTGCGCGATTCGGCCACCGCGACGATGACGTGATCGAACAGCCGCACCGCGCGCCGCACCAGGTCTTCGTGGCCGCGCGTGATGGGGTCGAACGTGCCGGGATAGACAGCAGTCAGCATCTTTGAATTATTCCTTGGTCAGCAGCGCAAAATGCGAGCGCCCAGCGCGCCCGCTGCGGTGGATGATAAGCCCCGCCGGCGCGATCACCGGCGCCGCCTGTTCGATATACGCCTGACCGCCGGACTTGAGATGGCGAGCCAGGTCAGTGAGCACCGTCGCGGCCAGTCCGCTGTCGAACGGCGGATCGACAAAAATCAGGTCGAAGGTCTCGCGGCTGTTCTCCAGCCAGGCCAGCGCGTCGGCACGACAGACGTCGACCTGGGTTGCCCCGAGCACGTCACGGTTTTCCCCCAGCGCGTCGAGCGCGGCGCGGTCGCGTTCGATCATGATGACGCGCCCCGCGCCGCGCGAGGCGGCCTCGAAGCCGAGCGCGCCGCTGCCGGCAAACAGGTCCAGGCAGACCCAGCCCGGCAGATCCTGCCCCAGCCAGTTGAACAGCGTCTCGCGCACGCGGTCGGGGGTGGGGCGCAGGCCCGCGCTGTCGGGAAAACCCAGCAGCCGGCGGCGATACTGGCCACCGATGATGCGCACGCGATTGGCGGCGCCGTGCGCCCGGCCCGGCGCCGCGCGCTTAGCGAGCATTGCCCGTTCCCACCACCACGGTGACCAGCTTGTCGGGATCGACACGGCGGGCAAACGCCTGCTTCACCGCTGCCACGTCGACCGCATTGACCTGGTCGACCCAGCTGTCCAGGTAATCCAGCGGCAGCTTGTAGAAGCCGATCACCGACAGGTAATCGAGGATTTTCCGGTTGCTGTCGATGCGCAGCGGAAACCCGCCGGTGAGGTTGGATTTGGCCTGGGTGAGTTCGGCCTCAGAGGGGCCCTCGGCGATGAACTGCCGCAGCGTCGCCTGCGCCACCTTCAACGCGTCGTCGGTCTGCTCCAGCTTGGTCTGCAGGCCCAACTGGAACGGCCCAGCCTCACTCATCGGCAGGAAATAGCTGTAGGCGCTGTAGGCATAGCCGCGCTTGTCGCGCACCTCGCGCATCAGCTGCGAATCGAAGCCGCCGCCGCCCAGCACGTAGTTGCCGACAAACAGCGGGAAGTAATCGGGGTCGTTGCGCGCCATCCCCACCATCCCCACCAGCACATGGCTTTGCGTGGAGGGATGGGCGATGCGCGTGTCGGACGCCGTTGCCGGCGCAGGCTGCGGCAGCGCCGGCAGCGCCGCCGCCCGCGACAAACCGGCCGTCAGACGAACCGCAATGGCTTCGGCCTCGGCACGCGTGACGTCGCCCATCAGTGAAATCACCACGTTGGGCACGCTGTAATGCGTGCGATAAAACGCCTGCAGGTCGCCGCGCGTCAGCCGCGCGATGGCAGCGGGATCGCCCGCTTCATCGTGCGCATAGGGATGCGTACCATACAGCGCGCGGTAAAACGCCTTGCTGGCGACCGTACCGGGATCGGCCTCGGCTTCGCGTATCGATGAGATCAGGCGCTGCTTTTCGCGCTTGATCACCGCCTGCGGAAAACCGGGGCGTTGCAGCACGCGTGCAAGGATATCAAGCGCCTTGTCCTTTTCGGCGGCGGACGACAGGGTGCGCAGCGTCACCCCGGCGCGGTCGCGGTCGAGGCGTCCCGACAGCACCGCGCCCACATCGGCCAGGCGATGGGCGATGGCGGTATCGGAGAGGCCGCCTGCGCCCTGATCGAGCAGGCCGTGGGTCAGATGGGCAAGGCCGGCCTTGCCGACGGGATCGCGGGCGCTACCGGCAGGGAAATCGACTGCAATATCGAGCATCGGCAGTTCGTGGCTTTCGACAAAAAACACCCGCGCGCCCTGCGGCGTTTGCCAGTGCTGGATGGCGAGCGCAGCCTGCGCCGACAGCGGCAGGCTCAGCAACAGGGCAACAAGGAAGGACTTGATCAACATGGTTTTGATTGCCAGGGCATTGATTGACAGGGCTTTAATTGACAGCGCGTTAATTAGCATGGCGCACTCCCGGCACATTGGCGCGAGCAGGTTGCGCGTCCAGCGGTTGCGGATCGAGTTCGGCCACGCTCAGCCGGTCATCCTGCAGCCATTGCTGCGCGGCCGCCTGCACCTCGGCTGCGGTCACCGCACGCAGCTTGCCGACCCGGCCTGCCAGCGCCGCGGGCGGCAGCCCGGCGGTCACGTATTCGCCCAATTGCATGGCCTGATAAAACAGCGAGTCGCGCTGATAAACGTCGGCCGCGATGACCTGCGCCTTGACCCGTGCGAGCTCCGCCTCGCTGATGCCTTCGCGCTGGACCCGTTCGAGCTCGTTGCGAATGGCTTTTTCCAGCGTGTCCACCGATTTGCCCGGCGCCGGCGTCGCGTCGATCATGAACATGCCCGGACCGCGCGAGACGGCGTCGTAGCCCGCACTCGCATTCACCGCAATCTGCTGCATCTTGACCAGCGATGTCTGCAGCCGCGCCGAGTCGTTGCCGGACAGCACGCCGGCCAGAATCTGCAGCGCATACGGCGTGGTGTCCTGCGCCCAGTCCTTGAGGGTGGGCGCATGCCAGGCCATCAGCAGATAGGGCAGCTGCGCCGACGCCTTCACCACAATGCGCTTCACACCCACCTGCGCGGGCTCGGCCTGCGGCCTGCGTTCCGGCAGGGCGCCCGCGGGCAATGCACTGAAATACTGTTTGGCCAGCGCAATCACCTCGTCGGCCTTGACGTCCCCCGCCACCACCAGGGTGGCGTTGTTGGGTGCGTACCAGCGCGCATACCAGTCGCGCGCATCCTGTGCAGTCATGTTCTGCAGATCGTCCATCCAGCCGATGATGGGGCGACGGTAGGGGTGCGCCTGGTAGGCAGTAGCCATCAGGCGTTCGACCAGCACCGATTGCGGCTGGTCGTCGGTGCGTAGCCGGCGCTCTTCCATCACCACCTGGATTTCCTTGGCAAACAGTTCATCGCTGATGACGAGATTGGCCATGCGGTCGGCCTCCAGTTGCATCGACAACGCCAGCCGGTCTTTCTGCATCTGCTGGAAATACGCCGTGTAGTCGCGGCTGGTAAACGCATTCTCGCGCCCGCCGGCGGCGGCAATGCGTTTTGAAAACTCACCCGGCGGCACGTTCTTCGTGCCCTTGAACATCATGTGCTCGAGCACGTGTGCCACCCCGGTGGTGCCGTTGAATTCGTCCATCGAGCCGGCGCGGTACCACACCTGCGACACCATCACCGGCGCGCGGCGATCCTCGTGCACGATCACCCGCATCCCATTGTCCAGCGTGACGTCCGTCAAAGCTGCCTGTGCGCTGCCCAGCAGCAGCGCCAAACCGATTGCCCATAGGCTGCGCATGAAATTCACCTCTGTTTGCATGAGTTTGAATGATCCCGAAAACCACGGTCGGATGCACGTTGCCGGTGAACATCATCAAAAATTAAAAAACCAATCTGCATACAAAAATCCTTAAGGAGACGCTGATTAATCCGTCTTTGCGAGGAGCGAAGCGACGCGGCAATCCAGAAATGCCTGCTTAATCAATGCGCTGGATTGCCGCGCTTCGCTCGCAATGACGGTTATATCGAATTAATCAGTGTTTCCTTAAGCGTGTGAGCGGTCATCTGCGGTTTTCAGGATGATAAGATACAGCGTCCGTCAAACAGTTGTGCAGACTGCCTTAATCCGTGTTTAGTTTCTTCAAGTCCAAGCCCGCTCCCGAACCCGAAACGCCCAAGCCTGAACAGCCTGCGGCGCAACCCGAGTCGAGCCCCCCACCCGTCGAGCCGACCGCCGCGCCGGCCGAGACGCGTCCGGGCTGGGCGCAACGGCTGAAGCAGGGGCTCGCCAAAACCCGCAACCGGCTCGGCGGCCAGCTGTCCGGCCTGTTTGGCGTCGGGCGCAAGATCGATGCCGAGTTGTTCGAGGAGCTCGAAACCATCCTCATCACGGCCGACGTCGGCGTCGATGCGACCCAGGCGCTGCTCGACACCCTGCAGAAGAAAGTGCGACGCGAGGGGCTGACCGAGGCCGCCGACCTGCAGGCCGCGCTGAAAGAAGCGCTGGTCGACCTGCTGACGCCGTTGCAGGCACCGCTCGACGTCACCCCGCACAAGCCCTTCATTCTCATGCTGGCCGGCGTCAACGGCGCCGGCAAGACCACCACCATCGGCAAGCTCGCCAAGCTGTACCAGGCACAGGGCCTGTCGGTGCTGCTGGCGGCGGGCGACACCTTCCGCGCAGCGGCGCGCGAGCAACTGCAGGTCTGGGGCGAGCGCAACAACGTGACGGTGATCAGCCAGGAAAAAGGCGATTCCGCTGCGGTGATCTTCGACGCCATCCAGGCCGCACAGGCGCGCGGCATCGACGTGGTGCTGGCCGACACTGCCGGCCGCCTGCCGACCCAGCTGCACCTGATGGAAGAGATCAGAAAGGTCAAGCGAGTGATCGAAAAAGCCGCCCCCGGCGCGCCGCATGAAGTGCTGCTGGTGCTCGACGCCAACACCGGACAGAACGCCGTCACCCAGGTCAAGGCCTTCGACGATGCGCTCGGCGTGACCGGGCTGGTGCTGACCAAGCTCGACGGCACCGCCAAGGGCGGCGCGATTGCCGCCATCGCCCAGGCCCGGTTAAGCCCGGCGCGGCCGATCCCGGTGCGCTACATCGGCGTCGGCGAAACCGTCGACGACCTGCGGCCGTTCGATGCGCGCGAGTTCGTCGAAGCGGTGTTCAGCGTTTGACACAACCCAGCCCATGATCAGCTTCAGCCAGGTCACCAAGCGTTATCCCGGCGGGCACGAAGCCTTGTCCGGGGTTAATCTCGCCATCGAAAAAGGCGAACTGGTTTTCCTGACCGGCCATTCCGGCGCCGGCAAGAGCACCCTGCTGAAGCTCATCGCCGCCATCGAGCGCCCCACCAGCGGGGTCGTGTCGGTCAGCGGCCAGAACGTCGGGCGCTTGCCGCAGCGTGCCATCCCCTATTTGCGCCGCAACATCGGCCTGATCTTCCAGGATCACAAACTGCTGTTCGACCGCAACGTGATCGAAAACGTGGTGCTGCCGCTCGACATCGCCGGGTTCGACCACCGCGAATCGCTGAAGCGCGCACGCGCCGTGATCGACAAGGTCGGCCTGCTCAAGCGCGAGAAAGCCAACCCCGTCAGCCTCTCCGGCGGCGAACAGCAACGCCTGTGCATCGCCCGCGCACTGGTGAGCCGCCCCGCCCTGCTGCTGGCCGACGAGCCCACCGGCAACCTCGACGCCGGCTACGCCGCCGACATCATGACGATGTTCCGCGACTTCCATCAGGTCGGCACCACCCTGGTGATCGCCACCCACGACGACCGCGCCATCATGGCGCTGGGCGGCCGTACGCTGCAACTGGACCACGGCAAGATCGGTGAGGTGGCGGCATGATCGGCTGGCTGCGTCATCAGAAACATGCGTTCGCGGCCGCATTGCGCCGCCTGGGCGCGCATCCGGTCGCCACCCTGCTCACTGCGCTGGCGATGGGGGTGGCGATCAGCCTGCCAGGCGGGCTCTATCTGGGGCTCGGCCACCTTGACCGGCTGGCGGGCGACCTGCCCGCACAGCCGGAAATCAGCGTATTCCTCGACGCCGGGGCGTCGACTGCAGAGAAACAGCGACTCGCCGCACGGCTCCAGCAGGCCGACATCGCCGAGGCCCGCTACGTCCCCAAGGACGACGCGCTGGCGACGCTGAGCGCCGCGCAGGATCTGGCCGACATCACCGCCGGCCTGATGCAGAACCCGCTGCCGGATGCCTGGGTGGTCCGGCCGCAAACGACCTCGCGCGAGGAACTGGCGCGGGTCGCGGCCGATCTGGGCAAGCTGCCGGGGGTGGCGGAAACCCACCTCGACAGCCAGTGGGCAGCCCGCCTGCAGGCCGCGCTCGCCATCGGGCGCACCGGCGTCTGGCTGCTGGCGGGGCTGTTCGCCATCGCGCTCGTCGCCATCTCGGGCAACGCCATCCGCGCGCAGGTGCTGGCCCGTCGCGACGAAATCCTGGTCAGCCGGCTGATCGGCGCCACCGACCGCTACATCCGCCGCCCTTTTCTCTATGTGGGCGCGCTGCAGGGCATGCTGGGCGGACTGGCGGCAGGTGGCGTACTGGCCGTGGCCGGGACGCTATTGCGCGCACCGGTCGAACACCTGGCCGACCTGTACGGGTCGGCCTTTCATCTGCTGCCACCGGCCGCGACCGAGATTGTCGTCGTGCTCGGCCTCACCACCCTGTTTGGCTGGCTCGGGGCCTGGCTCTCGGTGACGCGGGCGCTGCACCAGGTGGAGGCCGCTCGTTGATTGCCCTTTTTGCGGAACCCTGAGTAGCCTTAGCACTCTCAGAATGCGAGTGCTAAAATGCTTACAAAGGAGTTTTTACACGCATGAATCAAACGATATCCTTACCCGTTCCCGCTGCGTACAGCCTGGACAGCTATATCCAGACCGTCAATCGCTACCCCATGCTCACCTTGGAAGACGAGCAGCGGCTGGCGCGCGCCTGGCACGACAAGCAGGACGTCGAGGCTGCCCGTCAACTGGTGGTATCGCACCTGCGCGTGGTGGTCAGTGTGGCGCGCCATTATGTGGGCTACGGCCTGCCCCAGGCCGACCTGATCCAGGAAGGCAATGTCGGCCTGATGAAGGCCGTGAAGCGGTTCGACCCGGAACGGGGCGTGCGTCTGGTGTCATTTGCGCTGCACTGGATCCGCGCCGAAATCCACGAATACGTGCTGAAGAACTGGCGCCAGGTCAAGGTTGCGACCACCAAGGCGCAGCGCAAGCTGTTCTTCAACCTGCGCAGCCTGAAACAGTCGCTCAATGCCCTGACGCTCAAGGAAGCCGACGCCATGGCGCGCGAGCTCAACGTCAGCCGCAAGGATGTGCTGGAAATGGAAACCCGCATGTCGGGCCATGACGTTTCCATCGACCCGACGATGGATGACGGCGAGGAAGGCTACAGCCCGCTGGCTTATCTGGCGAGCCCCGACGAAAACCCGGCCCAGTTGCTGGAGCGCGAGCAGACCGAGCGCCTGCGCCATACCGGCCTGGCCACCGCGCTGGAAAACCTCGACGCGCGCAGCCGCCACATCATCAAGGCGCGCTGGCTGACCGAAGGCGAAACGGCGACCCTGCATGAACTGGCCGCTGAATATGGCATATCCGCCGAGCGCATCCGCCAGATCGAAGCGCGCGCCCTGCAAAAAATGCGCGCCCTGATTCCGGCGTAAGCTGCGGCACGCCCCAATGAAAACGCCCCGCATTGCGGGGCGTTTTCATTGGGGCTGCAGCCAATCAGAAGAAAGAGGCGATCAGGACCGAAAGGACGCTGATCCATGCCCAGATGATCAATGCGGTCACCACCACCATGGGGAAACCCTGAAAAGTGAAAAGCTGTTTCATCGTGCGCGCTCCATAAAAGTTGATGAATTTTAGTTTACTTGGACTCGTTTGGGTACTTGTTCCCGGCTGGATTTTCATCTTGACGGCTCAGGCGGTGGGTCGGCAACAGCGGATCGTCGTCGTCCATCAGGATGCGTTCGGCCGGCCCTTCCAGGTCGTCGAACTGGCCGCTTTTGATCGACCAGAACACGCCCACGACAATCAGCAGCACAAAGATGCCGGACAGCAGGAACAAAAACCCCATGATGCCGCTCACGGCGCGACCAGCTCCTGTATGAGCTGATAGTGCACATCGCGGTCGCGCAGCAGGCGCAACTCGGCCAGCCAGCGTCCACTGGCTGGCAAATGCAGCACCCCGCCATAGGTGCCGGCACCAAGCGCGGCGAGCGGCAATACGAGTGTAGCCTGCAGCGCCCCGGGGCGCTGCAGGCGCAGTTCGGCCTCGATGCGATCGACGGGCAGGCCGGTGCGATCCCTGACGCGAACCTGGATTGCGCGCGCAGGGGCGTTGCCGTCGAGGCCGGCGACTTCGACCTGCCAGCCGAGCTCAGACTCGCGCTGCGCCTGAGACAATTCGGACGAGACCGCCTTGGCTGCCGCCTGTCCATGCGTCACCACTCCGGAAAAGCCACTGTAAACCGCGGTCCCGTCACTGCCCAGCCACCAGCGCGCAAGCGGATCGGGCAGTCCCTTGGTGGCGATGTAAAGCAGGCTGCCGTTGACCACGACAAGACCCAGGAAAAACGCCGTCAGGAGCTTGGGCGCCCAGTGCATGCGGCCGACGCTGTGCCGACGGAACTGGCTCACCGCAAACAGCACCAGCCCCGCCGCGAGAAAGACCGAGATGTGCATGGCCACCACGTCCAGCCCCGGCCAGCGCCCGACAATGAGCGCGAAATACGCGAGCAGCGGGATCAGTCCCGCCAGCAGTGCGCGCAGGATCGGGGGCAGTCCGCGGATGGCGCCCCCTATTGCATAAAGGGCAAACACAGCGGCCAGGCCGCCAAGCAGGGAGGTCATCGTATTCATGGACGTTTTCCGGGGGCGTCAAAACGGACGATTTCGCTACGGGCTTCTACCGATTTTCCAAGCGGCGTAATGCGCAACTCGAAGTGCTGAGTTTGCACCGCCACTGCCAAAGGCAGCCAGACGCTAGCCTGCACCAGTGCGCTGTGACCGGGCTTGATGGTGATTTCGCTGAAATTGCCGAGATCGAGCGCAGCGGCCGGGATGCCGCGTGCGCTGATTACATAGGTCTGCGCCTGCCCCGCCTTGTTGGTGATGCGAATCTGGTAGCGGTTGCGGATGTCGCCGTTCGACAGCACGACGTAGAGCGGCTGACGGATCTGATTGACGGCGCGGTCGAAGTTGCCACGCGTAGCCACGCTGTAGCCCAGGTAGGCGGTCATCAGCACCAGTGCCACCCCGTAGCCGATGGTTTTCAGCCGCTTCCATTGCAGCTTAGGCGCAGCCGGCGTCGGCGAGGCCAGATTCTTTTCCGAATCGTAGCGGATCAGGCCGCGCGGAAAACTGAATGAATCCATGATGGTGTTGCAGGCGTCGATGCACAGCCCGCAGGAGATGCACTTGTATTGCAGACCGTCGCGGATATCGATGCCGACCGGACAGACCTGCACGCACAGGCCGCAATCGACGCAGTCGCCCAGGCCCTTTTCGTGGCGCTCGGCCAGGGTGCGCTGGCCGGCGCGCGCGGCGGCCCGCCCGTGTGTCGCTTCGCCGCGCCTGGCATCATAGTGCACGGCCAGGGTCTCGGGCTCGTACATCACGCTCTGGAAGCGGCCATACGGGCAGACATAGGTGCAGATCTGCTCGCGCATCAGGCCTGCCGCGACGTAGGTCGACAGCGTGAGGATGCCGACCGTGATGTAGGCGGCGGCCGCGGCCTGGCCGCTGAAGAAATCCAGCAACAGTTGCGGTGCGTAGGCAAAATAGAAAATGAACGTCAGCCCCGTCCACAATGACGCCAACATCCAAAGGGCATGGGTGCCGCCGACCTTGAGAACCTTTTCGCGATCCCAAGGCTGACGGTAGAGGCGCACCCGCGCCGGACGCTCGCCCTGTATCTTGTGCTCGATCCAGATGAAGAAGTCGGTCCACAGGGTCTGGAAGCAGAAATAGCCGCAGAACGCGCGCCCGACCAGCCCGGTGACGAAGAACAGCAGGATGGCGGCGATGAACAGCAAGAGCGCCAGCCAGATGACATCCTGCGGGTAGACCGTCAGCCCGAAGAGCAGGAATCGGCGTCCCGGCAGATCGAACAACACCGCCTGCGCCGGGGCATCCAGGCGCGACCACGGCAGCCACGGCAGCAGAAAGTAAATCGCATAGGCCAGCACCAGCACCGAGGTCTTGAAACGCCGGAACCGCCCCTTCACCGAGCGGGTGAAGATGGGAATGCGTTTCTGATAGAGCCCGAGCTGGTCTTCTAGACCTGTTTGCATGGTGTGACCAGTTGAGTGGGTAGTAAGCAAAAGCCCCCGAGAACGGGGGCCTGGATCATCGCGTCAGCCGGCGGCCCTACTGCCCGCCGCCCAGTTCATGAACGTAGACCGTCAGAACCTTGATTTGTTCAGGCGACAGGCGCCCGGACCACGCCGGCATCACGCCCTTGTTGAGGCCGCCGGCGATGACGCCACGTATCGCTGCGACCTTGCCCTCGGCCGTGTCCGCTGCCGGCACGTCAGCCCACAGCCAGATGTTGTCGGTCAGATTGGGGGCGCCGATATCCTTGCGTCCCGTTGCATCGCTGGTGTGGCAGTAGTAACAGGCTGCCGTTTCGCTATGAAACAGCACATCGCCGGCTGTGGCCTTGGTGGCGTCGTGGCCGATGCTCGACAGGCTGGCCACGTAGTTCGCCAGCTGGTCGATCTGCTCGCCATTCAGCACTTCGCTGAAGGCCGGCATGTAGCCACGACGGCCGCCCAGCAGGGTTTCGTGAATCTTCTCGTACGAACCGCCATACAGCCAGTCGTCATCGGTCAGGTTGGGAAAGAAGCCGATCACCCCCTGGCCACCGGCCTGATGACAAGCCGCGCAGTTTTCCGCAAACAGCGACTTGCCCGCGGAAATAATAAAGCCGCTCATGTCCGGATCTTGGGCGATCTGCTCATAGGGCATCGCCGCTACTTTGTCGAAGTAGGGCTTTTGCGTGACCGCGGCCTTGTTCAGGTCTGCCAGCAGCAGCGCACGCGTGTTCCAGCTGTGGGTCTTCGTTTCGCCCTCGCTGTTGACGTAGGTGATGTTCGAAACGCCACCGATCCAGCCTTTGCCAAGCGGCCACGAAGGATAGAGGGTCCAGTACACGAGGGCGAAAATCACCGTGGCGTAAAACGTGTAGACCCACCACACCGGCAGCGGATTGTTGTATTCCTGCAGGTCGCCGTCCCAGGCATGACCCGTGGTTTGAACCGTTTGAGATTGTAGTTTTTGCTCGCTCATTGCTTGTCCTTCGTGCCGTCTTGATCGCCTGGCTGGTCATCGAGAAACGGGATATCGCGGTAAGACTCCAGTTTCGCGCTGCGCTTTTTGCTACCGTAGACGTAGATCACGATGCCGATAAAGGTGACGAAAAAAATGATCAAAGCCAGGGGCTTGGTATTTTCGGGTTTGGAAAACCACATCAACCATTCCATTTCCTGGCCTCCTGCCGTGACGCTCAGCGGAACTCGACGAACGCGTCGTCGGTGTATTTGCTGAAATCGACCATGGTGCCCAGCACTTGCAGATAGGCCACCAGCGCATCCATTTCGGAAATGCCGGTGCGATCGCCATCGTAGTTGCCGAAGTTGGCCTGCTCGATCAGGTTTTTCTGCGCATCGGGAATGTGGAGTTGCCCGGCCACGGTCTCGCCGAACTTGGTCACGTTGGCGTCGTACTCGGCCTGCGACAGCGAATACGGCACGCCGACCTTGCGCAGCGCCTTCAAGCGGTTGGTGATATCGGAAATATCCAGCGGCGTCGACAGCAGCCACGGATAGTTCGGCATCACCGACTCGGGCACCATCGAACGTGGCGCCACCATGTGCTGTACGTGCCACTCGTTGGAATACTTGCCACCCACCCGCGCCAGGTCGGGGCCGGTGCGCTTGGAGCCCCACTGGAAGGGATGGTCGTATTGCGATTCCGCCGCCAGCGAGTAATGGCCGTAGCGCAGCTTTTCGTCGCGGAACGGGCGAATCATCTGCGAATGGCAGGCGTAGCAGCCCTCACGCTGATAGATGTCACGGCCGCGCTGTTCCAGCGGGGTGTAGGGACGCACGCCCTCGACCTTCTCGATGGTCTCGTCGATGAAGAACAGCGGCGCGATTTCCACCAGGCCACCGACGCTAATCGCCAGCATGGTCAACACGGACATCAGGCCGATGTTGGTTTCAATCCATTCGTGTTTGAAGTTGAAGTTCATTTTGTATCGTTCCCGTATCAGGCATGTGCCATCTTGGCGGCCAACCGGGCATCCAGCGCGGCGCTTTCGCGCTTGCCCTGGCGGATGGTCATAAACATGTTGACCGTCATCAGCACGGTGCCGGTGAGGAAGAACATGCCGCCGATGGCGCGCATCGCGTAGAAGGGCATCATCGCCACAACGGATTCGACAAACGAGTATTGCAGGTTGCCGAACTCGTCAAACGAGCGCCACATCAGGCCCTGGGTGATGCCGGAAATCCACATCGCGACGATGTACAGCACGATGCCGATGGTGGCGAGCCAGAAGTGAGCTTCCACCAGCTTGTTGCTGTAGATCTTGGTGTCCCACAGCTTGGGCATCATGTGATACAGCGAGCCAAAGGTAATCATCGCCACCCAGCCCAGCGCGCCGGAGTGGACGTGGCCCACGGTCCAGTCGGTGTAATGCGACAGCGCGTTGACCTCCTTCAGCGACATCATCGGGCCTTCAAAGGTCGACATGCCGTAGAACGACAGCGCGACGATCATGAAGCGCATTACCGGGTCGGTGCGCAGTTTGTCCCAGGCGCCCGACAGGGTCATGATGCCGTTGATCATGCCGCCCCACGAGGGCATCAGGAGCAGGATCGAGAAGGCGGCGGCCAGCGACGAGGTCCAGTCGGGCAGCGCGGTCCAGTGCAGGTGGTGCGCACCCACCCACATGTACATGAAGGAGAGCGCCCAGAAGTGGACGATCGACAGGCGGTAGGAATAGATCGGGCGGCCGGCCTGCTTCGGCACGAAGTAATACATCATGCCGAGGAAGGCGGCGGTGAGGAAGAAGCCCACCGCGTTGTGGCCGTACCACCATTGCACCATCGCGTCCTGGGTACCGGAGAACAGGCTGTACGACTTCATCGAGAACAGGTCGATCGGCATCGCCAGGTTGTTGAAGGTGTGCAGCAGCGCGGTCGCCAGGATGAAGGCCAGGTAGAACCAGTTGGCGACGTAGATGTGCGGCTGCTTGCGGCGCATGATGGTGCCGACGAACAGGATCAGATAGGTCACCCACACCACCTCGATCAGGATGTCGATCGGCCATTCCATCTCGGCGTACTCGCGCGACTGGGTATGGCCGAGCACGTAGCTGATGTCGGCCAGCACGATGATCGCCATCCAGCCCCAGAAGGTGAAGCTGGCCATGCCGTCCGAAATCAGCCGGGTCTGGCAGGTGCGCTGGACGACGTAATAGGAGGTGGCAAACAGCGCCGAGCCACCGAAGCCGAAGATCACCGTGGTGGTATGAACGGGGCGAAAGCGCCCGAACGAGAAATACGGACTGTCAAAGTTCAGGAATGGCCAAGCCAGCTCGGAGGCGATGTAGACCCCGACAAACATGCCGATAACCGCCCAGACAAGCGACATGATGGCAAATTTCTTAACGATATCAAAGTTGTACTGCTCTGCACCGGAATATGTTGTGACCGCCATCGACCGCTCCTGTTGTACCCGAAATAGCGCTTATTGCCGCGCTTTAAACAGCATATGCTTATATTAAAAAACTGCGGGATTATAGGGCAGCCCGCCCCCGCACTGCAAGCTGAAAACCCTATTCAGGAGGGCGCCAACAGTGTTTTCAGGTCTTGCGCGATGGCATCCGGGCTACTGCCATAAGGCATGAGAAGCCGCAAATATCCTTGCGGATCATAAATATAGGTTCCGGCGCTGTGGTCGACCAAATAATCGTCCGCGCCCTTCACTGAAGTCTTTTGATAGACCACTTTGTACTCGTGTGCCAACTGCTTCAGCGTCTCTTCATCCGCGTACATCCCTAGAAAGCCCGGATTGAAGGCCGGCACGAACTGCTTCAGCAGATCCGGGGTGTCGCGCTGCGGATCCACCGTCACGAAAATCACCTGCACCCGCTCGGCCAGCGGTCCCAGCTGTTGCAGCGCAGCCGCGAAATCCGACAGTGTGGTGGGGCAGACATCGGGGCAATGGAGGTAGCCAAAGAAAACGGCCACGACTTTTCCTTTGAAATCCGCCAGGGTGCGCACCTGGCCATTGTGATCGGTCAGCCTGAAATCCCGCGCGAAGGCGGCGCCGGTGATGTCGGTCGCCTGAAATGACGGGGGCTGCGGGACAGGCTGGCAGCCGGCCAGGGTGAACGCAGCCATCGCGCAGGTTGCGAGGAGCCAGTCTTTCATGCCTTGGCCTGCTCGAACAACATCCCGGGAACGTCGGCCAGACGGTATTTGCCGGATTCAACCGCCTTCGCCAGTTTTTCCAGGGTGGTGTCCTGCAGCATGTCGATGATCTTTTTCTTCACCGGCACCCAGCGGAAATGCAGTGGACAGGCGGTTTCATCGCTGCATTTCTTCAACCCCAGCAAACAGCTCTCGGTGAACGCCGGGCCTTCGGTCAGCAGCAGGATCTGCATGAGGGTGATTTTGTGGCCCTCCTCGCGCAAGCAGAAACCGCCCAGACGGCCACGGAAGGAAAACAGCAGGTTGCCCTTGGCCAGCCCCTGCAGAATTTTGGCGAGGTACGGCGCGGGAACACCGAGTTGCGCGGCGATATCCTTGTTCAGCACGGGCGTCGCGCTCGACTGGGTGGCCATGTAGATCAGTGCCTGCACGGCATATTGACTGGTCCGGGAGAGGATCATCTCGTGTCCCTGCGAATGAATTGGACACAATATAAAACAATCCTGTCCGAATATCCAGTTAGAAGCTCAATTTCCCATTTAAATCAAATGGATATTGGATAGTAGTGATCTACCAGCATCACAGTGAACAGCAAGCTCAAATACCAGATGGAATAGCGGAAGGTTTCCTTCGCCAAGTCATCGCTGTACTGGCGGTGCAGGCGCCAGCCGTAGTGAATGAAACGGCCGCCCAGCAGCGCGGCGCCGACCAGGTAAATCCAGCCGCCCATGCCGGTGCCGACTGGCAGCATGGTCACCGCAAACAGCAGCAGCGTGTATAGCAGCACGTGCAGTCGAGTGTAGGCCTCGCCGTGGGTCACAGGCAGCATCGGCAGCCCGGCCTGTGCGTACTCCTCGCGCCGATAGAGCGCCAGCGCCCAGAAATGCGGCGGGGTCCAGGCAAAGATAATGAGGAACAGCAACAGCGCATCGTGATGGATTTCGCCTGTGGCCGCGACCCAGCCGAGCACCGGCGGCATCGCGCCGGAGGCGCCGCCGATGACGATGTTTTGCGGCGTGGCCGGCTTCAACACGGCTGTATAGATCACGGCATAGCCGACAAAGGTGGCCAGGGTGAGCCACATGGTGAGCGGATTGACAAAGACGTTCAGCAGATACAGCCCCAGGCCGCCGACCACCCCGGAAAACACCAGCGTCTGCGTGTTGGTCAGTTCGCCACGCGGTAGCGGCCGCGCGCGCGTGCGCGCCATCGTGGCGTCGATTTTCTGCTCGATCAGGCAATTGAATGCCGCGGCCGCGCCAGCTACCAGCGCGATCCCCAGTGTGCCGGCCCACAGCACGTTCCAGGCCGGCCAGCCGGGCACAGCGAGAAACATGCCGATGACCGCGGTGAACACGATCAGACTGACCACCCGCAGCTTGCACAGTGCCAGGAACTGCTGGCAGCGACAGGCCGCCCCCTGAAACATCAAGGATTCCATGCTCATCTCCTGCGTACCCGATAGTTCAGCCACACCAAGCTGGCCAGCAACAGCGCCGCGCCGCCGTTATGGGCCACCGCCAGCGCCAACGGCAGGCTCAACAGCACATTGCCGATTCCCAGCGCAACCTGCAGCATTAGCAGCCCGCCTATGACCATCCCCATGCCGGCATACCCCGGCGTCCGCAGCAGCCGCAGCAACAGCCAGCCCAAATATACGGTGACGATCAGTGCCATGACGCGATGCACCCAGTGGATTGCCGTCAGCGCGGCCATCGGCAGCAAATCTCCGGCAGCGGTCTCGCCGAGTTCGCGATGCAGGGTAAAGCTGTGTTCGAAATCCATCGGCGGCATCCACACGCCCTGGCACAGCGGGAAATCGGTACAGGCCAGCGCCGCGTAGTTGCTGCTCACCCAGCCACCCAGCGCGATTTGCGCGATAACAAGCACCAGTCCAAGTGTTGCACTGGCGCGCAGATGGTCAACTCGAGCGAAATAAACATGACTGGCCTGGCCGCGTTCGCGCAACCACAGCCAGAGCAGGATGGACAAGGTAGCCATGCCCCCCAGCAGGTGCGCGGTGACCACCAATGGCTTGAGCAATTGGGTGACCGTCCACATCCCCAGCAGCGCTTGAAACACGATCAGCCCCAGCAGCAGCATGGGCAAGCCGGGGCCGCCGGCCGTTTCGCGGCGCCCGCGCCAGCCCAGCGCCGCAATCCCCAACACCAGCAGCCCCAGCGTTCCCGCCGCGTAACGGTGCACCATTTCCTTCCACGCCTTGGCGTGTGACACCGGGCCGTCAGGACGCTCGGCGAGTTCGGCATCGATGTGCTCGGCCGCATGCAGCGGCGTGATCTTGCCATAGCAGCCGGGCCAGTCGGGGCAGCCCAGACCAGCGTCGGACAAGCGCACATAGGCGCCCAGGCTCACCACGACCAGCGTGAGAACCAAAGCAGCCAGAATCAGGTTTCGGTACTGAGTCATCATCAGCCGATCTGGGAGGCTTTAAGTAACAACTTGAGGTCTTTCATCATGCGCTTGGGATCCGGCTTGACAGGAAAACGCAGCATCAGGTTGCCGAGTGGATCGACCAGATAGATATGTCCGGCACGGCCATCCCCGGCGGGAAACTGCTCGACAAAGGTGGCATCCGCCGGCCGCCACACGTGCAGGCCGGGATAATCCTGCAACAGGGCCGGGTCGGCCGCGCCGGCATCGGTCAACACCCACAAGCGCTCGATGCGCGACTGCTCCTTGCCCTGCGTGATCCGTATCTGGCGCATCAGGTACAGCTGCTGTGCGCAGTCGGCATCGCAGCGTGCCGGGCCGACATGCACCATCAGCCACTTGCCCTGCAGCGACGCCAGATCAAGCGGCGCGCCATCGTGCTTCGCACCGGCCGTCTGCTGCAGCGGGGTCACTTTGAGCAGGTCGCCGTAATTGGTATGTCCGGCCGGGCGCCAGCCAAAAAAGGCCAGATACGCTGCCGCCACCGGCACCACAAATACGCCTAACAACAACAGAAATTTACTACGCGGGGTCAATTGCATGGGTCTACGATATTGATTCAAAGCTTGGAATTCACGTCGCCGTCACGGCAACGCCTGACGTTCATTATCAGCCACAACACCGTCAGTGTCGCCGCCAAACTGTACCACTGGACGGCATAGCTGACATGGGTACTGACCCCGCTATCGGGCCGTGGCCAGTTCCGCTGCAAGTTGTCGGCCTGGCTGCTGGTCTGCAGCAGCAACACCGGTTGCAGCCTCAGCCCGGTGGTCGCCGCATAGCGCGCAAAATCGAGGTTCTGCCAAACGCGTCCCTGCGGCGCGGTCGGCGCCAGTTCGACGTAGCGCGTATACGGGTTGACCGCCATGCCCTCCAGCCGCACCACGCCTGCCGGCGTCGGCGGCACCGGCACCTGATCGCGCGTGCGCCCGGCCGCCACCCAGCCACGATTGACCAGAATGGCGAGCCCCCCCCCATTGATCCGCAGCGGCGTCAGCACGTGATACCCCGCCACGCCGTCCAGCACCCGGTTGTCGAGCAGGATGGTGTGCGCGTCGTCGAACACACCTTCGACCTCCAGTTTGCGATACAGCACGCTGTCGCGATCGAGCAGCGTGTTGCCGACATGGATGGGGGCGTCGCCAACCGCCGCATCGTAACGCGCCTGCAGGGCACGCTTGGTATCGGCGCGCTCGCTTTGCCAGTTGCCAAGCCACAACGTCAGCACAAAGAAAAACAGCGCCGCCAGCGTGGGCCACAGGGTGGGGGAAAACACCCACCTCCCGACACGCAGCTTCAGCAAGTGCATGAGCCCAGCAATCCGGTTAGACTGGAATTTTGCCGAGAGACCCTTTTCATGCGCATTGCTGCCCTGCTGTTTATCGTCTTCATCCTCGCCAGTCTCGCCAGCGCCCTTTACTACCTTATCAAGGACAAGGGCCAATCCGACCGCGTCGTCAAAATGCTGACCGTGCGGGTCGCGCTCTCCCTCGTCCTGTTTGTCCTGCTGATGGGCGGCTACTACTTCGGCTTCATCCCGCATAGCGGGCTGCGCTAAGCGCCCCCACCGCAACAAAAAGCCGCGCTGTACGCGGCTTTTTGTTTGACCCGGCGCCGCACGGCCAACGGATTGGCAGCAGACTAGATCAACCAGTAAACCACGACAAACAAAATCACCCACACCACGTCGACAAAGTGCCAGTACCACGACACTGCCTCGAAGGCAAAATGATGCTCTGCGGTGAAGTGGCCGGCGATCGAGCGCAGCAGCATCACGATCAGCATCGTTGTCCCGACCAGCACGTGAAAACCGTGAAAACCGGTCAACATGAAAAAAGTGGCGCCGTAAACGCCCGCACCCAGTGTCAGGCCCATTTCCGTATAGGCGTGGATGTATTCATACACCTGCAAGCCGAGGAAGACCACGCCCAGGGCCACCGTCATCGCCAGGCCGAGAATCAGCTGCGTGCGGTTGCTCTTTTTCAACCCCCAGTGCGCCCAGGTGATGGTAACCCCCGAGCTCAGCAGCAGCAGGGTGTTGATCGCTGGAATGCCCCAGGCCCCCATCGGCGTGAAGTCGAATCCATCCTGTGTCAGTCCAGGCCCTGCGGTCGGCCAGGTGGCCTGAAAGCCCTCCCACAGCAGACTGCCCGTTTCGGCGTCCGCCAGCCAGGGCACCGACAACACCCGTGTATAGAATAGCGCGCCGAAAAAGGCGGCGAAGAACATCACCTCGGAAAAGATGAACCAGCTCATCGACCAGCGAAACGAGGCGTCGACCTGCTTGTTGTAGCGTCCGGCCTCGCTGTCGCGAATCACTTCGCCGAACCAGCCGAACATCATGTAGAACAGGATCGCCACCCCAGCGAGAAGCACCCAGCCTCCGTTGTCGATCTCGCGCATGGTCATGACGCCGCCCACCGCCATCAATAGCAGTGCGACCGAGCCTATAATCGGCCAGAGCGAAGGTTGCGGCAGATAATACTTATCGGTTTGTGCCAGGCTCATCTCATCCCCTCTTTCTTGTTTGTTAGATCGTTCACTTCACGAACTTCATCAGCAGATACACCAGCAACAATATCGTCAACACGAAAACCGCACCGCCGATCAGTCCGGCGATGACAATCTGTGCTGGCGTCAGGTTTTGCGCATCGGCATCATAATCACGCCGCTTGCGCACGCCCAAAAAACTCCAGAATACCGCCAAGGCCGCCTTGAGATTGCCACCGCCCTCAGCCATGCGGCGGCCCCTTCTGCAAACCCATCGTTTGTGCCTTCGTCCCAATATTGAAGAATGTGTACGACAGCGTCACGGTATGGACATCCCTGTCCATCGCCGGATCCAGCAAGAACAGTACCGGCATGCGACGGGATTCGCCCGCCGCCAGGGTTTGCGGGGTAAAGCAAAAACACTCAATCTTCTTGAAGAATGCTGCTGCGCGTGCCGGACCGTAGCTCGGCACCGCCTGGCCCACGATGGGCGCATCGCTGGTGTTGACCACCTCGTATTCCACCTGCACCAGTTGGCCCGGGTGCACCCTCAGGCTGCGCACCTCGGGCTTGAAGCGCCACGGCAACGCTTCGTTGATGTTGGCGTCGAACTCCAGCGTGACCCAGCGGCTGGTATCGACCTGGGTGTTTTTCGCCAGACTTTGCTCGGCGCCGGAATTGATCCCGGTCACCTCGCAAATCTTGTAATAAAACGGCACCAGGGCGAATCCAAACCCGAACATGCCAATCGTCACCACGATGAGCTTGGTCAGGGTTTTGGCGTTGCCAACGGCCATGCTTATTTCAGCCCGCTATACAGGGTGAAAACAAACAGGCCGATGACAAGTACCGCCAGAATGGCTGCCGTGCGGTATTTGCCGTTGCGCTTGTCCGTCATGCCTGCCAGGCCCCCGCTCATTTCACCACCGGCGCGGTTTCAAAGGTGTGATACGGCGCGGGCGACGGCAGCGTCCACTCCAGCCCTTCCGCACCCTCCCATACCTGATCGGTCGCCTTGGCGCCGCCCTTGACCGTCTTCAGCACGAGCACCAGGAAAATCAGCTGCGAGAAGCCGAAGATGAAGGCTCCGACGGTGGCAATCTGGTTGAACTCGGTGAACTGCAGCGCGTAGTCGGGAATGCGGCGCGGCATGCCGGCCAGACCGAGGAAGTGCATCGGGAAGAACAGAATGTTCATGCCGATGACCGACATCCAGAAGTGCCACTTGCCCAGCGTTTCGTTGTACATGTGGCCAGTCCACTTCGGCAGCCAGTAGTAGATGCCGGCGAAGATGGAGAATAGCGCGCCGGAAACCAGCACGTAGTGGAAGTGTGCCACCACGTAGTAGGTGTCTTGCAACTGGATATCGACCGGCGCGATCGCCAGCACCAGGCCGGAGAAGCCGCCAATCGTAAACAGGCAGACAAAGGCGATAGCGAACAGCATCGGTGTTTCGAAGGTCAGCGAGCCCCGCCACATCGTGGCCACCCAGTTAAATATCTTCACGCCGGTCGGCACCGCGATCAACATGGTCGAGAACATGAAGAACAATTGCGCGGCGGCAGGCATGCCCACTGAAAACATATGGTGCGCCCACACGGTGAACGACAGGATCGCGATGGAAGCCGTCGCATACACCATCGACGCGTAACCGAACAACGGCTTGCGTGCGAAGGTCGGGATGATGCTGGACACGATTCCGAACGCGGGCAGGATCAGGATGTAGACCTCGGGATGGCCGAAGAACCAGAAGATGTGCTGGAACATCACCGGGTCGCCGCCACCGGCCGCGTTGAAGAAATGGGTACCGAAGTTGCGGTCGGTCAGCAACATGGTCACCGCACCCGCCAATACCGGCATGGTGGCGAGCAGCAGGTAGGCGGTGATCAGCCAGGTCCACACGAACAGCGGCATCTTCATCAGTGTGAGGCCGGGCGCGCGCATGTTGAGGATGGTGGTGACGATGTTGATCGAACCCATGATCGACGACAGACCCAGGATGTGGACCGCCAGAATCGTCAGGTCGTAGGAAATGCCGCCCTGGATGAACAGCGGCGGATACATCGTCCAGCCACCCGCCACTGCACCGCCGGGCAACAGGAAGGACGAGATCAGCAGGATACCTGCCACGGGCAGCAGCCAGAACGCCCAGTTGTTCATGCGTGGAAACGCCATGTCGGGCGCGCCGATCATCAGCGGCACCTGCCAGTTCGCAAACCCTGAAAAGGCCGGCATGATCGCGCCGAAAATCATGATCAGCCCGTGCATCGTGGTGAGCTGGTTGAAGAAATCCGGGTTGGTGAGTTGCATACCGGGCTGGAATAGCTCGGCGCGAATCAGCAGCGCCATGGTGCCTGCCGAAAACAGCATGATGAGCGCGAACCACAGGTACATCGTGCCGATGTCCTTGTGGTTGGTGGTAGTCAGCCAGCGCATGATCCCGCTGGGATGGCCGTGGCCGTGATCGTCGTGGGCGTGTACAGCATCAGACATCGTGTGCTCTCCTCTTTATATTGTTTACTGCGCAGCGGGTGCGGCGGCTTCACCGGCGGCCCCACCCCGTGCGGCGGCAATCTGGGCAGGCTGCGCCAGGTCACCCGTCTTGTTGTCCCACGTATTGCGCTGGTAGGTCACGACAGCGGCGATGTCGGCGTCGGACAACTGACCGGCGAACGCTGCCATCGCTGTACCGGGGCGACCGTTCAGGATCACATTGATATGATCGGCAATCGGCCCGGTGGCGATCTTGGACCCACTGATTGCCGGAAACACACCGGGCAGACCCTTGCCGTCGGCCTGATGGCAGGCGGCGCAGTTGGCTTGGTAGACCGTCTCGCCGCGTGCAATCAGTTCCGCCGCGTCGAAGGTCCGGGTGTTGTCGGCCGCTGCGCTGGCCGCAGCGCCTTTCTTCTTCTCGACCCAGACCTTGTAGTCCTCTTCCGACACCACCTCGACCACGATCGGCATGAAGCCATGATCCTTGCCGCACAGTTCGGCGCACTGGCCACGATAGGTGCCGATCCTGTCAGCCTTGAACCAGCTGTCGCGGATGAAACCAGGAATCGCGTCCTGCTTGACACTCAGCGCAGGCACCCACCAGGAATGGATCACATCGTTGGCGGTAATCAGCAGGCGCACCCGTTTGCCGACCGGTACCACCATCGGCTCATCGACTTCGAGCAGATAATGCTCGCCCTTTTCGGCGGTACCGACGATCTGTTCGCGCGGGGTGGAAAGGTTGCTGTAAAAGCTGATGTCGTCGTTGAGGTAGTCGTAACTCCACTTCCACTGAAAGCCCGTTATTTTGACGGTCATGTCAGGGTTGGTCGTGTCCTTCATGTCGATCACCACCCTGGCCGCCGGATAGGCCATACCCATCAGGATCACGAAGGGAATCACCGTCCAGATAATTTCGACCGTGGTGTTTTCGTGGAAATTCGCAGCCTTGTGGCCGAGCGACTTGCGGTGCTTCAGCAGCGAATAGAACATCGCACTGAAGACCACTACGAAGATCCCCAGGCACACCAGCATGATGAGGTTGTGCAGATCGAACACATCCTGCGCCACCTGACTCGCCGGTGTTTGCAGGTTGTATGCGTAGTCTGCCAGCGTCGATTGGCTGAACGCCAGCGCTGCTCCCATCATTCCTACACGTTGCCACTTGCTTTTCATCGCGTCCCCCGTCCTCTCGTCCCCATTATTGGTGTCGTTGCGGCGTGTGTTGCGGTTAACCCTGCAACCTGCTGCGCTTCGTTATTCTTGCAACCTGCTGCGTAGCGTGGCGGCCAGCTGTAGCCGCGCCTCGTCATTCAGATACTTCCCAACTTCCGTTGCGTGACCATGCGAACAGAGGCTGAGACGGCAATTCCTGCCCGGCGTCCTGCAGTTGCATACCACACGCGCCCACTGGCGATTCAGTTCCCGACGCTCTCCCTGGTTACCGCAATGCCATTCCAGCACCACCACATCGCCTTCGATCTTGAGGGTTTCGTAATCCCCCTCACGACTGCGCAAAACCTTGAATGCCCAGGCCAGCAAGCCGATCTCCAGGCCGGCAAATGGCAGGGGCAGCCAGTAACCCATCAGGGCAAAACCGGTCGCCATCGCAAAACACAGTGCCGCCAGGCTCCAGAACACGAGCCGTTCCTGGGGGCGGGTCAGCGAATGGTTGGGGCGAGATTGGAATACAAACGCGCCTGCTAACTCACCCGCACAGTCTTCCGTATTCACCTGTCCCATATCTGGAATCGAGGAAACCGAGTGCGGCAATATGTCGCAGACAATAGCACGACGCCACACGCCAGAACAAGCAGTACGATCGTATTAGCTTATTGATTTGTTTATTAAATATCGTTATTTAAGACTATTTAAATATACCAATTCTTCAGGCAACGTCAGCCATTGCAGCACCGCTACTGAAGCAAGTTCTTCATGAAGAAACTCCTGCACACCCAGACACGAACCGGGCAGCCGCGCGCGCAGCGCGGCCACATTTTCGACCTGGCGGGCCATCGCCGGGTCGACGTGGTTGCCCACCCAGCCGGCCCACGGCAACTGGCGCTGTGCAATCGACTCTGCCGTCAGCAGCGCATGGTTGAGGCAGCCGAGACGCAGCCCGACCACGAGCACGACGGGCAGGCCCAGTCGCTGTGCCAGGTCCGCCATGTCGTCGCGCGCATTCAAGGGCACGCGCCAGCCGCCTGCACCTTCGACCACCACCACGTCGGCGGCGGCGGCGAGCCGGGAATACGCCGCGGCAATGACCTCCAGTTCGATCCGCACGCCGGCCTGCTGCGCGGCGATATGCGGCGCAACCGGCTCGGCAAAGGCATAGGGATTCACATCACGCAGGTCGGCTGCCACGTTGGCCGCCTGCAGCAGCGCCGCCACATCCTCGTTCAACTCGCCCGGCGCGTGGCCTGCCGCCACCGGCTTCATCGCCGCCACGCGCAGGCCGCGCGCGCGCAGCGCATGAATCAGCGCCACCGCCACCTGCGTCTTGCCGACGCCGGTATCGGTGCCGGTGACAAACAGGCCGCGCGCACTCATGCCAGTCCCAGCTTGCGGCGGCGCGCGCCGATGTTGAACTCGATCACCTGGCGCCCGTCTTCGCGCCGCGTCTTGTCGCCTGACCACGCATGGCCGTAGATCACTTCGAAGGTGGCCGGCAGACGGCCTTCGATCCGATGCAGCGCATACGCCTGTTCCAGTCGCGCCCACGCCGACTTGCCGAGCAGGCCACGCCGCCGGGTCGTTGCCGCGTTGTGCGCACCGATGCCCTTGAGATCACGCATCAGGGTTTTGAGATCGGCGTAAGTCAGCGTCAGTATTTCCATTTCCATCACCGGGCTGGCGAACCCGGCGTGGATGAGCATGTCACCGATGTCGTGCAGGTCGATGAAGCGATTGACATGTGGCGCGTCGTCGATGGACCTGAAGGCCGCGCGCAACTCCTTCAGCGTGTCGGGTCCGAAGGTGGCGAACATCAGCAGGCCGCCAGGCGCCAGCACTTGGTGAAAGCCTTTGAGGGTGGCCTCGAGATCATGCGCCCACTGCAGCGCCAGGCTGGACCAGACGAGGTTCATGCTGTTGGGCGCCAGCGGCAGCCGCGCCATGTCGGCGCACACCAGATGGGTGGCGCGCGCAGAAGCCGGAGCCAGGCGCGACCGCGCACGCTGCGCCCAGCCCGGCTGCGGCAGGCGCGCACGCGCGGCGGAGAGCATGGCCGGTGCGATGTCGAGGGCGCTGAGTTCGGCCTCCGCATAGCGCGCGCGCAAGTGCGCCAGGCCATAGCCGGTGCCGCTGCCGACATCGAGCACACGGCCCGGCTGCAGGGTCATGAAATCAAGCCGCTCGAGCAGGCGGTCGCACACCTCGCGCTGCAGTACCGCGTGCGCATCGTAGCTGGCGGCGGCATGGTCGAAGGCGCGCCGCACTTCGGCGAAATCGAGTTCGGATTCAGTCATGGGCAAAGCGTCCGATCGCAGCAGCCACCTCTTTCCCGTGCGACAGGTGCGGCGCATGCGCGGCACGGGAAAACTCGATGTGCTGCGCAGCGGGCAAGGTCTCGGCCAACCAGGCGCCCGCTGCCGGCGGCGTCAGCGTGTCGAGCGCGCCATGCAGCACCAGGGTCGGTTGCATCAGCTGCGGCAGTTCCGCGCGCAGGTCGGTGTCGCGCAATATCGCCAGTCCGCTCGCCAGCGCCTCGCGGCTCGGTTCGGGCATAGTCAGGAGCGTCTGCCGCAACGGCTGCAGCATTGCCTTCTGCCCGCTCATGCCGCGCGTCTGCAGGCTCAGGAAGCGCAGCAGCGTGGCCTGCGGATCGGCCAGCAGTGCGGCGCCGAAGTCCTGCAGGTCGGCAGGCGCCATGCCGCGCTGCCAGTCTTCTGTCGCGACGAACTTCGGGGTCGACGCCAGCAGGATCAGGCGCGTGACTTTGCGAGGGTGATCGAGCGCCGCGCGCATTGCCACCTGACCGCCGAGCGACCAGCCAAGCAGGGTGGCATTGTCCGGCAACCGTTGCGCCAGGTCGTCCGCCCAGCCGTGCAGGGTGTTGTCGGCCAGCGCATCACGCCCTCCGTGGCCCGGCAGGTCAAACACGCACACCTCGAAATCGTCCGCCAGCAGATCGGCCAGTGCGTCGAACACGCGGGCATTCATGCCCCAGCCGTGCACCAGCGCGAGGATGGATTTAGGCGACGACATGCAGGGCCTCGACGAGTTGTGCGACATCGTCGGCGCTGTGCGCGGCCGACAGGGTGATGCGCAGCCGCGCAGTATTGATGGGCACCGTCGGCGTGCGGATCGCGGGCACCAGCAGGCCGCGCTGCAGCAAGGCCTGCGACAGCCGCACCGCATCCGCGTTGGCGCCGATCAGCAGCGGCTGGATCGGCGTTGCGGACGGCATCAGCGAGCCGAGCCTGAGTCCGGCCAGCCCCTGGCGCAGCTGCGCGATGTGGCTGCGCAGGCGCTCGCGTCGCGCGTCACCCGCCTCGATCTGGCGCAGGCTCTCCAGCAGGCACGCGGCCAGCAGCGGCGGCGAGGCGGTAGTGTAGATGTAGGGCCGCGCTTTCTGGATCAGCCAGTCGATCACACTGGCGTGCGCGGCCACCGCGGCGCCCGCCACGCCGGCGGCCTTGCCGAGTGTGGCCAGATAAATCACGCGGTCGCTGGCGCGGGCGCGATCGGTCATGCCGCCGCGGCCGTCGTTCAGCACGCCGAAACCGTGCGCGTCGTCGAGGTACAGCCAGGCGTCGTAACGTTCGGCCAGGTCGAGCAGCGCGTCGACCGGCGCAATGTCGCCGTCCATGCTGAACACCAAGTCGGTGGCGATGATTTTGTCCTGCGCCGTGCTGGCCGCCAGTTGGCCTTCGAGCTGCACCAGGTCGTTGTGGCGATAGCGGGTGAGGCTTGCGCCGGACAGCTGCGCGGCATCGACCAGCGAGGCGTGATTGAGTTTGTCGCCGAACAGTTCGCCTTGGCGGCTGACCAGCGTGGTCAGCACGCCGAGGTTGGCCAGGTAGCCGGTGGAAAACAGCAATGCCGCCGGCTTGCCGACGAAGCGCGCGAAGGCGGCCTCGAAGTCGTGATGAAAACGGTGGTGGCCGGTGATGAGATGCGCGGCGCCCGCGCCGACGCCGCACGCATCGAGCGCGACATGCGCGGCGGCAACCAGCGCCGGCTCGGCAGCAAGGCCGAGATAGTCATTGCTGCAGAAGGAAACGACGCGCTGGCCGTCGATCGTTACGTGGGCGCCCTGCGCACCGTCGAGCAGGCGACGCCGCCGTTCCAGATGGTCGGCCTTCAGCGCCTCCAGCCCCTGCTGCAGGCGGGTCAGCGCAGCAAAACTCACAACGCGGTCAGGCCCAGCGTGTCGAACAGGCGCTGGTCGCGTTCCCATTCCGGGTTGCCGGTGGTGAGCAGCTTCTCGCCGTAGAAAATCGAGTTGGCGCCGGCAAGAAAACACAGCGCCTGCACCGCGTCGCTCATCTGCTGGCGGCCGGCCGACAGGCGCACGAAGCTCTTCGGCATGGACAGCCGCGCCACCGCGATGGTGCGCACGAATTCCAGCGGGTCGAGCGCCTCGGTGCCGGCCAACGGCGTACCTTCGACCTGCACCAAGAGGTTGATCGGCACCGATTCCGGCTGCGGATCGAGGCTCGCCAGCTGCGCGATCAGGCCGGCGCGCTGGGTGCGCGATTCTCCCATGCCGACGATGCCGCCGCAGCACACGTGCAGGTCGGCGTGGCGCACGCGCTCCAGGGTGTCGAGGCGATCCTGGTACTGGCGGGTGGTGATGACGTCGCCGTAGAACTCTGGCGCGGTGTCGAGGTTGTGGTTGTAATAGTCGAGCCCGGCCTCTTTCAGCTGCTCGGCCTGGCCGTCTTTCAGCATGCCCAGCGTGGCGCAGGTTTCCAGCCCCAGCGCGCGCACTTCGCGCACCATGTCGAGCACCGGTTCGAGGTCGCGCTGCTTCGGTCCGCGCCAGGCGGCGCCCATGCAGAAGCGCGAGGCACCGGCGGCCTTGGCGGCACGGGCGGCAACCAGCACATCGTCCAGATTGAGCAGGCCCTGGTTTTCCACCCCGGCGTCGTAGCGCGCCGACTGCGGGCAGTAGCCGCAATCCTCGGAGCAGCCGCCGGTCTTGATCGACAGCAGAGTCGACAGCTGCACGCGGTTGGGGTCGAAGTGCGCGCGGTGAACGGTTTGCGCCTGATACATCAGGTCGGCAAAGGGCAAGGCGAACAGGGCCTCGATCTCGGCCATGGAAAGCCTGCTGGCGGGTTGAGTCATGTCATTCATTAATTGTCGCCTTGTAAAGTCATCAAGTTATGCAAACGCCTTACGGCGACTGGAGCGATTCGCGGACGTGCGCATCCCGCTGCGCGGGAACCCTGCTTACTGCTCATAGCTCCACCTCGATGGTCATGTCCTGCCACGGTTCGCGCGCGGCCTTGTAAATATCAAACAGCGCCCACGGCACGATAATCAATACCGCCAGCCCCAGCACCAGCATCAGCCCCTGCCAGCCATCGAGCAGGCCGTAGATCGCCGGGCCGATCACCATCAGGCTGCCCATCACGCCGTAAAAGCGGTAGCCTGCCCACTTGTTGTAATGCGCCGCGCGCGGGTTGGGGTGATGGGCGATACCGGCGTAGACAAAAATCGACGCGCCCAGCCAGAGCATCACCGGCGGCAGCGACAGCACGAAAGGCAAAAAACCGATTTTGTGGCTGGCGAGCAGCTTGCCCAACAGCAACGCGGTCAGCGAAATCAGCAACGCCACGACGGTAAGAATGTTGAACAACTGGGCGGCAAAGCGGGAGGATGAGGCGGAAATGACGCGTTTTACTTTCATGGCCCGGATTTTCGGGGGCGGCGGCGCCTCTGTCAAATTTGGACGACCCCTAAATTGAACATCAGGTCAATTTTTAAGCAGGTCTTCCCCTTCACCTGCCTGCTGTGCGGCGCGAAATCGGGCACCGGCCACCTATGTGGGGCCTGCCTGGCCGACCTGCCCTGGCACCGCCTGCCGCAGTGCCCGCAGTGCGCCATCCCCACGCCAGACGGCCAGGTATGTGGCGCCTGCCTCAAGCACCCGCCCGCGTTCGACCGCACCCGCGCCGCGCTGGCCTATTCGTTTCCGCTCGACCGCCTGATCCCGCGCCTGAAATACAACGGCCAGCTCGCCATCGCGCCGGCACTGGGGAACTGTCTTGCGGACGCCGTGGCATCCGGCCCCAGCCCGGACTGCCTGATCCCCATGCCGCTGCATGCGCGCCGCATCCGCGAGCGCGGCTTCAATCACGCCACCGAAATCGCACGAACGGTGGCGAGGCAGCTCGGCCTGCCGCTCGACCTCGACAGCTGCCAGCGCATCCGCGACACCCCGCCGCAAATGGGCCTGAAACACGATGCGCGGCGGCGCAATGTGCGCGGCGCATTCATCTGCACCGGCGACGTTCGGGGGAAACGCATCGCGCTGATCGACGACGTAATGACCACCGGAACCAGTCTTGATGAACTGGCCGCGACGCTGAAGCAAGCCGGCGCACTGGAAGTGAGTTGCTGGGTGGTCGCGCGCACGCTGGCGCCGGGGGATTGAGTGCGAAATCGCGGCGAGGGCGCCGGTGCGTGGTTGTTGCCGCTTCAGCGGCTTACAACCACGGCCTCCCCCTTGCGGGTGCTCCTACGGCAGCGGCACGCGCGCGACCCATGTAGGAGGCCCACCCCCGGGCCAAATGCCGGCGGGGACGCTCAGCCGTAGATTTCTTCCACCGCGAAAATCCGCCGGTGTTCGCGCATGGCATAGCGGTCGGTCATGCCAGCGATGTAATCGGACACGGCGCGTGCGCCCTCCAGCGATTCGTGCGCCTGGTGCTCGGGCGGCAACAGGCGGGCATCGCCGATAAACGCGGTGTAGAGATCGGTGATGATGCGCCCCGCCTTGCTGCTCATGCGCGCCACCTTGAAATGGCGGTACAGATGATGCATCAGGAAGCGCTTGAGTTCGCGGTGCTCGTCGAGCAGCGCGGGGCTGAAGGCTGCCAGCGGCGGCGCGGCACGCACCTCGTCCAGGGTCTGCACGCCGCTGCGCTCGATGTTCATCCGCGTGGTGTTCACCAGATCGAGGACCAGCGTGTTGATAATACGGCGCACGGTTTCGGTGACCACACGGCGGCCAGTCAGCGCCGGGTATTTGGCGCGGACTTCATTCAGGTGGCGGGCAAAGATCGCCACTTCGCTCAACTGTTCCCGCGTGATCAGGCCAGAGCGCAGGCCGTCGTCGACATCGTGGTTGTTGTAGGCGATCTCGTCGGCCAGGTTGGCGATCTGCGCTTCCAGCGAAGGCTGCTGCTTGTTCAAAAAGCGCTCGCCGACGTCGCCGAGCTTTTCGGCATTGATGAGCGAACAATGCTTGAGGATGCCCTCGCGCGCCTCGAACGTGAGATTCAAGCCATCGAATTCGGCATAGCGCTCTTCCAACAGATCCACCACCCGCAGCGACTGCAGGTTGTGCTCGAAACCGCCGTGCTCGCGCATGCAGGCGTTCAGCGCGTCCTGCCCGGCGTGGCCGAACGGCGTGTGGCCAAGGTCGTGCGCCAGCGCCACCGCTTCCACCAGGTCTTCGTTCAGGGCCAGCAGGCGGGCAATGGTGCGGGCGATCTGCGCCACTTCGAGGCTGTGGGTGAGCCGGGTGCGAAACAGGTCGCCCTCGTGGTTGACGAACACCTGGGTCTTGTATTCCAGCCGCCGGAACGCGGCGGAATGGATGATGCGGTCGCGGTCGCGCTGGAACTCGGAGCGCGGCGTGGCGGGGGCTTCTGAGTAGTGCCGCCCACGGGTCTGGGCAGAGTGCGCGGCGTAGGGCGCAAGCGAATCCATAACGCTCCTTTAGTGTGGCGCGGTGAGCACGCCGGTCAGCACATCGGCCGGCACGTCGCCGGTGATCACCGCTACGCCCAGCTTTTTCAGCAGCACGAAGCGCATTTTTCCGCCCTCGACTTTCTTGTCGTGGCCCATGTATTCGAGCCAGGTGTCGACGCCCAGATCGGGCGCCACGTCCGGCAAGCCGGCGGCACGGATCAGCGCGCGGGTGCGCGCGACGTCCGCATCGCTGAGCCAGCCCAGCCGACGCGAGGTTTCCGCCGCCATCACCATGCCGGCCGCCACCGCCTCGCCGTGCAGCCAGTTGCCGTAGCCCATGCCGGTCTCGATCGCATGGCCGAAAGTGTGCCCCAGGTTGAGAATCGCGCGGATGCCGCCTTCGCGCTCGTCCTGCCCCACCACCTGCGCCTTGATCTCGCACGAGCGGTGAATCGCATGGGTGATCGCCACCGGGTCGAGCGCGCGCAGCTTGTCCATGTTGGCTTCCAGCCAGGAGAGGAATTCAACGTCCCAGATCAGGCCGTACTTGATCACCTCGGCCAGCCCCGCCGACAGTTCGCGCGCAGGCAGGGTCTTCAGCGTGTCGGTATCGGCCAGCACCACCTTCGGCTGATAGAACGCGCCGATCATGTTCTTGCCGAGCGGATGATTGATCCCGGTCTTGCCCCCCACCGACGAATCGACCTGCGACAAGAGCGTGGTGGGAATCTGGATGAAGGGCACCCCGCGCTGGTAGCTCGCCGCGGCAAACCCGGCCATGTCGCCGATCACCCCGCCGCCCAAGGCGATCAAGGTGGTCTTGCGCTCGGCGCGCTGGGTCAGCAGCGCATCGAAAATCAGGTTCAGCGTTTCCCAGTTCTTGTAGGCCTCGCCATCGGGCAATATCACTTGCGTGGCCGCCACCCCACCGGCTTCCAGCGTCGCCGTCAGCCGCGCCAGATACAGCGGCGCCACCGTGGTGTTGGTCACGATCATCACCCGTTTTTGTGCCAGATGCGGCAGGATCAGTTCGGCCTGATTCAACAGGCCAGCACCGATATGGATGGGGTAGGAGCGGTCGCCAAGGTCGACAGTGAGGGTTTGCATGGGGAAGCCGGGGGAGTGAGCGTATCGGCCGATTGTAACCAAAGCCGCTGGGGTATTGCGGCACATTCGGCCCGAGGCGGGCCGCCCACGCGCCGGGCAGCCGCTTTGCATCCCGGCCGACTCAACCCATAATCCGTTCATGGACACGATCGGTCGGCCTGAACGGGCGAACCCAAACGGGCAAGTAATCGGACAGAACCCCCCCATGGACAACTTTGACCCCGCACTGATTTCCGTCGTCATGCCCTGCCACAACGCTGCGCCCTATGTGGACGAAGCGATTGAAAGCGTGCTCGGGCAAAGCTATCCCCAGTTCGAACTCATCGTGGTGGACGACGGCTCGACCGATGGCTCGACCGATATCCTGCAACGGTTGGCGGCTGATCACCCCGAGCGCATCAAGCTGGTCTACCAGACCCGCAGCGGCCCCTTTGTCGCGCGTAATACAGCGCTCGCCCACGCCAACGGCAACTTCATCGCCTTTCTCGACGCCGACGACGCCTGGCATCCCGACGCCCTCCGTCTGCTGCACGACGCGCTCGAAGCCGATAACGCCGATATCGCCTATTGCGGCTGGCAGGATATCGGCGAGGCCGCCACCGACCCGGCCCCGAAAATCCTGCCCATCCTCGACGCCGGCGAAGCGGCCAGCCATTTTCTCGAACACGGCCCGTGGCCGATCAACAGCGTGCTGATCCGTCGCCCCCTCATCGACGAACTGCGCGGATTTTCCGAGCGCACCCCCACCGCCATGGACTACGACCTGTGGCTGCGGATGCTCGCGCGCCAGCCCCGGCTTGCGCGGGTTGCGGACGTGCTGGCGTTTCACCGCAGCCACCCCCACGGCAACACCCGCATCCCGCGCTGGCGGCAGGTGTTCGATGCCGTCGCCGTGCGCCGCGATTTCGCCCGCCATCATCCCGAGTTCGTTGCCCGCATCCCCTCCGCCCGCCTCAACGAACTGATCTACGATCCCCTGCTGCACGAAGCCTATCGCTGCCACTGGCGCAACGACACCGAATCCGCCCGCCGCCTGTTCCGCCGCGCCTTCCGCAAGGCCGACTGGAAAGCCGGCGATCTCAAGCACCTCGTCGCCAGCCTGCTCCCCGCCCCGCTCTATCGCAACCTCGTCGACACCGTCACCCGCCGCCGCAGCGCCCGTATCGGCGACTGAGTGGCATAACAAGAAAGGGCCATGAAAGGCCTCGGGCTGGGTGGATGAGTCCGCACTTTTTGCTGCATAGCGGCTGCTTGCGTAGATAAGGAAAACCCGATGCGCCTAGGCGCTCGTCCCCGCCAGCGCCTCGATCTGCTCCGACAACTCCAGCCACTTCCCTTCCTCGCGCGCCAGTTCCTCGTTGACGTGCTGCAACTGCCCGCCGGTTTCGGTAATCGCCTCGACCGTCAGCGTCCCGGCCAGACGCGCTTCGAGCGCAGCCTTTTCCGCATGAAGCGCGGCCATGCTCTTGTCGAGTTTTTCCAGTGACTGCCTGAGCGGTTTGAGCTTGCCACCCGGCACCGAACGCTTCTCAGCCACGGGCGGTGGCGCCGGTTTGGGCGGCTCGACTGCCTTGCCGGCCTCTTTCAGGCTTTCGCGCAGCCGCTTGCCCTCGTCCAGCAGATAGCGCTGGTAGTCGTCCAGATCGCCGTCGAACGGCTCGACGCCGCCGCGCGTGACCAGCCAGAATTCGTCGCACACGGATCGCAGCAGGGCACGGTCGTGGCTGACCAGCATCACGGTGCCCTCGAATTCGTTCAGCGCCATCGCCAGCGCCTCGCGCGTGGCCAGGTCAAGGTGGTTGGTCGGTTCGTCCAGCAGCAGCAGATTGGGCCGCTGCCACACGATCATGCACAGCACCAGGCGCGCCTTTTCGCCGCCGCTCATGGTGCCGACCGCCTGCTTGACCATGTCGCCGTTGAAGTTGAAGGTGCCGAGAAAGGTGCGCAGATCCTGCTCGCGGCTGCTGAACTGGCCGGCGCCGCCGTTGGCGATGGTGTCGCGCGCGAGGCGGATCATGTGTTCCAGCGGGGTGTCGGCGGGGCGCAGGACGTCGAGTTCCTGCTGCGCGAAATAGCCGATGTTGAGGCCGCGCCCCTCGATCACTTCGCCTGCGACCACCGGCAGGGTGCGCGCGACCGTCTTCACCAGCGTCGATTTACCCTGGCCATTGGCGCCGAGGATGCCGATGCGCTGCCCGGCAAACACCGATTTACTGACGTGCTGCACGATCACCGTCGACGGGGTGCCGGGTGGCGCATTGGCAGGCGGCGGGTAGCCAAAGCTGGCGTCGTCGATCGACAGCATGGGGTTGGGCAGGTTGAGCGGCTCCTTGAATTCGAAGGTGAACTCCGCATTCGCCAGCATCGGCGCCAGGCGCTCCATCCGATCCAGCGCCTTGACCCGGCTTTGCGCCTGCTTGGCCTTGCTGGCCTTGGCCTTGAAGCGGTTGATGAACTCCTGCAGGTGGGCGATCTTGTCCTGCTGTTTGGAAAACGCCGCCTGCTGCAGCGCCATCTGCTCGGCGCGCATGTCCTCGAAGGTGCTGTAGTTGCCGCCGTAGCGGGTGAGCTGGCCGTTTTCGATGTGGATCGTGACATTGGTCACCGCATCGAGAAACTCGCGGTCATGGCTGATCACCAGCATGGTGCCGGGATATTTCTTGAGCCAGGCCTCCAGCCACACCAGCGCGTCCAGATCGAGGTGGTTGGTGGGTTCGTCGAGCAGCAGCAGTTCCGACGGGCACATCAGCGCGCGCGCCAGCTGTAACCTCATGCGCCAGCCGCCGGAAAAGCTGTTGACCGGCTGGTTCAGCTCGCGCACCTGAAAACCCAGCCCGAGAATCAGCGACTGCGCGCGCGACTGCGCGTCGTGCGCGCCGGCGTCGTACAGCGCCATGTAGGCGTGCGCCATGCGCTCGCCGTCGTCGCTGGCCTCGGCGGCGGTCACCTCGGCCTGCGCCGCGGCCAGTTGGGTGTCGCCGGCGATGACGAAATCTGTCGCAGGCTCATCCGTCTCCGGCATGTCCTGCGCCACCTGGGCCATGCGCCACTGCGACGGCACGGAAAAGTCGCCGCGGTCTTCGTGCAGGGTGCCGTTCAGCAGCGCGAACAGGCTGGACTTGCCGGCGCCGTTGCGCCCCACCAGGCCAACCTTTTCACTGGGGTTGATCGATACCGACGCGTTGTCGAGCAGGACCTTGGCGCTACGCCGCAGGCTGAGATTCTTGAGGATGATCATGCAAAAGATGCAGCGCGCAGGACACGCACCGCCAAAACCGAAAGCAGGATTCTACCCTGTCGGTCAAGTTCGCCCGCCCAGGATGTCGACTGTTTGCCGCTTCGACACAGATTGACGGCTTTCCGTCAGTTCGCGCAACCGCCCCAATCGGTCCGTTCAAGTTATATCGGGCAACCCATTGTTTTGTTGGTTTATTTTTTCGTCGCCCGGCCATCGCCCGGTTGGCACAGGCATTGCGGGTATTCAGGCATACCCCCTCACCCAGGAGCGCATCATGAAACTGCAATTCGGCCAAAACCAACTGGTTCTCGAACTCAGCGCCTCGCCTTTCGCCTGGTTTCACGGCCAGACCGAGCGCATGAGCCTCACCAGCCTGTCGCTGCTGTTCGTGCAATTTTCCCTGTTTGCCCGCCAGCCTGCGCTCTGATGCAACTGGGTCGAGCCACCAGTGTGAGCATCAATCTGACCAGCTCGCCGCTGGGGTTTTTCAGCGGCAGCACCTGCCGCATGTCGATGTTCAGCCTGACCCTGCTGTTCGTCGAATTCCGGGTGCTGCGGCGCAGCCCCCCGCATTGCGCGTAAACCCTAGCGGGGAATTTCCAGCGCCGCCTCCAGGCCGCCCGTCGCACGATTTTTCAGCGACACCTTCCAGCCGTTTGTTTCCGCCAGCTGGCGCACGATCGCCAGCCCCAGCCCGGTTCCCCCCGTGGCCTGCGAGCGCGAGGTTTCCAGCCGGTAAAATGGCCTGAACACCTTTTCCAGCTGATCGTCCGGGATCCCGGCGCCGGCATCGCGCACGATCACCTGCACCAACGTGTCCGAACATTCCAAAGCCAGTTCGACCGGCGTGCCGCCGCCGTAATGCTGCGCATTCTGGATCAGGTTGGACACGATACGCCGCACCGCCAGCCGGCCCGCCTCGACCGCGCACGGCGCCGCGCACGGCCACGGCAGGCCCGCATCGGCCGCCACCTCTTCCAGCAAATCCGCCAGATCGAAGCGCACCTTCGGTTCAGCCTGGGTGGTGCGCGCCAGCGCCAGATAACCGGTTATCAGCTTGTTCATGTCGGCCAGATCGGCCACCGCGCGGTCGATGCGCGCCGGGTTGGCGTCGTCGCGCAACATTTCCAGATTCAGCTGCAGGCGCGTCATCGGCGTGCGCAGGTCGTGCGAGATCCCGGCCAGCAAGGTGGTACGGTTATCCAGCAGTTCGCGCACTTCGGCCGCCATGGTGTTGAAACGACGGGCGAGTTCGGCGAGTTCGGCAGGGCCGGTTTCCGGCAAGGACTCGGGCAACTCGCCCGCACCCACCTGGCTGGCCGCCTGGGCCGCACGCGCCAGCGGCACGGTGATGCGGCGCACCAGAAACAGGGCGGTCAGCAAACTGAGAAAAGCACCGACCGCAACGACTGCGATCGCGGCCAGCGGCGGCTTGACGGCATAGCGGTCGGGGAAAAATCCGACCCGCAGGTCGTGCCCGCCGACCGGGATATCCAGCCACGCCGCTGTTTTATTCGGCACCCCGCGCAATACGACCGCATCGCCCACCCGGCGGCTCAACGCGGCTTCGATCTGGCTGCGGAACGCAAAATTCGGCGCATCCGCGATGGCCCCGACATCGACGGTGGTCAGGCGCAGGCCGTGACGGCGCGCCAGCTCTTGCTCAAACGCCGCACGCGTCTCGGGCGGCAGTTCCACCCAGGTTTGCGCCGACAGCACAACCAGGCCGGCCAGGTCGTCGGCCGAGCGCTCCGCCACCGGGACGATCAGGGTGCGATACACCACCCAGAACGCCGCCACCTGGAACACGATGAAAGCCAGCGCCAGCGTCAGCGCGGTGCGGGCGAACAGCGAGCGGGTAATGGATTTCATGGCTGCCCCCATTCCATTTCAAAACCGGAAAGATCGCGAAGGCAAGCCGAAGACAGTACAAACATTACGGCGAGGCGCGGCTGACCAAGAGATTCCCGGTTTTGAAATGGAATCACCCCTTGCCCTGCGGCACGAACAGGTAGCCCTGCCCGCGCTGGGTGCGGATGTAGGCCGGATTGGCCGGGTCGTCCTCGATTTTCTTGCGCAGGCGATTCACCCGCACGTCGATGCTGCGGTCAAACGGGTCGCGCTCGAAGCCGCGCAGTTGATCCATCAGCCAGTCGCGCGACAGCGCGCGGTTGGCATGGGTGACAAAGATTTCCAGCAGCTCGTATTCACCGCTGGTCAGCGGGATTTCCGCGCCGTCGCGGCTGAGTGTGCGGGCGTCGAGGTTGGCGCTGAACGGGCCAAAATTCACCCGCCGCGTGGTGTCGGTCTCGGCCGACGCGGCTGCCCCGCCGTGCCGCCGCATCACCGCGCGGATCCGCGCCAGCAGTTCGCGCGGATTGAAGGGTTTGGGCAGGTAATCGTCGGCACCGACTTCGAGGCCGATAATGCGGTCGATGTCCTCGCCCTTGGCCGACAGCATGATGATGGGTGGAAAGCCCGGCTGCGCGCGCAATCGCCGCGCCACCGACAGGCCATCCTCACCCGGCATCATCCAGTCGAGCACCAGCAGGTCGGGCAGCCGGGCGGCGAGCAGGCGATCGAGCGCGACCGCGTCTTCCGCGGTCTCGACCGCATAGCCCTGGCTGGTGAGGTATTCGGCCACCAGTTCGCGGATGCCGGGGTCGTCGTCGGTCACATAAATGGTGTCTTTTCCCATGCGGCAACTATAGCAGTGGCAATAGGGGGCTATTCCCCCTCCGGTTACACACTGTTACAAAATCGCCCTTGCGTGAAACAGTGCACTTACTTTCCTCAACCAGACTGCAAAGCGTGGAAGCAAACCATTGCAGCCACAGAAATGGAGACCACGATGAACACACGACAACTTTGGATTTTCGGACTGACCGCACTGGGACTGGCTTTGGCCGCCCCGGTTCAGGCCGCCCCGGATTTGATGGATGGCGCGTTCATCGTGGCCCAGCGCGACCGCGGCGACGAGGTGCGCCCGGATCAGCGCGATGCTCGCCAGGACGCGCGCCGCGCCGCCAGGCGCGAAGCCGAGTCCGAGGAGCCGCAAGGCTACGGGTACGGCTACGAACGTCGCCAGCAAAAACAACAGCAGCGAATGGAAGATGACAGCCGCGACCGCGACCGTCGTTGAACTCGATTGATTTGATGCAACAAGGAGAGTAACGATGAAATCACGCACCCTGAACACCACCCTGATTGTGACACTGCTTGCCGCCAGCGGCGCAGTGCAAGCGGGCCCTGGTAGTGGCGACGGTTTCACCGCCCGCGCCCAGGTTCTGGCCAGTACGCCGGTCTTTGAGACGATCAACGAGCCGCGTCGCGAGTGCTGGACCGAAACCGTCGGTTACGAGACGCAAGGCTATCGGGAGCGCAACAACGCCGGCGGCGCGATTCTCGGCGCCCTCGCCGGCGGCCTGATCGGGTCCACCGTCGGCAAGGGCAACGGCAAGGTTGCCGCCGCTGCGGTTGGCGCTGCCACCGGCGCCGTGGTGGGCGACCGCTGGAACAACGGCGGCACCCGTTACGAATCGCGCCCGCAACAGGTGGAACGCTGCCGCACCCAGGATAACTTCCGCCAGGTGATCAACGGCTACGACGTGCGCTACCGTTTCCAGGGTAACGAATACAGCACCCGCCTGCCCTACGATCCAGGCAAGTGGCTAACCTTGAACGTGAGCTTTTCGGTGGCCGAAGACCAGCACGATCAGCGCGATGGACGCTGGAACAACAGCCGCAACAACTGGAGAGATTGACGCCAGCCCCGGCGCAATTGTTTAAAATTTGTAAAGGAGAATAGCCATGATACGTACGCTTCTGATCGCAACTGCCTTGTTGACCACCACCGGCGCAGCCCTCGCCAACGACAGGGCCGGGTACGGACGTGTAGTAACGGTGGAACCCCAATTCAGCTTTTCGTTTGGGACGCGTCACCACGATGGATTCCGTGTCCTGTATGAGTCGGGTGGACATCAGTATTGGACTCAGACACCCTATCATCCCGGCCACAGTATCGTGCTGCCGCCCCCGCCCCAGCGCGTTGAGTATGTAACTTACGAGCGCGATTATGGGCACGGGTGGGACCATCAGCGCGGATGGGGTAACAAACACGATGGCTGGCGCGATGATCGCCGCGATCACCGCCGTCATGATCGGCGCGAACACCGCCGCGGTCACGACGACTGAATCAGGCCAGGCCCAAGGGTTCCTTGGGCCTGCTTGATTGGGGACGTGCGCTACGGATCTCTCCCCTGTCTGGCTTTCAGGTTGATCGGCTACTCGTGGTGAATGACGAAGGCCACTTCAGTGGTGAAATTCCCAACCCCGCGATGGTTGGTCAGCGTCCAGCCTGAATCCTTGAGGTAATGCGTCAGTTCGCGCGTCATCGCCGGGTTGCCGCAGATCATCACGCGGTCCTGCTCGGGATCCGGCACGGGCAGGCCAAGACGCTGCGACAACATGCCCGAGCGGAACAGGTCGCCGCCGCGCTCGGGGGTGGGGAAAGCCTCGCGCGTCACCGTCGGCACGTAATAAAGCTGAGCGTTGTCCTGTGACTCGATCTCGTCGCGGTAGGCCAGCTCGGCCACCGTGCGCACCGAATGCACCAGCACCACGTTCTCAAAACGCGTATAAAGTCCGGCGTCGCGGATCAGGCTCATGAACGGCGCCAGTCCGGTACCGGTGGCCAGCAGGTACAGCGTGCGCCCCGGCAACACATGATTGAGCGTAAGCGAGCCGGTGGCCTTACTGTTGACCCACACGTTGTCGCCGGGGCGGATGTGGACCAGCTGGCTGGTCAGCGGGCCGTCCGGCACGTGGATGCTGAGGAATTCCAGATGATCGCGGTCGGCGGTGGAGACGATGGAATACGCGCGCGCCACCAGCTTGCCTTCGCGCTTCAAACCGATGGTGACGAATTCGCCGTTCTCGAAGGCAAAATCCTGCGGCCGGCTGAGCGTGAAGCTGAAGGTCTTGTCCGACCACGGCCGGACCGACTGCACCGTTTGTTCACTGTAAGGCATGATTTTTCCTGTGTTTTCCTGTGCCGCATGGGGTACCCAATTTATTGGACGATGCTAACAGGACACAGTTCCAGCGCCCCCCATCATCCCTTGATGCAGACCAGCGGCTTCAGCTTGGCCACCTTGCGCGCCAGTCCGGCGCGGTCGGCCGCCTCCACCACCGCGCTGACGTCCTTGTAAGCGCCGGGCGCTTCTTCTGCCACACCGCGCAGCGAGGGGCTGCGGATCAGGATACCCTGGCTGGCGAGTTCGTCCACCAGCGCCCTGCCGTGCCATTGGCGGGTGGCCTGGTGGCGGCTCATGGAACGCCCGGCGCCGTGGCAGGCGGAACTGAAGGCGCGCGTTCCGCCTTCCTCGGTGCCGACGAGGATGTAGGACGCGGTGCCCATGCTGCCGCCGATCAGCACCGGCTGGCCGATATCGCGCAACTCGCCTGGCAGGCTCGGATGGCCGGGCCCGAAGGCGCGCGTTGCGCCCTTGCGGTGCACATACAGACGGCGCGTCTGGCCGTCGACCGTATGCCACTCCTCCTTGCAGGTGTTGTGCGAGACGTCATAGATCAGGCTGAGATGCGTTCCCGGCAACAGGTCGGCGAACACCTTGCGGGTGAGGTGGGTGATCACCTGGCGGTTGGCCAGGGCGCAGTTGACCGCCGCGCGCATGGCGCCGAGATAGGCCTGGCCGACAGGCGAGTGGATGGGTGCACAGGCAAGCTCGCGGTCGGGCAGATCGATGCCGTAACCGGGGGCGGCGATCACCATCTGCCTGAGGAATTCGGTGCCGATCTGGTGCCCCAGTCCGCGCGATCCGCAGTGGATGCTGACCACCACCTCGCCCTGCCGCAGGCGGAATCGGTCGGCCGCTTTCGTGTCGTGGATTTCGACGATTTCCTGCAATTCGAGGTAATGATTGCCGGAACCGAGGGTGCCGATCTCGTCGCGCTGGCGGCGCTTGGCGTGCTCGGACACCTGGCCCGGCTCGGCGCCGGCCATGCAGCCGTGTTCCTCGATGCGATCCAGGTCGGCCTCGCTGCCGTACCCGTGCTCGACCGCCCAGCGCGCGCCCCCGCGCAGCATCGCGTCCATTCCGCCGGCGTCGAGGCGCAATTTCCCGGTGCTGCCCACGCCGGCCGGAATGTGAGTGAACAGGCGGTCAGCCAGCCGCTGCTTGAGCGGCGCGACGTCTTCGGCCTTGAGTCCGGTGTGCAAAGTGCGCACGCCGCAGGAAATGTCGAATCCCACCCCGCCAGCCGACACCACGCCGCCAGCGTCGGCATCGAACGCCGCCACCCCGCCAATCGGGAAGCCATAGCCCCAGTGTGCGTCGGGCATGGCGTAGGCGGCCTGGACAATGCCCGGCAGCGTGGCGACGTTGGTGATCTGCTCGAACACCTTGTCGTCCATTTCGGTGATCAATGCCTGGTCGGCATAGATCACCGCCGGCACGCGCATTTTCCCGAACGGCGCGATGCGCCATTCGACATCCGACACCTGCTTGAGCTGATCGAGTTGCATTTCACACGTCCACCACGCACTGGGCCAGCCACTGCCCGGATTCGTCCCTCACCACCTTCAGTTCAGTGTAGGTGGCGCCCTTGACCTCAACGGCCGGCTGGTGCTTCTGCGTATCCACTGCCTCGCCCCAGGCGGTGGCGTGCAGACGCTGCCCGTCCAGACTGACTTCAAAGCGGCTGAACAGCATGTGGCGCGCCGCCATCTCGAGAATCAGCGCGTTGAGCCAGTCGACCAGCAGCAGTTCGCTGTCCGGCGCCTCGCAGCGGATTCCCACCGCCTCGTCCGGCGCCACCCAATCCAGATCGGTGACGATGGCGGTCATCGCCAGCGCCGCCTGCTCGAAGGCGGCCGCCAGGGTGGGGCCGACGCCGCGCACGCCCATGTCGGCCTGATGCGGAAAATGCTCCCATCGCGCTGCAATCATGGTGACCTCTTCAGGTTCAGGGCGTAGCCGATGTCCACACGTGCAAGGCGCATCCGGCGAAAAAAAAGCATGCGTCCCGCCCCCCGTCCGGCTCAGTCGGTGATGTCCTCCAGAATGTCCACCACCACACGGGTGCGCGTATTCATGATCACCACATCGGTGCCGATGATGACGCGCACATATTCCGGCGGCAGCCGCGAAAGGCGTTGATCCAGCGCATAAGGGAGGTAGCGCCATTGCGCGTCCTCGTGAATCGGCTGGTTGCTCCTTACCCGCCAGGCATGGCCAGGGGGAAGCCGGCCCTTCTTGACCTGGCCAGGGGGAAGTTTCTTGTAGCGCGGTTCGTAATAGTCATGAATCAGGCGACGGTCATGATCGGTAAAGACCACCCTCACTGAGTAATACGGGTCACGAACCGCGACCTCACCATAACGCGGACCAGTCTCGCAGCCAACCAGAGCAGGCGTCAGGGCGGCAGCCAGCAAAACCACAAGCCATCGGGATTTCATGAACAGGCTCCTTTTAAAGAAAATCAGTCAATGACTTCTCTTCTAAAGATAGACACCAATAGACACCCGCGCATTGGCTGATAAAGGCGTGCGCTCAAAAAGCAATCCGGCCAGACGGAAAAACCAGGGGGGCGGCCGGGGGAACCGCCGAACCGGGCGATGCTTAGGGCTTGTCTGCCTGAAGCCGATCGCGCCACGCCGCCACCGCGGCCGCCCGCGCCTGGAAGATGGCCTCCCGGATGCGTGCCGGATCGGCACTGCGCGCCACGGCAGCGGCATCGATCGCCTGCGCGGCCCGCAGCGCCTGCCGCAAATGGTCCGGTTCGGGGAAGGGTTTGTCCGCATAGCCCGGCCGCCCGCGAAAATCGCACTCGCAGGCCTGCAGAAAGTTCTCGAAGCGCTCGGGGCGGCGGAAGGCGTCGACCCGCTCCAGCAGCTCGACGAGGGTGCCGGGGCGCAGTTCCAGCGCGCGATGCACATGACCATGCTCGCGCGCCACCGCAACGGCGAGGTCGCGGCAGTCGGTGGGCACCCGGATGCGTTCGCAGAGCACGCGCACCAGCTCGGCGCTTTTGGCTTCATGGTCGTGGTGCTGGGGCCAGCGTTCGGGCGGGGTGACGCCCTTGCCGAGGTCGTGCGTCAACGCCGCAAAACGCACCGGCAGACTGAGCCCCTGCCGCGCTGCCCAGTCGATCACCAGCATGACGTGCACGCCAGTGTCGATTTCCGGATGATGCTGCGGCGGCTGCGGCACGCCAAACAGGCGGTCGATTTCGGGAAACAGCCGGACCAGCGCGCCGCAGTCGCGCAGCACCTGGAACATGCGCGAGGGCTGCGCGTCCATCAGGCCGCGCGCGACTTCCTGCCAGACCCGCTCGGGCACCAGCGCGTCGATCTCGCCGTTGTCCACCATCTGCCGCATCAGTGCGAGGGTTTCCGGCGCCACGGCAAAGTCGGTGAAGCGGGCGGCGAAGCGCGCGACTCTTAGAATTCGAACGGGATCTTCGGCAAACGCCGCGCTAACGTGGCGGAAGGTCTTGGCCGCCAGGTCGCGCTGGCCGCCATGGGGGTCGATCAGCGCGCCGGTCTCGTCCTCGGCCATCGCGTTGATGGTGAGGTCGCGCCGCAGCAAATCCTCTTCCAGCGTGACTTCCGGCGCGGCGTACACTTTGAACCCCTTGTAGCCGTGGCCGGACTTGCGCTCGGTACGCGCCAGCGCGTATTCCTCGTGGGTTTTCGGGTGCAGAAAAACCGGAAAATCCCTGCCCACCGGCTGAAAACCCAGCGCAAGCATCTCGTCTGGCGTGGCGCCGACAACAACGTGGTCGCGGTCGGCCACCGGCAATCCCAGCAACCGGTCCCGCACCGCACCGCCAACGATGTAGGTCTTCATGGCGGCAGGGCAGCCTTAGGGCTCGTTAATGGATAAATTGGGCATACGTTGCTGCGTATTCGGAATGGATGCAAGCCTTGCAACGCCGCAGACGCCCGCCGCCTTTAATTTGAAGTCTGGCGCTGCAACCCTCCGGGCTGGGGTCAATTTATCCATTAACGAACCCTTAGCGGCGGGCGCCTTCGCGGTAGCCCTCGTAGCGCGCGCGCGGCGTGCCGCCACGCAGATATTCCGGCGCGACGGCTTCGAGCGCCGCCGGCTGAAAATCCAGCACCGACGGCCAGCCGCTGGCACAGACGTTGTCCGTGCTCATAGCGTAGTAATTGTCGCGCGTCATCAATTTGCTGCCGGGCTTGAATTCAAGCGCCCAGGCCTGGAAATAAGACAGCCATTTGCCCAGCGGAATGATGCTGCGTGGCTTGCCGGTGACTTCGCCGACGTAGCTCACCAGTTCCTGCAGGGTATAGACCCTGGGACCGCACAGCTCGTAGGTCTGGCCGTAGGTGGCGGGGTTGTCGAGACTGTCGGCATACGCGTGCGCAACGTCTTCGACGTGCACCGGGGCAAATCGCGCCCCCGCGTTCGCCAGCGGCAACACGGGGAAAACCTTCAGCAGGCGGGCGAACATCGACAGGAAGGAATCGCCGCGACCGAAAATCACCGATGGACGGAAAATCGTGACATCGAGGCCGTAACCATGGATGAACTTGGGGCCGTTGAGATACCAGTTCTCGTGCTCGCTATGGTGCATTCCGGCCTCGCGCACCAGTGCTTCGGCGATCCCCTTGGAACGCTGGTAGGCCGAACGCGAATTCGGGTTGGCGCCGAGCGCGCTCATGTGCAGCAGGCGGTTCACGCCCGCTTCGCCACAGGCGTGGATGACCTTGCGCGGCAGTTCGACGTGGACTCGCTGGAAGTCGCCGCGGCGGGCGGCGGGCAGGTCGGCGCGGCCGATCGTCCTTTCGTGCAGGATGCCGACCAGATTGATGACGGCATCCATGCCGCGAAAATGGCGAATGAGCGCCTGCTGGTCGTGCACGTCGGCCTCGATCACCTCCACCGTGGGCAGCAGGATCAGTTCCTTGGCCATTTCGCGGCGGCGGGAGAGCACACGCACCTGGAGGCCACGCGCGGCGAGCTGGCTGACGAGATGGGTGCCGACAAAGCCGGACCCGCCGAGAATGCAGATGCGTTCAATCTTCATGGTGGGATACGTTTCAGAATATAAGGCGCTGCTGATTTTAATCGAGTTCCGGCGAGGCGTCCGAATCGGGTGTCGGGATGACGGGCGTCCTGCGCGGCGGCACCGTGCCCAGCCGGTCTGTCAGCAGCACCGACGGGTGACCGAAACGCGCCGCGTAATACATGGCGTTGCTCATCACCTTCTTGACGTAATCGCGCGTTTCAGCAAACGGGATCGATTCGATGTAGACCGCCGCTTCCATCGGCCGGGTGTCGCGCCAGCGCTGCGCGCGCCCGGGCCCGGCGTTGTAGGCGGCAGTGGCGAGCACCGGCGAACCGTCCAGGCTGGTTTGAACGTGCTTCAGGTAATACGCGCCGAACTGGATGTTTTTGGCCGGATCCTGCATCTCGCGCGGATTAAACCCCTTGATGCCGAGCCGCTGCGCGATCCATCTGGCAGTGGCCGGCATGATCTGCATCAATCCGGACGCGCCGACGCCGGAGCGTGCGACGTTGATAAATCGACTTTCCTGCCGCATCAGGCCAAACACCCAGGCTTCGTCGAGCTCGTTTTCGCGCGCGGCCTTTTGCGCCAGTTCGCGGTAAGGCGCCAGAAAACGCAATTCGAAATCGTGCAGCTCGCGGGTGCGCTCGGCGGTGTTGATGGCGCGGTCATACCATTCCATACGCCGTGCCAGTTCGGCGGCCGCCAGCAGTTGGGCGTCGGCAAACGTCTGGATCGTCCAGTTCCACTCCTGGTTGGCGTCGCCGCGCAGACCGAGTTCATACAAGGCCAGCGCGCGCGCGATGCCGGGCTGGCGCGCAATCGCCGCGATGTCATCGCCGCCTGTCTTGATGTTGACAACAGGCGCCTGCATCACCGCGCCGAGTTCATCCTGCGCCAGTTGACCGTAGTAATGATGCTCGCGCCCCAGCGCGAGGAACAGCGGATTCGACGCTGCACGCTGGCCGTTGGCCTGCAAGGCGCGCGCACGCCAATAGCGCCAGACGGGTTGCGCACGGGTCGGGTCGCTCATACTCTCGATCGTCCGCTGCACGGCCTGCCAGTCGCCTGCGCGCAGTGCGGCACGCACCCACCATTCGCGCTGAAAATCGTTGGTCGCCGCCACCCCCGCCTGCTGAAACCAGGGCAAGGCTGCGGCCTCATGGCGGCGCGCCGCCCAGGTGGCGAGACGCGCCCAGGCCGCTTGCAACTCTTCCCCAGCGAACTGCGGCGCCCATTTGCGCAACGCCTGCATGGCCCCGTTGGAATTGCGCCTGGCCAGTTGATCGAGTGCATAGAGCGCAATTTCGCGGTGACTGCGCTGACCCGGATCAAGGCTGCCCGCACTCAGCAAACGCGCCGGATCGCGGCTGGCCTGCTCGAGCAGGATGGCGGTGGGGCGCTGCGCGGCGGGCAGGGCATTGGCAACGGCCTGGGCAACATTGGGGTTGTTGGCTTCCAGCGCCAGCCGCAGGCGCCTCCAAATGTCTTCCTGGCCGACCAACCCGGCCTCGATCATCTGTTCGAACAAGGGGGTGCAGGCCGACGGCATGTCGCGTCCGGTGAACCACATTGCCACGGCCTCGCGTTGATGGCTGCGATCACCCAGCGCCCATTCTGCACGATAGGCATAGCACTGATGCATGGCCTCGGGGTTAACGAGGCGCGGGTACTCGGCCAGATAGACCGGCCACGCTTCGCGCACGCCGAGCGATTTCAGCCAGTCGGCACGCAGGGCTTCGGCCATGCGGCTGCCGGGATAACGCGCCAGAAAATCGGCAACACGGGCATCCCCGGTATGACTCGTCAGCATCAGGCGCCAGTAGTCGACATAAGGCGACAGCACATGATCGTCCGGCACAGCGCGCGCGGCACGCTCCAGATTGGCCAGCTTGCGCGCGGCAAATGCCTGCTGCGCCTGAAGAATGGCGGCGTCGCCAGAGGCCGCCAAAACGGGCGTCACAGGCAACATCACCAGCAGGAAAAAACCGATTATTCGGGACATGATACGAGGGTAACATGCGGCCACGGCGTGTCGCCTGGGCGAAACTCACCCGGGCTCAGCCAGATTCATTTCTTCGCATCGAGTGCCATGGACGCACTATAGTGGAATCCTCCATTCACGATTTGAGGAACTCACCATGACCGCCAACGTCGGCACGATTGACCGCGCCATTCGTATCCTTGCAGGCCTCGCCCTCATTGCTTGGGTGGCTTTTTTCAATGGTCCGGTATGGGCCTGGATCGGCGTGCTGCCGCTCGTCACCGGGCTGTTCAAATTCTGCCCCGCTTACAGCCTGCTCGGCATCAACAGCTGCGGCATCAAGAAGTAAATCAGGCCAGGAACAGCTTGTAGGCCGGATTGCGGGATTCGTCCCAATACCGGTAGCCCAGCCCGTCCAGAAACGTCTGGAAGCTGGGCTTTTCCTTTTCCGGCACCTGAATGCCGACCAGGATGCGGCCGTAGTCCGCGCCATGGTTGCGGTAGTGGAACAGGCTGATATTCCAGCCGCGGCTCATGCTTTCCAGGAACTGCATCAGGGCACCGGGGCGCTCGGGGAATTCGAATCGATACAGCACCTCGTTGACCGCCTCAGGTGCGCGCCCGCCGACCAGATGGCGGATGTGCAGTTTGGCCATCTCGTTCTCGGTCAGGTCGAGCGCTTCCAGCCCGTGGCGCTGCAACAGCTCGACCACACGCGCGCCCTCGCCCGCGCCCGGCACCGACAGGCCGACGAAGACACGGGCCACCCGGGGGTCGGAATAGCGGTAGTTGAATTCGGTGATATTGCGCGCGCCCAAGAGGCCGCAGAAGGTCTTGAAGCTGCCCGGCGTCTCGGGGATGGTCACTGCCAGCACGGCTTCGCGCTTTTCGCCGAGTTCGGCACGCTCGGCGATGTGGCGCAGGCGGTCGAAGTTCATGTTGGCGCCCGACGCCACCGCGACCAGCGTCTTGCCCTTGAGTTTGTCGCCCGCGATGGCGGCCTTCATCCCGGCAATCGACAGCGCGCCGGCCGGTTCCAGGATCGATCGCGTGTCCTCGAACACGTCCTTGATCGCCGCGCAGATGGCGTCGTTGTTGACGCGGATGATTTCGTCGACATACAGCTGCGCCAGCCGGAAGGTTTCCTTGCCGACCCTTTTCACCGCCACGCCGTCGGCAAAAATGCCCACGCGCGGCAGCGTAACGCGCTTGCCCTTGCACAAGGAGCGCGCCATGGCGTCGGCGTCCTCGGGTTCGACGCCGATGATTTTGATTTCCGGCCGCAGCCGTTTGATGTAGGCCGCCATGCCGGCAATCAGCCCACCGCCGCCAACTGGAATGTAGACCGAATGGATCGGGCCGGGATGCTGGCGCAGCAGCTCCATCGCCACCGTGCCCTGCCCGGCAATCACGTCGGGGTCGTCGTAGGGGTGGACGAAGGTCGCCTTGGCCTCCTTGGCGAGTTGGGTGGCGTGGTCGCACGCTTCGTCATAATTGTCGCCGTGCAAAATCACCTGCGCGCCGCGTGCGACCACCGCGTCAACCTTGATCTTGGGCGTGGTGGCCGGCATCACGATGATGGCCGTCACGCCGAGTTTTTGCGCAGCCAGAGCCACCCCCTGCGCGTGGTTGCCGGCCGACGCCGCCACCACGCCGCGCGCCAGTTGCGCCTGCGTCAACTTAGCCATCTTGTTGTAGGCGCCACGGCACTTGAACGAAAACACCGGCTGCAGATCTTCGCGCTTCAACAGAATCCGGTTGTTGAGACGGCGCGACAGATTGTGGGCCTCGTCGAGCGGGGTCTCCACCGCCACGTCGTAGACGCGCGAAGTGAGGATGCGTTCGAGGTAATCGTCAGGTGGGCTCATGGCGGCGGCGGGTGCGTGGTTTGTAAAAAGAGGGCGATGCCGCTATCCTAGCCCGGATGTTTCATAAATTGACGCGCGCCCTCGCTGGTCTTTTGTTTCGTATGAAAATTTTGTTCGGTCGGGCGTATGAATAACTACGCCACTTCCTCACAAAACTCCCCTACAAAACAAAATCCTGCGCGATTATGGGCATTAGCCCGGTATCCTTTTTAGGGCATCACGCGAATTTATGAAACACCCGGGCTGCCGGGCTGCATCGAAATCGACGAAAACATCATGACTCAAGACGAAATGAAGCAAGCCGTGGCACGTGCTGCGGTGGATTATGCCCGCAGTGGCATTGTCGGGGTAGGCACCGGCTCGACGGCCAACTATTTCATCGACGCGCTGGCCGAGGTCAAGGGCCGCATCGACGGCGCGGTGGCCAGCTCGGAAGCCACTGCAGCCCGTCTGAAAAGGCATGGCATCCAGGTACTGGACCTGAACAGCGTGGGCGAGCTTGAGATCTACGTCGATGGCGCCGACGAAATCACCGAACACCTCGCCATGATCAAGGGTGGCGGCGGCGCGCTGACGCGCGAGAAGATCGTGGCGGCGTGCAGCAAGCAGTTCATCTGCATCGCAGACGAGAGCAAGCTGGTCGGCGTGCTGGGCACGTTCCCGCTGCCGGTCGAGGTGATCCCGATGGCGCGTTCCTATGTGGCGCGCGAGCTGGTGAAACTGGGCGGGCAACCCCGATTGAGAGAAGGCTACACCACCGACAACGGCAACCTCATTCTCGACGTACACGGTTTGTCGATTGTCGATCCGGTGTCGCTGGAGACGGCGATCAATCTTATCGTCGGCGTGGTCAGCAACGGCCTGTTTGCGCGACGTGGGGCGGATGTGCTGCTGTTGGGCACCGAATCCGGCGTCAAGACTTACAAGCGGTAACTACTGCGGACGCTCGCCTTCATTGGGCGCTTCGCCTTCATCCAGCTTGGGCTCCACCGGCACCCGGTATTTCTCGGTGGCCCATTGGCCCAAGTCAATCATTTTGCAGCGTTCACTGCAAAACGGCTTCCAGCGATTCTCCGCCGCCCATTTCACGGCCGCGCCACATGTCGGGCAACTGACGACGGGGAGTTTGGTATCGGGCTTCACAAGGTGCAGAAGGTCAGGTCAAAGTCGATCGGCTGGGCGGTGCAGGCGCGCATCTGCCCGGATCCCGCAGGCACAAAGCGGATGTTGAGCATGTACTTGTTGGCGGAGATCTCCGGCACGCACGGCAGACTGTCGCCCAGGGTGACGCGGATGAGCTGCGGGTTGCGCGATTCGAGCATGCGCTGATAGTGGCCATTGTCCACATGCTGCACTTCGGGCTGGCCACTGTCGCGCAGCAAGCCCAGCACGATGTCGACCGCGGCTCGAATGGACGAGAATGGCGCCAGCCAGCACTGCAACTGCTGCATGCGTTGTTCGGCCGGCTGGTGCTGCCAGTAATGGTAGGACGGCAGATCGAACTCGCACATCCCGCCCGGGATGGCCGCGCGCTGTTTAATGGTCATCAGCCATTCGTCTTCGCGCAGGTGCTGGCCGACTTTGCCGGGCTGCTGATAAATGCCCTGGTGCGCCGACTCGATCGCCGCCAGCACCTTTTCCAGCGTCGCCCCCTGCACATGTGGATTGCCGCGCAGCGCGCTTAGCACGGCTTTCTGCCGGTCCAGTTCCTGCAACAGATCGGATTTCAGGTCGGCGCGCGCCGCCACCTCAGCCATTTCGAACAAGGTCAGCAAGGCTGAATGATGCGCGTGCGGGTCGGGCGATGCGGCATGGGCATCGAAGCGTTCGAACAGGCTCTCCAGCCGCAGCAAGGTGCGGATGCGTTCGCTCAGGGGATATTCGTAGTGGATCACGCCGCGACGCGTTGGTTTGAATGCATCGATTGTCGCCGATTCATGCGGAAAATCAAGGCGACGGCGCGGCGGCAAGGGCCAGATAACGCTGGTGCAGCGCGGCCACTTCGGCTCGCAACGCCTCTAAGCTTGCGGTATTGACAATGATATCGTCCGCCACAGCCAGGCGTTCGGCGCGCCCGGCCTGTGCCGCGAGAATGGCTTTTATTTCCGCATGCGTAAGTCCGTTGCGCGCCATCACTCGTGCGATCTGCGCCTCTTCCGGGCAGTCGACCACCAGCACGCGGTTCAGCACATCCTGGTAGCCGCTGGTTTCCACCCGCAAGGGGTACGCCGCCAGACGCTCGCCCTCCGGGCGGTGCGTGGTTGTTGCCGACTTGTCGGCTTTACAACCACGGCCTGCCCCTTGCGGGTGGTCTTGGCGCTGCACCAGCAGGGGAATCACGATCAGCGCATAGGGCGCAGTCAGCGTGGCCAGTGTCTGCCCCACTACCTGCCGGATACGCGGGTGCAGGATGGCTTCGAGCTGGTGCCGCGCGGCATGGTCGGCGAAGATGCGGCGGCGCAGGGCAGCGCGATCCAGCGTGCCGTCTGCCTGCATCACCGCTTCGCCAAACGTCGCGCGGATCGCATTCAGCGCCGCGCCGCCGGGGGCTGCGCCAAGACCGCCCGCAGGGCGAGCGTCTGGCGGCGTACCCCTTGCGGGTGCGGTCAGCTCGCGTGCGATGACGTCGGTATCGATCACCGGCACGCCCAGCGCGGTAAAGCAATCAGCGACGGTCGACTTGCCCGAACCGATGCCGCCGGTGAGGCCGACCGTGAACATCAGAATTGTGCGAGATAGGCCTGCGTCAGATCGGCGCCGAAGAACAGCGCCACCAGCCCGCCGCCGGCCAGATAGGGGCCGAAGGGAATCGGCACGCGCCGGTCGTGCTTGACCAGCACGATCATCGCGATGCCAATCGCCGCGCCGACCACCGACGACAGCAGCAGGGTAACAGGCAGCAACTGCCAGCCGAGCCAGGCACCGAGGGCTGCCAGCAGCTTGAAGTCACCATAGCCCATGCCGTCCTTGCCGGTGACCAGCTTGAACAGCCAGTACACCGACCACAACACCCCGTAGCCGGCGATGGCGCCGATGACCGCGTCCGGCAGGCTGGCGAAATGGCCGCCCAGGTTGAACAGCAGCCCCAGCCACAGAAGCGGCAGGGTGAGGCTGTCGGGCAGCAGGGTGGTGCCGAGGTCGATGAACGCCAAGGCGACCAGTGTCCACACCAAGAGCAGCGCGCCAAGCGTTTGCGCGCTGACGCCCCACTTCCAGGCCACCGCCGCTGACAGCAGTGCGGTGAGCAATTCAACCAGGGGGTAGCGTGCGCCGATCGGCGCACTGCACGCAGAGCAACGTCCGCGCAGCCACAGCCACGACAGCAGCGGGACGTTTTCCAGCGCGGTGATCCGATGCCCGCACTGCGGACAGGCCGAACGCGGCACGGCGAGGTTGTAAAGCGTTGATTCAGAAGGAGTTTCGTCACGAAGCTCGGCGCACTGCGCATGCCATTCCGCCTCCATCATTTTGGGCAGGCGATGGATGACGACGTTGAGAAAGCTGCCGATCAGCAGGCTGAATAAAAAAACCAGCCCGGTGAACAGGGCTGGTTCGGCTTGCAGCAGTTCCATCAGACGACCGAGCCCATCTTGAAGATCGGCAGGTACATGGCAATCACCATGCCGCCGATGAGGACGCCCAGCACCACCATGATGATCGGTTCCATCAGGCTGGACAGGGCCGCCACGGCGTCATCCACTTCGGCCTCGTAAAAGTCGGCCACCTTGCCCAGCATGGAATCGAGCGCGCCGGCTTCCTCGCCAATGGCGGTCATCTGCAGCACCATGTTGGGGAAACGTCCGGAGTTCTGCATCGCCTGCGTCAGCGCCGTGCCGGTCGAGACTTCGCCGCGAATCTTCTGGGTGGCCTCGACGAACACCTGGTTGCCCGACGCCCCGCCCACCGACTCCAGCGCTTCGACCAGCGGCACGCCGGCGGCAAACATGGTGGACAGGGTGCGCGTCCAGCGCGCGATGGTGGCTTTTTCGATCACCGCCCCGAAGATCGGCAGTTTGAGCATGACGCGATCCATGAACATCTGGACCTTGCGCGAGCGCTTCCAGGCTTGCAGCAGGGCATAGATCCCGCCGCCGATGATGCCGAAAATCGCCCACCACCATTCGACGAAGAAGTCCGAGATCGCCATCACCACCAGGGTCGGCCCCGGCAAGTCTGCGCCAAAGCTGCTGAACAGATCCTTGAACGCCGGAATCACGAAAATCATGATGATGGCGGTAATGACGAACGCCACCACGATGATGGACACCGGATAGAACAGCGCAGCCTTGATCTTGCTCTTGATGCCGAGGATTTTTTCCTTGTAGATCGCCAGCCGTTCGAGCACGCCGTCCAGAATACCGGCCGATTCGCCCGCGCCCACCAGATTGCAGAACAGCGCGTCGAAATACAGCGGGTGACGTCCAAACGCCTGGGTGAGGCTGCTGCCTTTTTCGATGTCTGCCTTGATTTCCAGCAGCAGGCGCTGCATCGACGGGTTGGAGTGCCCGCGCGCCACGATTTCGAACGATTGCAGCAGCGGCACCCCGGCCTTCATCATGGTCGCCAACTGGCGGGTGAACAGGGTGACATCCTTGTCGGTGATGCGCTTGCCGCCTGAAAACAGCGTGCTCTGTTTCTTGACCTTGGTGACGGTGACGCCCTGCCTGCGCAGTTTGGAATTGACCACGGCCTCGCCGCCAGCCTGCATCTGGCCTTTGACCTTCTTGCCGCGCTTGTCCATGCCTTCCCACAGGAAGGTGGCGTCCTTGATTGCCTTTGCCGCTGTAGCCATACAGAATGTCCCTTAGAGGTTGGTAACGGCCTCGACCTCTTCCAGCGAGGTGAGACCGGCTTTCACTTTCAACAATCCTGCCTGGCGCAGGTCGCGTACGCCTTCGCGCCGCGCCTGGTCGGCAATATCGGATTCGTTGCCGCCCTTGAGGATGATGCGGGTCATGGCGTCGGTGATCGGCATCACCTGATAGATGCCTACCCGCCCCTTGTAGCCGGTGCCGCCACAGATATCGCAGCCCATCGGTTTATAGGGTCTCCAACTGCCGTCCAGCTGATCTTCGGTAAAGCCCGCAGCCAGCATGGTTTCCTGTGGAATATCGGCGTGCTGTTTGCACGAACACAAACGGCGCGCCAGCCGCTGCGCGGTAATCAAGATCACCGAGGAGGCGACGTTGAACGGCGCCACCCCCATGTTCAGCAGACGGGTCAACGTGCCAGGGGCGTCGTTGGTGTGCAGGGTGGACATCACCATGTGGCCGGTTTGCGCGGCCTTGATGGCGATATCGGCGGTTTCCAGGTCGCGGATCTCGCCGACCATGATGACGTCTGGATCCTGCCGCAGGAAGGATTTCAGCGCGGCCGAAAACGTCAGCCCGGCCTTGTCGTTGACGTTGACCTGGTTGACGCCGGGCAACTGGATTTCCGCTGGGTCTTCCGCCGTCGAAATGTTGACGTCGGGCTTGTTGAGGATGTTCAGGCAGGTGTAGAGCGACACGGTCTTGCCGGAACCGGTCGGGCCGGTCACCAGCACCATGCCGTAGGGACGGTGCACCGCGTTCAGCAGCAATTCCTTCTGCCATGGCTCGTAGCCCAGCGCCTCGATCCCCAGCTGTGCGCTGGCGGGATCGAGAATACGCATGACGATCTTTTCGCCGTACAGCGTCGGCAGGGTGCTGACCCGAAAATCGATGGCGCGGTTTTTCGACAGCACCATTTTCATGCGGCCATCCTGCGGCACGCGCTTTTCCGAAATATCCAGCCGCGACAGCACCTTGATGCGCGAGGCGACTTTGTCCTTGATTGCCATCGGCGGCTGCGCCACTTCGGACAGGATGCCGTCACGACGGTAGCGGATGCGGTAATACTTTTCGTAAGGCTCGAAATGAATGTCGGATGCACCCTGATTGATGGCGTCGAGCATGATCTTTTGCAGGTAGCGCACCACCGGTGCATCGTCGATTTCGATGCCGCCGGAATCCTGCTGCGCGGCGGCGGCGCTTTCCTCATCGGCGAAATCCAGATTGAGATCTTCTGCATTCAACACGGCCATCGTGTCGTCGTTCGCCTCGCCCGCTTTCTGGATCAGCTTGCCGAGCTTGTCGTCTTCCACCACCACCGGTTCCACCGTCTGCCCGGTCTGGAACTTCACCTCGTCCAGCGCTTGCAGATGGGTCGGGTCGGAGGTCGCCACATACAGCTTGTTGCCCCGCTGATACAGGGCAATCACCCGCCGTTTTTGCACCAGTTTCGGATCAAGCACGTCCTTCGGCAGGCTCTCGACATCCATCGCATTCAAGTCGAGGAAGGGGAAGCCGAACGAGATGGCCGCGAATTCGGCAACCTGATCGGCCTTGAAGCGCCGTCCCTTGATGAGTTCGGATACGAACGATTCGCCCGACTGGCTGGCGCGTTTCCACACGCCCTCGGCGTCGTCCTCGGACAGCCAGCCATGGTTGACCATGGCACGCGCCAGTCCGGTTAAATTGTTGGTGTTTGTCACAGCAGCCATAGCTCGGTTCCAGACAAGTCCCGCGTCAAATCCATCGTTGCCCGTCGCCGCCGGCAGACGGCGAAAGGGGATTCACAGGCCTTAACGGCGATCTTTCGCCTAAATTGAGGGTTTTCCGGACGAGGCTTCATCCGATGCCGGCGGATAGATGCGCGCCATCTTCACCGCCCGGTCCTGGGTCTGCACGATTTCAACCGGCACGCCGCCCAGCTTGATGCTCACCCCCGCCTCGGGAATGTCCTCGAACTGCTCCAGCAACAAGCCGTTCAGCGTCTTCGGCCCGTCCAGCGGCAACGACAAGCCCAGCTTGCGGTTGATGTGGCGCAGCAGAACGGAACCCTCGGCGAGCCAGCTGCCGTCCGCTTCACGCCGCAAATAGCCCATATCCGACGGCGCCTGCGTGGTGAATTCGCCGACCATTTCTTCCAGCAGGTCTTCCAGCGTCACCAGGCCTTGCAATTCGCCGTATTCATCGACCACCAGCGCCAGCCGCCGCCGGCTGTTCTTGAAGTTGCGCAACTGGGTAAACAGAGGGGTTCCCGCCGGAACGAAATAGGGATCTTCGAGATTTTCTTTCAATGTCTGCGGATCCAGTTCCTCGCCGGTCAGCGCGTGCAGCACCCGGCGCACATGCAGCACGCCAAGCAGGTTGTCGGACGAGCCCGCATGCACCACCAGCCGGGTATGGTGGCTGGTGGAAATCTGCTGGCGCAGACGTTCTGGGTCGTCCTCGATATCGATCGCCTCGATCTGGTTGCGCGGCGTCATCACGTCATCGACGGTGATATCTTCCAGCTCCAGCAGATTCACCAAGATCCGGTGGTGTTCTCGCGGCAACAACCCGGACGATTCCAGCACGATGGTACGCAGCTCCTCCAGACCGAGGCGGCTGCCGTGCCCCGGCTCGGGCGGCTTGATCCGCAGCAGCCGCAGGATGCCCTGCACAAACAGGTTCACGAACCACACCACCGGGTACGCCAGCTTCAGCATCGGCGTGAGCAACAGCGTCGCCGGGTAGGCGACACGTTCGGGGAAGGAGGCCCCCAGCACCTTGGGCGTAACTTCACTGAATACCAGAATCAGGAAGGTCAGCAGCAAGGTCGCCAGCGACAGCGCAAGGTCGGAATCGCCAAACAGGCGAATGGAAATGATCGTCGCCAGCGTTGCAGCGGCAATATTGACCAGGTTGTTGCCGAGCAGAATCACGCCCAGCAGCTTGTCGGTCTGATTCAGCAGCGCCTGCGCCCGCATCGCGCCCCGCACGCCGGATTCGGCGGCATGGCGCAGGCGGTAGCGGTTGATCGCCATCATGGCGGTTTCGGATGCCGAAAAGAAGGCCGACAAAAACAACAGGCCTGCGAGCAGGCCGAACAAGGTGCTGATAGAGAGGGCTTCCAAGGACTATTCCTGGAAAAGGCGGATCAAGGGTGCCGCCGGGTGGGATTTAGCGTCCAAGCAGCACTTCCACCACGAACTGCGTGCCCAGATAGGCCAGCAGCAACAGGGTAAAGCCGGTGATCGTCCAGTACAGCGCCGTGCGTCCGCGCCAGCCGCGGAAATGCCGCCCCACTAGCAGGCCGCCGAATACCAGCCAGGACAGGATGGCGAACACGATCTTGTGGGAAAACTGCAGCGGCGTGCCGAACAGTTCTTCCGAGAAAAACACCCCGCTGAACACCGCCAGGGTCAGCAACGCGAAGCCCAGACCGATGGTCTTGAACAGCATGGCCTCCAGTGTCAGCAGCGGGGGGGCGCTGTCCTGCATCAGCGCGCCGCGATGCAACTGCTTTTCCAGCATGGTCATCAGCACTGCGTGCAGGGCCGCCACCGCCAGCAGGCCATAGGCGAGAAAAGACACCACCAGGTGCGTGCGCAGGGCCAGCGCCTGCGAATTGGGAATGGCATGGGTGTCGGTAAGAAATGCCATAACCAGCACCGCCAGCGCCGCCAGCCCGCTGACCCACGACTGCAAACGCGCCAGCGGCGCCCCCTGGCTGGCCAGCCAGTAGACCAGCGCCGTCAGCCATAAAATCGTCGACAGCGAGTTGCCGAAACCCAGACGGATATCGCCCTGCCCCAGCATCGACTGATAGATCAGCGCGCCGTGCGCCAGCAGAGCCAGCGGCAGCAATACGCGCACCGACACGGCGGACGGCGTGCGCTGCAGGCGCCAGGCCACCCAGCCATACAGGGCGCTCACACACAAAGTAACCAGCAATAACGGAGACATTCGTTAAAATGCAAATCTGAATTCAGCGAGCCCCATTATCCATGCCGCCCATGGCGGCAACAAGGAAGCCATGTTAGATAATCTTAGCGGACGCCTCGCCGGCGTCGTCAAATCCCTGCGCGGACAGGCACGCATCACCGAAGCCAATGTGCAGGACACGCTGCGCCAGGTGCGCCTGGCCCTGCTCGAAGCCGACGTCGCGCTGCCGGTGGTCAAGGATTTCATTGAGGCGGTCAAGACCCGCGCGCTGGGCCAGGAAGTGCTCACCAGCCTGTCGCCGGGACAGGCGCTGATCGGCATCGTCCACGAAGAGCTCACCCGCCTGATGGGCGGCGAGAACGCCGATCTCAACCTCGCCGCCACCCCGCCCGCGGTGATCCTGATGGCCGGCCTGCAGGGTTCGGGCAAGACCACCACCAGCGGCAAGCTCGCGCTGCTGCTGAAGAACCGCAAGAAAAAGGTCCTGCTCGCCTCCGCCGACGTCTACCGTCCCGCCGCCATTGACCAGTTGCGGCAGCTCGCCACCCAGGTCGACGTCAGCTTTTTCGAGGCGGGCGACGAGCGCGACCCGCTGAAAATCGCGCAGGCCGCGCAGGATCACGCGCGCAAGCAATTCTACGACGTGCTGATCGTCGACACCGCCGGCCGCCTGGCGATCGACGAGGCGATGATGGCCGAAATCCGCGCGCTGCACGCCGCGGTCAAGCCGGTCGAAACCCTGTTCGTGGTCGATGCCATGCAAGGCCAGGATGCGATCAACGTCGCCCGCGCCTTCAACGAGGCACTGCCGCTCACCGGCGTGATACTGACCAAGCTCGACGGCGACGCGCGCGGCGGTGCGGCGCTGTCGGTGCGCCACATTACCGGCAAGCCGCTCAAGTTCATCGGCGTCGGCGAAAAGCCCACTGGACTGGAAGCCTTCCACCCCGAGCGCATGGCACAGCGCGTCCTCGGCATGGGCGACGTGCTCTCGCTGATCGAGCAGGCGCAAGGCTCGGTCGACATGGCCGAAGCCCGGAAACTCGCCGACAAGGTCAAGAAGGGCAAGGATTTCGACCTCGAGGACTTCAAGTCGCAGATCCAGCAGATGCGCAAAATGGGCGGCCTCTCGGCGCTGATGGACAAGCTCCCCGGCGCCGGGCAGATGGCTCCCCCTGCCGGCGTCGACGACAAGTCCGTCAACCGCCTGGAAGGCATCATCAACAGCATGACCCCGCAGGAACGCCGCAAGCCTGAAATCATCAAGGCCTCGCGCAAGCGCCGCATCGCTGCCGGCGCCGGGGTGCAGGTTCAGGAAGTCAACAAGCTGCTGAAACAGTTCGAACAGGCGCAGAAGATGATGAAGATGATGGGCAAGGGCGGCATCTCCAAAATGATGCGCGGCATGAAAGGCATGCTGCCCGGAATGCGGTAATACCAGCACGCTGGCAAGTCATGGGGTTTGGGGTATAATTTCCGGCTTTCTCCGTTTACCCGGTGGGTTAAATCATGGTCGTTATTCGTCTTTCGCGCGGCGGCGCTAAAAACCGTCCCTTCTACAACGTGGTGGTGGCCGATTCGCGCTGCCGTCGTGATGGCCGCTTCATCGAGCGCGTTGGCTTCTACAACCCGGTCGCCGCCGAAGGCTCCGAAGCGCTGCGCCTGGACCAGGAACGCATCAGCTTCTGGACCGACAACGGCGCGCAGTTGTCCGACACCGTCGCCCGCCTGGTCAAGCAGAACAAGCCCGCTGCCGCTGCCTGATTTCAATCAGGCCAGCCGGGTCAACACACTTGAGCCAAGGTAGCGACTGGGTCGTGATGGGGCGCATCGCCGCCCCGTTCGGCATCAAGGGTTGGGTCAAGGTGCAGACCTTCAGTGACGACCCGAGCACGCTGATGGATTTTGAATCCTGGCGCGTCGGCCGTGGCGAACAGCAGGCGCATTACACCGTCGAGGCCGTCCAGGACCACAGCAACACCCTGGTCGCCAAACTGGTCGGCATCGACGGCCGCGATGCGGCATTTGCCCTGCGCGGACAGGAAATCTCGGTGGCGCGCAGCGACTTGCCGCCGCCGCAGGAAAACGAGTTTTACTGGTCGGACTTGATCGACCTGAAGGTCGTCAACCGTGAAGGCATCGAGCTCGGGCAGGTGGACAGCCTTTTGGAAACCGGTGCGCATGACGTGCTGGTTATCAAGGGCAAACGCGACCACCTGATCCCGTTTGTCGCGGCCTTCGTCGGCAAGGTCGACGTGGCAGGCGGTCAGATCGAGGTGGACTGGGGCGAAGATTACTAAGGACGCAGGGGTGCGCTTCGATGCCATCACCCTCTTCCCCGAAATGTTCGATGCCGTGCTGGATTACGGCATCACCCGGCGGGCGCTGGATCGCGAGCTGTACCGGTTCAAGTCGTGGAATCCGCGCGACTTCACCGACGACCCGCACCGCACGGTGGACGACCGCCCCTACGGCGGCGGCCCCGGCATGCTGATGCAGGCCGAACCGCTGGACCGCGCGCTGAACGCCGTGCAGCAGGATCTGTCCAGCGAAAATCTGGCGCCGTGGGTGGTGCACTTTTCACCCAGGGGCCGCCCGCTGACGCACCAGCGGGTGATGGAGCTGAAGAACAAGCCCGCGCTGGTGTTGCTGTGCGGGCGGTATGAAGGCATCGACGAGCGGCTGTTGCAGCGCCGCGTGGACGAGGAACTCTCGCTTGGCGACTTTGTGTTGTCGGGCGGCGAACTCCCCGCGCTGGCGCTGATGGATGCGATCATCCGGCTGCTGCCGGGCGCGTTAAACGACGCTGATTCGGCGCTGGAAGACTCCTTCGTCAACGGCCTGCTCGACTGCCCGCACTACACCCGGCCCGAGGTCTGGCAGGGCCTGGCGGTGCCGGAGGTGTTGAAAAGCGGCAACCACGCCGCGATCGCCCAATGGCGATTGCAGCAGAGCCTGACGATCACGGCAGCCCACCGCCCCGATCTGCTGGCGAAGCGCGGCTTATCGAAGCAGGAACAGGAACTTCTCGCGGCGCACCCACCCGGTGCGCCGCGGAACAAAGCGGCAGAGGGCAAGTAGGCCCCGAGCCAATGTGAAACGGCGTGACGTCCGCCCGGGAGTCTGAACAGACCCGGTGGTGCACCTCTCCCGCCAAGTGCAAGGAAACATCATGAACATCATCGAGCAACTCGAGCAGGAAGAAATCACCCGCCTGGGCAAAACCCTCCCCGACTTCGCCCCCGGCGACACCATCGTCGTCCAGGTGAAAGTGAAGGAAGGCACCCGCGAGCGTCTGCAGGCCTACGAAGGCGTCGTCATTGCCAAGCGCAACCGCGGCCTCAACTCCGCCTTCACCGTGCGCAAGATCTCCGCCGGCGAAGGCGTTGAGCGCACCTTCCAGACCCACTCGCCGCTGGTCGCCAGCGTCGAAGTCAAGCGTCGCGGCGACGTCCGCCGTGCCAAGCTGTACTACCTGCGCGAGCGCTCCGGCAAGTCCGCCCGCATCAAGGAAAAACTGCCCGCCCGCAAGGTCAAAGGCGGCACGTCCGCTGCAGCTGCCGAATAAGCAGTCCTTGCAGGTCGCAACGCAAAAACGCCCGCTTCATGCGGGCGTTTTTGTTTGTAGAGGTGGGCTTTGCAGATGACCGTTATCGACCTGCTACGAACCTACAAGGGCGGCTACCTGGAGCGGCTGGTATTCGCCAATCGGACGTGCGTTGATCAGTGAGACTGGTCGTCGGACTTTTTAAGGCAAGCCATGACGGCTATCACCACTTTTTTGATTGTGACAATCCGAAATAATCGTGTCTGAGCTGAGGTTTCTGAGATTTGTGCTGACCCTGAGGTTTGATCCGGTGCGTCGTGCCTGTTCAGTTTACGGAGGCTGGCTGCCGCAAGCAATCAAGCGAAAAACGGCGTGGAATTCTCAACGCCGTTTTTATGCCGACGAAGCCGTAAAAAGTGCTGGGATATATGGAATATATACAGGGGGTATCAAGACGAAATTCCTGTCAGGCGACGAGGAGCCACAATATAGTGATAAGCAGACTAATGAAAAGAATTATTTGGCCATACAACAAAGCCTTCCCGTTGCGTCTATTGATGACAATCAACCTGTCTTCGAGGCGCCGTTCATTGCGCTGACTGTTCAGACTTTTCGCCATGTAACTTCCTTTCCATAAACCCGCAAGACTAAGCGCATGGAGGTGTGCGCGGGAGACCACACTTCCTCACAGTTATTCACCAGCCGCCCAGTCGTTACTCGCGAAAGGCCTAATTACAAAGCAATAACCACGCCTGCGAAAATAATGACAATTAATTCATCACACTTGACCAAATAGGGACTTGCCCGGGTTGTCGAAGGTGTAAGGCTTTTCGACGGAATCGTCGATTATCTGAACGGCAGAGATGGCCGATGAAGCGACGGTCACACAACGGTGCTTGAACTTCCGCAAGTGGCCCGATTTCGGACACAGGTAAACCTGCCCCCCGGCCTCAGCTAAAATCCGCCTATGCCAGCCCACGATGTCATTCTGACTGCCCCGATGTGCCGCCTTGGCGCCAGCTTCACCGGTGGTGCGCTGACACGGCTGGATTTTTTGCCGCTCGACACCCCGGTGTCGACCCAACTGGACGCGCGCGCACGCCAGTTGGCGCGCGAACTGGACGCCTATTGGCAGAACCCAGCTCACCCCATTGACGTGCTATTCGTGCCGCAAGGCACGCCGTTCCAGCTGCGGGTATGGCGCACGCTTATGGCCATTCCGGCCGGGCAACAGACCACCTATGGCACGCTGGCGAAACTACTCGGCACCGCCCCGCGCGCGGTGGGCCAGGCGTGCGGGGCGAATCCCTTGCCTATCCTCATTCCCTGCCATCGCGTGGTGGCGGCAAGCGGTCTGGGCGGCTTCATGCATTCGTCCAGTGGCGCGCCGCTGGATGTCAAAACCTGGCTGCTGGCGCATGAACGACGCGCTGATTGACCGGTTCTGTGATCACCTGTGGCTGGAGGATGGGCTGGCGGACCTGACGCTGGCGGCGTATCGGCGCGACCTGAAGACCTTCGGCGGCTGGCTGGAAAAAGAACGCAACCATGCGCTGGATTCTGCCGTGGCGGGCGACATCGAGGGCTATCTGGCGTGGCGTTTCGCCGGTCACGCGCAGCCACGCAGCGCGGCGCGCTACACCTCGGCGCTGAAGCGCTTTTATCGCTATCTGCTGCGCGAGAACCTGATCGCCGCCGACCCCACACTCAATCTCGACAGCCCCAAGCTGCCGCGCTCGCTGCCGAAGACGCTGACCGAATCCGATGTGGAGCGCCTGCTCGACAGCGCCGACACCGCCACCCCGCTGGGCCTGCGCGACCGCGCGATGCTGGAAACGCTGTACGCCACCGGCTTGCGGGTGTCGGAACTGGTGGGGCTGAAGCTGACGGCGGTGAACCTCAACGACGGCGTGCTGCGCGTGACCGGCAAGGGCAACAAGGACCGGCTGGTGCCGCTGGGCGAGGAGGCAGTGCAGTGGCTCAAGCGCTATCTGGCGGAGGCGCGACCGCTGCTGCTGGAACGTCACCTCTCAGATGCGATGTTCGTGACCGCGCGCGGCGACGGCATGACGCGGCAGGCGTTCTGGTACCTTATCAAGCGGCGCGCGCGCGCCGCCGCAATCACCCGGCCACTGTCACCGCACACGCTGCGCCATGCCTTTGCCACCCACCTGCTGAACCATGGCGCCGACCTGCGCGTGGTGCAGATGCTGCTTGGACACAGCGACATTTCCACCACGCAGATCTACACCCACGTGGCGCGCGAACGGCTGAAGCAGCTGCACGCGGCTCACCATCCACGCGGCTAAGACTCAAGCGGGCGTCTTGATCCGTTCCATCAAATAACACAGGCAGTCCTGGCGGATCACCTGTTCGTCGCGCGTCAGCATCGCCGGCATCAGCGGCTTTCTCAAGGTGATCTCGCCGCGGCTGTAATCAAACAGGCGGTCGCCGATCTCTGCGCCGTTTTCATCCAGCGCCTGCAGCCTGGCCGGGCTGCCCGGCCGCACCCGGCCCAGTAGGTTGCCGCGTTCCAGTTCGCGGAAATTGTAATGATCCAGATCGGGAACAAAGTCGATGTCCGCGTCCGGCGTAACGAAACCGAAGCTGATCTGTTCCGGCACCTTGACCGTGGCCACGGTATGAAATAGATCGACATCATGCGGTGCCACCGAATGTGCGGGAAATTCGGACAGATGCAGGCAGGCCTCCATGAATGCGGCGGCATGCTCGACGCTGCCGGGCGTACCTGGCTTGCCGCACTCCACCGTGACCGACGGGCACAACTCGGCGAAAGCGGCCGACTGTACGCCGCGTGGCCGGATGAAATAGACCACGATGCGCGAAAACAGCGTGGCCAGATGCAGAAAGTCCTGCTCCAGCCGGTTGACGCAGGCGTAATGCGGATTGAGGCCGGTGTTGTTGTGGATGTCGATGCTGGCAAAGACGCCGCGGGCGCGCATCGCGTCGACCACCTGCTGCATCATCGCCCGTTCGGGCGGGTGCGCTTCCTCGCTGCCCGGCCACACCCGGTTGTAGTCGGGCTGGCCGTCGAGCCGGCGCTGTCCTGTCCGGGCCGCCTCGATGTTGCCGATGAACAGCGACAGCGCGCGCGGCAGTTCGGCCGTCGCGTATTTTTTCAGCACCGATTGCGCCGCCAGCCAGCCGGTGTCCTCGTTGCCGTGCAGCAGCACCGAAACAAAAAGGGGCGGCGTGCGCCGGCCCGGCAGGTGGATCAGCGTCGGTCCCGGCAGCACCTCGCCCAGACGGGCGGCAGGCAGCTCCAGCAAGCCGGGCGGCAAGGCGTCGTATTGCGTCAGGGTCATAAATCCCACTCGTGCACCGGTGCACCGGCGCGCTGGTTGTCCAGATAATCGTCCATCATGCGGTGCAGGTCGCCGCCCACCCGGGCGAGCCGTTGCAGCTGCCACGCCGCGCCGGTCTGTCCACTGCGTACCCGGGCTTCGACGACGCCCAGATAATGCTCGATCTCGGCATCCGACAGGCCGAAATCGCGCAGGCCCTGGCGCGCCAGCGGCAGCCCGATTTTGAGTAGCCATTCGCGCACGGGATATCGCCGGCCATCCAGCCAGGTCAGCTCGGCCTGCAGCCCATGGCGGGCAGCGGCATAAAAATTGGCGCGCGCAACGGCAAACGGCAGGTCGGATTCTGCGGCCCGCGGCTGCCGCGCCAGTGCATGCACCAAGCCGTAATACAGCGCCGCATTGGCCACCATGTCCAGCACCGTCGGGCCGCTCGGCAGCACCCGCTGTTCCAGCCGCACATGGGCCTGCCCGGCGGCGTCGAAGCCGATCAGCGGGCGCACCCAGCGCCAGATGGCGCCATTGTGCAATCGCAGATGCGGAAAGCGCGCCGGCGACTCGGTCTGCGGCATCGGCAGCAGCACCGGATAGTGCTCGAGGTTTTCCTCGAACAGCTCCAGCGGGCTGCGCGCCACATAGCCGCGCCCGAACGTCACCCGCCGCACGCTGGGTTCAGCCAGCCCGTTATAGCCGCCGAGTTCTACCGACTGCTCGAACAGCGGCACCCGCGTTTCCTGCCACAGGCGCTGGCCGAACAGCAGCGGCGAGTTGACCGCCGCCGCCAGCAGCGGCGCGCAGCTGATCAGCGATGCGTTGTAATAGCGGCCCGCCAGATCGAAGGGCACCTGCAGATGCAGCTGGAACGAGGTGGTGGCGGCCTCCAGCATCACGTCGGGACGGCTCAGGTGAAGCTGATCCGTGCCCGCGATGTCGATGCGGATGGGCGCGCCGTCGCGCTGCTGCAGCACCTGCGTATTAAGCACGTCGAAGCGCTTCATCGCCGACATGTTGGCGAGGCACAGATCCTCGTCGCGGATGGTCGGCAGGATGCCGATCATCGCCAGCACCGCATCCATGCCGTGCGCCACCTGCTGGCACTTGTCCCAGGTGGCCAGCAAGGATTCCTCCATGGCGGCCAGCACGCCCGCGCCCATTTCCACCGACGGCGCATTCAGCTCGACGTTGAAGCGCGACAGCTCTGGCACCACCAGCGGATCGCTCAGCGCACGCAGATAAGCTTCATTGACAGGCTTGGGCAAGCCTGCGTGATCGAGCAGCCAGGCTTCGAGCTCGAACCCGGCGACGTAGCGTGCATCCTTGAAGCCGCCGGCTTTGGCAAACGACCGCAACGCCGCCGTTTCCGCCACCAGTTGGGCGGAAAACTGCTGAAGGTCCGCTTCTGAAAAGCGGGTGCGATTGATTTCTTGTCCCATGTGCGCGTTCGACGCTCACCCCATCGGTTGTGGATCAGCCCTGGCCATCCTATCCGCCCCTCTCTTTTATAGGCGAGGCAGGCTGAAGCCGTGTGCTTCACACCCGGGTGCTGCATCTGGCGAGGTAAAACCACTCCTGTCCCGGCAGCGCGTTGGGATTGGGAAAGACGATGTAGCCATCACTGTCCGCCAACACCGGGGGCCCGTCGTGGCGCGTGCCGATGACTTCAGCCGCGCGCACCCAATCGAAGCTGGACCAGTCGCGCGCGAATGCATCCTCCGCATGGACGCGGTCGATGACCTGGTACAGGCGCAGCGCCTCGGTGTCGGCCATGGGGGCCGGCGCGGGTGCGTCGCTCAGCCGCAGATGCGCGAGCGCATTGTGGATCGCGCGCCGGGCCACCTCGGGGGCCGCCGGGTCGTCGTGCTGACCGCATTCGAGGGTGAGCGCGACGCCGCCCTGCGCACGCATGTATTCAGTGGTGCCCACCCCGTAATGCACATCGGCCTCGCGTGACGACGCGCCCGTCGCCAGACGGCGCGCGACGCCGGCGGCGTAGGTGTCGAGCCAGCCGTCGATGAAGCGGTGCACACCCAGGCGCAGCGCCAGCGCGGTTTCCTCCGCCGCACGCGCAAACGGCTCCAGCGTGCCGCGGTTGTCTTGCGGCCCCAGCATGACGAAAGGCTGACCGGCGGTATGGAACGAGTGCAGGTCGAGCAGTGCGTCGTGCTGCGCCAGCAGCGGGCACAGCCAGTTGGCGATGCGGTCTTCATATTCGACCGGCGTAGCGGTCGGCACCAGATTGCGGTTGAGGTTGCGGTCGCCCATGCGCTGATTGCGAGCGTAGGCCAGCGGGTTGGCAACCGGAACAAAGGTGACGCTGCCGGCGACGATGCCCAGCTGGCCGGACTCGATCTCGCCGATCACCCGGCGGATTGCCTGGGTGCCGCAGGTTTCGTTGCCGTGCACCGCACCCAGCACGATGAGGCGCGCGCCGGGCGCATGCCCGGTGAACGAGATGGACTGGAAATGCAGCGAGTCGAGTTCACTCATATAGACAAGGCCTTGTATAACAATGACACGCTCGACACCAGCAACAATACGCCAACCAGCCGCGCCATCTGCGCCGGACCGATCCCGACATGCACACGTCCGCCCAGGTAGAGCGCACCCAGCACGAGCGGCAGCGCGGCAAAATAGGTGACCCACACCGGGGCCGTCATCAGCAGCCCGGCCACCAGAAAGCTGCCAATGCGCGTCAGGCCCTCGGTGAAGAACAGCGCCGAGAAGGTCGCACGCAAATCGCTTTTATCGCGGATGCGGTGGCTCAGGTAAATAACGTAGGGCGGCCCGCCCGTGCCAAACAAGGCCCCCACGGTGCCGCCGGTGAGCGAAGCCGGCACTGCCCAGCCGCGCGAGATCAGCTTTTCGCCGTGGAGGTTGAGGAGGCTGCGCACGGCAAAGATGAAGACAAACCCGGCCAGGGCAATCAGCATGGGTTCGGGCGGCAGGTTGACCAGCAGGCTGGTGCCGAGGATCACGCCCACAATGCCGAACGGAATCAGCACACCAACTTCGTCCCATTTCACGCGCTTGAAATTGAAGCCGCCAATCACGATCGACGCGGTGAAATCCAGCAGCAGAATCAAGGGCACGACGAATTTCAGCGGCAGGAACAAGGCCAGCAAGGGCACCGAAATCAGCCCCGAACCAAAGCCGGTGATGCCGCGGATAAAATACGCCGCCAGCAGAATGGCCGCCGCGCTTGCAACAGAGCCGGCGGCGATCTGCTCAATCACAGGCGCGCGCCGCGCTCGATGGTGATGCCCAACTCCTTGATGCCGGGCACGATGGCGAACTTGGTGACCGATACCTTCACCCACGGCGCGCCGAATTCATCGCGCACGATCGCGGCCACGTGCTCGGCGACCGATTCGACCAGCGTGATCGGCTGCGGCGCATTGTGCAGATAGTCCTTTACCCGCTTGGCCACCGCGCCATAATCGATGGTATCGGCGACGTTGTCGGTGCCGCCCGCCTTGCTGTCAGGCAGCCCGATCTCCAGATCGAGCCGCACCGGCTGCGGCACTTTGCGTTCCCACTCGTATATGCCGATAATCAGTTCGAGACGAAAGTCCCGCAGAAATAGAATATCCATTTATTTATCCACGGCGCGGCCCCCAGGGCCCACCTAAAACCCGCCATTTTACTGACTTGTTTATGACCACGCTGCTGTTTATTGCCGCCGCCTATTTGCTGGGCTCGTTGTCGTTTGCTGTCATCGTCAGCCGCGCCATGCACCTGCCCGACCCTCGCCAATACGGATCGGGCAACCCGGGGGCGACCAACATGCTGCGTAGCGGGCGCAAGACGGCTGCCGTGCTGACGCTGCTCGGCGACGCATCGAAAGGCTGGATCGCGGTGGTGTTGGCGCGTGCGCTGGCGCCGCAGTTCGGTCTCGACGACGGCATCGTGCTGCTGTGCGCGCTGGCCGTGTTTATCGGCCACCTGTTCCCGGTGTTTTTCGGCTTCAAGGGCGGCAAGGGCGTCGCCACCGCGCTTGGCGTGCTGGTCGGCCTCAATCCCTGGCTCGGGCTGGCGTGTTTGCTGACCTGGCTTTTGATGGCGGGGGTGTTCCGCATTTCCTCGCTCGCCGCCGTGACCACCGCGGTGCTCGCCCCGGTCTACGCCGGGCTGCTGATGGGCTGGGGACGCACCGCGATTGCCGTGCTGGTGATCGCGCTGCTGCTGGTCTATCGTCATAAGCGCAACCTCATCAATCTGGTCAACGGTAAGGAAGGCCGCATCGGCGTCCGCTCCTGACCCTACCCAACGAATATGGCCCTGTTCGACAAAACCATCGAGCACGCAAAGGACAGCCTCGCCGAGGTGTCACGCGAGGCGATCGACCGCGCGAGCGAGCGTCTGTCGGAGGTGGTGAAGGACGGCGTCTTGCAGGCCGGCACCGAACTGAAGGATGTCATCTGGCGCGCCAGCCAGGAAATCGACACCAAGCTCGACAAGATTTCCGAGGAGCTGCACGCGCAGCGCCAGTTCACCAAGGACGATGTGCGCGAAATGGTCGATTACGCGGGGGATAAATTCGGCACCGTAATGGACGCGCGCATCGTCCACGCCAAATCGGAAATCTCCTCGCTGGTGCAAGAAAAGGTCGAGTACTTCAAGCGCGAGATCGACAGCTTCTTCATCGAGCGGCAGCGCGACCTCGCGCGCGAACGGCGGCGGCTGTTCATCAACGTCGCCATCGCCATCCTGGCGTCGCTGTCGCTCGGCTTCGTGTCCTGGCTGTATCACCAGTATCTGGGCGGCGGACTCGACGTGTTCGCCCTCTTCCGCATCGTGTTTGCCTCGCTGATGGGGGGCTATGCGGCCTACCTCGCGGTCAAGCTGCTGCGCCGCTGGCTGTTGATGTCGGAACACAAGAAGGACACGCTGTTCCTGGTCAGCCGCTACTGGGGCGCGCTGCGGCCGGAAAGCATTTTTGGCACAGTGGTTCTGGTCTGCCTGATGGCAGTGCTGGTCGGATTTTTATTGTTTCCGGAACAGATCGCGCAGCTTACCGGCAGCGAAAAATGGCTCAAGACCTTGCGCGAGGCCTACCCGATCTTTCAGCCGTGAATTGCCGTCACGTTTCAGCCTTAAAACCGCAGTTGAACCACAGAGACACAGCGCGCACAGAGGAAAAACAACACCTTGCATGTGTCAGTGTGCTCACCTGATGGGTGAAGGCAGGTTGATCGACAAACTATTGATTTGATGCCTTTCTCTGTGTCCCAAGGGATACCGTCCCTGCGGGACATATCTCCGTGTCTCTGTGGTGAGGTTTTCAGGTTCAGTCAGTTACACGGCGTCGAGCGTCGCCAGTTCCCAGCGCGGCTTGACCGCAAACGTCAGATCCGCCTGCGCCGGGGGCGAATTCTGCTGAGACACCAGCCGCTGCGCGCCGGCGTAGGCGATCATCGCGCCGTTGTCGGTGCAGAACTCCAGCCGCGGATAGAACACGCTGATACCGCGCGCCGCCGCGTCGCGTGTGAGCCGCTCGCGCAAATGCGCGTTGGCGCCGACGCCGCCCGCGACCACCAGACGCGTCGCGCCGCTATGCGCACAGGCCGCCAGGCTCTTGCTCACCAGCACCTCCACCGCCGCGCGCTGGAACGCCGCCGCGATGTCCGCCGCCTCGCCCAGCCCGACCTTGCGCACCAGCGTCAGCACCGCGGTCTTGAGCCCGGAAAAGCTGAAATCGAAGTCGCCCGAATTCAGCATCGGGCGCGGCAGACTGAAGCGCTGGGCATCGCCCGTGGCTGCCAGGGCCGACAGCGCAGGGCCGCCTGGATAGCCCAGCCCCAGCAGCTGGGCGGTCTTGTCGAAGGCCTCGCCCGCCGCGTCGTCGAGCGTCTCGCCCAACAGGGTGTAGCGCCCGACGCCGGATACCCGCATCAGCTGGGTGTGCCCGCCCGACACCAGCAAGGCGACGAACGGGAATTCCGGCGGGGTGTCGGAAATCAGCGGCGACAGCATATGGCCTTCCAGATGGTGCACCCCGACCGCGGGGATATTCAGCGCAAACGCCAGCGCGCGCGCCATCCCCGCCCCCACCAGCAGGGCGCCGGCGAGCCCGGGCCCCTGCGTGTAGGCAATACCATCGATATCGGCAAGGGTACGGCCGCTCTCGGCCAGCACCTGGCGGGTCAACGGCAAGACCCGGCGGATATGGTCGCGCGACGCCAGTTCCGGCACCACCCCGCCGTACGCGTTGTGCATCGCGATCTGCGAATACAGCGCATGCGCCAGCAGGCCGTACGCGCTGTCATACAGCGCGACACCGGTTTCATCGCAGGAGGATTCGACGCCAAGCACCAGCATAATCGGGGACAGTCAGACCAAAACATGCGCATGATAACGCGGGCAGCCAGTTGCTGAATTGTGGCGTCGCGGAATTCGGGCACCCGCGTGAGCTTGTTTGGTAAAATTGTCAGTCGTTTCAGTTTATGTTATGCGGGCAGGGCCTTTCGCAGTGCTGCCATCACCCAGGGAAAGTCTCATGCCGCACCATTCCATCCCACCCTACCCTGCCGATCACCACTGCGATGTCCTGGTGATCGGCGGCGGCCCGGCCGGCTCGACGGCCGCCACGCTGCTGGCGGAAAAGGGCCACCGGGTCACCCTGCTGGAGAAGGCGCACCATCCCCGCTTTCATATCGGTGAATCCCTGCTGCCGGCCAACCTGCCGCTGTTCGAGAAGCTGGGCGTGCGCGCCGAGGTGGCGACCATCGGCATGGAGAAGTGGGGGGCGGAATTCGTCTCCCCCTGGCACGAACACCGCCAGACCTTCGAGTTCGCCGACGCCTGGGACAAGTCCATGCCGCTCGCCTACCAGGTGCGCCGTTCCGAGCTCGACGATATCCTGATTCGCAATGCCGCGCGCAAAGGCGCCGATGTCATCGAAGGCTGCCGCGTGCGCGACGTGGAATTCCTGCCGAACGATGAAGGCGCCATCGTCCGGGCCGAACACGACGACGGCCGCAGCGAGACCTGGCGATGCCGCTTCCTCGTCGACGCCTCCGGCCGCGACACCTTTCTCGGCAACCGCTTCAAGGCCAAGCAGCGCAACCCCAGGCACAACAGCGCCGCGCTCTATGGCCACTTCACGGGCGCCCAGCGCAACACGGGCAAGAAAGCGGGCCACATCAGCCTGTTCTGGTTCGAGCATGGCTGGTTCTGGTTCATTCCCCTCGCCGACGGTGCCACCAGCGTCGGCGCGGTGATCTGGCCCACCTGCCTGAAAACCCGACGGAAACCGGTGCGCGACTTTTTCCTCGACCTCATTGCCACGTGCCCTGCCCTGGCAGCTCGGCTGAAGGACGCCGAACTCGTCTCTGACGTCGACGCCACCGGCAACTTTTCCTATAGCTGCGACCGCAGCCACGGCGCCAGCTACCTGCTGCTGGGCGACGCCTATGCCTTCATCGATCCGGTCTTCTCGTCCGGGGTGATGCTGGCCATGAACAGCGCCTTCGTCGGCGCCGAGGCGGTCGACACCTGTCTGCGCCAGCCGGGCCAGGCGGCGCGGGCGCTCAAGCGTTTCGACCAGGCGATGAAGCACGGGCCGAAGGAATTCTCCTGGTTCATCTACCGGATCACCAATCCCGCCATGCGCGACCTCTTCATGTCGCCGCGCAACTACTTCCGGGTCAGGGAGGCGCTGCTGTCGGTGCTGGCCGGCGATATTTTCGGCAAGACGCCCATCTGGCGTTCGCTCTTCGCTTTCAAGACGATCTATTACCTCACCTCCCTGGCCAACCTAAAACGTACGGTCATGGCCTGGAAGCGGCGCAAGGTCAATATCCGCCCTCTGGACGACGCGGAAGAGGCCGGCTGCCGATGATGCCTGCGGAAGCGATTCTGCGGCTGGAGGTTCTGCCCGCGTCCCAACTTTCCCGTCTGGCCGGGCAGGACAGCGTGCTGGGCGGCGCCTGTTTTTCCCATCCTGCACGCCCACTCGATGCCGGGGAGCTGCCGTTCCTCGCCGTGGACATGAGCCTGCCGGCCGAGGAGGAGGCGATCTGTGAAGTCTGGCATAGCCCGGAACCCCTGGAATCCGGCCAGCATGGCCCCATCCGCTACCGTCAGGGCGAAACGCTGCTGTTCGGCTGCGTGAGCCTGGACGAAGCCGCCGGGGGCGCGGCCCATGATGCGCGCGCGCCCCTGCAGGCCACCACGGAGGCCGCCTACCAGGCCATCTTCGAGCTGCTGGAAGCACGCGGCTATCACACCGTCCTGCGCTTCTGGAACTACTTCCCCGCGATCAACCGGGAAAGCCACACCATGGAGCGCTACCGCCAGTTCAATATCGGCCGCCAGGATGCCTTCCTCGCCCACGGCCGTTCGGTGATCGACAAGGTGCCTGCCGCCTGCGCCCTCGGCTCTGCCGGCGGCGGCCTCCACATTGCTTTCCTGGCGGCGCGGGCAAACGTGGTCGGCGTCGAGAATCCGCGCCAGCTCAGCGCCTACCATTACCCCAGCCAGTACGGGCCGCGCAGCCCGACCTTCTCGCGTGCGGGGCTGGTCAGGCTGGGCGGGCGCGACATGCTGTTCATCTCCGGCACCGCCAGCATCGTCGGCCATCAAACCCTGCATCACGGCGATGTCGCGGCGCAGACGCGGGAATGCCTGCACAACATCACGGCCATCGTCGCCGAGGCCAACCGCCAGGCGCCGGGCGCCGACTTCCGTCTCGACCAGCTGGCCTACAAGGTGTACGTCCGCCATGCCGAGAACCTGGCCACGGTACGCCGCGAAGTGGCGCAATTCATCGGCGCCCCGGTGTCGGCTGTGTTCCTGCAAGCCGATGTGTGCCGTGCCGACCTGATGGTCGAAATCGAGGCCTCGGGCGGTCATGCCATCGGCTCGGGCCAGGCGGGAAATTCAGTCGGAAACGTGCCATGTTTCTCCACCGTTCCCTGACCCTCGCCACGCTGCTGGCCGCCTGCTCCGCCGGCCATGCCTTCGCTGCTGAAAAACCCCTGTGGGAGCAGGGCGCAGGCATCAGCGCCCTGTCCTTGCCGGACTATCGCGGTTCGGACCAGTCGAGCCTCTACGCCATCCCGTTTCCTTATCTGGTCTACCGCGGCGAGTTTCTCAAGGCGGACCGGCACGGCATTCGCGGCACCTTCTTCGACAGCGACCGCATCGAACTCAATCTCAGTCTCGGCGCCTCGCTGCCGGTGAACAGCGACGACAACCGGGCCCGCCAGGGCATGCCCGATCTGCAGCCGACGGTGGAGCTCGGCCCTTCGCTCGACCTCAACCTATGGCGCACCACAGACCGGCGCACCCGGCTGGACCTGCGCCTGCCGGTGCGCACCGCGGTCACCGTGAAAGGAGGAATGGACGACATCGGCTGGGTGTTTTCGCCGCGCCTCAATCTCGACATCAGCGATGTCGCGGGGCTTGCCGGCTGGAACCTGGGCCTGCTCGCCGGCCCGATGGTCGGCTCGGAACGCAACCATGACTATTTCTATTCGGTGGCGCCGCAATACGCCACCGCCGGCCGTCCGGCCTTCGATGCCAAGGGGGGCTACGCCGGCAGCCAGTTCCTGATGTCGGCATCGAAGCGCTACCCGAAATACTGGCTGGGCGCCTTTGCGCGCTGGGACAGCCTCAAGGGCGCCGTCTTCGCCGATAGCCCGCTGGTCAAGCGCGAGGATTACTTTGCCGCCGGCGTCGGCATCGCCTGGATCCTCGGGGAGTCGTCCACCCGCGTCGAGGCGGTCGAGTGAGCGCTGACCGGGCTTCGCTACCCAGTCTGCCCCGGCGCTGGCTGCATCGGCTCTACGAATATTTCGCCCTGTGGTTCGGTCTGGCGCTGCTCGGCGCGATCTCGCTGACCTGGACGCTGCTCGCCGTGCCCCTCTATTACGTCCTGCCGAAGCGCTGGGCCGTCCCGCTCGGGCGCTGGGCCAGCACCACCGGCTTCAGGATTTATCTCGGCGCGCTGTCCCTCATCGGGGCCTGCCGCTTCGACCTGTCCGCGCTCGATTCGCTGCGCGATGAAGGCCCGATGATCGTCGCCCCCAACCACCCCTGTCTGCTCGATGCCCTGATGGTCATCTCGCGCCTGCCCAACATGGCCTGCATCATGAAGGTCGATATCGTCGACAACGTCTTTCTCGGCGCCGGCGCGCGCCTGGCCGGCTACATCCGCAACGACGCGCAGCTGAGCATGATCAGGCAATCCGTCGCCGAGCTGAAAAACGGCAGCCAGCTGCTGATCTTCCCCGAAGGCACCCGCACCACCCGCTGGCCGGTCAACATCTGCAAGGGCACCGCCGCGCTCATCGCCAGCCGGGCCCGGGTGCCGATCCAGACCGTGTTCATCGAGACCGATTCGGCCTACCTCGGCAAGGGCTGGCCACTGTTCCGCCGCCCGCCGATGCCGATCACCTATCGCATCCGCCTCGGCCGTCGCTTCGATCCACCGGAAAAGGCCGGGGTCTTTACCGAGGAACTGGAGCGCTACTTCATTGATGAACTGCGCGATGCGCCGCATTTCCTGCCGCCCGACGCACCGCAGGCCACGGAATCCGGCACGGCACGGCAGACCTGATGCCACTTGACATGAACGCTTCCACCAGCCACCTGGTGCTGATCCCCAGTTATAACCCCGGCCCCCGGGTCTGCGATACGGTGCGCGCCGCCCGCACCCAGTGGGCGCCGGTGTGGGTGGTGGTGGACGGCAGCACCGACGGCACGGCCGAAGGCCTGCAGGACATGGCGGCGAACGACCCCCACCTGAAGGTGCTGGTGCTGCCCGAAAACGGCGGTAAGGGTGCGGCCGTGCTGCACGGTCTGGACCTGGCTATCCAGCAGGGGTTTACCCACGCGCTGACCATGGACTCCGACGGCCAGCACCCGGCCGACCTCATCCCGGCCTTCATGGCCGCATCGCAACGGGCACCCGGCGCGATGGTCCTCGGCAAGCCGGTGTTCGACGCCGATGCCCCGGCCCTGCGCGTGCAGGGGCGCAAGATTTCGAACGGCTGGGCCAACCTGGAGACCCTGTGGGCGGGCATCGGCGATTCGCTCTACGGCTTTCGCGTCTATCCCATCGACCCCTTGCGCCAGGTGATGCGCGGCCAGCGCTGGATGCGCCGTTTCGACTTCGACCCCGAGGCCGTGGTGCGCCTGTGCTGGCGCGGCGTGCGCCCGATCAATCTGCCCGCGCCGGTGAAATACCTGCGCGCCGACGAGGGTGGCGTTTCCCACTTCAACTACCTGCGCGACAACACCCTGCTCACCTGGATGCACCTCCGGCTGATGCTGGGTTTCCTGCTGCGCTTGCCGCTTCTGCTGCTGCGGCGCCTGAACACTCACCGGTCAAACACCCCATGAAAAACGCCCCCGATTCGTCCGCACACGCGGTGCATGCCCCGCATCCGCCCCTCACCGGCTACTACGCCACCGAACAGGAGCGGCGCGGTTACGTCGGCAAGCTGTTCGACCGCACCGCCTCCGACTACGACCGCATCGACCGCCTGCTCGCCCTGGGCAGCGGCCCCTGGTACCGCAACCAGGCCCTGCAGCGGGGCGGGCTGAAACCCGGCATGCGCATCGTCGACATCGGCGTCGGCACCGGCCTGGTCGCGCGCGAAGCGGTCAAACTGGTGGGCGACCCCGCGCTGGTGGTGGGCGTCGATCCGAGCGCCGGCATGATGGCCTGCGCGAACCTGCCGGGCGTCCAGCTCATCGAGGGGCGCGCGGAAGCGATCCCCTTCCCCGATGCCAGCTTCGACTTTCTCAGCATGGGCTACGCGCTGCGCCACATCGGCGACCTGTCGGCCGCCTTCAGCGAATTCCATCGCGTCCTCAAGCCCGGCGGCCGCCTGTGCCTGCTCGAGATCACCAAGCCGGAACGCGCCTTGAGCCAGGCCCTGCTCAAGGTGTACATGCGCGGCGTGGTGCCGGTGCTGGCCCGTCTGATCGGCAGCAGCGCCGAGTCGGCCAAGCTGTGGCGCTACTACTGGGACACCATCGAAGCCTGCGTGCCGCCGAGCGGCGTGATCGATACGCTGGAGGCTGCCGGTTTTGCCGGGGTAAACCGGCACATTGAAAGCCGGGCGCTGTCGATTCTGGGGGAGTATCAGGCGGTCAAGCCGGGCTGAATTGCAGCCGTCGCCTGCGAGCGAGACACGTTTCGTGGCGGTGTGGAAACAACGACGCAGACGCCGCTTACGACCGGCATTGATAACAGGAAAGAAGAATGGGGTAGTATCAAGCCGCACCTAAAACCAGTCGGTCGGTGCCCCCAGCAATTTAATGCTCACACAGGAGAATCCGTATGCCTCTGATTAACTTGGTCATCGTCTTGATTGTGGTTGGCGTACTGCTTTGGCTTGTCAATACCTACATCCCCATGGATCGAAAGATCAAAAACATCCTGAATATTGTCGTCGTCATTGTTGTCGTGATATGGCTGCTGCAGGTTTTCGGCGTGTTGGGATCGATGGACAGCATACGTATCGGCTGACGTATCTCAAGGGCGGTTATCGTCGCACCGTACGTGCGATGGCGCTACTGCGCTCCGACCGGAATTAAAGGGGCAGCTTCGCAAAGTTTTTATTGCGAAGTTGCCCCTTTAATTTCTTGGTCATTGCGAGCGCAGCGAAGCAATCCAGTCAGAGGATCGGCGCGAAGCACGTTGCGTGTGGTTAAACCTTCGCAGGACTACTGACCGTTGGCCGGGGGTAGCCCGGCGGCTAGTTACTTTTCTTGTCTCGCCAAGAAAAGTAACCAAAAGAAGGCGACCCCGACATCCCCGCCCTTCGGGTTCCCGAAAACCGAGCCCGCCGGGTGGGCGGCAAAGAACTCGCCCCGCTTTTGTAATGCTGATTAATTTTGTGAGCGGGGCTTCAGACACCTTTGCCGCTGATCCACCCGGCAGGCTCAATTTTCGGCTGGGCTGAGAGGGGGAGAAAAGTCAAAACCAGGTCGGTGATGACTGATCGGTTTACGTGCTTGTGTTACGACGCGCCTGCGGCGCAATACGCTTCGCTTACCGCCGCCCTATCCAACATCCATTACGTGTATTGTGAACCGTGTCATTTTTTACCTGTTCCTGCCACATATTCGGATAGCGCCGCTTTAATCCCTGTTTTGCCAGCGAGTTTGCCGTGGTCAGCAACCCTGTTTTTCCTTACGATTGATATAAATTTCTCACCTTCACCGCGGAACCAGGCACGTTTAAATGGAGCCCACCAGTTCTCATAGGTTTTTTTTGCATTTTTGTCAGAAACTAATGATATGAGGTGGTTTCTTGCGATGGCGTAATCATGTGGTTTGTATTTTTCAAGGATTTGCTCGCATCCAGTGGAAAACACTTCGGCCATGTCAATAAATTCATGCTGAAATATGTCTTTCGAAATTTGCCCAGTCTGGGGGGTTTCGTGAACAAAATTCAAGGTTCTTGCCAACGCATTAATGCCTTCTGAAACCAGAGTTTTATCTTCTGTTGATAGGGAAGAGTTGCATATCGAATTGTGAATGTCGCGCAAAATATGGGGTTTCTTCCCTTGTTGGCAGTATGCGAGCGTTACGGCTAATAATCTGGCCGTTTCTGCGATCTGTTTTTTTGAGGATTTATCTATTAACGCATCAACTACTTGTTTGCTTAATCCTATCTCTTCCATTTTTAAGCCTTTATAAGTATGTAAATAGTCCGCGTAATGCGCCGAATGTGTGAAGCCCAGATAGTAACCAGAAACACCCCGTCATCACCGTCCTGGTTTTGACTTTCTCCCCTCTCAGCCACGCCGAAAATTGAGCCTGCCGGGTGGATCAGCGGCAAAGGTGTCTGAAGCCCCGCTCACAAAAAACCAATTTAAAACATCAAAAGCGGGGCGAGTTCTTTGCCGCCCACCGGCAGGCTCTGCTCTGCATAGCCAATCGACTAAGCCGCTAAAGCGGCAAGTCGCTGGTTAATTTTCGGGGTTTCGTGGATGGCGGGGTCGCCTTCTTTTGGTTACTTTTCTTGGCGAGACAAGAAAAGTGACTAGCCGCCGGGCTACCCCCGGCCAACGGTCAGCAGTCCTGCGAAGGTTTAACCATTAAAACGAAACGTGCTTCGCGCCAATCCTCTGACTGGATTGCTTCGCGTTGCTCGCAATGACGGACGAAGCGTAGCGGATGCACCTCAATGCCGCTCCGCCACCGCCACCCCCATCTTCGGCAGCCACCGCCGCAACCCCGGCGTCGTAATCACCGTGCTGAAAATCGCCATCAGCACCAGCATCGTGAACACCTGCTGCGAGATCACGCCGAGGTCGTAGCCGACGTTGATGACGATGAGTTCCATCAGGGCGCGGGTGTTCATCATGATGCCGATCACCTTGCCCTCGTGATGCGACATCCCGGCCCAGCGCGCGGCGACGTAGCTGGCGCCGAATTTTCCCAGGGTGGCCAGGGCAATCAGCAGCAGGCACCAGCCCCAGGCGGCGGCGGAATCGAGGCCGCCGACGTTGGTGCGCAGGCCGGTGTAGGTGAAGAAGATGGGCAGGAAGAAGACCATGACGAAGTGGCCGATGCGTTCCTTCCAGGCCTCGATCAGTTCGTGCTCGTCGTGCAGGACCACGCCCATCATGAAGCCGCCGAAGATGGCGAAGATGCCGAGCTGATAAGTGGTCATCGCCGAGACGAAGATGGCGGCGAGCAGGATGCCGAGCAGGTTGTGGGTGAGCTTGCCGCGGCCGGCCTTCTCGCCCACCGGCACAGGGTGCGCCTGGCTGGCGTGGATCACGCGCTTCATCAGCGGCCGCACGAGGAACCACCAGACGAGGAAAAACACGCCGACCAGCGCCACCTTGAGGGCGAAGGCCGCGGCGCTGAATTCGGCCAGGGCGAGCGCGGTGATGAGCGCGAGCAGCAGCCAGCCGACGACGTCGTTGATGGCGGCGGCGCTGATGGCGATGACGCCGATGGGCAGGCGGGTGATCTTGAACTCCATCATGATGCGGCCGAGGATGGGCAAGGCGGTGATGGAGAAGGCGGTGGCGATGAACAGCGCCGAGGCGAGGCGGTCGACGCCGGGCGACAGCAGCGGCGCGCTGAGCCAGCCGAAACCGAAGCCGAGCGCGAAGGGCGCGACCATGCTGGCGCTGGCGATGGCGGTGACGGCGCGACGGTTGTTGCGCTCGGTCAGATGGGCGAAGTCGAATTCCAGGCCGATCTGGAACATCAGCAGGACCAGGCCGATCTGCGACAGCATCTGCATCGGCGCCGCCGGCGTCGAATGAAAAACGTATTGGAAAAGCTCGGGGGCGAGCAGGCCGAACAGCGACGGGCCGAGCAGGATGCCGACGATGATCTCGCCGACTGCGGGTGACTGGCCGATGCGCTGCGCCAGTTCACCGCCGAGGCGGGCGGCCAGGACGATCAGCGTCAGCTGCAGCAGGGTGAAGAACAGCAGGGCCTCGGTCTGGTGGACCGCGAGGGCGTGGGCGGGCGGGATCAAATCATGCCGCCGTTCACCGAGATGATCTGGCCTGTGATGTAGCTCGCCTGCTCCGAGGCGAGAAAGCCGACCAGGTCCGCCACCTCTTGCGGGCGGCCGGCGCGCTTCATCGGCACCATGCCGGCGATCGCCTTGGCGTCGAACACGCCGTCGATCATGTCGGTCTGGATGATGCCCGGCGCCACGGCGTTGACCGTCACCCCGCGGCTGGCGAGTTCCAGCGACAGCGACTTGGTCGCGGCGTGCAGCGCACCCTTGGCCGCGGCGTAGTTGACCTGGCCGCGGTTGCCGGTGAGGCCGGCGATGGAGGTGATGTTGACGATGCGCCCCCAGCGGCTGCGCAGCATCGGCATCGTCAGCGGCTGGGTGACGTTGAAGAAGCCGGAAAGCGACACATCCAGCACGCTATGCCATTGCGCCGCGCTCATGCCGGGGAAAACGGCATCGTCGTGGATGCCGGCGTTGTTCACCAGCACCTGGACCGGGGTGTCGGCGACCAGCGCCTCCAGTGCCGCGCGGCTGGCCTCGGCGTCGGTGACGTCGAAGGCGATGGCCTCGGCCTGGCCACCGACCGTCCTGATTTCATCCACCAGCGTCTGCGCACGGGCCAGATTGCGGTTGGCGTGGATGTAAACGTAACAGCCATCGGCGGCGAGGCGGCGGCAGATCGCCGAACCGATGCCGCCGCTGCCGCCGGTGACGAGGGCGCGTTTCATGTCAAATTTCCCAGTTTGTCGGCGTCCAGCACCACCGCCGCCCGGCCGCTGAGCAATTCGCGTCCGCCGGCGCTGACGCGGAAGCCGTAAAGGATGGTGTTGTCGTCGCCGGACAGACGCTCCGCCTCGACGTCGAGGTCGGCAGCGATGTCATCCAGCCGGGCGACCTGCAGTTCGACGCCGCGCACGCTGGCCAGATAGCCGGCACGCGGTGCGCTGTCGGCCGCCGCCAGCAGCGCGCCGTGGGCGGCCATGGCCTGCGCCGCGTACTCGATGCCGCAGGCCGCGCCCAGACGATCGTGCGCGCGCAGCGGGTTGTCGGCGTGGCGGTGGCTCTTCGCCGTGCAGCGGATGTGCTGGGCATCCCAGGCGACGACGGCATCGAGCAGGCACATGCTGCCCTGGTGCGGCAGGTGGGCGAGCAGCCAGGCGTGGTCTAGCGGCATGCGCAAGGGCAAATCCCCCTCAATCCCCCTTTTTCAAAGGGGGAGGCCGATGCGGTGTGCCGTGCTTCCCCCCTTTGAAAAAGGGGGGCTAGGGGGGATTTGCTTTTGACTTTGCTCACACCCGCCCCTTCACCGCTTCATCTATCACTGCCAGAACCGCATCCGTTTCCAGCAACACCTGCCGATTGTCAAACCGCAGCACATGCAACCCCAAGCTTGCCAACGCTGCATCACGAGCCTGATCTTTGGCCTGATGCCCTGTTTCGAGATGCTGACTGCCATCAAGCTCAACAACCAGCTTCGCTGCCGGACAGTAAAAATCCACGATAAACGAGCGCAATGGTTTTTGCCGATAGAACTGTACATTTTTCAGTTGTTTACGTCGAATGCGATGCCACAGCACTTGTTCGGCATCGGTCATGCCGGTTCTGAGCACGCGCGCCGGTTCTTTCAATGTTTTGCGATAGGGCTCCATCAGGCCACGCCCCGATCTTCCATCGGCAACCCCGCCTGGGTAATGGGGGTGGCGTCGTGGGCGCGGGCGATGGTGATCTGGTTGTCGGTCATATCAACTACGATTTTCGGGTTCGATCGTTACCGCCAGACTGAGCGGTGCCAGATAGTCCAGCACAACTCGCCCGCCCTCCCCACGCGCCACCGCCAGCAGCAAGGGCAGCCCGCGTGCGCAGGGGATGGCGCGGCGCAGCGCCTCGAGTTCAGGCTCGGCCAGCGCATCGGGCGCATCATCGGCGAGGCTGACCTCGATCCGCGCCAGCGAGTGCGCGCTGCGTTCAGGCATCAGCGCCAGCGCGATGCCGAATGCGGAGGGAAGCGGGCGCTTGGCGTGCAGCGGTTCGGGATAGGGCATGTCGTAGGTGACCAGCAGGGTGCCCCAGCCCTCGACCGCGACCTGGGTCAGCGCCTCCAAGAGGCCAGCACCAAAACTGCCGTCGTGGGCGCACAGCACCGTGGCCGGGGTCATGGCACCGGAAGCGATGCCCCAGTAGCCCGCCGGGGCGTTGTGCACCGAGTTGTGGAAACGGGTCGGCGAGATGCTCCGATCCTCGGAGGCCAGCGTCTTGCAGATGGCATCGCAGTTGTCGTTGTCGGCGCCGGAGGAGGAGAACACCGCGGCGAGTTGTCGGGCATCGAGTTGCCCGGCCGCGATGGCCTCCTGCGCCACGGCCAGCGCGACCTTGATCGCGAGGCCGGTGCGGCGGCGCTCGGCAGGCGGCAGCGACTGCGGCGCCGGCACGGCGAGGGGCCGTGGCTCATAGGGGGTGGCGCCCGCCAGGATGGGCCGCGCCGCGAGCCAGTTATCGAGCCCCGGACCGATCAGGCCGATGCCGTCGAGGTAAGCGCTCAGCTTCATATCAACCCGCCCTGCCCAGCACCAGGCTGCAGTTGGTGCCGCCAAAACCGAAGGAGTTGCTGAGCACCCGGCGCGGCGCGCCCTCCCGGTTCGCGGTCAGGTACTGGATGGGAATGCCCGGGTCGACGTTGCGCGTGTTGACCCCGCCCGGCAGGAAGCCCTGCTGCAGCGCCAGCGCGCTGATGACCGCCTCCAGGCCGCCCGCCGCGCCCAGGGTGTGGCCGGTCGCGCCCTTGGTGGAACTGCAGGGCACCCGGTCGCCGAACAGCGTGGCCACGGCACGGCCCTCGGCGGCATCGTTGTTCGGCGTCGCGGTGCCGTGCAAGTTGATGTAGTCGATGTCGGCTGGCTGCAGGCCGGCCGCCTTCAGGGCGGCGGTCATCGCCATGCGTGCCCCCAGGCCCTCCGGGTGCGGCGACGACATGTGGTGGGCATCGCTCGATTCGCCCGCGCCCAGCAGCAGCACGGCATCGGCATCGAGACTGTCGGCCGGGCGTTGCAGCAGGATGAAGGCGGCCGCCTCGCCGATGGAGAGGCCGTTGCGATCTTTGTCGTAAGGCCGGCAGGGCTCGGATGAGAGCAGTTCCAGCGAGTTGAATCCGTAGAGCGTGGTCAGACACAAGGAGTCGACACCGCCGACAATGGCAGCGTCGATGAGGCCGGCCGCGATCATCCGCGCCGCCGAGGCGAACACCTTGGCGCTCGACGAGCAGGCGGTGGAGACCACCACAGCCGGGCCTTCCAGATTGAAGGCGGTGCGCACGAAGTCAGCCACCGAATAGGTGTTGTGGGTGGTGCGATAGTTGAAGTCGTCCGGCAGGGCGCCGGTCACCGGATCGCGGCGGCGGTAGGCCTGCTCGGTCTGCAGGATGCCGGAGGTGCTGGTGCCGAGCAGCACGCCGACCCGCCGCCGGCCGTGGCGGGCGGCAGCGGCCCCGACGGCGGCACTGAAGCCATCCTGGCGCAGGCCCAGCAGGGCGAGGCGGTTGTTGCGGCACTCGAACTCGGCCAGGCTCGCCGGCAAAGGCGCTTCGTCCAGGCCGGCCACTTCGCCGACATAAGTTGCCAGGTCGGTCACCGTCTCGAAGGCGCAGGGCGCGAGCCCACTCTGTTGCGCACGCAGGGCAGCCAGCGTCGCTTCCAGGCCGTGGCCAAGGCAGCTTGCAGCGGTGAAATGGGAAAGCCAGAGCGAATTCAACAAGTCAACCCATCCAGATGTAGTGCGTCTTTAATCAATTCCACAGGCCGGTTTCCGTCAAATCCGGCCGGGTGTTAGCGCTGCGTATGCACGGTGACGCAATGACAGCCAGGCCGCCACCCCTCCCAGCATAAGGCCGGCCCACACATCCAGCGCCACATGCTGGCGGGTGGCGAGGGTGGAATAAATGATGCCGATACACCACATCCAGTTGAATAGCCGGCTCCACTGCGGCGCGCCGAATCGACGCAGCAGGCGATCCAGCCAGATACCCGAAAAAATGGCCGTGGCGACATGCAGCGAAGGGAAGGCATTGCCTGCGGCATCGACGCTCTTAAGGAAACCCACTTCAGGATACCGGGCCCAGTCAATATCGGCTGCGGGGACCGCGGTGGGCCAGAAGTAAAAAACAATCAGCCCCGCCAGGCAGGTTCCGGCCATCGCCATGCCATAACGATAGAGTTCGCGTCGCGTCGCAAGCAATGCCGGAGGCAGGGAAACATACACCCACAATGAGACATACAGCGGCATCGCCCACGGCTGAAAACTGATCATCTGATCCAGCCAGGTAAAGGGCATCACCGTGGTCGGGTAGGCCGGGGCTTTGAGCACATAAAAATACGCGCCGAAAAACAGGCCGAAAAAAATGGGCGTTCCTATCCCTTTCAGATATATATGCTGGGGGATGGCCGCTGCAATCTGCCGGTGCCACGGCGTTTGCTGACTGTTTTTCAAGGCCTGTTCTCCGGGGTGCGGCAGTGCCGACTCATGCGCATGTACCGGTCATGAAAGGGCGTCTCGCAAGCTGACAAAACGCAATCCGGCGGCGGCCGCCGATTCCAGCACGGCAGGCAGCACGTCGAGAATAACCGGAATGCCGCGGGGTGTCCGTGCGGCATTGCCATCGTGCAGCAGCAAAATAGCGCCCCCGCGCAACTCACGCAATAGTGCATGCCTGACACGCTCGGGGTCACCGATCCGGGTGTCGAAACCCCGCGCCGACCAGCTGGCGAGCGTTAAGCCGAGTCGCGCCAGCACGGGGTCGAGAAAAGGATTGCGCAAGCCGGCAGGGGCACGAAAAAACATGGGGCGCCGACCGGTAATCAGGCTGAGGGTGCTTTGTGCGGCCTGCAGTTCGCGCATGAAACCACGCGGACCCAGCAGGGCAAAATAATGGCGGTGGTGCTGGCTATGGTTTTCCACGGCATGGCCACGGCGTACGATTTCCCGACATACATCCGGATAGCGTGCCGCTTTTTCGCCCACGCAGAAAAAGGTGGCTTGTGCGGCATATCGATCCAGAATATCCAGCACCTGCGGGGTGACGAGGGGGTCGGGGCCATCGTCGATGGTGAGGGCGATTTCATGTCTGGCCGCGGCGGCGGCGGGCAACCGCGTCCAGTTCGGTCCCAGCCAGTGACTGCGCGGCCACAGGCCGACGGCGGTAAGCAACAGGTGATTGATTGCCACGGCGCCCAACGCCCAACGCCATTGCGCGGGGTCGGCGATCACGGCCACCAACGCCAGACCATGCAGCGCGATGGATGCGCGGATCAGCAGGGTGGGTTGCCAGGGTGAATCACGCATCAGATTGCCGGGCAAAAATCGCCGAATAAATCAACGCCAGGATAACACCCGGTGCGACGGTCACGCCCAGCGCCTGCAGGATGGATACGTTGGAAAACGCAAGCAGGCCAAAACCGGCGACGGTGGTGAGGCTGGCAAACAACATCGAGGCCAGCGTGCGCGGCAGGATGGGCGTGCGCGGATCAGGCCGATCAAAAAACAGGGCGTAATTGGAGCCCACTGCGGCCACCAGCAACAAACCCACCAAATGCAAAATGATCATTTGCTGACCAAACAGGCTTAATCCCGCCGTGACGGTAATGATCGCAGCGGCCAGCGGCGCGATGATGCGCAGCACGCGCATGGGCGAGCGAAAAACCACGAGCAGCAACACGATAATGGCAACCAGCCCGCCGAGCGACAGCGCAATGGCTTCATGCAAGTAGCCGGAATACAGGCGATCCGACTCGGCTTTCATATCCACAAACAGCACATCGGGCATTGCGCTCAATGCCGCGCGAACACGCTCGGCGTTGATGTCGACCCCCTCGGGCGCGGTCAGCGGCAACAAGGCACGCCATTGCCGCTGCTGCCGAATGAGCAAGGCATCTACCGCCATCGCCATTGAGGTCTGCTGCAGGTCGGCTGCCTGCAGCAAAGGCTGGCTGCGCGCGGCGGTGGTGTCGGCCAGAAACGGCGTAAACAGTTGCGCGCGCACCGGCAAGCCTTGAACGGCTTGCGCAAGGCGCGTTTCCAATAGGGGGCGAGGGGGCAGGCTGTTCTGGCGTGCGCGTTGCGTTGCTATGCTGGGAAGATAACGGCTGGGGCTTTCGAATCCGGCGAGTTCGCCTTGCTCGACCAGGGTTTGCAGCAGCGTGGACGCGCGCTCGGCGGCGCGCAATACGGATTCCTGATTCGCACCGGACACCACGACCAGATAGCGCACATCCGGCGCGCCCATGTCGGCGCGCAAACGGGTATCGAGTTCCACATCCACTTGCGACACCGGACTGAGTGACGCGATTGTGTCATTCCACAAACTGGCGCGGTTAGCGACCACGATGGCGCAGGCCGCCAACAACACGATCGCCGCAGGCCAGCGCAGTGCTGCAGCACGTTGCACGACACGAGACAGGGTGAGACCGATAGCCGATACATCATGGATACGGAAGTGTGCGGGCAACAGGGAAGGCAAGACGAAGCGCGTCACCGTTGCGGCCGCGATCAGCCCGGCAATGGCATACAGGCCGAGTTGTGCCAAACCGGGAAAGCCGGACAGCAGGAGCGAAGCAAAGCCGGCTATCGAAGTCAGCACACCGAGGCGAATGGTGGGCCAGAAACGCTTGATCCAGTTTTGATGATCCGCATTGTTCTGTTCCGATTGCACAAACAGGTAGATTGAATAATCCACGGCTTCGCCGATCAGGGCGGTGCCAAATCCCAGGGTGATGCCGTGCACCGCGCCAAAGCCCAGGCTGACCGCCGCAATGCCCGCCAGCGCACCGCTGACAACGGGCAACAAGCCCAATGTCAGTGCGCTAAAGGAACGATAAACGAGTAACAGCAGCGTTGCGATGAGTGCAAGGCTGATGATGGACAGGCGGGTGACCTGGCGCTTGATGGTGTCGCGCGACGTCACCGAAAACACGCCGGGACCGGTCATCACCAGTTGGGCGGATGGGATGGCGCTGGGTGCCTGGTCGAACGCTTGCTGAATCGCGGCCATGGCGTGTTGCTGGGCATCGGTGTCGCTTCCCGCGGCACGCGTTTGCATCAGCATCAGGGCGCGCGTGCCATCGCGTGATGCCCATGCACCCTCCACCAGCGTCGGCTGGGTGCCGCTGTTGAGTTGCTCGAGTAATTGCACCATTTCCCCGGTCGGGTCGCGCGGCAGGATGGACTTGACCAGCAATCCGGCCGACGAGGCCAGCAGGTCGATACTGTCGCTCAAGGCGGCATGCAGACCGTCTGCGCTAAAGCGTGCAGGCGTCACGGCCGGGCTCAACAGGTAACGATTGTCGAACAGGAAAGTACGGTCGCGCTCGGCGTTAACGGGCTCGCCATTATTGACGCTGGCAAACGTACGGTCGGCGCGCAGACGCTGAGCGATTTGCTTTGAAAGCCGGGCGCGGGTGGGCGCATCGGCGCCTTCTATGCCAACCAGAATCAGGCGCGAGGCCAGGCCGTCTTGGAGTTGATCCATCAGCAGCTGCTGCTCGGGCGTGGGGGCGCGCGGCAAGAATGCCGACAAGTCGGTGGTGAAGTGGGTGCGGCTGATGATGCCGGCACAGGCCAGCAAAAAAATCAGCCAAAGCACGATGGCGGCGATGCCGCGGCGGCGCGTGTGGATCATTGCGGCGGCGCCCGCTTTTCGATGGTCATCAGGGAGCTGTCGCCATCCGCCTGGAGAATCTCGACGCTGCGCACCCCGTCCTTGACCCCCTCCATCCGGATGCGCGCGATGACGGCGCCGACCTTGGGGTCGATGGGGGTAAGCACCAGGGTCCAGCGTTCAAATCCGCCTTCCAGGGCCAGGTGATAAACCCGCTCCAGGGCCTGGCGGTCGCCGGCCAGGGTGGCGCGAATACTCTCGATCATGGCGGCTACTTCCGGGTAGTCCTTGAGTTGCAGAACGTGTTTGCGCTTGCCGCGTTCAAGGGTGAGGGTGCCGCCGTCGAGCACCATGGTCTCGGGCCGCGGCTTCAGGGTGCGCTTTTCCAGGCGGGCCGGTGCAATGAACAACAATTCGCCGGAAGACTCGAGCGGCTGGTCGAGGATGGATATGTGTTTTTTCTCGGTGAAGGTGGCCGCGCCTTGCGGCTGCTTCGCCAGGCTATCCATGAGCTGGCTGATGGAAAGCGGCGCAGCGTGCGCGGACTGGCCACAAAGCAGCGCCAGTCCGGCAAACCACCCCCAGCGGGAACGCTGTCGCACGAGTTTGCTCATGGGCGAGCGCCCTTCTGGCGCCAGAAATCGAAGAAGTTGAACCAGTTGTAGGGGGCGGCGCGGCAATGGCGTTCCAGGCAGGCGGCGTAGGCCACCACCGCGGCCTGAACGGCGACATCCCGCTCCGGACGCTCAAGGTCGCTGAAATCGGCCAGCCGCTCGAAGTGGATGGCGTAGCGATTGCCGCCCAGGTAGAGTCCGCTCATGAACAGCACCGGTCGCCTGAGCATGGCGGCCAGGCGCATGGGGCCGATAGGAAACTCGGCGTCCGCCCCGAGGAAGGGGACGCGCAAGGTCGGGGCGCCGCCGAGGGTGCGGTCGCCCAGCACGCCGAGCACCATGCCATCGTCCAGGCAGGCCTGCACCCGCAGCATCGAGTCGAACTGCCCCAGCGGGATGATATCCTGCACCGCCGCCGGGTTGATGGCGGCCAAGGCGGCATTGAGCTTGCGGGCGTTTTCCTCGTACATGACCATGACCACCCTGAGGCCGGGCTGCAGGCGGCCGATGGCGCGCACCACCTCGAAGCTGCCCATGTGCGCGCCCATCAGGATGGCGCCATGCCCGGCGGCCTGCACCGCCTTGATGACGTCCTCGCCATGCACCTCCACCTGGAATAGATCGAAGCGCGCATTGAGCAGAAAGACCCGGTCGTGGATGGTGGAGGCAAAACTGTGAAAGTGCCGGAACAGGTCGGCGAATGAAGGTTCCCGGTCCAGCGCCCGGCGCAGATAGGCGCGCGAGGCAGCCTTGGCAGCCGGCGCAAAGAGCAGAAAATAGAGGCTGATTCCGGCCAGGATAAAACGGGCGGGGGGACGACCCAGGCGCAGGGAGATCCAGGTCATCACGCGCAGCATGGTCCGATTGCTGCGTTCCGGGCGCCGGACCCATTCCGCTTGCCGCGAGATCCCTGGTGCCGGCGCGCTCATGCCGGGGGCCCCTGAGAAAAAAAAACGCTGCCGCTCGCCACGCTGCGATCCCCACAGCGGATATCGAAGCGGAGGCCGCCAGCCGGCAACTCGGTGGCGTGCAGAATCAGGGCCTCGCCGGGCTGGGCCGGGCTATGGAATTTCGCCGACTTGAGCTGCGCCGACCCAAGTATTCCCGGCATGGCCTGCATGCCCTGCCGTGCCCCCAGGGCATGCAGCGCCGCGTCGAGCAGCACGACCCCGGGAAGGATGGGCTGGCCGGGAAAGTGTCCGGCATAGGCCGGGTGGTCGGCGGCGATGGGCAAGGGCATGGCGTGTTCGTTCATGCCGGCTCCCTGGTCGCTGACTGGGCCTGCAGGGTGGTCAGCAGGTCCTGGGTAATCTGGCTGGGGAGCTTGCCGGTGGCGTTGCGCGGCAGGGCATCGACGAATAGCAGGGGACGCGGCAGAAAGACGGGGTCGATGCGTTCGCGCAGGGCCTGGGTCAGGGCAGACGGGATGAGCCCGGGGGCGACCACCAGGGCGGTGAGGCGGTGGATGCTGTCCGGGCTGTCCCCCTGGGGCAGCAGGAAGATGCCGTCCTGCACGCCGGGGATGGCGTTCAACTGATGGTTGAGGTAGGCAAGCGAAGTGCGCTTGCCGGCGATGTTGACCTGGTCGGCATGGCGACCATGGAGCAGGAAAGTGGTCGACACCGGACTGCCGCCGGTAAGTTCGATGACATCGGCGAGGCAGGTCGGGCGGTCGATGTGGCCGCCCTCGGCCCACAGCGTCTGCCCTTCGCGGCGCAGACGGATGTCTGACAGGGTTTGCCATTCGAGGCCGGCTGTGGTGCGCCGCGAGGCGAGTTGCCCGGTCTCGGTGCAGCCGTAAATCTCGTGGAGCGGCGTGCCGAAGCGGTTTTCGGCTTCCTCGGCCAGGTCCTGCGACAGCGGGGCGGTGGCTGAGAGAAGCTGGTCGACCGCCGGCAGCGTGGCCTGCTCCGTGAGCAGGGCGCGCAGGTGGTAGGGGGTGGTGACCAGCACGCGCGGGCGCGGCAGGCTCGCCAGGGCAGCGCAGATGTCCGCCGGGTAGAAGGGGCGACCGGCATGCAGCGCGGCGCCGCTTTGCAGCGGCATCAGGACGGTGGATTCCAGGCCGTACATGTGTTGCGGCGGGACGGTGCCGAGGATGGCATGGCCCACACCGATGCCCAGGCGCTGCGCCTCCGCCCGCACGTTGCGCACCAGGCTGCCCCAGCGCTTGACATGGGGCACCGGCACGCCGGTGGAGCCGGAGGTGAAGACCTGGGCTATGACCTGCGCGCAGTCGATGTCGGGAATGGCCGGGGTGACCGCGGGCGGCGGCATCGATTCGGGATAGCGGAAGGTGGGCAGGTCAACGTCCGCGCCCTGATCGGCAATGCAAAAGACATCCGGCGCGATGCGCTGCATCTGCCGGACCATTTCCGGGGTGTGAGTGGAGGGCAGTAGGCTGACCCGGCCGCTGACGATGCAGGCCGCCAGGGCAACCGTGAAACGGTAGCGGTCGCCGCACAGGTTGAGCACATGCCGCCCCGGCGGCAACTGGCCGGCGACGTACTCGACCTCGCCCAGAAACTGCCTGACGCTGACCGGCGTGCTGCCGCGCCAGGCCACGACGGCATCGAGGTGGCGATGGGCGATGAGCGGCAGGGTGGAGAGGGCCGTCAAGCAGGCAGCCTAGCGGGGATCGGAAGAAGCGCCCGGGCGCACAGCCGGTGTCTTCCAGTAGGCCAGCACGCCGTCCATGATGCTGTGTTTTTTCTGGTGCGGCAGCTTGCGCAGGCGAATCCCGTATTCGACGACAAACATCAGCAGAATCAGCGGGAAGGAGAGGAAGTTGGCGAAAATCGACCAGACTTCGATGCCGGCAAAGAAGAACAGCACGCTGGAAACCAAGCTGATCGCCAGAAGAAACAGCGTCCACGCCAGCGTGACCTGGCGCGAATAACGGATCTCGTCCGCCGCCAGGCTACCGTGGACCATTTCGGCAAACCGGGTGCACAAGGCTTGTCGCCCGCGTCCCAGGGTGACGCCGAACACGGCGGCCAGCATGGCATAGGTGCCGGCGTGCTGAAGGAAATAGACCCAGCTGAAATTACGTTCCAGCACGCCCCAGAACCCCCACAGCAACCCGCCCACCACAGCACACAGGAGTAACATGACCCACCGCGTGGGCGAACGCCAGGTCAGCCAGAGCAGGATGGCCAAGGAAGGCGCCAGGGAGACGGCCACCCCCAGGGAGGGGAAGGTGGTGGCCGCCGAGGTGGCTGCGCTGTAATGCGCCAACACGGGATACGCGATGGCCCCGGCGGCGATGACGATCCAGCGGACCGCGCGTAACAGGCTCAAACTCATTTTTCCCGGTTGGCAGCGATATGCCGGGTCAGGCTGGCGAGGGAACTGAAGATGCTGACGTTGTCCGCGTTATCGGCGCGCAACTGGAAACCGAAACGCTTGGAAACCACCAGGGCCACTTCCAGTATGTCGATGGAGTCGAGCCCGAGCCCCTCGCCGTAAAGGGAGGCATCGGGCTGGATCTCTTCCGGGCTGACGTCGAGGTTCAGGGTGGAAACGATGAGCCCGGCGACCTCGTTTTGCAATTCATGGTTGGTTTCAGGCATGGCGATTTCACGTCAATAGGGGATAAGACAACCCGATGATATCGGGCCGACGACATTATATTCGGTAAGCCGCCTGCCCGACGCGTGCTTGCAGGAATGAATGAAGTGCGGCGAACCAGAACCGGAGGGCGCCGATCGAGCCACCCTCGTCATGCAAACTGCGGCAGGTGTAGCCCTCGCGCAACAGCGCCTCTTCCTTTTTGGAACCGAGCCAGTCGCAGGCCCGGACACGGAGAACGCACAGAACAGCGGCGAAAAAGCCAGCACCGCGATGAATCCATTGAGATTTTATATTTTATTTTTCTCTGCAGGGACATTGCGACGAACCCAGCCAACCTGTTGCCCTTCCCTTTTTTCAGAGACCGACCGAACCTGAAACAGGATTGCGCTGGAAAAAATCGTGCGGGCTTGCTATCATTCTCGTTTTTCCAGTTCACAGGAAGCTTTCCCGGAAGCCCTCTTCAAACACATGCCCCACGTCAAAGTCAAAGAAAACGAGCCGTTTGATGTCGCCTTGCGCCGCTTCAAGCGTTCCATCGAAAAAGTCGGCCTCCTGACCGAACTGCGCGCCCGCACGTTCTACGAGAAGCCCACCGCCGAGCGCAAGCGCAAGCTCGCCGCGGCAGTCAAGCGCCAGAGCAAGCGCCTGCGCGGCCAGCAACTCCCCCCCAAGATGTATTGATTCTGCGTCAACGCATGTCGCTCAAGGCACGCATCACTGACGACATGAAGGCGGCCATGCGCGGCCGCGCTAATCCTGATGAGGCGCAACGCGCCTGGGAAACAGTGCGCCTCGGAACGATTCGCCTGCTGCTGGCGGCGATCAGGCAGAAGGAAATCGACGAACGCATCGAGCTGGACGACGCTGCGGTCAGCAGCATCGTCGAAAAACTCATCAAGCAGCGCCGCGATTCGATCAGCCAGTTTCAGGCTGCCGGCCGGGATGACCTGGTGGCAGCGGAACAGGCCGAACTGGCCGTCTTGCAGGCCTATCTGCCCGAACAGCTTTCCATTGCCGAAGTCGAAGCCGCGGTCGCAGCGGCGATTGCCGAATCCGGCGCCGCAAGCGCAAAGGACATGGGCAAGGTCATGAGCCTGCTGAAACCTCGCCTAGCCGGCCGCGCCGACATGGGCCAGGTGTCCTCGCTGATCAAAGCCCGCCTGGCGGGCTGATTCACCCCCACTGCCCGATCAACCCGCCCGGGTTTATCATGCGGCAACCATGATCCCGCGCGATTTCATCGACACCCTGCTCGCCCGCGTCGACATCGTCGACGTCATCGACCGCCGCGTGCCGCTAAAGAAAGCCGGGCAGAACTACCAGGCCTGCTGTCCCTTCCACAGCGAAAAAACCCCCTCCTTTACGGTCAGCCCGACCAAGCAGTTCTACCACTGCTTCGGCTGCGGCGCGCACGGCACCGCGCTCGGCTTCCTGATGGAATACGAGCACATGGGATTTCCCGACGCAGTCGGCGCACTGGCGCAAGATGTCGGCCTGCCGGTCCCCGAATCCGGCGAGCCCGACCGCCCCAAGCCCCCGCCCGCGCTATGGGACGCGCTGGAACAGGCCGCGCAGTTCTATAAAAAACAATTGAAGCAGACCCCGCGCGCGATCGACTATCTGAAACAACGCGGATTGACCGGCGTCATCGCCGCCCGCTACGGCATCGGTTATGCGCCGGAGGGGTGGTCGCCACTGAAGCAGGTTTTCACCGATTACACAGCGAAGGCCCTCGCAGCGTCAGGTTTGGTCATCGACGGCGACAATCGACGCTACGACCGCTTCCGCGACCGCATCATGTTCCCCATCAGGAACATCAAGGGCCAGATCGTCGGCTTCGGCGGTCGGGTGCTCGACCAGGGCGAACCCAAATACCTCAATTCGCCGGAAACCCCGCTATTCCACAAAGGCGCTGAGCTATACGGCTTGTTCGAAGCGCGCGCGGCGATCAAGGCGGCCGGACGCGCGATCGTGGTCGAAGGCTACATGGACGTGGTCGCGCTGGCGCAGCATGGGGTGGAATTTGCCGTGGCGGCGCTGGGCACTGCCACCACGCCGGTCCATGCGCGCACCCTGCTGCGCCACACCGACCATCTGATCTACGCCTTCGATGGCGACAAGGCAGGACGCAAGGCGGCCTGGCGCGCACTCGAAAACACGCTGGAATCCCTGCAGGACGGCAAGGATGTCAGCTTCCTGTTCCTGCCTGAAGGCGAAGATCCCGACAGCTACATCCGCAACCACGGTCAGGCTGCCTTTCTGCATCTGCTAGACGCCGACACGCTGCCGCTCTCGGCCTTTCTGGTGCGCGAACTGTCACGCGGCCGCAAGCTCGACAGCCAGGAAGGCCGTGCCGCGCTGATCAAGGACGCGAAGCCGCTGCTGGAAAAAATCGCCGCGCCGTTGCTGGCCCGCCTGATCCAGCGGCAGATCGCCGAGCTCGCTAACCTGCAAGCCGACGAGCTCGGCCTCATGGGGATCAGGCCCAGCGCCACGCGCCGGACGGCGCCGCGGCCGCAGCGCCGCCCGGCACCCTCGCGTGTGCGCAGCCTGGCCCGCACGCTGCTGATGAACCCGCAGCGCGCCGCCGAAGTCGATCCCTGCTGGCTGGACGCGAACGACCCGCTGAGCAGCCGCATGGGCGAACTGATGGCCTGGTTGTGCGATATTGGTCCGCTCAAGCCGCAGACGCTCATCGAAACTGCCAAAGGGAGCGCGCTGGAACCTCTGGTCGATGAACTGATGACGGATTTGCTCGACAAAGACGATAGCTGGGACTGGAACGCGGAATTCGACGGCGCGGTCAAACAGCTGCGTGACGACTGGCAGCGCCGCCGCTGGCAGGAACTGGCCGCGCGGCCGCTAAACAGCCTGAGTGCCAGCGAACGCCAGGAACTGACTGAACTGGCACGGTCCTAGCTTGTCATAAACGCCAAGACAACCCCCCGGTTTACGGTATAATTGCCGGTTTTTGAACGATTTTTTTCTGTCCGCGTGGTTTGCACGCGTCAGAACCTGAGCGGAGAAATGCTGTGGCTGTACGTGGAAGAAAACCAGGCGGTGGCGCCAAAAAAGCTGAAGCGCTGCTCCCCCTGAAGGAGCTGACGCCGGTGGAAGCCGAGGCGCGTCGCACCCAGCTTAAAAACCTCATCATCCTGGGCAAGGAGCGTGGCTTCCTGACCTACGCCGAGATCAACGACCACCTGCCCGACGAGGTGCTTGACGCCGACCAGATCGAAGGCGTGATCGGCATGATCAACGACATGGGCATCCAGGTCTACGACGAGGCACCGGATGCCGAAACCCTGCTGATGCAGGGCGCCGCCCCTGCCGTCGCCGACGAAGACGTGGTGGCCGAAGCCGAGCAGGCGCTGACCACGGTCGACTCCGAATTCGGCCGCACCACCGACCCGGTGCGCATGTACATGCGCGAAATGGGCTCGGTCGACCTGCTCACCCGCGAGGGCGAAATCGAGATCGCCAAGCGCATCGAGGAAGGTCTGCGCCATATGGTGCAGGCCATTTCGTCCTGCCCGCTCACCATCCAGCAGATTCTGGACATGGCGGCACTGATCGAAAAAGACGAGATGCGCATCGACGAGCTGATCGACGGCTTTGTTGAAGTGGAAGCCGCAGCGCCCGCCGCCGAGGAAGACACGTCAGGCGATGATGCCGACGACACTGACGACACTAACGACAGCGACGACGACGAAGACGACGAAGAAGCCAGCGCCAAGCAAGCCGCGGCCAACCTGGCGCAACTCAAAGCCAACGCGCTGACGCAGTTCGAATTCATCCGCAAGGCCTACAAGAAGGCGCAAACCGCCCACGCCAAATACGGCCTCGGCAGTCCGCAGCACATGAAGGCCCAGGCCGAAGTCACCGAATTGCTGATGGCATTCCGCTTCTCGGTGCGCCAGGTCGACCGCCTGTGCGAACAGATCCGCAATGCGGTGGAAGAAGTGCGCTCGCACGAACGCAAGATCATGGCGTTCTGCGTCACCCGCTCGGGCATGCCGCGCCCACACTTCATCAAGACCTTCCCCGGCAACGAAACCAACCTGGCCTGGGTGGACAAGGAAATCGCCGCCAAGAAGGCGTATTGCTCGACGCTTGCCAAGGTGCAGTACGAGGTCAAGTCGCACCAGGAAGCGCTCATCGCGATGCAGGACCGCATCGGCCTGCCGATCAAGAGCCTGAAGGACGTCAACAAGCAGATGTCCACCGGCGAAGCCAAGGCACGCCGTGCCAAGCGCGAGATGATCGAAGCCAACCTGCGCCTGGTGATCTCGATCGCCAAGAAATACACCAACCGCGGCCTGCAGTTCCTCGACCTGATCCAGGAAGGCAACATCGGCCTGATGAAGGCGGTTGAAAAATTCGAATACCGCCGCGGCTACAAGTTTTCGACCTACGCCACCTGGTGGATTCGCCAGGCGATCACCCGCTCGATCGCCGACCAGGCGCGCACCATCCGCATCCCGGTGCACATGATCGAAACCATCAACAAGATGAACCGCATCAGCCGCCAGATCCTGCAGGAAACCGGCATCGAGCCCGATCCGGCGACGCTGGCGCTGAAGATGGAAATGCCGGAAGACAAGATCCGCAAGATCATGAAAATCGCCAAGGAACCGATTTCCATGGAAACGCCGATCGGCGACGACGAGGACTCCCACCTGGGCGACTTCATCGAGGATTCCAGCACGCTTTCGCCCGACGATTACGCGGTCTACGCCAACCTGCGCGACGCCACCCGCGAAGTACTGGACAGCCTGACCTCGCGCGAAGCCAAGGTGCTGCGGATGCGCTTTGGTATCGAAATGAACACCGACCACACGCTGGAAGAAGTCGGCAAGCAGTTCGACGTCACGCGCGAGCGGATTCGCCAGATCGAGGCCAAGGCCCTGCGCAAGCTGCGCCATCCGACCCGTTCCGAAAAGCTGAAAAGCTTCGTCGGCAGCGGCGAACAGTAAGCGCCCTGCCCCGCTCACCGCGGGGCATTCCATTTTCGGGTCTGTAGCTCAGCTGGTTAGAGCAGGGGACTCATAATCCCTTGGTCGAAGGTTCAAGTCCTTCCAGACCCACCATTTAACCCAGCATCAGCGATAATCATCACCCATAAAAACAAGGGGAGTGACTGATGGAAGGGGAAGCCAGGAAACCCGGCGAACGCCGTTTGCAGATCCTGCAAACGCTGGCTGCGATGCTGCAGGAACCGAAACCGGAAAAAATCACCACAGCGGCACTGGCGGCACGCGTCGGCGTGTCGGAAGCAGCGCTGTATCGCCATTTTTCCAGCAAGGCGCAGATGTATGAAGGCCTGATCGAATTCATCGAACAGACGCTGCTCGGGCTGATCGCGCGCATCACGGCCGACACGCCGTCGCCAGCCGCCCAGATCGAGGCCATTCTCGGCATGCTGCTGAGCTTTGCAGAAAAGAATCCGGGAATGACGCGGGTGCTGATCGGCGACGCGCTGGTGCACGAAAACGAGCGTCTGCAAAAACGCATCAATCAACTGCACGACCGCATCGAGGCACAGTTGCGGCAATGCCTGCGCTTTTGCGGGGACAGGCAGTCCGAGCTCAGTGCACCGCTGGCCAACCTGTTGCAATGCGTGGTGGTGGGGCGCTGGCACCAGTTTGCCAAGAGCGGGTTTGCCCGCCCCCCAGGCGGCGACATCGAATTGCTGCTGTCACGTCTGCTGGGCGTTCAGCCCGCCTGAACGGTGGCCGGCCCGCACACCGGGCAGGCCGGATCGCGCGGCACCTTCATCACGCGGGCGTCGGCCTGCAGGCCGTCCCACAGCAGCAGCCGGCCGATCAGGGGCGCGCCCGCCTGGGCCAGACATTTCAGCGCTTCCAACGCCTGCATCGCGCCAATGACGCCAACCAGCGGCGAAAACACGCCCGCCTCGGCGCAACGCAACTCGGGCTCATCCGCGTGGTCAGGAAACAGGCAGTGATAGCAGGGACTGCTGCCAAGGCGCGAATCAAAGACGGCCAGCTGCCCGGAAAATCCGATCGCAGCGCCCGACACCAGCGGCTTGCCCAATGCCACGCAGGCGCGGTTGACGGCATGCCGGGTGGCGAAATTGTCCGATGCGTCGACCACCAGATCGACTGCCGCGACGGCGACATGCAAGGCGGTATTCGCCAGCGCCTGGCCGATCGGTTGCACGTCGATTTCCGGGTTGATGGCGCGCACGCTGCGCGCCAGTGAAGCGGCCTTGTTCTCGCCGATCGCCGCCGTGGCATGGCCAATCTGGCGCTGCAAATTGGTGAGATCGACCGTGTCGCCGTCCGCCAGCACCAGCCGCCCGACCCCCGCCGCGCCCAGATACAGCGCCACCGGGCAGCCCAGCCCACCAGCACCGACAATCAGCACCGCTGCATCGCAGATGCGTGCCTGCCCGACTACGCCGATTTCCGGCAACAGAATGTGCCGGCTGTAGCGCAGCAGCAGGTCGTCGGTCAGTTCCATGGGGCAAGCAGGTCGTTATTTATAGCCGCGCCACTCTTCCGGCGTGTCGTCGCGGTCACCATGCAAATGGCGCTCGTAGACATTGATGAAGGCCTGCTGGGATTTGATGTCCGGTTCTCCGGCCGCAACGTTGCGCCGCTGCACGCTCTCGCTAAAGTAGGCCAGCGCGCGTCTGAGTTTGCTGAGCAGGCTATTGTCGAGATGGAAGCCCTGGCTCGTCAGCGCCATTTCCAGGCCTTCCAGGGTGTATTCACAGATGTGGTAACGCACCAACAGGCAGTTGCCTTGTGACCCGACCGTCACCACCAGCCCATCCAGTCCTTCGAGCAAAATCAGCGCGCGTTCCGCCTGCCCAGCCGGCAAGTCATGGAAAACGATTTCGCGGATTTTTTCGAGGTCACACGGGCGCATGGCACACCAGTCAAAATATCTGCTCAGTATAGCGCTGCGCTTTATGCTGTGGCCGCATTGCAGCCACAGCAGCTTTGATCAGCGACCCTGCATAATCTGCAGGCCTTTCAGCAGGTTCAGCGCCTGATTCATCTGGAAATCGTTCTTCGAGACGATTTCGCCCGGCTCCAGCGCTACCGGCTTTTTGTCCTCGCCATTCTTGCCTGGCTTGTCCGCCGGCGGCGTCTTGCTGGCATCCCCCGGCTTGTCCGTCGGGACAGGCTCGGCGCCTACAGGATTGACCAGGTGCCTGTCGAGATCGGCCTCGCGGAGGCCGAAACCATTCTCCGATTCCGGCATCGCCGGGTCTTCCACCACGATGTCGGGCTCGATGCCCTTGGCCTGGATAGAACGTCCGTTCGGCGTAAAGTAGCGCGCGGTGGTGAGCTTGATCGCCGTGCCATTGCCGATCGGCAGGATGGTCTGCACCGACCCCTTGCCGAAGGTGCGGGTGCCCATGACGATCGCGCGCTTGTGATCCTGCAGCGCACCCGCCACGATTTCGGACGCCGAAGCCGATCCCATGTTGACCAGCACCACCATCGGCACGCTCTTCACGCCCTCCGGCAGGTTTTTCAGGTAATCGGCCTGCATCGGACGCAGATAATGTTCCCGGCTAGCGGTCAGCCGCATCTTGGCGTCCTCGGTGCGGCCTTCGGTATACACCACCAGACTGTCGGGCTTGACGAACGCGGCGGTTACCGCGACCGCACCATTCAACAGGCCGCCCGGATCGTTGCGCAGGTCCAGAATCAGCCCCTTGAGTGGCGCCTTGTTGTCCTTGTAAAGCTGGTTCAATGCTTCGGCCAGCAGTTCGCCGGTGTGTTCCTGAAACTGCGTCACGCGCACGTAACCATAGCCGGGGTCGACCAGCGTGGACTTGACGCTGCGAATCTTGATGACCGCACGAGTCAGGGTCAGCACGATGGGTTGGGCCACGCCCTTGCGCGCGATGGTGAGCTTGATGCTCGTTCCCGGCTTGCCACGCATCCGCTTCACCGCATCGTTCAGCGTCATGCCCTTCACCGGCGTATCGTCGAGCTTGATGATCAGGTCGCCAGGCTTGACCCCGGCCTTGAAGGCAGGCGTATCCTCAATCGGCGAGACGACCTTGACGAAGCCGTCTTCCATACCGACCTCGATGCCGAGGCCGCCGAACTCGCCCTGGGTGCCGACCTGCAGATCCTTGAACCCTTCGGCATCCAGATACGCAGAGTGCGGATCGAGCCCGGTCAGCATGCCAGTGATCGCCTCGGTGATAAGTTTCTTGTCTTCGACCGGCTCGACGTAATCGTTCTTGATGCGGGCAAACACATCGGTAAAGGCGCGCAGCTCCGCGACCGGCAGCGCGGTCGCCGCTTCCTTGTCGGCGATCGCCGACAGGTTGACCGTCAGTGCTGCACCGGCCAGCAAGCCGGCCAGACCGACGAGTATGAATTTCGCCTTTTGTTTCATCTCACTTCACCCACAGGAGGGGATTAACAGGACGGCTTTGATGCCGCATTTCAAAATACAGGCCGGCGTCGGGCTGGCCGCCGCTGTTGCCGACCGTGGCAATGGGGTCGCCGGGCTGAACGCGTTCGCCCACCTGTTTATACAGACTTTCATTATTGCTGTACAGGCTCATATATCCCTCACCGTGGTCGACAATAATCAGGTTGCCAAAGCCGCGCAGCCACTCGGAAAACACCACCTGCCCGGCAGCGATCGCCTTCACCACCGTGCCCTCAGCCGCACGAATGAACAGGCCTTTCCAACTCACGCCGCCGCCTTCTCTCTGAGCACCAAAGCGGTTCATCAGTTCCCCGGCGACGGGCAGCCGCAGTGAACCTTTCAAACCTGAAAATGGCTTGTCGGAGCGAAACGCCACCGGTGTTTCGGTGTTGACGCCCAGGCCGCGGCGCGGCTGGCTGGCCGCGCTCTTCTCGGTCTTTTGGCTTTTTTGCGCCCGTTGTGCGGCACGTGCGCGCGCCGCTTCACGTGCCGCCTGTTGCGCCATCAGCCGGTTGAGGCGCTCCACCAGTTGAGTCAGGCTGCGCTCGTCGCGCTTGAGGTTGGAAATTTCGCGCTGCTGCTTCTGGATTTGCACCGACAATTTTTGCAGAACTTGCTCGCGGGCGCGCTTGTCGGCCAGCAATTTCTTTTGCTCGGCTTCGCGGTCCATCTGCAACCGGGTCAGCTCGGCCGATTTTTGTTCGGTTTGCTGTTGCAGCGCGGCCAGTTGCGCCAGGTCGGCTCGCAGGGCCTCGATCGTCTCATGCTGGGCACGCGACAGGTGCGTCAGATAACGCAGATCGCGCGCGGCCTGGTTGGGGTCTGCACCGTTGAGAATGAGTTTGAGCGCATCGCCCTGCCCGCGCTGGTAGGCGGCCTTGAGCGCCTGGGCAAGGTGGGCCTGCTGCGCGCGGATGCGTACCTCGGTCGCGTCAGCCTGTTGCGCCAGCGCCTGCAAATCAGTCTGGGCACGCTGGCGTTCGTCATCCAGCTGGCGCAACTGGCGCACCGCACTGCTGATCGAGCGCTCGGATTGTCTCAGTTCATCGGCCGCTTCCTGACGGTTCGCCTGCGTGTTGCGAAATTCCTGTTGCAGGGTTTGCAGACGCTGCTTGAGGGCATCGAGTTCGGATTGCTTGCGATCGGCTTGGTTGGCGCTGGCGCACAGCGGCCAGATCAATGCCAGCAGGATGAGAAATGGTCTGAAGTTCACCCTGATGAGCTTACCCGAACTTGCACCCGATTTACTCAAATTGCACGAGGGCTTCACCGGTCATTTCGGGAGGGGGCGACAAGCCCATCATTTTCAGCAGGGTCGGGCTGATGTCTTCGAGTGCACCGGTTTCCGCCAGCGTGGCCGAGCGCTGTCCCACGTAGATCAACGGGACCAGGTTCAGGGTGTGCGCGGTATGCGCCTGACCGGTTGCGGTGTCGCGCATCAATTCGGCGTTGCCGTGGTCGGCGGTCACCAGCACTTCGCCGCCGCGCGCCAGTTGGGCTTCCACCACCCGGCCGAGGCAGGTGTCCACCGTTTCGATCGCCTTGATGGCCGCCTGCAGGTCGCCGGTGTGCCCGACCATATCCGGGTTGGCGTAATTGCAGATGATGACGTCGTATTGCTTGCTGTTAATCGCAGTGATCAATTTTTCGGTCACCTCGAAGGCACTCATTTCGGGTTTCAGGTCGTAGGTTGCGACGTCGGGCGACGGCACCAGCACGCGGTCTTCACCGGGAAAAGAGACTTCTTCGCCACCGTTGAAAAAGAAGGTGACGTGCGGATATTTCTCGGTTTCGGCGATGCGCAGTTGGCGCAAGCCAAGTTTGGCGATGTATTCGCCGATGCCGTTCTTGATGCGCTCGGGCGGAAATGCCACTGAAACGGCAAAGTCATCGCTGTAGCCAGTCAGCGTGCAGTAGGTGGCCAGGCGCGGCGTGACTTCACGTTCGAATTCCCCGAAATCGCGCTCGATGAACGGCCGCGACAACTGGCGCGCACGGTCGGAGCGGAAGTTGAGGAAGATCACCGAATCACCGTCTTCCATTTTCACCGGCTTGCCGTCCGGCGGACGGATAGCCGTGGCCTTGACGAATTCGTCGGTCTCGCCGCGCGCGTAGGCAGCCTCCAGCCCGGCCTGCGGGTTGTCTGCCATGTATTCGGCGCGCCCCTGGGTCAGCAGGTCGTAGGCAGATTTGACCCGCTGCCAGCGGCGGTCACGGTCCATCGCGTAGTAGCGGCCGATCATCGACGCGACATGGCCGATGCCGGTCTGTTCGATTTTTTCGTTGAGGCGCCGCAAATAGACCTCGGCACTTTTCGGCGGTGTGTCGCGGCCATCCAGAAACACGTGCAGACACACCTTGTTGAGGCCCTCGCGCACCGCTAGATCAAGCAGGGCGTGGAAGTGCAATTCGTGGCTATGCACTCCGCCATCCGACAGCAGACCCAGCACGTGCAGGGTCTTGCCGTTGTCGCGCGCCAGATGCACGGCATTCAGCAGGGCCGGATTGGTGAAGAAATAGCCGGACTCGATGGCCCGGTCGATGCGGGTGAATTCCTGGTACACCACCCGCCCCGCGCCGATATTCAAGTGCCCCACCTCGGAGTTGCCCATTTGCCCCTTGGGCAGGCCCACTTCGGATTCCGATGCGTGGATGAGCGTGTGCGGATGGTGTTTCCACAACCGATCCCAGTTGGGCTTGCTGGCCTGGGCGATTGCATTGTCGGCGCGTTCCGCACGGCAACCAAAACCGTCAAGGATGATGAGGAGAACCGGCAAGGTCTTCATGAAAAATATTTATATAACCTGACTCGTTTTTGTGGAATCATTTTAATATATGCGTGATTTCTAATCTATACGCAACGTGCAATATTGCCCGAAAAATGCCTCGCGCGGATGATGCTTCCACCCGGAAGCTGACTGCATGAAGGTACTTCACGAACAGGACCGAGGTTATGAATATGGCAACTGACTGGGGCGAAGTGGATCTCATGGACAAGGATGAGCACATTGAGCAGGCCTCGCGTGCGATGAAGGCCATGTCGCATCCGCTGCGCCTGAAAATTCTCTGCGTGCTGGGCGACAAGGAAATCAGCGTGCAGGAAATCGTCGACCACGTCGGCACCTCGCAGAGCAACATTTCGCAGCACCTCGCCATCCTGCGCGACAAGGGCGTGCTGCGCACCCGCAAGGTCGCCAACCGCGTGTTCTACCGCGTCGGCGACACCCGCACGCTCAAACTGCTGAGCATGATGCGCGACGTGTTCTGCGGCTTCAGCAAGTAAGCGTTCCATTGGCAGCGCCCGGCCCGGCTACGCGCAAGCGTGCCGGGCCTTTGTTTATGGTGCATACTTGAAGCAGCAACGCCGGTGCAATTCGCCTCAGAATCACCACCCAAGCGCTTGATTAAAATCATAAATTAGAATAGTCTAATGGATGCTTTCCTGGAGGAGCTCCTGTGCTGAACCCCACCCGTTTGCTGGCCTGCCTCATTCTTGCTTCCCCGTCCGCCTGGGCAGCCCTGCCCTTTGCGGTTGCGCCGGTGACGTACCAGATGGTCGACACCGGCCACTCCACGGAAGCCACGGTCGAGGCCGTCAAGCAATCCACCATCGCGGCGCAGGTGGCCGGACGCGTGTCGGCGGTCAATTTTGACGCCGGCGATTACGTCAAGGCCGGTTCGGTCATCGTTCGGCTTTCCGCACAGGAACTGTCGGCCGCCGTGGCGGGCAGCCAGGCGCAGGTGGCGCAGGCCGATGCCGCGCTGGCCAATGCCCGCGCCAACTACCAGCGCCAGCAGCAGCTGTTTCAGCAGAAATTCATCAGCCAGGCCGCACTCGACCGCGCCACCGCCGAGTTCCGCGCCGCCGAGGCGGCAGCACGCGCGGCACGCGCTGGCGTTGGACAGACCGCAGCGGTGAGCAGCTACACCGTGATCACCGCGCCGTATTCGGGGGTGGTCGCCGCCCGCCACGTGGAAGTGGGCGAAACGGTCGCGCCCGGCACCCCACTGATGACCGGATTCGACCCCAAAGACATGCGGGTGATTGCCGACATCCCGCAGTACAAGCTGGCGGAAATCAAGGCATCACCGCGCGTTGCAGTCGAGATACCCTCGCTCAACAAGTGGATCGACGCCACCGGCGTCACCGTGCTGCCGTCGGCGGATGCGGCCACCCATACGGTCAAGGTGAGGATCGATCTGCCGGCCAGCCTGGAAGGCGTCATCCCCGGCATGTTCGCCCGCGCGCATTTCTCGGTGGGCAGCGCGCGCAAGCTCACCATCCCGTCGACCGCGGTGGTGCATCGCACCGAGCTCTCCGCGGTGTACGTGGTCAAGGATGACAGGGTGAACCTGCGGCAGATCCGCCTGGGCACGCCGAACGGACGCGGCCAGGTGGAGGTGTTGGCCGGCCTGAATCCGGGCGATGTCATTGCACTCGATCCGGTCAAGGCGGGGATTTACGCCAAAAGCACCGCCAACCAGCCCGCGAAATAAACGGAGACGCGCATGGGACTCTCCGGACGCACCGCCCGCTTCTTCCTCACGTCCCAGCTGACCCCGCTGATCGCACTGATCGCGGCGCTGCTGGGCCTGTTCGCCATTCTGGTCACGCCGCGCGAGGAAGAACCGCAGATCAACGTGACCATGGCCAACGTGTTCATCCCCTTCCCCGGCGCCTCGGCGCGGGACGTGGAAGCGCTGGTCGCCACCCCGGCCGAACAGGTGCTGTCGCAGATCGCCGGCATCGAGCACATCTACTCCGTCTCCAAGCCGGGCATGGCGGTGCTGACCGTGCAATACCTGGTGGGGCAGGACCGCACCCAGGCGCTGGTGCGACTGTACGACACCATCCAGGCCAACCGCGACTGGGTGTCGCCCGAGCTCGGCGTCGGCGAACCTATCATCAAGCCGCTCGGCATCGACGACGTGCCGATCGTCACCGTTACCCTGTGGACGCGCGACGAGACGCGCGGTGCCTACGAGCTGGAGCAGGTGGCGCACGCTGCGGAAATCGAGCTGAAACGCATCGCCGGCACGCGCGAAGTCACCACCCTCGGCGGTCCCGGCCGCGCGGTGCGGGTGCTGATGGACCCCGACCGCATGGCGGCATTCAATGTGTCGGCGCAGGACATCCGCGACGCGCTGCAGGTATCCAACGCGGCGCAGCCGTCCGGCACGCTGGTGTCGGGCAACCAGGAAATCCTGGTGCAGACCGGTACCTTTCTCACCGGCGCCGACGACGTCAAACAACTGGTGGTCGGCGTTACGCAGGGTCGCCCGGTCTACATGACGGATGTGACCAGCGTCGTTTCCGGCCCCGACCAGCCGACGCGTTACGTTTGGCACGCCCCGGGCGCGGGCAGCCCGCACCAGGCCGACCAGGGCCAGACCTTCCCGGCGGTGACACTGGCCATCTCCAAAAAAGCAGGCGAAAACGCGGTCGACGTTGCCGAAAAGGTGATCGAACGAGTGAACTCGCTGCATGGCAGCATCCTGCCCGAGGGGGTCGAGGTCAGCGTCACCCGCAACTACGGCGCCACCGCCGACGACAAGGCAAAGAAGCTGATCCAGAAATTGATTTTCGCCACCGGCTCGGTGGTGCTGCTGGTGCTGTTCGCCATTGGCCGCCGCGAGGCGCTGATCGTCGGCGCGGCAGTGCTGCTGACGCTGGCGGCCACGCTGTTTGCCTCGTGGGCGTGGGGCTTCACGCTTAACCGGGTGTCGCTGTTCGCGCTCATTTTCTCGATCGGCATCCTGGTTGACGACGCCATCGTGGTGGTGGAAAACATTCACCGCCGCATGGGGCTTGACCATGATGGCCTCGAGGCCATCATTCCGCGCGCGGTCGACGAGGTAGGCGGCCCGACCATCCTCGCCACCTTCACCGTGATCGCCGCGCTCTTGCCGATGGCCTTCGTCTCCGGCCTGATGGGGCCGTACATGAGCCCGATCCCGATCAACGCCTCAATCGGCATGCTGATTTCGCTGGCGATCGCCTTCATCATCACGCCCTGGCTGGCCCTCAGGCTCATCAAGCAGGCACCGCACGGCGCCCACGAAGCAGGCGACAACAAGCTCACCACCCTGTTCCGCAAGCGCCTCGCGCCCTTCCTGCGCGGCACCGAGGGACGCGGCGCGCGCCGCATGCTGTGGCTGGGGATTGGCCTGGCCATCCTCATTTCGGTCGCGCTGCCGGTGGTGCAGCTGGTCATCCTGAAAATGCTGCCGTTCGACAACAAGTCGGAATTCCAGATCATCGTCGACCTGCCGGTCGGCACGCCGCTGGAAAAGACCGCCCAGGTATTGAGCGAGATGGGGGCGGCCGTCGCCGCTGCTCCCGAGGTCACCGACTATCAGGCCTATGCCGGCACCGCGGCGCCGATCAACTTCAACGGCCTGGTGCGACAGTATTACCTGCGCGCCGGCCCCGAGGTCGGCGACCTGCAGGTGAATCTGGTCGACAAGAGCGAGCGCGACCGCAAGAGCCACGACATCGCGCAGGCGATCCGCCCTGCCGTCGAAGCCATCGCGAAGAAGCACGGCGCCGACGTCAAGGTGGTTGAAGTACCGCCCGGGCCGCCGGTGATGTCGCCCATCGTTGCCGAAATCTACGGCCCCGACTACGACGCGCAGATGCAGGTCGCCAAGCAGGTGCGTGCGGTGTTCGAGAAGACCGATGGCATTGTCGCCATCGACGACACCGTGGAGGACGATGCCCAGCGCTTCGTGCTGCGCGTGCTGCAGAACAAGGCGGCTCTGGCGGGGGTGGCACAAAAGGATATCGTCGCGGCGATGAAGATGGGGCTGGCGGGTGAAAACGTCACCCCCATCCACGGCAGCGGCGCCAAGTACGAAATCCCGGTGCGCATCACCCTGCCGCCGGAGCGCCAGAGCGAAATCGGCGAACTGCTAAAGCTCACCGTGCGCGGCAACAACGGCAATCTGGTGCCGCTGTCCGAACTGGTGGAAGTGATGCCAAGCGAGCGCGAAAAGACCATCTATCACAAGAACCTGCTGCCCGTGGTGTTCGTGCTCGGCGACACCGGCGGCGTGCTGGATTCGCCGCTGTACGGCCTGTTCGGCATGCGCGGCGACTTGAAGGACATGGCGCTTGAACAGGGCGGCACGCTGTCCGAATATTTCATCCGTCAGCCCGCCGACCCCTATGCCGGCTTCAGCCTGAAGTGGGACGGCGAATGGCAGGTGACCTACGAGACCTTCCGCGACATGGGCCTGGCCTACGCCTTCGGACTGATGCTGATCTACATCCTGGTGGTGGCGCAGTTCAAGAGCTATCTCACGCCGCTCATCATCATGGCGCCGATTCCGCTCACCGTCATCGGCGTGATGCCGGGCCACGCCCTGCTCGGCGTCCAGTTCACCGCCACCTCGATGATCGGCATGATCGCACTGGCCGGCATCATCGTGCGCAACTCCATCCTGCTGGTCGACTTCATCAACCAGCAGGTCGCTGAGGGCATGGACTTCCAGGAAGCGGTCATCCAGGCCGGCGCCACCCGCGCCAAGCCGATCGTGCTGACCGGCGCCGCCGCCATGATGGGGGCCTTCTTCATCCTCGACGACCCGATTTTCTCCGGTCTCGCGGTATCCTTGATTTTTGGCATTTTTGTCTCCACCCTGCTCACGCTGGTGGTGATTCCGGTGCTGTATTACGCGGCCAATTACCGCAAATTTTCTTCTCAATAAAACAGGAGTCTTACCCATGACCGTTGAACGCCTCGTCCGCATCATTGCCGGTTCCTTCATTATGCTGTCGCTGGCGCTGGCGCATTTTTCCGGCACGGTCGACATGACCCAGATCTCCTGGCTGTGGTTCGCCGCCTTCGTCGGCTTCAACCTGTTCCAGTCCGGCTTCACCCGTTTCTGCCCGATGGACATCATGCTGAAAAAAGCGGGCGTCAAGCCGGGCTGCGGCCTGTAAGCGAGAACATTCATGGAGATGCAATTCCTGCAGGACAACTGGATGCTGGTGGCGCTGGCGGTGGTTTCTGGCGCCATGCTGGCCTGGTCTTTTATCGGCGGCAAACTCTCCGGCGTGGAGCAGGCCGACACCTTGAAAGCCACCCGGCTGTACAACGACGACGCACTGGTGCTCGATGTGCGCGAGGACAAGGAGTTTGCTGCCGGCCATATCCCCAAGGCGAAGCACATTCCGCTTGGCCAACTGGCCGGCCGCATCAAGGAGCTCGAAAAATTCAAGACCAAGCCGATCCTGGTCACCTGCCGCAGTGGCCAGCGCTCGGCGCGCGCCTGCGGCATGCTGAAAAAGGCCGGATTCGAGACCGTCTACAACCAGGCGGGCGGCATCATCGCGTGGGAACGCGCCAACCTGCCCGTCACCCAGAAATAAGGAGGCTTTCATGGCCAAAGTTGTAATGTATTGCACCGCCGTATGCCCCTATTGCGTCGCTGCCGAGCGCCTGCTCAAAAGCCGCGGCGTGACCGAAATCGAAAAAATCCGCATCGACCTCGACCCGGCGAAGCAGGACGAAATGATCGCACGCTCCGGTGGGCGCCGCAGCGTGCCGCAGGTGTTCATCGGCGACGCCCACGTCGGCGGTTTCGACGACACCTCAGCACTGGATGCCGCAGGCGAACTGGTGCCGCTGCTCGCCCGCGCTTGATTTTCCGGCATACGCCTCCACCTTGACTCGAGGATCATTCGCCTCAAGGAAGCCAAATGGAACTCGCCTGCCCCCACTGCCTCGCCATCAACCGCGTGCCGGACGACCGCCTGGCCGAAGCGCCCAAATGTGGCCAATGCGGCATGCCGCTGCTGCCCGGCAAACCGGTTGATCTCACCGCGGACAGCTTCGATCGCTTTATTGCCAAGGCCGGCCTGCCGGTGCTGATCGATTTCTGGGCCGACTGGTGCGGCCCCTGCAAGATGATGGCGCCGATTTTCCAGCAGGTGGCCGCCGAAATGGGCACGCGCGTGCGTTTTGCCAAGGTCGACACCGAAGCACATCCGCAGGTGTCGATGCGCCACCACATCAAGGGCATTCCCAGCCTGATTCTGTTCAAAAACGGCGCTGAAGCGGCACGCAGCTCGGGCGCGATGGAAGCCCATGCGCTGAAACGCTGGCTGGCGTCACAAGGGATTCAATAAGCCCTGTGTAAAATACGAACCCTACCCGGAGCGCAGGCTCCAATTTCCCTATTCAGAGAGCCATCATGACCGACGCGCAACAACCCGTATTCAATATCGAAAAACTCTACGTCAAGGATCTGTCGCTGGAAGTGCCTAACGCCCCCGCCATTTACCTGGAACGCGAGGCGCCGCAGATCGACGTCAACATGTCGACCGAAAGCCGCGCGCTCGGCGATGACATGTACCACACCAGCATCACCGTCACCGTCACCGCCAAAATCGGCGACAAGACCATGTTCCTGGTCGAATGCACCCAGGCTGGCGTCTTCCGCATCCAGAACGTGCCACAGGATCAGATTCCAATGGTGCTCGGCATCGGCTGTCCCAACATTGTTTTCCCGTATCTGCGCGAGGCGGTGTCCGACGTGGTGATCCGCGCCGGCTTCCCGCCGCTGTTGCTGAACCCGGTCAACTTCGAAGCGCTGTTCCTGCAACAACAGCAGGCGCAGCAGCAACCGGCCGCACCCGAGCAAACGCATTGAGGCAGAGGCATTCATTGAAAAAGCACCTGCACCCGATCAGTTTATGCCTCGCGGCCGGCCTGCTGCTCACGCTGGCGCACCCCGCCTGGGCGCTGGAATATCGCAGCACCGGACGCGCCGCCCCGCTGTACGACGCGCCCTCGACCGCGGCCAGCAAGGTCGCCATCGCGGGCAGCGGCCTGCCGCTTGAAGTCGTCGTCGACACCGATGTCTGGGTCAAGGTGCGCGACCCTGGCGGCCGACTGGCCTGGATCGAGAAATCCGCCCTCGGCGGCGCAAAAACCGTCATGGTCAAGGCCGATGCCAGCGTCATCCGGCAACAGCCGCGCGCCGATGCCGAGGTCGTGTTCCATGCCGAACGCGGCCTCCTGCTCGAGCTTGCCGGCGCAGCGGACCCCTACGGCTGGTTGCCGGTGAGGCATGCCGACGGCCTCGCCGGCTGGCTGCCTGCACACGAGGTCTGGGGACGATGAGATTAGCTGTACTCGGCGCCGGCGCCTGGGGCACCGCACTGGCCGCCAGCTGGGCGCCCCACCATGCGGTCACCCTGTGGGGGCGCAACGCGGTCGAACTCGACGCCATGCGCGCGAGCCGCGTCAACACCCGCTACCTGCCCGACTGCCTGCTGCCCGACGCCCTGCAGTTCAACCCGGATTTCAACGCCGTTGTCGACTCGGCCGACCTCATCGTCATCGCCGTTCCCAGCAGCGGCCTGCGCCCCACCCTGGCTGCGCTGGCCGCCCGCCCCCACCTGCCGCCGCTGATCTGGGTGTGCAAGGGCTTCGAGCATGGCAGCCGCAAACTGCCGCATCAACTCATTGCCGAACTGCTGCCCGAGCACACCCAAACCGGCGTGCTGTCCGGCCCCAGCTTTGCCCAGGAAGTCGCGCAGGGCTATCCCACCGCACTCACCCTCGCCTCGCACGACAGCGGACTGGCGCAGCGCCTCGCCGAGGCGCTATCCGTCCAGCGCCTGCGCATTTACGCGCACGACGACGTGATCGGCGTCGAGCTCGGCGGCGCGCTGAAGAACGTCATGGCCATTGCCGCCGGCATCTGCGACGGCCTTAAGCTCGGCCACAACGCCCGCGCCGCGCTCATCACAAGAGGGCTGGCCGAAATGACCCGCCTCGGCGTCGAACTCGGCGGACACTTCGAAACCTTCATGGGATTGTCCGGCCTCGGCGACCTCATTCTCACCACCACCGGCGATCTCTCGCGCAACCGCCAGGTCGGCCTGCGACTGGCGCGCGGCCAGACGCTCGACACCATCCTGGCCGAACTCGGCCACGTCGCCGAAGGCGTTTCCACCGCGCCCGAAGTCGCCGCCCTCGCCAGCGAGCTCGACGTCGATATGCCGATCACCCGCAAAGTCTGCCAGATGCTGTTTGAAGGCCTGCCCGCCGCCGAGGCGGTCGATGCCCTGTTGAACCGGGATATCAAGACGGAATTCTGAGGGAAGATCGGGTGACCAGGAAAGCCACACCGAATCCGCGCGACACGCCCGCATGAACCAGAGAACTGCATAAAGTGTAAGCCCGGGTGGAACGTCACACGCGGGGGGGCCGGGAGTAGATTCCAATCGAGGTTTGAGTCTGAGCGATCGGTTTTTACCTTGAATCGGAAATCAAAAAAGATTTAGCTTTTGGTGGGGCTGTGGATAGGTGGGAAGGTCGCCGTCAGGCGAGCTATCCACCTATCCACAGCCCCTTCGCTTTACGCTTTTTCTCGGGTCAG
>NZ_LDUG01000015.1 GCF_001530125.1 Thiobacillus denitrificans | reverse complement strand
TTGCAGCACCAGCACCTGGTCTTCAGTCAGCGGCGTCTCGGGAATGCGGTGGCGCGACTGGATCAGCGTCGCTTCCTGCGTGCGCTCGGTGGTGTCGACGCCGGGGCAGGTCAGCTCGACAAACTGGCGCAAATTGACCGCGTTGACCGAGTCGTCGGCGCCCTGGTCAATCACCTTGAGGTTGTCGTCCGGGCCGATTAAAGACAAGGTGACTTGCAGGCCGCCGGTGCCAAAGCCCCGGCCCATGGGCATTTCGCGCGAAGCGTAGGGCGTCTGGTAGCCGGGGATGCTGATGGCTTTGAGGATGCAGCGGCGCACCTCGCGCTTGGCGTATTCGTCGAGAAAACCGAAGCTGTAAGCGGCTTCGTCTTGTGGCAGTTCGTAGCCGGGGTTCATGCCTTGACTCCTTGTGTGGCAGTTACCGTGGACTGCGTGGCCTTGGACTGCGTGGTGCGCAGACGGTCCATATCGGACTGGAAGGTCACGTAGTGCGGCATCTTGTAGTGGCTGGCAAAACCCATCGAATCGACGCCGTCGACGTGCAGCAGCACGAATTCCGGGTCTTCCGAGGGGTTGCTGGGGCCGTCGCGCATGCCTTTTTGCAGCGCGCGGTCGAGAATCGCCATGGCAATGGCCTTGACCTCGTTGTGCCCGAAGCAGGCGCCATAGCCGAGGGTGAAAACCGGCGGTCCGTCGTTGTCGTCGCTTTCGTACATGGCGACCACCTCGCATTCGGTCATCAGCACCTCGCCGGCCTCGATCAACTCACCGGTGACCGGGTGCGGCAGCATGACGGGCAGGTAGCCCACGCGCAGTTCGGCAATGGTCGGGTGTACGTCGCCGTAGCCGCGCATGTTGGAGTACGCAATGGCCAGCAGCGACCCGGTTTCGGCCCGCGCCATGGTGGCCAGCGCCGCCGAGCGCGGCACCGGAAAGACCAGCGGCTCGCGGGTGATGTCAAAGGCGTCTTGCGCCCGGGTAGCCAGCGGCGGCAGCAAGCCGTCGGCGCGCAAGGCGTCCAGCACTTTGGGGAAGGTGTCGGGCAGGTCCGCGCCCGGGCGCTGCTGCATGAAGCGGCTGGCGACGCTGCGAAACGCCTCGGGCGATTCGTCGGCCAGGTCCAGCCGCATCAGGCGCAAGGCGTAATCGTAAGTCGGCCCGAGCATCTGGCCGCCCGGAATGTCCTTGAAGGCCGAGGAGATGCGCCGGATCAGGCGCATCTTCGAGGTGTCCTGCACCGGCATTTCCAGCAGGCGCGGCTTGGTCGAGCGGTAGGCGCGCAGGGCAAAAGCGGCTTCGAGCGTGTCGCCCTGCATCTGCTTGATGGCCAGTGCCGCCAGACGCGGGTGGTAGAGCCCGCCCTCGGACACCACGCGCGAGGTCAGCAGACGCAACTGGTGCTCAATGGCGGACAGCGACAAGGGCGCGCCCGCATCGCCTTCTGCCGTGCGCAGGGCTTCGACGGCGGCGTGCGAGCCTTCGATGGCGCGCCCGCCGCCTTTGATGGCAACATAACCCATTATTGTTCTCCTTGTGCGGTGATGCGGGTGACGGGCGTGATGGACGTGGTTCTGGGCAAGGCAAGGACGCGGCTGCGGTCGATCAGGATCAGGTCCACGCCCAGCGGGAAACCTTCGTTCCAGCACCGGCGGCGCGCTATCCAGGCCGGGTCCAGCCCGGCGATGGCCAGCGACTGGCTGGCGGCGATGCCGGGGCCTGAAAGCTGCCATGCGGCGCCCTCGCCCAGCTTGGCGACTTGCAGCAAGATCGTGGCGCCCAGCTCGGGCGACTCCAGCGTGCCCAGGCTGGGCTCGAAGGCCGGTGGCAGGCCGCCGTCGGCCACAATGAATTGCGCCCGTTCGGCGCCTGCCATGCGGGTTTGCAGGCGCTGGCGCGTCAACGCGTCGATCAGTTGCTGCGGGTCGGCCAGCGTGACCTCGCTGTCGACCAGCGTTGCCAGCGTTTGCGTCAGCGCGGCGTCGCCCGCCAGGGTTTCAATGCGGCCCGGAAAACTGAAGGCGCGCATCAACTGGCGAAACACGCCTTGCTGGCGCTGCGGGCCCCAGGCTTGCAGGTCTTGGTCTGTTACTTCACTCATCATCGTCTTCCTCTGTTGTGCCCAGCAGCGAAAAATCCACCCGCGTGGTCGCCAGCAAGGCTTGGCGCTGCGCTTTTTGTTCGGACAGGCGCGCCTGTCCGGCGGCCAGCACCGGCAGCGCTGCTTCATGGCCAGGCAACTGGCCCGCCAGCACGGCATCGATCACGGCGATGGCGCGCGCCAGGCTGGCGCGGTCGTCGAGCAATTGCGCAGCGCCTTCGGACAAGGTGCCGTCGGCGCTGGTCACGCGCACACGGGCCACAGCCAGCGGCACTTCGCCGGGGTAATAGGCCTCGCCCTGTGCGCTGTCGCGCAGCTTGAGCAGGGCCAGGCCCGATTGGGGCAGTTGAATATCTTGCACCGCGTGCTGCTCGCACAGGCGGCGTGCCAGGGCGCGCACCGACTCGGGCGGGCAAGCCAGCAACAGGCGCGGCCATTGGGCGCGCACCGGCATGCCCTCGGGCATGGGATAGGTAAGTGTCATGGGGGAGTGCTTTCAGATAGCGGTTCTTTGCGGTCCAGGTTGATCAGCCCAGTCGCCTGCGCAGCCACGCCGAGGCGTAGTCGATGATCAAAATGGTGACCAGGATGACGAGAATCAGCGCTCCCGACTTGCCGTAGTCAAACATTCTGACCGTGTCGTGCAAGGCCAGTCCGATGCCGCCGGCGCCGACCAGGCCGAGCACCGAGGCCATGCGCACGTTGCGGTCCAGGATGTAGAGGGTGAAGCCCAGCGCCTCGCGCAGGATCGACGGCCAGCCGGCATACATGACGAGTTGCGGGAAATTCGCGCCGGTCGATGCAACGCCTTCATAGACCCCCTGGTCGACGCGCTCCAGGCTCTCGGCAAAGAACTTGCCGAGGAAACCGGCGGTATGCACCCCCAGCGCCAAGGCGCCGGGCAGCGGCCCCAGCCCAAGGGCGGCGACGAAGACCAGGGCCAGCAGCAGGTCGGGCATGGCGCGCATGAAGTTCAGCACCTCGCGCACCAGGCGGTAGACCAGCGGATGCGGCGACAGGTTGCGCGCCGCCAGCGGCGCCAGGAAAAATCCCACCACCAGCGCAAACACCGTGCCCCACAGGGCGGTGGCCAGCGTGATCCCCATCAGCTCCAGATATCTAGATAAGTCTGAAAAATCGGGCTCGCGGTAACGGCTGAAATATTCGCCCATGTCCGCCACGCCGTAGACCAGCGTCTCGAACGATATCTCCAGGTCGTGCACGATCAGCCACAGCACCGCCAATGTCGCCGCCAGCCATACCGGGAACAGGTTGCGCGGCCTGGGGGGAAAGGCCGGCACCGACGAAGCCGTATATATTTTGCTGATCTTGTTCATGCCCGCGCTCCGTGAATGATGCGGCTGCGCAACTGATCCGACAAGCGGTCCAGCAGCGTCACCACCAGGTAAATCGCCAGCGCGATCAATATCAAGCGGTCGTACTGGAACAGGCGCATCGCCATCACCAGGTCGTAGCCGATGCCGCCGGCGCCGACCAGGCCAAGAATGGTGGCGGCGCGCAGGTTGTGGTCAAGGATGTACATCACCGTGCCGACGAAATCGGGCAGTGCCTGCGGCAGCATGGCGAACAGGCGCACCTGCAACCAGCCGGCGCCGTGCGCCCGCACACCTTCGACCGGCTTGTGATCGACCACCTCGATGGCTTCGGCAAAGAACTTGCCCATGAAGCCGACCGTCACCAGGGCCAGCGCCATCACGCCGGGCAGCGGCCCCAGCCCCACGGCCGAGACGAACACCAGCGCCCACACCAGCTCCGGCAGCGCGCGCATAAGGCTCAGCAGATCCCGGACCACGCGGTACACGACGATGTGCGGCGTGGCATTGCGCGCGGCCAGCACGCCCAGCGGCAGGCTCACCACGATCGCAATCGCCGTCGCCAGCACCGTCATCTCGATGGTCTCCAACATTTTGTCGAACAATTGCGGCAGATACTCCCAGTCGGGCCTCACGAGGAAATGGCCGGCGAAAGCCGCCATTTTGCCCAGCGAGCCGACGAGGTGGACCCAATCCACCTCCACCAGCGACGCGGTAAACCACATCGCGCCCAGCACCGCGCACAGCGCCGCGACGAGCGGCAGCGGCGGCAGGCCGTTAGGCGTAGGCCAGCGCCAGATCGAGATGGTTGTCATGTTCCATGCCTTCGCGTTGATAAATGGTGCGCAGGGCCTGCGGCGACAGTTCGGCGGGCGGGCCGTCGAACACGACGCGGCCGCTGTTCATGCCGATGATGCGATCGGCGAAACGCTTGGCCAGGTCCACCTGATGCAGGTTGACGACGACGGTAATGCCGTCGCGGTCGCGGATTTCACGCAGCAAGCCCATGATCTCTTCGCTGGAGACCGGGTCGAGGCTTGCCACCGGCTCGTCGGCCAGGATCACTTTCGGCCGCTGCGCCAGCGCGCGGGCGATGCCCACGCGCTGCTGCTGCCCGCCGGAGAGCTTGTCGGCCCGGCTCCAGGCCTTGTCGGTGAGCCCGACGCGCGCCAGGGCTTGCTGGGCGATATCCATGTCCTCGGTGCGGAACAGATAAAACACGCTGCCGACCCAGGAGCGGTGCGCGAGACGCCCGGTCAGGACGTTGGTGACCACCGACAGGCGATCGACCAGGTTGAACTGCTGGAACACCATGGCGACACTGGAGCGCAGCTTGCGCAAGTTGCCCTTGTCCAGCGCTTCACCGGCAATCCGGATGCTTCCGCCGCTGGGGATCTCCAGGCCGTTGAGCAAGCGCAGCAAGGTCGATTTTCCGGCGCCGCTCGGCCCGAGGATCACGGTGAAACTTCCCGCGGCGATCTCGGTGCTGATGCCCTTGAGCGCCTCGAAGCCATTCGGGAATCGCTTCGTCACGGATTCAATTGAAATGGTAGACATGATTATCTTTTTGGTGAGACGGGATGGACAACAAGCGTTGCCCACCCTGTCCGGGTTATTTGAGCAACTGCTCTCGCTTCAGGCTGAGTTCATTCACCATGTCGCGGACCGGCTGGTAATCGGCCGGCGTGATCGCGTCGTAGCGGGCAATGGTGCCGAAGCCGGACACCTTGACGCCCTCGTTATGGGCATTGACGATGGCGTCCTGAATCTTCTTCTTGAGGTCAGAAGGCAGATCCTTGCGATAGGTCAGCGGCGGGCCCGGCAACTCCAGACGGGCGACGATGCGCAGGGTGTCGGCGTTGATGATGCCGGCCTTGATCATGCGTTCGTAGGTGGCATCGGCGGCGGCGGCCACGTCCACGGTTCCGTTCTTGACCGCCATGATCGAGGCATCGTGCGAGCCGGCCCAGGTGAACTTGCCGAAGAACTGCTCAGGCGTCATCCCGCTGGCCTTCTTCACCATGTAGGTCGGTGCCAGCCCGCCGGAACCGGAGGCCGGCTCCACGAAGGCCGCCGATTTGCCGCGCAGGTCCGCCAACGACTTCGCCGGGGAATCCGCGGGGACTAGCAGGTAACCCCAATAGGTCGGCTTGCCCGAGGAACCGATGCCCACAGCGAAAGCCTCGGCGCCGGCTTCCCGCTCGGCGAGGTAGTAGGACAGCGCGCCAAACCAGGCAATATCGAGCCGTTTTTTCTTCATCGCCTCGATCACGCCGGAATAGTCGGTGGCCGTGTAGAGCTTGACCTTCTGCCCGAGTTTTTTCTCAAGATGGGCGCGCATCGGTTCGAACTTGGCGATCATCTCCTCGTTGTTTTCGGCCGGAAGAATGCCCATGACGATGTCGCGTGCCTGCGCGGAGACAGCGGCCAGGGAAAGGGTCAGCGCCAGCGCGCTTGCCATAAGGGTAGGTTTCAAATACATCAGAAAAGCTCCTGTGGGGTAAATAAACAAGGTTGATTGACTGGTCAGTCACGGGTTGATGCGCAGTTGGATCCGGTCGGCGCGAAACCGGGTGATGGCGTATTCGACTGGGCTTCCATCCCGGTCGTCTACATTCACACTCTTCACCCGCAGCACCGGTCGGTTCTGCGGCATGCCCAGCAACTTTGCGTCATCTCCCTGCGGGAGCACCGCTGTCACCAGGCTTTCTGTTCTTCGCAATGGGCAGCCGTACGTGGCGGTCAGAAACCGGTGCAGCGACTCACCGGTGTAGCGTGTATCGAGGCCGGCAAAGCGCTCTGCCGGGATGAAATGCGAGATCACGCACAGTGGCCGATCAGCCGCGGTGCGCAAAGTTTCAATCCAAAACACCCTATCGCCGACATTCAGCGCCAGGCGTTGTGCCACGCGTTCTGTAGCGGCCAGTGTCTGTAAGCACAAAATGCGATTTTCCGGTTGTAGTCCGAGCGCTGCAAGGTTCTCCGTGAACCGCGTACCAGCACCGATCTGATAGTCAATCTGACTGTCCAGCACAAACACACCACGTCCGTGTCGGCGCTCCAGCAGGCCGGATTCCACCAACTCATCTATGGCGCGTCGCAACGTGTGGCGATTGACGCCGAATCGCACAGCAAGAAGGCCCTCCGCCGGGAGGCAATCTCCGGGCCCATAGGCTGTGGCAACTTCTTGCTCCAGTTGGCGGGCAATTTGCGCGTAAAGCGCTTCTCCGTTTTCTCTGCTGACTGCGTAAAGACTCATATGTAGTTATCTATACAAGTGGTTGTGCAGTAAGCGTAACCAGCCTATGTGTCATCTTCATGACGGCGCAGACTCGAACAAAAAAAGCGTGATTTTTTGTTGATGAGAAGTGTGGTCTTTGAGTGAAGATCACTTGGCGTGATCCTTTGGAAATTCAGTATTCCAACTCAAGAAAATTGCAGGTATTTTGTCGATTGACTACCACTGGAACTTCTAAGGCTCATTGTTTCCGATGGCACGAGCCAGTTCGATTTAGAGCCCTATCGAAGTGAGAAACTCGCAATGAAACCAAATGGACCCTACTGGTACCGCCTTCCGGCCGCCATAAGTTCCGCTGTGCCGATGACTTCATTGAGACCATCAAAGTCCAGCATCTGCTTCTGCCACGGCGCTGTGGTCTGGTGCTGGTGCAGGCTGGCGTAGTAGCCTTGCAGGGTATGCGCCACGGCGCGCGCCGTGCCGCCGGGGAAGATGACGATGCGAAAACCACGGGCTTGCAGTTCGGCGGCGCTTTGTACCGGCGTCTTGCCGCCTTCCACCATATTGGCCAGCAGGGGGATGCGCTGGCCAAAACGTTGACAGGCGGCATCCATCTGCTCGGGCGTGCGCAAGGCCTCGATGAACAGGGCATCCACGCCGCATTCCAGATAACGCTCGGCCCGCTCCAGGGCGGCGTCGAGCCCCTCCACCGCCAGCGCATCGGTACGGGCCAGGATCAGCGTGTCGCTGCTGGTGCGCGCATCGAGCGCGGCCTTGAGCTTGCCCACCATCTCCGCCACCGGCACCACGGATTTTCCGTCCAGATGGCCGCAACGTTTGGGAAAGGTCTGGTCTTCGAGTTGGATCATGGCCGCGCCCGCGCGCTCGAAGCCCCTGACCGTGCGCATCACGTTGAGCGCATTGCCAAAGCCGGTGTCGGCGTCCACGATGATCGGCAGGCTGACCCGCTCGGTGATGCGGGCCAGCGTGTCGGCCACTTCGGGGAAGGTCGTGAGGCCGACATCGGAGCGGCCCAGCCGGGTGTAGGCGATCGAGGCCCCCGACAGGTAAAGCGCCTCAAACCCGGCCTGCTCTGCCAGCAGGGCGCTCAGCGCGTCATAGACACCGGGGGCCAGCACGGCCCGGGCTTGCGCCAGACGCTGCTTCAAGGTGGGTTTGTTCATGGTTAGGTCTCCAATATCGTTTTCGCGGTCTGGGCCGCAATGAAACCACCGGCAATGGCACTCAACAGGCCATTGCCCGACAGGTAGCCCCAGACGGCATGGCCGGAGACGCCCCGCGCGGCACCACCCGCCGCCAGCAAATTATTGAATGGGCTTGCGTCTTCCCGCAAGACACGGCAGTGGGCGTCGATGTCGAGTCCGCCCTGGGTGTGGAACAACGCACCCGTCACCTTGACGGCGTAAAACGGCGCTTGCAACGCACGCGTGAAGACCCGCCCATCCGGCGCCGCGGCACCGGGCGACACGGCCGCCAGCGTTGCGCGCAAGGCGCTGGCATCGCAACCGATCAGACCGGCCAGCGCCGGTTCGTCGGCACACCGCTTGACAGCACCGGCGGCCTCGGCTTCACGAAAATCAGGGAAGCCGCGCGCGAACGTCAGCAAAGTTTCATCGAACACATTCCACGCCACGCCGCCGGGCTGCGCCAGCACCTGCACGGCGGCTTCCGAATAGCCCTGCGTTTCATCGTGAAAGCGCCGGCCCGGCGCATTGATCTGCACCGCGCCTTCCATCATCAGCGCCCAGGTAATCAATGCGCCCTGCGGCACGGCCCACGAGCCATGGCCCTGGTAGCCGCCCAGATCGGCCAGCCGCGCCCCGATGGCGCGCCCCCACGCAATCGCGCTGCCGTCGTTGCCGCTGTGCCCGGCATAAGTCGCGTCGCGCATCTCGGGCAGCAGTTCCCGCACCATGCTGGCGTTGCCGCCAAAGCCGTTGCAGGCCAGGATCAGCGCATCGCAGGCCAAGTATTCGAGTGCGCCGTCTGGTCGTTCATAGCCGATACCGATCACCTCATCGCGTGGGTTGAGCCAGAGCTCGCGCACCAGGGCGCGGGTCACGATGGAAACATCGGCTGCCGTGGCAGCCTGCTGCAGGCGCGCCATCAGGGCGGCGCCGGTTTTTTCTGGCACGGCATGCATGCGGTGGGTGCTGTGGCCGGGGTAGAGAAAATCGTCCAGCAGCACAAAGTCAAGCCCATGCCTCGCCTGCAGTGCATCAACGGCCGGGCCAATCGCCTGCGTATAAGCTGTGACCAGATGGGGGGCCGCCGTGCCGTTCGCCTTGGCCTGGATGTCGGCCGCAAAGCGCTGCGGGCTGTCTTCAATCCCCAGTGCCTGCTGCACCCGCGTGCCAGCCGCGGGAATGAAGCCCGAGGACAGCGCGGTCGAGCCGCTGGGTGTCGCGTCGCGCTCCAGCAGCACGCATTCGACCCCGGCGTCATGCAGCATCAGCGCGGCCGTCAGGCCGCAGGCCCCGGCGCCCACGATGGCCACGGGCACATGGACTGCCGCGTCCATGCGCTCGGCACGCTGGATCACGGGTTGGTTCATGTCAGGGTTTGGATAAATTCATCGCAGGTCATGACATCGGCCACCGTGCCCATGTCGGCCAGCGCGGCCGCATGCACCTCGGGCTTGAACGCGGCGCAGCCGTCGCCCAGCACAATGGTGTGGTACTCCCGCATGTGGGCATCGCGCACGGTGCTGGCCACGCCGCCGTTGGTCACGATGCCGCAGACAGCGACGGTATCAATACCCGCGTGGCGCAGCACCCAGTCGAGCTGGGTGTTGAAAAAGGCCGAATACGCGACCTTGCAGACCGAGACATCAATGAACGGCTGCAGCTCGGCCACGTTGGCCTGGCCCATACTGCCCGGCGCGAAGTCGCCCCGGCGCAAAAAGGGGCGCAAGGCCTTGAGATGCGGCGAGATCATCGGCTCGCCCTGGGCATCGGGCCAGAGCGTGAACTGGCTGGCAGCCACGAGGCCGCCGCCGGCCTTGAGCGCGCGCGCCACGCCGGCCACGCGGCCCGGCAGTTCGCGGGCGGCCTCGCTGACCGCGCCGCCACGCGCGTAGGCGCCATCGGGCGACAGAAAATCGTTTTGCAGATCAACAATGATCAGGGCGATTTTTGGTTTTGGACTGTTCATGATGGTTTAACGAGCAGGTTGCCAAAGGCATCGACCGTGGCGTGGAAGCCCGGCTCCAGCCAGACCGTGGTGTCGGGCTGCTCGAGAATCGCCGGGCCGTCTATGCGCGCACCGACCGGCAAATCGAGGCGCGGATAGCGCACGGCGGCCCACCAGCGCCCGGCATGAAACACCTGCTGTTCGCCGCTGGACTGCGTTGAGCCGGCGCCCGTCGGGGCCAGCACGGCCAGATCGAACTTGGGCCGCACGCCGATGCGGGCGTAGCGCAGGTTCATGACCCGGATCGCGATGCCATCGAGCACCCGGCCGAAGGCCGCCTGGTAAGCCGCTTCAAAGGCGGTTCGAATCACCTCCGCGCTGATCTGACTGGCCTGCGTCACCGGCAGCGGCACCTGCACCGTGTGGGTCTGGCCAGCGTACAGCATGTCCAGCGCAATGACTTCCTGCACCTGCTCGAAGCGCACGCCGGCCGAATCGAGCCGTTGCTGGCAGGCCGCCGCCACCGTGGTGATGCGCTGGCGCAGATCGGCGATGTCGAGTTCGGCCAGGCCCTTGTTCAGGGTCTGCACCGCGTCGTGCCGCATATCGGCCATCACGCAGCCCAGGGCCGAAGTCACGCCGGGGTAACGCGGCACGATGCCGGTGGTCACGCCCACCTCGCGCATCATGGCGCACACATGCAGCGCGCCGCCGCCGCCGAAAGGCATGTAGGCAAAGCTGCGCGGGTCGTGCCCGCGTTCGATCGACACCACCCGGATGGCGCCAGCCATCTTGGCATTGGCCACGGTCAATATCGCTTCGGCCGCGGCGAGCACATCGAGTCCCAGGGGCTGGGCCACATGCTGCTCAATCGCTGCACGCGCCTTGTCCGCATCCATGGCAGCCAGCAGGCCGCCACCCAGTGGCCGGTCGGCCGCAATCCGGCCCAGCAGCACATTGGCGTCGGTCACGGTGGGGCGCATATTGCCGCGGCCATAACAGGCCGGACCTGGGTTGCTGCCGGCCGACTCGGGGCCGACCTGCAGCATGCCACTGGCATCGACCGAAGCAATCGAGCCGCCGCCGGCACCGATGGTCTCGATCTGGATCATGGGTGAGCGCACCACCATGCCGAACTCGATCGACGTCTGCGCCGCCAGCGCCGCTTCGCCCTTGGCCACCAGCGACACATCGAACGAAGTGCCGCCCATGTCGCCGGTGATGACGTTGGGGCAACCAGCTGAGCGCGCAATCGCCGCGCAGGCGATCACACCCGCCGCCGGGCCCGAGAGCGCGGTTCGCACCGGCACATCACAGGCGGTCTGGCGTGACATCACGCCGCCGTTGCTCTGCACAATCAGCAGCTCGCCGGCAAAACCCTGGGCCCGCAGATCCGACTCCAGGCGCGCCAGGTAACTGCCCACCACCGGTTGCAGCGCCGCGTTCAGGGTGGCCGTGGAGCAGCGTTCGAACTCACGGATTTCGGGCAAGACCTCGCTGGCCGCGGTCACATGGGCGTTGGGCCAAAGCTCGCGCACGGCGGCCACGGCGGCACGTTCATTGGCCGGGTTGGCATAGGTGTTGATGAAAAACACACAGACCGCCTCGCAGCCCGCCGCCAGCAGGGCTTGGGCCTGTGAGCGGACCTGATCCAGATCCACCGGGGTGTGGATGCTGCCATCGGCCAGCACGCGTTCATCCACCTCGAGCCGCAGATGGCGCGGCACGATGGGCTCGAAGCTGCCGCGCAGTCCCCAGGTCTGCGGCCGGTCACGCCGGCGCATCTCCAGCACGTCACGAAAGCCGCGCGTGGTGATGATGCCGGTGCGCGCCACCTTGCGCTCCAGCAGGGCATTGGTGCCCACCGTCGTGCCATGCACGATGGTGGCAATGCGGGCCGCTGAATCGGCCACACGGCCCACGCCATTCATGAAGCCACGAGCTTCCTCGCCGCGCGTCGAAGGCACCTTGACGATGCGCGCGCTGCCACTGGCTTCGTCCAGCACAAACAGGTCGGTGAAGGTGCCCCCGACATCGACCCCGACGACCAGACCAGTTGGCGTACTCATGCGCCCTCCTTCGTCACTGCAAGCGCAGGGGCCGTCACATAGCCAAGCGCCTGATCGCGTTCACGCGAACTCTGCAGCCTGGCCGAAGGCTTGCCATAGCCGCCGCCGCCCGGCGTCTGCAGCCGCACCCGTTCGCCTTTTTTCAGCTTGATGCCGACCATCTTGGAGACCATCGGAGGTGTTTTCCATTCATTGTTGTTTTGATAGCTGAAGACATTGACCGCAGCCGGGCCGCCGCCCGCAATGCCTTTGGGGGCGGATTTGCCACGCTCGCCGAAGATGAAGACCTCGGCATCCTGCTCCAGCAACTCGATCTCGTAGTTCGCGCCCAGCCCGCCGCGGTACTGGCCATCGCCGCCGGAGTCGGCCCGCAGCGACCATTCGGTGAAGCGCACCGGGTAGGCCGCCTCCAGGATTTCCAGTGGCGGGATGGTGGCCGTCGAGATCGGTGCATTGCCGTGACTCAGGCCGTCACCGCCCGAGTGGGCGCCGTGGCCGCCACCGAAGAAGCTGAACATGACCCAGCGTTGCCCCTTGCGCGCGGCATCGGTGCGGTGCCCGGCAATCGACAGCGCGTTGATGGTGCCGTAGGCCTGCGCCACGGCGCGGGTCGGGTCCGCCTGCGCCGCCGCGCTGAAGATCACGTCGATCATGCGCAAAATAGTTTCGGTGTAGCCGCCCACCGGCCGGGGCCGCGCCGCGCTGATGACCAAGCCGTCCGGCAGCACGAAGTCCACCGCGTCGAGCACGCCGGCGTTGGCCGGCACGTCGGGAAACAGGTGCTTGAGCGCGACATAACAGGCCGCGATGGCCGTGGCGCGCGAGATGTTGACCGGCCCGGCGCACTGGGGCGAGCTGCGCGAAAAATCGAGTGTCATGCGCTCGCCCTGCACCCTCATGTCCAGCGCAATGGTCAGCGGCTCGTCCTTGACGCCATCGTTGTCCAGAATATCGCTGAAGGAGTAGCGGCCATCGGGCAGCGTGGCGATGTGGGAGCGCATCAGTTTGACGGCGCGCGAGCGCAACTCGCCCATGGCTTGGAGCACCACCGCGTCGCCATATTCGTCGAGCAGGCCATGCAGGCGGCGCACGCCCAGCTCAAGTGCGGCCAGCTGGCCATTGAGGTCGCCCCAGAGACTGTCGGGCAGGCGGGTATTGGCCTTGAGAATGGCCAGCACATCAGCGTCCAGAACGCCAGCGCGGATGATGCGCACCGGCGGGATCTGCACCGCTTCCTGCCAGCACTCGGTGGCCGCCGGGTTGTAGTTGCCCGGCACCGCGCCGCCCACGTCGTGCCAGTGCGCGGCCGACGCCAGGTAACAGAACAGCTTGCCGTCACGGAAGAAGGGCCGCACCAGCTTGAAGTCATTGGCATGGGTGCCGCCTTCATACGGGTCGTTGAACAGCCAGGTGTCACCGTCCGCCATGCCGGCATGCGGGTCATCCGGGCCGCTGCGCTCGCGCGCCACCCTGGCCGCCGCGCGCACGGCGAACGCCATGGCGCCGACAAACACCGGCAGGCCCGATTTGCCCTGCACCAGCGTGTCGCCCGAGACGGCGTCATAGAGTCCGTGGCAGGCGTCATGCGCTTCGGCAATGATGGGGTTGAAGGCGCTGCGGTACAGCGTGGCGTCCATCTCGTCAGCGATCTGTTCGAGGCGGCCCTTGAGGACAGCCAGGGTCACCGGGTCCATCGCCGGACCAGCAGAAAATTCAGTCATTGAACAGGTTCCTTGCCAAATCGGATTCGTAATTGATTCATCAAGCCGCCGCTGCGCACCATGTCCAGCAGGAACGCGGGGATGGGCTCACAGCTCAGACGTTTGCCTGTGCTTGAAATAACTGTCAGATTTTTGGTATCGAGGGTGATTCCCTCTGCTTCCTGCAGCCGATCAGCGTCGGGGCAGGTCAGCAGCAACAGGCCGACATTGAAGGCGTTGCGGAAATACAGACCGCTGAACGACGGGGCAATCACTGCCACCACGCCAAGCTTGACCAGCACGGCAGCGGCCTGCTCGCGCGAGGAGCCGATGCCGAAGTTGGGGCCGGCCACGATCACGTCGCCCGGCTGCACCTGGGTTGCGAACTCGGGGCGGACCGACTCCAAGCAGAAAGTAGCGATCTTGTCAATGCCGTGCTTCATCGCGTGTCCCGGTGCCAGCACATCGGTGTCGATGTCAGCACCGAGCTTCCAGACCCGATGTGTGGTCATGCCAATACCTCGCGCGGATCGGTGATGACGCCGCGCAAGGCCGAAGCCGCGACAGTGTAGGGCGAGGCCAGGTAGACCTGCGCCGTGGCCGAGCCCATGCGGCCCTTGAAGTTGCGCGCCGTGCTGGAAATCACGGTGGTGTTGTCGCCCATGGTTTCGCCATAACCGGCGCAGGCGCCGCAGGCCGTGGGAAACAGCTCGGCCCCGGCATCCAGCAAGACTTGCAGCACCCCCTCTTCCCGGGCGGCGGCCTGGTCTTTCTGACTGGCCGGCGCCACCATCAAGCGCACACCGGGCGCCACGCGCTGGCCGCGCAGCACCTCGGCGGCTGCGCGCAGGTCATCGAGCTTGGCGCCGGTGCAGGCACCGATATAGGCCACGTCCACCCGGGTGCCGCTGTAGCGCCCCACGACATCAGCATTGGCAGGGCTGTGTGGGGCCGCCACGTAAGGCGTCAATGTGCCGGCGTCAAATTCGTGGCGGGTCAGCGCAGCGCCTTCATCGGTATGCCAGTCGCTCGTGTCGGGCGTCGGCGCACCGGCGGCCTGCAGCCACGCTGCCGTGACCTCGTCGGGCGCGATCAGGCCCACTTGGGCACCCAGCTCGGCACTCATGTTGGACAGCGTCATGCGCTCCTGCATCGACAGGGCTTTCACCGCCGGGCCACAAAACTCCACCGCCTGGTACTGCCCGCCGTTCATGCCGAAGCGGCCGATCATGTGCAGCATCATGTCCTTGGCGGTCACGCCTTTTTGCAGTTCGCCAAGCCAGTGCATCTGCAGGGTGTGCGGCACACGCAGCCAGATTTCGCCGGTCACCACCACGCCCAGCATTTCGGTGCTGCCGATGCCGAACATATAGGCGCCGAAGGCCCCACCCGTGGGCGAATGCGAGTCGCCGCCGACACAGAACATGCCGGAGCGGATGTGGCCGTGCTGCGGCACCACCACATGGCAGATGCCCTGGCCGTCGTACACATGGGGCAAGTCCTGCTCGCGCGCCCAGTCGCGCGCGATGCGCACGATCTTGCGTGACTCGTCATCGCGTTCCGGCACATAGTGATCCATCACCAGCACGACGCGCGACTTATCCCAGATCTGCGCGCCCAACTCTTCGAGCATGGGCTTAAGCCGGCGCGGCCCGGACGAGTCGTGAAACATGGCCAGATCGACCTGGCAGTTCACGATCTCGCCAACCGCCACGTTCTCACGGCCGGCGGCACGCGCGATCAGCTTTTGCGCCAGGGTCTGTGCAACAGGCGTTGATGTACTCATTCCGGCCGGGCTCCTGAAAACTTCACCACCTTGGCCCAGCGCTGGATTTCGCCTTGCACGAACTTCGAAAAGTCTTCAGGCGAGTTGCCAACCGGTACCGCGCCTTCCGCATCGAGCCGCCGGCGCACCTCCGGCGCGGCAATCGCCTGCCGGGCCGCATCGCTGATGCGCCGGGCCAGGTCAGGATTCATGCGCGCAGGGCCGAACAAACCGAACCAGGCGCTCGACTCATAGCCAGTCAGCACTTCGGCGATGGCGGGAACGTCCGGGAAGGCGGCCAGGCGCCTGGCGCTGGTCACGCCCAGCGCCTTGAGTTTGCCGGCCTTGACTTGCGCCTGCGCATTGCCGACTGCGGCGAACATCAGCTCGACCTGTCCGGCGATCACGTCCTGAATGGCAGGCGCCGTGCCCCGGTAAGGAATGTTGACGATGAAGACGCCCGACTGCATCTTGAACAGGTCGCCCGCCAGATGCAGCGAAGAACCCACCGCCCCGATGGCGAAGTTGAGCTGTCCCGGTTTGGCCCTGGCCAGGGCGATCAGCTCACGCACGTCTTTCGCCGGCACCGAAGGATGGGCCACCAGCATCGAGGGCGAGGTGGCGACACAGGTCAGCGGCGTGAAGTCCTTGACCGGGTCAAACGGCAGCGAGGGGTAGAGCGACGCATTGATGGCGTGGCTGGTAAAGCTCATCAACAAGGTATTGCCATCGGGCGCGGCCTTCGCCACGGCATCGGCGGCGATGTTGCCGCCGGCGCCGGGCCGGTTCTCGACAATCACCACTTTTCCCAGCAAGCGCCCCAGTTCCGTGGCCAGCGTGCGGGCCAGCGTGTCGGTGGAGCCGCCGGCCGGCGCGCCGACCAGGATGCGTGTTGGCGCGGCTTGCGCAGACGCGCCTGCAGCCAGCAGGGCGGCAGACGAGAGCAGGATGTCACGGCGTTTCATGATCAGGCTCCATCGAGAATTAAAGGATCAAAGGCCCAGGTAGGCACGGCGCAGTTCATCGCTGCCCAGCAATTCATCTGGCGTACCGCTAAAACGGATCGCACCGTTTTCCATCACATACGCCCGGTCTGCGATTTCGAGCGACTGGCCCACGTTCTGCTCTACCAGCAACACCGCCAGACCGCCTTCGCGCAACTGGCGGATCAGGCCGAACATCTCGTCCACCAGCAAAGGCGACAGCCCCAGCGAGGGCTCATCCAGAATCAGCAGGCGGGGCTCGGCCATCAGGCCGCGGCCAATCGCCAGCATCTGCTGCTCGCCGCCGCTCATGGTGCCCGCCAGTTGCGCCAGGCGCTCCTTGAGGCGGGGAAAGATGGCAAACACCTTGTCGAGGTTGGCGGCGCGGCGCTCACGGGCCCGGGTGAATGAACCAAGCTCCAAGTTTTCCAGCACGGTGAGGTTGGGAAACACCTTGCGGCCCTCGGGCACCTGGATCAGGCCGGCCTTGACCACCTCGCGGTAATGGGCACGGCTCAGGTCCTTGCCATCAAAATGCACCGTGCCGGCCCATGCGGGATAAATGCCGCAGACCACGTTGTTCAGCGTGGACTTGCCAGCGCCGTTGCTGCCCAGCAGCGCGACCGTTTCACCGGCCTGTACCGTCAAGTCCACGCCGCGCAGCACTTCCACCTGGCCGTAACCGCCGCGCAAGCCCCGGATTTCCAATAACGCGCTCATGTCGCCGCTCCTGCCAAGGCGGCGGCGCGCAGACGCGCCGCCGTGCCATGCCCCAGATAGGCTTCCACCACTTTCTCGTCGGCGGTCACTTCAGCGGGCGTGCCCTGCGCAATCAACTGGCCTTGCGCCAGCACCCACACATGTTGCGCCAGGTTCATGACCGCCTGCATCACATGCTCGATCATCAGCACGGTCACACCACTTTGCGCGATGCCCCGCACTACGGGAATCATCTCCGCAATTTCCTGCGGGTTCAGGCCGGCCAGCACTTCGTCCAGCAGCAGCAGGCGGGGCCGCGTCGCCAGCGCACGCGCCAGCTCCAGCCGCTTGCGGCCTGCCACCGTCAGGTCGGAGGCCGGTTTGTCGAGTTGCGCCGACAGCCCCACACGGGCCGCCACTTCTTCCGCCTGGCTCAGGGCACTGCGCCGTTCCTTGAGATGCAGATGCGCACCCACGGCGATGTTTTCCCTCACCGTCTGCGTCGCGAAGGGCTGGACAATCTGGAAGGTGCGCGTCATGCCACGGCGCGCGTTGAGGTGCGGGGCGCAACCGGTGATGTCCTGCCCGGCAAACTGCACCGTGCCGCTGTCGGGTTTCAAAAAGCCGGACATCAGCGCGAACAGCGTAGTTTTGCCCGCGCCGTTGGGGCCGATCAAGGCCGTCAGGCTGCCCTCGGGCACGTCCAGGCTGACGTTTTGCACGGCCTTGAGACCGCCGAAGGAGATGGACAGGCCCTTGATGGCCAGCAAGGGTTCAGCCACGCCGGCCTCCGCTCTTTTTCCATAGCGACTTCGCCGTCGCCCCCAGCCCCGCGATGCCGCGTGGCAGGAACATCACAATCAGCACCAGCACCATGCCGTAGATCACCATGTTGATGCCGGGCAACTGGCCGAACAGGTTGCGCGTGAGGTCCGCGAGGACATGCAGCACCAGCGCGCCCAGCACCGGCCCCCACAGCGTCCCCATGCCGCCGACGATGGCGGCGACCAGTGCTTCCACCGAGGTGCCGGGGCCATAGGCAATGCCGGGATCGATGTACTGGAACACCTGCACATAGAAGGCGCCGCCGGCCCCCATCAAGCCGCCCGACAGCACAATCGCGCCGAGCTTGACGCCAAACGGATTGACACCGATGGCACGCGCCGCGTCTTCGTTGTCACGCACCGCCTGCAGGTAGGCGCCAAAGCGCGAATGCTTGAGCCACCACGTCAGCAGCAGGGCTGCCGCCACAAAGGCCAGCACCAGGTAGACATAGCCCTTGCGCGAGCCGAACTGCATGTTGGCGAACGATTCGTGCAAGGGCAGCATCAGGCCCACCCCGGCACCGGTGAAGGGCACCGACAGGGCCAGGATGCGGAACACCTCGGCGAACGCCAGCGTCACCAGCGCGAAATACGAGCCTTTGAGGCCGTAACGAAAGGACAAAGCCCCCACCAGCGCGCCGACCCCGGCACTGCCGGCCACCGCCATGAACAGGGCCAGCCAGGCATTGAGTCCACCCTGCAATTGCGCGATGGCCTGAATATAGGCCCCCGTGCCAAAAAACAGCGCATGACCAAAGGAAAATTGCCCGCCAAAGCCGCCCAGGATATTCCAGGCCTGGGCCAGCAGGGCCGCATACAGCGCCATCATCACGAAGTTCAAAATGACGCCGGAATCCGTCGCCAGCGGGATGCCGGCAACCAGCGCGACGAAAAGAAAAATGCCCGCCAGTTCTTTTCCGCCGCTCGTCATGCTTTGGCTCCAAACAGGCCTTGCGGGCGAAACAGCAGCACCGCAATGAAGATGGCAAAGATGCCGATCTGACCGAGCGACTCGCCCAGGTACAAACCGCCCAGCGACTCCACCACGCCGATCAGCAAGCCGCCGAGCAAGGCCCCGACAAAACTGCCCATGCCTCCGAGGACGACGACGGTGAAAGCCACCAGCACAAAGCCGCCGCCTACCTGCGGGTTCACATAGTAGGCCGGCAGCAAGAAGCAGGCGGCGGCCCCCAGGCATGCCAGGCCGATGCCAAAGCTCATGGCATAGACATGGTCCACGTCGATGCCCATCAGCTTGGCGCCATGTTTTTCTTTGGCGACCGCACGAATCGCGCGACCCAGATCGGTCTTGCCGACGATCCACAGCAGCAAGCCCGACACCAGCAAGGCGCCGGCGAACGCCACCAGTTTGGGCAAGGCAATCATGGCCGGGCCGATGGCCACGGTGGTCAGCGTGTAAGCCGTTTCGATGGTGCGCGTGTCGGACTTGAAAAACAGCAGGGCGGCGTTCTCCATGACGATGGACAGCCCCAAGGTGACCAGCAGGATGTTTTCGTCCTTGCCGTGGCTGGCCCGGTTGATGATCAGGCGCTGCAAGGCATAGCCCAGCACGAACATGCCGGGCACCACCAGGGGCAGCGCCAGATAGGGGTCAATGCCGAAGCGCTCCTTGAGCAGGTACACCGCATACAGCGCCACCATCAACGCCGCCCCATGGGCAAAGTTGATGATGTGCAGCACGCCGTAGATCAGCGTCAGGCCCAGAGCGATCAGTGCATAGACCGCCCCGGTGGTCAGTCCATTGATCAGGGACGGGAAAAGAATTCCGGAGTCAAACATCTTTAGCGACTGGGTCTTCAGGCTCTGAGCGGGAACACCGGATCGGTTTCGCGGTACTCGCGCGGAATGATGACCTTGATGTCGTTCTTGACGACTTGCGTCATCAAGGGCTGGGCGCCGGTGTTTTGCCCGTTGACGAACTTCGTCGCGCCATACGGCATGATGTGATCGGCAAAGGTGCTCTTCTCCAGCGCATCGATGATGGCTGCGCGGTCGCTTGACTTGGCGCGTTCAATGGCGTCGGCCAGCAGGCGCATGGCCGTGTAGGTCATGAACACTTCGTAACTGAAAAACAGGCCCTTGGCCTCGACCCGCTTCTTGAGTTCGGCCGAGCGCTTGTCCTTGGGGTTGAACCAGTGGTTGCAGTCAATGATGCCGTTGGCCGCATCCGGAAACTCCTTGACAAACTTGTAGCTGGACGCGGCGCCGCCCAGCACCGAATAAATCGCCTTGGGGCTGATCTTTTGCTGCTGCATGGTACGCACCAGCAAGGCGTATTCGTTGTAGTAGTTGGCGGGTATCACGATGTCGGGGTTGACCGCCTTCATCCGCAGCACGATGTTGTTGAAATCGCGCGTCGGGTTCGCGTGCTTGATGACTTCCTTGACCTCGTAGCCGTAGCCGGGCAATTCGCGCGCCAGCAGGTTGGCCGTGCCGGTGCCAAAGAGCGACTCTTCGTGAACAATCATCACGGTGCGCGCGGGCTTTCCCGCCGCCATGTTCAGCACATGCAGGTTGGCGACGGCCGCTTCGGCACACTTGCGATAGCCCGGCCCGAAGCGGAAGGTGTTCTTCAGGCCGCGCTCCATGATCTGGTCGGCAACCCCCACATCAACGACGTGGGGCAGGTTGTATTTCGCCGCGGCCTGCGTGGTCGCCAGACAGATGGCCGAGGCGAATGCCCCCACCACCGCCGAGACCCCGGCTTCATTCATTTTTTCAATCTCGGCGGCGCCCGCCTGCGGCTGGGACTGTGCATCACCCAGCAAGGCCTCGATGTTGGCCCCACCCATCGACTTGATGCCCCCCGCCTTGTTGATGTCCTCAATGGCCATGAGCGCTCCTACCCGGCACTGCTGGCCGGAATAGGCCAGCGCGCCCGTGACAGGATGCAGGACGCCCACCTTGATGGTCCTGGGCTGCGCACCCCCGACCAGGGGAAATGCCATAGCCGAAGCGGCTGCAGCAGATTGGGACATGAAATGGCGACGTGTACTCATGGCATTTTCCTTGCGTTGATTAATGAAACTGAGCGGACAACTCTTTGCTGACCCACACCTTGGCATCGATGCTGCCAACGCGCGACAACTGCATTTGATATTCATACCGGTCTGGCCGGTACAGGCCATGCAGCCATTGAATCGGGCGGTCCTGGTCGTCGTAGATCAGGCGGCGAACCGCCAGCAGGGCCGAGCCGACCGCAATATCCAGATGTTTTGCAACCTGGACATCGGCCAGGCGCGCCGAAATGGTCTGGTGCGCACGGCCGACCGTGACGCCGGACTCTTCCAGCAGGACAAGAATGGGTTTTTTGGCCAGTTCGCGGCGCCCGAACTGGCGGGCGATGTCGGCCGGCACATACGTTGTGATGTGGGACAGTGGGCCTTCCCGCGTGCTGCGCACCCGAACCGCTTTCTGCACCAGGTCACCCACTTTCAGTTGCAAGGCATCTGCCACGTTCACAGAAGCCATCACCACCTCCACATCCAGAACGCGGACGGATGTTTTCAGTCCCATGCTGACCAGGTTCTCAAGCAAACCGGTGAGCTGGGCGCGTTGCCCCCCTTCACCATGCGTTACGGCCTTGGATGCGCCGAGGTCCAGCGCCCGCGTGCCGCGTCCCGGCTCGCGCGAGATCAGTCCTTCTGCGGCCAGTTGCTCCAGCGCCCGGCGCACCGTCACGCGCGCCACGCCAAACTGCTGCATCAAAGCCAGCTCCCCGGGGACTCCCTGGGAAAACCTGCCTTCATGCAACTGCTCGCGCAACACCAGGTAAATCTGGTGGTACTTGGTCATGGGCAAGGCGGGCGACATGAGCGGATCGTACGAACAGTCCTATTGTTCTGTCAATAGGACATTTCTTCAATTTGAAGCGTTTAAGGGTTTCTACCGAGCCTGGAATTTACCGTTGACCTGATCGATCAGGTTGAGTTGCATAGGGTTTTCGCCGGTCCATCATCGCGTCCTGTTCAAAGTGCAGTTCAAGGTACTTCTGGTATGGCGCATGTTGACGGTGGCCGAAAACTGACCAGTAAACCGATCTAAGGCTACGCGTGTTGCCGTCCCCGCTTTCTCAGGCCATGGCACGCAGACGACGCCACAGGGTGGTCCGGCTGATGCCCAGCCGCTGTGCTGCGGCGTGACGATTTCCCTTCAATGCGGCAAGTGCATCGCGGATGGCCTGATCGGTCAGCAAGATGCGCGTCTGGTCGCTCGCGTCTTCTCCCGTGTCGTAGAGCTCGGGGAGCGTCATGCGCAGTTCGTTGTGATCGATGGCCGATTGATCCGGATACGCAGACAGAAACACCGCGAGCCGCTCGGTGATATTTTCCAGCTCCCGCACGTTTCCGGGCCAGGCATAACGGCAGAGCAGGGGCTCGATGCTTTCGATCACCGTATCGGCCCGCAGTGGGGAGGCTAACCGCAGCAACGCAGCCTGCAACAGCAGGGTCGCGAGGACAGGAATGTCTTCGGCGCGGTCCCGAAGCGCCGGCAGGTGCAGATTCAGGATGTTGAGGCGGTAGTACAGGTCCTCGCGGAACTGGCGCAGCTTGACCCGGGTCATCAGTTGCTGATGGGTGGCCGAGATGATGCGCACATCCACCGGAATGGTGTCCGTGCTGCCCAATCGAACCACTTCCTTTTCCTGCAACACGCGCAGCAAGCGGGTCTGCAACGAGATCGGCATGTCGCCGATTTCGTCCAGGAACACCGTGCCGGTGTGCGCCACCTCGAACAAGCCGGCCTTGCCGCCCTTGCGTGAGCCGGTGAACGCGCCTTCCTCGTACCCGAACAACTCGCTTTCCAGCAAGGGCTCGGGAAAGGCGGCGCAGTTGATCGCCACGAACGGCTTCCCGCTGCGGCGGCTGGCGTTGTGCATGGCTTGTGCAAAGAGTTCCTTGCCGGTGCCGCTTTCGCCGGTCAGCAGCACGGTCGAGACGGTCGCGGCATAGCCTTGCGCCAGCTTTTTTGCGCGCACGAAGGCCGGGCTGGTGCCCGCGATCTGGTCGAAAAAGTAGCGCGCAACCGGCTTGCGTGCGCGCGCTGCAACGCGCAATCGGGTGTCAGCCTGGCGGATGTTCTTGGCGTCGTAGAGCGTCAGCACGGCGCCGGCCAGGCCGCCGCGTTCGCGAATCGCAATCCGGTTGGCAATGAAGGCCTGATGGTTGAACTCGATGACCTGCCCGATTTCATCCTGGCCCGATTCCAGCACGGCTTTCAGCGACAGCGGCGGAGCGATGCTGGACAGCAGCTTGCCGAGGGCATCGGCTGCAGAGCAGTCCAGCAACTGTTCCATGGACGGGTTGACGGCGGTGATCCGGCCGGCCTCGTCGGTCGCCAGAACCGCTTCCTGAAGATGCTGCAGCACACTGTTCAAACGCTCGTGGCGCGCCGCTTCCAGGCGTGAAACCCGAGCCAGGTCGAGCGCATCGTCCAGCGCCAATCGCACGGCCGTGGCGCTGTAAGTCAGTATGCCGTGGAGGCCCTGCTGCTCGGCGAGTTCCACCACGACGCTGGAGCCCACGATCACGGTGTGGCCGGCTGCGGCCAGGCTCATGAAGCAGTCGCGCGCTTCGTCGGCTGTCTGGTAGGCGAGCTGGTCGATTTGCAGCTTGAGCAGGGCCTTGACGGAAGCCAGTTCACGCCCGGTGTCGCGGTAGGTCACCAGCCCCACGCGCTCGGAGATCTGGCGCGCCTTGAGCAGCGCCACCAACACGTCGTAGCCGCTGACCTTGATCGCGGCCACGGGGGTGGACAGGGTCGATTTCAGGATGGCTGCATTGGCGCCGGCTGAAATGAACACATCGACGCGCCGGTCGCGTTCGCGTTGCCGGGCTGCGAGATTGGCCTGCTCGAACACTTCGTCGATGACCTCGATGTCGGCGCGCCCGGCATATTCCGGCAGCACCGAATGAACGATCCGGGTCAATCCCTTGTAGCCGATGACGCAAATGCGTGGCAGCGGGCCGGTTTGCAAAGACTGCATGACTGGATTTCCTTTTTAGCCTGATCTTAAACGGGGGTAAACCCCTTGTTTCAACAACGTTTCGCGACGTTCCAAGTAACAAGTACATGAAACAAATTCCGGGTATCCAACACGAGATTGAAAAAGGTTTTCAATATAAATCAACGGCTTGCTGATAACAACCCTTGATGGCACGCTAATTGCTGATTTGTTTCGATACAAATTCCATGCAACAACCCATCAAGGGTAAACCCTCAATGAAATCATTGGCCAATGTCCTTATTCTTGATCTCACGCACATGCTGTCAGGGCCCTATGGCGCCATGCTCCTGACCGACCTGGGTGCGCGCACGATCAAGGTCGAGCCTCCCGGTAGCGGTGAAGGCACCCGCCAGTTACTGGCCCAGAGTAGCGACTATGCGCGCCAGGGCATGGGTGCCTATTTCCTGACGCTCAACCGCAGCAAGGAAAGCGTCTGCATTGACCTCAAGTCGGACGAAGGCCGGGCGGTGTTCTACGACCTGGTGCGCCAGGCCGATGTCGTGATCGACAACTTCAGTGTCGGCGTGACGCGCCGCTTGCGCATCGACCACGAGACCCTGGCCGCCATCAACCCGCGCATCATCACCTGCTCCATTTCGGGCTTCGGCGAGACCGGCCCCGAGACCGCCCGCCCGGCCTTCGATCAGGTGGTGCAGGGCATGGGCGGCGGCATGTCAATCACCGGCACCGAGGCCAGCGGCCCGGTGCGCTCGGGCATTCCGATCGGTGATCTGGGGGGCGGCGTCTTCGGCGCCATGGGCGTGCTTGCGGCGCTGGTGTCCCGCGGCAGCACCGGCCTGGGCAAGCATGTGGACGTGTCGATGCTAGACGTCCAGATTTCACTGCTCAACTACATGGCCACCATGTACCTGATGTCGGGCATCGTGCCTGAACGTCTGGGCAATGGGCACTTCGTGCACGTCCCGTACAACACCTATCGCACCCAGACCGGCCACATCATCATCGCGTGCATCGGCGACGCCTTTTTCGAGCAGATTCTGACGGTCCTCGCCCGCCCCGAACTACGCGACGAGCGCTATCGCCAACAGCCAGCGCGCCTGGCCGACAAGGCTTTGATCGACCGGGTGATCGAGGAAGAACTGCTGACCGGCACGGCCGAACACTGGCTCGACAAGCTGCGCGCGGCGCGCATCCCCTGCGCCCCGGTCAACAACTTTGCGCAGGCACTCGACGACCCCCAGGTCAGGGCGCGCAACATGGTGGTCGATGTCACGCTGCAGTCGGGCGAGGTCGTGAAGATGCCCGGCAATCCGATCAAGTTCTCGGATGCGGGCGAAGAATCGTTTTCCGCCCCACCGCTGCTCGGCGAGCACACCGACGCCGTGCTGCGGGGCGTCCTTCACTACCCCGACGAGCGCGTGTCAGCGCTTCGCAAGACAGGCGCTATCCAGTGAACCCGGCGCCAACCCCTATCGCCGCATCTTCCCATCCGAAACTTCAGGAGAATCCCATGAATCAAGGCCCAACGACAACCTACCGACTTGGTGTCGACGTCGGTGGCACATTTACCGATTTGCTGCTGATCAACGAATCCAGCGGTGAGACTTTTTCGGCCAAGGTGCCGTCAACGCCCGCTGACTCATCGATCGGCGTGCTCAACGGCATCGCCAAAATCTGCGAACAGAACGGCATCGCGCCCGAGCACATCACCCACGTGATGCACGGCACCACGGTGGCCACCAACACCGTGCTCGAAGGCAAGGGCGCGCGCGTCGGCCTGGTCACAACCACGGGCTACCGCAACGTGCTGCAGATCGCCCGCTCCTTCGTGCCGGGCGGGCTGGGCGGCTGGGTGATCTACAACAAGCGCGCCCTGATGGCGCCGCTGGAACTCACCATCGAAGCCGACGAGCGCCTCGACGCCCGCGGCGAGGTGGTCAAGCCGCTCGATGAAGCCGCGCTGACAAAGTCGCTGACGGCCCTCAAGGCCAAGAACATCGAGGCGCTGACGGTGTGCCTGGTCAACGCCTACGCCAGCGGCAAACACGAACTGCGGGTGCGCGAAATTGCCGAGCAGGTCATGCCCGGGGTGCCGGTGTCGATCTCCTCGGAAGTGATGCCCGAGATGTACGAATACGAACGGGCCGAGACCACGGTGGTCAATTCCTACATCCGCCCGGTCGTGTCGCGCTACATCGACAACCTGCACCGCGAGCTGAAATCGAAAATGAAGGATGTGCAGCTGCATGTGCTGCGTTCCGATGGCGGCCTGTCGTCGGTGGAAGCGGCCCGCAAGAGCCCGGTCAACCTGCTGATGAGCGGGCCGGCCGGCGGCGTTTCGGGTGCGCAGTGGATTGCGCGCGAGTCGGGCTTCCCCAACCTGATCACCTTCGACATGGGCGGCACGTCAACTGACGTGGCCTTGATCGAAAAAGAGGTTGCGCAGACCCGCCGCGAAACCCGGGTGGCCGACGTCACGGTGCGCGCGCCGTCGATCGATGTGCGCACCGTGGGCGCGGGCGGCGGCTCCATCGCCTACGTGCCCGAACTGACCAAGGCCTTGCGCGTCGGCCCGCAAAGCGCCGGGGCCTCGCCCGGACCTGCGGCCTACATGAAGGGCGGCGACAAGCCCACGGTCACCGACGCCAATGTGGTGCTGGGCTACCTGCCCTCCTCGTCGCGTCTGGGCGGCGACATGAAGATTGATCGCGCTTTGGCCGAGACCGCCATGGCCACGATCGCCGGGCCGCTGAACAAGACGGCCAAGGAAGCGGCCGAGGGCGTGATCAACATCGTCAACGAGAACATGTTCGGCGCGCTGCGGCTGGTGTCCATCGAGCAGGGCCACGATCCGCGCGACTTCGCCCTGGTGGCCTTCGGTGGCGCCGGCCCGCTGCATGCCAATGCCCTGGGCCGCCTGATGGGGTCATGGCCGGTGATCATTCCGCCCGCGCCGGGCGTGTTGTGCGCCTATGGGGACGCCACCACGCGCCTGCGCGACGAGGCCTCGCGCACCTACATTCGCCGTATCAGCGAAATCTCCGATGCCGAAGTGCTGGGTCTTCTTGACGAGCTGACCACCACGGCGGCGCGCTCGCTGCTCAGCGAGGGAATTTCGCCAGAACAGCAAAGCGTGCAGTTCCAGATCGACATCCGCTACCGCGGCCAGGGCATGCGCCTGACGCTGCCGGTGACGCGCGAGGAGCTGGTGCAGGGCGGCATTGCCAGCGTGGCCAAGCGCTTTGACGACATGCACACGCAACTGTTCACGTTCGCACTGGATGCGCCGCACGAAGTGGTCAGCCTGCGCGCCGTGGTGCAAGGCCCGGAAACCAAGGTTCGTGCCGAGCAGTTGCCGCGCGGCAATGGCGACCCGGCCGCCGCCATCATCGACGAGGCCACGGTGTTCGTCGATGGCGCCGACCATGCCGCCAGGATCTACGACCGCGCCCGACTCAAGGCCGGCGACCGCATTCCCGGTCCGGCCATCGTCTGCCAGATGGACACCACCACGCTGATCCTGCCGGGTCACACCGGCGAGGTGGATGCCGTCGCCAACATCCTCATCCGCCCCAACGTCTGACCGGCGCGAACGCCAAAAACAGGACATTGCCATGACCGCTCACATCATCCAGACCAACCCCGCCCCGTTCCAGCCGGTCGACCTCGACTCGATCACGCTGGACATCATCGAGAACGCACTGCGCAACGCCCGCGCCGAAATGGATGCCGTGCTGTTTCGCACCGCCATGTCGCCCGGCATCCGCGAACAGCACGATGCCTTTCCAATGATCGCCAACAACGAAGGCAAGATGGTCGTCGGCCAGTTTGGCTCGTTCATCCACGGCTTTGTGTCGAACTACGACGACACCATCGAGGAAGGCGACGTCTTCCTCACCAACGACCCCTACTCCTGCAACGGCGCCGTGAGCCACCTGAACGACTGGCTCACGCTGATGCCGATCTTTCACGACGGCCGGCTGGTCAGCTGGGCCGCGATGTTCGGCCACATGACCGACAACGGCGGCAAGGTGCCGGGCAGCCTGCCGACCGACGCGGCGCAGATCTTCGAGGAAGGCTTGCAGATTCCGCCGGTGAAGATCGTGCGCAAAGGCGTGCTGAACAAGGAGCTGCTCAACCTGCTGCTGCGCAATTCGCGCGTGCCGGAGTGGAACCGCTCCGACTTCAATGCCATGCTGGCCTCGCTGCGCCTGGCCGAGCGCCGGGTGCATGAAATCGTCGCGCGCTTCGGGGTGGACCACTACATCGCGGCAATGGCGGAGATGCTCGACCGCAACAAGCGCGCCATGAGCGCCATCATCAAGATGGTGGTGCCTGAGAAAAAGGCCTACTTCGAGGACTACATCGACGATGACGGCGTCGGCATGGGGCCGTACAAGGTCGCCTGCAGTCTGTGGCGCGAGGGCGACATCGCCCATTTCGACTTCACCGGCACCGATCCGCAGTCGATCAGCTCGGTCAATTTCTTCCTCAACGAAGAAATGTTCAAGATGTTCCTGGGCGCGTTCTTCATCAACATCTTCGACCCGCAGATCCTGTTCAACGACGGCTTCTACGAGCTCGTCGACGTCAAGATTCCCGAAGGCAGCATCCTCAAGCCCAAGCGCCCGGCGGCGCTGTCGTGCCGCACCCACCTGCTGGGCCGCATCTTCGACATCATGGGCGGCTTGCTGGGCCAGGGCTCGCCCGACGTGCTGAACGCTGCGGGTTTCTCCGACAGCCCGCACCTGATGTATTCGGGCTACAACAAAAGCGGCGAGTGGTACCAGCTGTTCCAGATCGGCTTCGGCGGCATTCCGGGCCGCCCCGCGGGCGACGGCCCGGACGGCCATTCGCTGTGGCCTTCGTTCACCAACGTGCCCAACGAATTCCTGGAAAGCTACTTTCCGCTGCGCATCGTGCGCTACGAAGCCATCGCCGACTCGGGCGGGGCGGGCCTGCACCGGGGCGGCAACGGCGTCTGCACCGCTTATGAGTTCCTGGAGCCGGGGGAGATCTCGATCCACGATGACCGCTGGCTGACCTATCCCTGGGGTGTCAACGGCGGCAACCCCGGCGCGCGCAGCACCAAGGAGCTGGTACGCAAGGACGGCAGCCGTGAATGGCTGCCCTCCAAGTGCGACCGGATCAAGGTCATGGAAGGCGACATCCTGTACTTCAACACCTGGGGCGGCGGCGGCTGGGGCGACCCGCTCAAGCGCCCGGCCGAGCGCGTGGCCACCGATGTCGAGCGCGGCCTGGTTTCGGTCGATGGCGCACGCGCCTACGGTGTCGTGGTGCGCAGCGACTTCAGCCTGGACCTGGCGGCCACCGAGGCCCTGCGCGCCGACATCGCCGCCACACGCCCGCCCATCGAGCTCTTCAACCGGGGCGGCACCATCGAGCAGCTGAAGGCGCGCTGCAAGGCCGAAACCAGCTTCGACCCCCCGCGCTCGCCGGTGTTCGCCAACTGGATGGGCAGCCCCGCGCAGCCCCGGCAACCGGCCTGATCGCCACGCAGGACACGCCATGAACGATCAAGTTCTCATCAATGAAGTGGGGCCGCGCGACGGGCTGCAGAACCAGCCGGTGACGGTGAGTTGCGACGACAAGCTGCGCCTGATCGCGGCGCTGGCCGACGCGGGCCTGCGCGCCATCGAGGCGACCAGCTTCGTCTCGCCCAAGGCCGTGCCGCAGATGGCCGACGCCGACGCGCTCTATCCCCGCTTGCCGCAGGCCGGGCATATAGCCTATTCAGCGCTGGTGCCCAACCTGCGCGGCCTGGAGCGCGCGCGCGTTGCCGGCGTCAAGGAAATTGCCGTGGTGCTGTCAGCGACCGACACCATGAACCGCCGCAACATCAACATGAGTCTCGGCGAGGCGCTCGCAGCCAGCAGCGAGACCATTGGCGGAGCGCTTGGCCTTGGCATGCGCGCCAAGGCCTACATCGCCGTCGCCTTCGAGTGCCCGTTCGAGGGCCGGGTGGCGCCGGCGGGCGTGCTCGGTCTGGCGGAAGCGATGTTCAAAGCCGGTGCCGCCGAAGTGGTCATCGCCGACACCATCGGCGCCGCCGCACCGCGCGCCGTCTCCGGCTTGCTCAAGGAATGCGTGGCGCGCTTCGGCGCCGGGCGTCTCTCGGCGCATTTCCATGACACCCGCGGCTTCGCGCTGGCCAACGCATGGGCGGCGCTCGAACAAGGTATTCGCAAGTTCGACGCCAGCCTGGGCGGCCTCGGCGGCTGCCCCTTCGCGCCGGGCGCCGCCGGCAACGCCGCGACGGAGGACCTGGTGCTGATGTTCGAACAGTGCGGCCTCGCCACCGGCATCGACTTGCAAAAGCTGCGCCAGGCGGTCGTCCTGGCCGGGCAACTGGTCCAGCGGCCTATCGGCGGCCGCACCGCAGCCTGGCTCGATGCCCAGGATGAGCGCCGCGCGCGCGGCAACGATGGCGCACTGAGCGAGACGGACAGGAAAAACAAATGACAGTGAACAAAGTGTGGCGCCTGCTATCTGCAGTGATGCCCTTCGCCGTGATCGGCGGCTTGCTCTACGCCGGCATCTTCATCAAGCCCGCCTCGGTGGGCGCCAGCGTGGCCCCGCCGGTGCTCGCGCCAAGGGATGCCTTCTACGGCGTGGCCATGCCAGCGGATGGCGTGATCTGGGCGGTCGGGCGCGGCGGCAAGATCGTGCGCAGCGACGATGACGGCAGGAAATGGTTGCTGCAACCTGCGGCGACGGATGCGAACCTGCAGTCCATCACGGCTTGGGATGCTGAGCGGGCCGTTGTCGTGGGCAACGACGGCACGGTTCTGCAGTCCGCCGACGGCGGCCGCTCCTGGCAAGCCGCGGTCGGCTTGCCCGCCGAGGCGGCGGGGCGCAAGCTGATCCGTGTCAGACGCTCTGCCGACGGTCGCGTCTATGCCGTCGGCGAGTTCGGTCTGGTGCTCTCGGCCACGGGCTTCGGCGCTGCCTGGGACAGTATCGGCAAGCGGGAAGACGTCGGCTGGAACGACCTTGCCGCTCGCGAAAACACCCTCATCCTGGCTGGCGAGTTCGGCCGCATCCGCCGCTCCGGCGACGGCGGTCGCAACTGGCAGGACGTCGCCAGCCCGGTCAAGAGCAGCCTTCTCGGCGTGGCGTTCTCCGCCGACGGCCGACTGGCGGTGGCCGTCGGCCTGGACGGCGTCGTGCTGCTGTCGACCGACGACGGCCAGAGCTGGCGCGCTGTGTCTTCCGGCACCCGTGAGCATCTGTTTGCCGTCACCGCCCATAACGCCGGATGGGCGGCTGTGGGCGACAAAGGGCTGTTGCTGCGGGCGCCTGCGGACGCGCAGACCTGGGAGGTGCGCCGTCTGGCGGAAAACAGCTATGCCTGGCATGCCGATATCGAGGCGCACGCCGACCGTCTGTATCTGGCGGGCGCAACGCTGTCCGCCGTCGGTCAAGACAACAAATTGGAGCAATTCAAGTGATTTCCCACAAACCAGGCATGAACCCTTCCCAAGAGCATCAGGGTCGTCTCTTCCGTTTCGTCGAGTTCTGCATCCGGCGCCGTGTCCTGGTGGTGGCGGTGATCGCGCTGATCACCGCACTCATGGCGGTCCTGGCGGTCCGGATCGAGATCAAGACCGTCTTTGACGACCTGCTGCCGGCCAATCACCCCTATATCAAGGTGCACGAGCAGTTCAAGCAGAACTTCGGCGGCTCCAACCTCGTCAGCATCATGCTGGAGGTGGAGGACGGCGACATTTTCAAGCCGGCCGTGCTCAGCAAGGTCCAGAAGGTGACGCAGGACCTGCAATACATCGAGGGCGTGAACCAGTTCCAGATCATCTCGCTGGCCGCCAAGAAGGCCAAGGAGGTGCGTGCTTCCACCGAAGGCATCGACATCAAGCCGCTGATGTGGCCGTCGGTGCCGCAGAGCGCGGAGGACGTCGCCAAGCTCAAGGAAGCGGTGCTGCACAACCCGCTGATCTACGGCGCCTACGTGTCGCGCGATCTCAAGGCGGCCCTGATCACCGTCGATTTTTACGACAAGGAGGTGCGCTACGACCGCATCTTCGACCAGATCGGCAAGATCGCGCGCTCGGTCGAGGGCGACGGGGTCGCTGTCAGGGTGGTCGGCGAGCCGATGCTGTATGGCTGGGTGAACCATTACCTGCCCGAGACCGGTCGCATCTTCCTGATCACCATCGCTGCCTTGATTGTGCTGCTGTTCTTCACCGCGCGCACCTGGCGCGGCACGCTGCTGCCCCTGCTGGCGGGCGTGGTGAGCGCGGTCTGGGCGCTGGGCGCGGCGCGGCTTGCCGGCCTGCACCTCGACCCCCTGGTGATCGTTGTCGCCTTCCTGATCTCGGCGCGGGCGATTTCGCACTCGGTCCAGCTGGTCATCCATTACGACGACGAGCTGGCCAAGGGCGCGCCGGACTCGACAGCGGCCGCCAAGGCGGCGATGACGGCCCTGTTCAAGCCCGGCATGCTGGGCGTCATTGCCGATGCCGGCTGCATGATCGTCGTGATCCTGACCCCCATTCCGCTGTTGCAGAAAGTGGCGGTCATCGGCACGGTATGGGTGAGCACCATCGCGGTGAGCGCCTGCGTGCTGACGCCCGTTCTGCTGTCGTGGATCCGCAAGCCGAACAGCTACGCCCATCCGGTCAATATCCAGCCGGTGCTGCGCTGGCTGCTGCAACGCTGCATTGGCGTCGCCACCACGCGGGCCCGCTACGTCGTCATTGCGCTGACTGCCGTGCTTTTCGTCGCCTCGGGGATTTACGCCTTCAATCTCAAGGTGGGTGACGCCAACCCGGGTTCGCCCATCCTGTGGGGTGACTCGCGCTACAACCTCGACGCGGCGGCGATCAACCAGCGCTTCGCCGGTGCCGACCGCATGTTCGTTGTCGTCTCGGGTGCGGGGACCGACTCGCTCAAGGAGCCCAAGGCGCTGGCGACCATGGCAGCCTTCCAGGCTTTCATGGAAAACCAGCCGGAGGTCGGCGGCACCGTGTCCATGGCCGACCTGGTGCCGGTGATGAAGCGCATCCTGCGCGAAGGCAACCCGCGTTACGAGGAATTCGGCGCCAACAGTGGCGAGAACGGCGAGATTCTGTACCTCTTCACCTCCGGCACCGACCCGGGCGACATCGATCGCTTTGTCGAACCCCAGTACAAGGACGCTTCGGTGACCATCTTCTTCCGCGACCATAAAGGCGAGACGATCCGTACCGCCGTCTCGCGCGTGGAAGAGTTCGCGCAAAAGCACCCCGACAGCCCGGTGCGCTTCCAGCTCGCCGGCGGGCTGATCGGCGTGCTGGCCGCCGCCAACGAAATCATCCTGGCCAAGCAGATCGAAAGCATTGCCCTGGCCCTGCTGGTGCTGGTGATCTGCTGCGCCGTGGCCTACCGCTCGCTCGCGGCCGGCATGTTCTTCATGGTGCCGGTGCTGCTGTCGAACACGCTCACCTTCGCCTTCATGGCCTGGATGGGCATCGGCATGAACGTCAACACCCTGCCGATCGCGGCGCTGGGCATCGGCCTCGGCGTGGACTACGCGTTCTACGTGGTCGACGAGATCCGGGAAGAGCTGCACAAGGGCAATACGCTGTTCGGGTCGATTGAACGCTCTCTGCTCAGCGCCGGCAGGGGCGTGCTGGTCACGGCGGCGACGCTGATCACCAGCGTGGTCATCTGGTACTTCTCTTCGATCCGCTTCCAGGCCGAGATGGGAATGCTGATGGCTTTGTGGCTGTTTATTTCGGCGGCGAGTTCGCTGCTGCTGATGCCGGCGCTCGTCGTCGTGCTCAAGCCGGCATTCGTGTTCAAACGGGGAGTTCGGAAACAGGCAGAGACGGGCGTTCAAGCCACGGCGACTGCTTGATGCGAAGCGGGGAAGCATCTTTTTAACTGGCAATAACCAAGAGGAGACAATCATGAAGAGAAGAGGAAATTCATTCTGTTCCACCAAACCCCGCAAGATCGCGGCAGCCCTGCTGCTGGCGTCGCTCGCGGGTTCGGTGACTGCGGCCGAGAACGATGGGGCGGAACCGACATTCACGATGGGCGGTTATCTGCGCGGCTCGGCGTCGTTCAACCTGCAGAATCCACCCGAGACTGCGCAGAACGACAGATACGATTTGTCGATGCTGCGCGGCTCCCTGCTGCTTGATGCCGACGCCAAGCTCGGCGCTGGCATCAAGCTGAAGGCGATTGCCCGCCTTGATCGCGAGGCGAAGACCGGCTACATGAAACGCCTGGACAATTTGCCCGGGCAAGCCGGCAATTTGATGGACGAGTACAACAACGCCGACATGCGTGAGCTGTATGTCGACTTTCCTGTCGGTGATCGCGTGAATTTCCGGCTCGGCAAGCAGCAGGTGGTGTGGGGAGAAACCGACTTCTTCCGCGCCCTCGACGTGGTGCATGGTTTCGACTACCGCTGGCGCTCCTTCCTCGAGGTGGAGAACGAGGAGCTGCGCAAGCCGCTGATCCTGGGCAATATGCGCATCCAGGTGCCCGAGGCCAATGGCTCGCTGCAGGCGATTGTCCGGCCGGGCTGGGACCGCGGCAAGGACATTGGCAACACCTACGACCTGTCGGGCGGGCGCTGGGCGAATCAACCCAACAAGGGCGTCAACTTTTTCGGTCCGAGCCCCGTGCCCGGGATGAATCTGACCAACTATGACTACGACCATCCGGACGGCAACATCAAGGACGTCACGGGTGGCATGCGCTGGGCGGGTGAGGCAGCGGGACTCAACTACTCGGTCGCTTACATGAAGACCTTCAACAACGACCCGGTGGTCAACCCCAGCGCGCTGATCGGCGGCACGCCCTACAAGGTCGCGCCCAAGGGCCTGCTGGGCGATTTCATCTATCCCAAGATCGACGTCCTGGGGGCCACCGCCAGCGGCTACTCGGAAGCGCTCGACGCCGTGCTCAGCACCGAGATCGTCTACAACAAGGATGTACCGTTCAACTACGGCAGCAACTTCGGCGGCGGCTTTCTGCCGGGTTTCGCCGGTGTGACGCTCAAGAACACGCTGGTGACGATGTTCCGCATCGACAAGCAGGTCAACTTGAGCCCGCTGATCGGCACCAGCCGTCCGTCATTCTTCTCGGTGCAGTTGTTCAATACGCGCGTGCTCGACTTTAACCAGAAAGACGACATCGTCTTTCTGGCAGGTTACGGCGCATCGCGCAAACGCGACAGCACCATGCTGACCATGATCCTGGCGATGAACTACGACAACGACCGCATCAACCCGGCGATTGCGGCCGGCTGGGATGCCAGCTACGGCGGCGGCTTCTTGATCCCGAGTGTCGAGTTCGTCATGGGCGATAAATGGCGCCTCAAGGCAGAGGCCAATCTGTTCTTTAACGGGGGCCGCAACAAGCAGCCCGGACAAGTCGAAAACAAAACCGCCCTGATGGGCTACTTCGCCAACAACAACCAGCTGGCTTTCCGGCTGACCCGTCAGTTCTGATGGCCACTCACCAAAAAGGATACACGATGAAAACGCAATACAAAATCAGCATCGCCATGGCCGCCTTTGCAGCCTGCGGTGCGACAGCCATCGCCGCCGAACTGCCGGCGGGAACAGTGATCAGCAAGGCCAACTTCGACCAGGTCAAGAATGAAACCTTCGAGGGCAAAACCATCGCCAGCATGGTTCCCGAGAAGGTGGAGTGGCAGATCCGCAACTGGGGGCTTACCATCAAGCTGCGCAAGTCCGAGCCGATCACCATGGACCCGAAGATGGTCGAGGCGACGAAGAAATATGCGGGCGAGGTGAAGTACGACGCAGCGATGAACGAGGTGAGCGGCTACAAGGCAGGCCTTCCGTTCCCCGATGTCGCGTCCTCGGACCCCAACTACGCGGCCAAGCTGGTCTGGAACTTCTATTACGGTGCGCCGGTGGGACAGGTGATGAACCTCAACTTCACCTATCTGCTGGTGGACGGCGACAAGGGGCTCGAGCGCACGCAAAACTGGGTACTCTCCCGCTACTTCATGAAGAACCGTCTGACGGGCAAGAACACCCCGGTGGAAGGCGACGGCAGCGTGTTCGCCAAGACGCTGCTCTTCGCCACCTATCCGCAGGATGTCAAGGGCCTTGGGCTGTTTACGATCCGTTACGACGGACCGCAGCTCGAGGAAAATTCGGTCTACATCAAGTCCTCGCGGCGCACGCGGCGTCTGCCGGGCGGCGCGTGGATGGACCCGATCGGCGGCACCGACCAGTTGAAGGATGACCTCGAAGTCTGGGACGCGCGTCCGAGCTGGTACAAGTCCTTCAAGTATGTCGGCAAGCGCTGGATACTGGCGGTCGCGCATCAGTCGAACTCGTCCGACCTGAGCAAGAAAGGAACGCCTGACGCCTGGCCGACGGTGGACCTCAAAAATCCGCCTTACTGGAACCCGGTGGACGCGTGGGAGCCGCGCGAGGTGCATGTCATCGAAGCGGTGGCACCCGATGCCCACCCCTACAGCAAGAAGATCATGTACATGGACGTGGCCTATCCGCGCATCTACATGGGCGAAGCCTACGACAAGAAGGGCGAATTCTGGAAGTGGCTGTTCTTCTCGGGACGCCCCCTCAAGGGCGAGGACGGTGTGCAGACCTATATTTCCGGTCAGGGACACACGATCGACTTCAAGCGCAAGCACGCGACGATCTTTGTCAACGCCCCCGACGTCAAGACCAACAGCCCCTGGACGGCTGACGATGTAAGCCTCGGCAAGCTGGAAGCCGCTGGGCAGTAAGCCCGCGGTCCTGCGCGGGGCGGCAAAAAATCGCCCCGCGCCTTCTTGAAATTCACGGGATGTCGCACGGCAAGGCGCAGGTCGAGTCCTGACGACATCCCCCAAGGAAGCTCCATGTTGACGACCAGCAAAACCCTTCGTTTAGTGCTGAATGCGCCCGGCATTGTTGTGGCCCCCGGGGCATTCGACGTCCTTTCCGCCAAGCTGGTGGAGCAGGCAGGATTTCCGGCGGTCTACATGACCGGCTTCGGCGTCTCGGCCTCACGCGCCGGCCTGCCGGATCTCGGCTTGCTCACGCGCTCGGAGTTCGTCGACCAGATCACGCAGATGGCCCGGGCGGTCGGCATCCCCTTGATTGCCGACGCCGACACCGGCTTCGGCAACGCGCTGCAGCTGGAACGCACCATGCAGCTCTACGAGCAGGCGGGCGCCGCTGCCCTGCAACTCGAAGATCAGGACCTGAACCGGCGCTGCGGACATCTCGCCGGCAAGGAAGTCGTCCCCGCCAGCGAGATGGTGGCGAAGATTCGTGTCATGAAGGCGGCCCAGCGTGATCCCGAGACGGTGTTGATCGCCCGCACCGACGCGCGCGCCGTCGCTGGCCTCGACGAGGCGTTGCGGCGCGGCGAGGCGTACCTGAAGGCCGGTGCCGACGTCCTCTTCATCGAGGCACCGCAAAACGTTGAAGAGCTGGAACGCATCGCCGCCGAATTCCGCGGCGCCTGGCTGCTGGCCAACATGCCCGAGGGCGGCTTGACGCCCTACCTCTCCTATCGCGAGCTGGAAAGCCTAGGCTACAAGATCGCCATCTATCCGGTGGCGACGCTCTTCACCGCCACCCGCGCCATGCAGGCTGCGCTGACGGAATTGCGCAGCCAGGGGCGCCTCGTGAACCCCGAGCGTCATGTGGACTTCGCCGATTTCATCGAGATCATCGGCGCGCCGGCTTATCTCGAAAAACTTGCCCACTACGAGACCCTCAAAAAATGACGCCAGCACGGACTCTCTACGAAAAACTTTGGGATGAGCATTTCATCCGCGAAGTGGGCAGCGGCCTGGGCCTGCTTTACATTGATCGTCATCTCTTGCACGAGGTGACCACGCCGCAGGCCTTCGAGGGCTTGAAGCTGGCCGGGCGCAAGGTGTGGCGCATCGCCGCCAACCTGGCGGTGGCCGATCACAACGTGCCGACTTCGCACCGCGACCGCGAGATCGCCGATCCGCTGTCCCGGCTGCAGTTGCAGACGCTGGACGCCAATTGCGCCGAGTTCGGCATCACCGAGTTTGGCCTGCACGATCCGCGCCAGGGCATCGTCCATGTGGTCGGACCCGAGCAGGGCTTCACCCTGCCGGGCATGACGGTGGTGTGCGGCGACTCGCATACCGCGACACACGGCGCGCTCGGCGCGCTGGCCTTCGGCATCGGCACCTCCGAGGTCGAACACGTGCTCGCCACCCAGACGCTCACCCTGCAAAAAGCGCGGACGATGCTGGTGCGTTTCGAGGGCAGCCTGGCGCAGGGCGTCAGCGCCAAGGACATGGCCCTGGCACTCATTGGCTTGGTCGGAACCGCCGGGGGAACGGGGCATGTCATGGAGTTCGCCGGCCCGGCGGTGCGCGCACTCAGCATGGAAGGGCGGATGACGCTTTGCAACATGGCGATCGAGGCCGGTGCGCGCGCCGGCATGGTGGCGGTGGACGACACGACGATCGACTATTGCGTTGGTCGCCCTTTCGCCCCGACGGGCCAGTCACTGGACCAAGCCGTGGCTTATTGGCGCACCTTGACCAGCGACCCGGAGGCGGTGTTTGACCGGGTGGTCGAGGTGGATGCGGCAAGGATCGCGCCCCAAGTCACCTGGGGCACATCGCCAGAGATGGTGACGTCGATTGAAGGCGTGGTGCCCAATCCGGATGGCGAACACGATCCGGTCAGGCGCGCGGGCATGGCGCGGGCTCTGGCGTACATGGGCCTGGAGCCCGGGGTGCGAATCGCCGACATCCCGCTCGACAAGGTCTTCATCGGCTCGTGCACGAACTCGCGCATCGAGGACTTGCGCACGGCGGCGGCGGTCGTGCGCGGCCGGCATATTGCCCCCGGAATTCAGCAGGCGCTGGTGGTGCCGGGATCCGGCCTGGTCAAGGCGCAGGCCGAGGCCGAAGGATTGCACCGCGTGTTCATCGAAGCCGGCTTCGAATGGCGCGACCCCGGCTGCTCCATGTGCCTGGGCATGAACGAGGACAGCCTCAATCCCGGCGAGCGCTGCGCATCCACGTCGAACCGCAATTTCGAAGGCCGCCAGGGCGCCGGCGGCCGCACGCATCTGGTCAGCCCGGCGATGGCCGCCGCAGCCGCGATTGCCGGGCACTTCGTTGACATTCGCCAATTTCACGGCTGAGGAGCTGACAAATGGACAAATTCACTCAGCACGAAGGCATCGTCATCCCCCTGGATCGCGCCAATGTCGATACCGACGCCATTCTTCCGAAAGAATTCCTGAAGTCGGTCAAGCGCACCGGTTTCGGACCACATCTATTCGACGGCTTGCGTTACCTCGACCCTTACCGCGATGAACAAAGCAACGCGCTCCGACGACCGAACCCCGACTTTGTCCTGAACCGTCCCGAGTACGCGGGCGCCACCATCCTGCTGGCCCGCGAGAATTTCGGCTGCGGCTCCAGCCGGGAGCACGCGCCGTGGGCGCTGCTGGACCATGGCATTCGCGTCGTGATCGCGCCGAGTTTTGCCGACATCTTTTTCTCCAACTGCTTCAAGAATGGTCTGCTGCCGGTGCGCCTGACTGCCGCGCAGGTCGACACGCTGTTCGCACAGCTTGCGTCCACGCCCGGCTATCGCTTGCACATCGATCTGCCAGCGCAGTGCGTGCGCACGCCCGACGGCACATCGTTCACGTTCGAGATCGATGCGTTTCAGAAGGATTGCCTGCTCAATGGGCTGGACGAGATCGGGCTCACCTTGCAGCACCGCGAGCAAATCGCGGCGTTCGAGGCGCGGCGGCTGGCGGATCGCCCCTGGTTGCGTGCCGATCCGGCCGGGCACTGATGCAACATGAAGCCCTTCGTTCCAGCAACGACCGGCCGTATTCGCGGCGCGCTGGTCGTCGCCAACTGCGGCGGTGGGGCCATTGAAACCCATGGACCACGCCAGCACGCTGGCACCCGGCATGAGGCTTGCCGGCGCTGCGCTGGCGGCCCTGGCCGGCGGTCTGCTGTGGCAGGCGCTGGGATGGCCGCTGCCCTGGGTGACCGGCGCCTTGGTCGGCACAGCCTGCCTGGCGATGACGCGTTTTCCCGTGAGTTGTCCGCCGCTGCTGTTTCTGATCGCGCAGTGGCTGATCGGCGCAGCGGTCGGCGCCCGCTTCACGCCCGCGGCAGCCGCGCAACTGACGGCGCATGCCGGCGCCATCGTTGTCGCCACGGTCTTTTCCCTTGCACTCGGCCTGCTGCTGGCATGGCTGCTGCGGCACTGGGCCCGGCTCGATGCGGCGACGGCCTTTCTCGCCGCAATGCCGGGCGTCTCCGGCGAGATGGCCCGCCTGGCCCAGGAGCACGGTGCGCGCACCGATCAAGTCGCCCTGGTGCAGACGGTGCGCCTGTGCCTGGTGGTGATCCTGGTTCCACCCGCGTTTCGACTCCTGCTGCCGGGCATGGGCTCGCCCGTGCCCGATCCGGTGACGCACGAGGTGCAGGGCCAGTTGTGGCTGCTGCTGATTGCCTTGGGGGGCGGCTGGAGCCTGAAACGATTGATTGGCGGCACGGGCTGGTTTGTCGGCGCGCTGGTGGCCGCCGCAGCCGCGACGGCCTTGGGTGTGCCGGTCGCGGCGCCAGCCCCTGCCCTGGCCGATACGGCGCAACTGCTTCTCGGCTGGAGTCTGGGCAGCCGTTTCCGGCGCGAGTCGCTGGCGCGGCTGCCCAGACTGCTGGTGACTTCCACGATCCTGAACGTGGCGGCGATCGGCGCCAGCGCGCTGCTGGGCCTCCTGCTGGCGCACCGCTGGGGCTTGAGCGAGAACAGCGCGATTCTGGGAGCGATCCCGGGCGGCATCGCGGAGATGTGCATCACCGCCGCGTCGCTCGGCGAGCCGGTGGCGATCGTCGCGGCGTTTCATGTCGTGCGCGTGCTCGGTCTGCTGCTGCTCGCCGTGCCGCTGCTGCGGCGGATCACAAAGGCCAACAACTAACCCCGATCATTCACTTCACTGAAAGGAGGCTTGCTCACAGCGTTTTATTCAGACCGTGTTCACGGCGAGTTCGTCACAGCAAAATTTTAGTAACGGAAAAAGGAGATCACATGGCACAGGACAGACAAAGCAATTACGCAGGCGTTTGGGACAACAGGATCGGGTTCGGTGACACGCCGGCGTTGATCGTCGTCGATTTCATGAAGGGCTACACCACCGAGGGCTCGCCATTGTTCGCGCCTGGCGTGCCACCCGCCGTGCGCGAAAGCGTCGAACTGCTGGACGCGGCGCGCACGGCGAAGATCCCGGTGCTGCACACGATCGTGCGCTACAACCCCATCACATTCGACGACGGCGGGGTATGGATCCGCAAGGCGCCGGTGCTCAAATGCCTGGTCGAGGGCAATCCCTATGCGCAGACCTGCGACGAAGTGCTGCCCCGGCCGGAGGAAACCGTCATCACCAAAAACTATGCCAGTGTGTTCTTCGGGACCAGCCTGGTGGCCACGCTGAACGCCAGGCGGGTCGATACGGTGATCCTGATCGGCTGCTCCACCAGCGGCTGCATCCGGGCCAGCGCGGTCGACGCGGTTCAGTACGGTTTCCGGACCATCGTCGTGCGCGATTGCGTCGGCGACCGCCATCCGGACGTGCACGAGGCCAACCTGTTCGACATCAACGGCAAGTACGGCGATGTCGTGATGAAGACAGAAGTAATCGACTACCTGAAAAAACTGCGCGCAGTATCGCGCTAACCCATAAGCACAAAGGAGCATTGACATGAGCAACCCACTGACCCAGACCCGCCGTTACGACTACTCCCCGATCATCGACCGCCAGCCGATGAAGCTGCCCAACGGGGCGCGCGTGGCGATCGTGCCCTACATCAACATCGAGCACTTTCCGGAAGACATTGCGGGCACCGCGCTGGTGCCCGGCACCGCCAAGTTCACGCCGGATGCGCTGAACTACGGCTGGCGCGACTACGGCAACCGCGTCGGCCTGTGGCGCATGATGGACATGATGGACCGCTATGGTTATCGCGGCACGGTGTGCCTGAACTCCGACATCATCCGCGAATATCCGCGCATCATCGAGGAAGGCGAGAAGCGCAACTGGGCCTGGATCGGCCACGGCATCAACAACGCGCCGGCGAATTTCCTGAGCGGCAAGGACGAGCCCGAGGAGCGCGAGATCATCCGTACCGTGCTCACCGAGATGGAGAAGCGCCTGGGCCGCAAGACCAAGGGCTGGCTGGGCCCCTTCCTGTGCGAGACCTTCAATACGCCGGACCTGCTGGCCGAGCTGGGCGTCGAATACCTGTGCGATTTCACCGCCGACGACCAGCCGTTCCAGTTCAATGTCAAGAAAGGCAACCTGATTTCAGTTCCGTACACGGTTGAGCTGAACGACATCCCGGC
>NZ_LDUG01000014.1 GCF_001530125.1 Thiobacillus denitrificans | reverse complement strand
TTTCAGATACCAGCGCGCTGGCTGACTACGGTCCGCATGCGACAGCGCTTTTACCAGTTCGTCGCAATACGCTTCAAACCGCGATTCAAGACTCAGCCCCATGTAGCCTCCACCTCGCTAATTCCTATGCCTGAATCATCGCATTATTTATAACACAGTAGAACTAGATGGCCATGGGACGCGCCAGTCTCGGCCTGCGGAAAACCGATCAAGCCCTCCATGCGCTCCAACGGGTGCTGATGCTGGACTCGACCCATTCCGAAGCGCAACGGGCTTTGCAACAACTCGAAGTCGAACTGGGGCAAAGTCTGCCCGAGTCGGGCGTCTAGTGTCACGAACCCACCCCTGCCGGCCAGCAAACTTGCCTTGACAGGACAAGCCGGCCCCGCACAGACTTGGACATGCGTTCGCTTCGAGTACTCCTCGCCTTCCTGATCGCGCTTGCCCTCCCGGCACAGGTGCTGGCGGGCGTGATGCCGACAACCGCTTGCTGCCCGATGGCGGAGGTAGCGACCAGCGTCGAAACCACGGCGACTGCAGCACACGACTGCTGCCACGATGAAGATGGACAAGGCTCACGCTGTTCATCCGACCTGTCCTGCAAATGCGGCGGCCATCCAGCGATCAGCACCCGCGCCTTCGTTCCGCCCCTGCCGGCTGTCTTCCAGGCCCATGCCACGACCCCAATGTGGCCGCAGTCCGACTTGCTGGTCGCGCTCTGGCGACCGCCCACCCCGCAAATCCCCCTCAGCTGAGCCCCGCGCCATCCGGCGCGGAATATGGCGCATCGCGTCATCCAATGCTGGAGCATGACCATGTTTTTCAAACTGCCTTATTGGCTTGCCGCCCCCTTGTGGGCGGGATGGATAGCGGGTGCGACCGCCGCCCCGCTCGGCTTTGACGATGCGCTGACGCGGGCGCTGCATGAAACGCCGGCGCTGGCGGCGAGCGCGAGCAGGATAGCCGCGGCGCGCCAGAACGCGATTCCGGCCGGCGCCCTGCCCGACCCGCAACTCACGCTGGGGCTGGCCAACGTGCCGGTCGACGGCGCCGATCGCTTCAGCTTGGACAGCGACCCCATGACCATGCGCATAATCGGCGTGATGCAGGCGTTCCCCAACGCCGCCAAGCGCGGCGCCCGTGCCAGCGCGGCGAGGGGGCGTGTCGGACTGGCCGAGGCCGGGATGCAGGTGGTGCGCCAGACCGTGCTGCAGCAAACCGCGCAGGCGTGGATCCAGCGCCACAGCGCCGAGGCGCAGCTGCGGCACATCGCCGCGCTCTATGATGAAAACCGCCTGTTCGACGCCGCGGTCCGTGCGCGCCTGGCGGGCGGCGGCGGCATGGCGAGCGATGTCGTGCTGCCGCGCGAGGAAGCCGCGCTGATCGCCGAACGCGAGGACCTGCTCAACGCGCGTCGCGCCCAGGCCATCGCTGCGCTGCGGCGCTGGATTGGCGACGCCGCCGACTGGCCGCTCGCGGGTGCACCGCCGAAGTGGCCGATCGACCACGCCCGCCTCGCGCATCGCCTCGAACAGCATCCCGAACTGGCCCTGTACAGCCAGGAATCGCGCGTGCTCGACGCCGAAATCGATGCTGCACGGGCGGCCACCCGTCCCGACTGGAGTCTGGGGCTGGTGTACCAGCAGCGCGCTTCGCAGTTCGGCAACATGGCCAGCATCGAACTCGGGTTTGACCTGCCGGTGTTCGCGTCCACCCGCCAGCGTCCGCTGATTGCCGCGCGCGTGGCCGAGCGCGCCGCGCTCGACGCCGATTACCAGGCGCAATTGCGCGCCCACACCGCCGAACTCGACGCCGATCTGGCCGAGTATCGGCGGCTCGATCGGGCGCTGGCACGCCAGCACGAGGTGCTGCTGCCGCTGGCGCAAGAGAAAGTGTCGCTGACGCTGGCCGCCTGGCGCGGTGGCCAGGGCAATCTGGCCGAACTGATCGCCGCCCGGCGTGCGCGCATCGACGCCCAACTCAAGGCCATCGAACTTGCGGGGGCGCGCGACGAGATGGCCGCCCGCCTCCACTTCACCTACGCCCAACCCGACGACTCCGGAGTCCAGCCATGAACACCCCTGCTCTCAAACCGCTTGTCGGGCGTCTCGTCGCCGCCGTCGTGCTGATCGCGCTTGGCGCGGCGGGCGGCATGCTGTGGTCGCAGTCCCAACACCCGTCGCCCGCCGCGCCGGACACCAAGGCGACCTCCACCGACCAACGCCGCGTGCTCTACTGGTACGACCCGATGGTGCCAGCACAGCAATTCGACAAGCCCGGCAAATCGCCCTTCATGGACATGGAACTGGTGCCCAAATACGCCGACGAGGGCGGCGACGCCGCCAGCGTGAGCATTGACCCCAGCGTCGCGCAGAACCTGGGAATGCGACTCGCCCCCGTCCTGCGCAGCAACATCTCGGACACGATTCACGCCACCGGCGTGGTGCGTTACAACGAATACGACATCGCCATCGTGCAGGTGCGCAGCGGCGGCTACGTCGAACGGGTGGCGCGACTGGCGCCGGGCGACGTGATCGGCGCGGGCGCCTTCATCGCCGAATTGCTGGTGCCGCAGTGGGCAGCGGCGCAACAGGAATACCTGGCATTGAAAGCCATCGGCGACGCCGAACTGAGCGCCGCCGGCGAGGCGCGGATGCGGCTCGCCGGCATGCCGGAACGGCTGATCCGCGAGGTGAAGGCCAGCGGCCGAATGAAGGACCGCATCGCGATCACCGCGCCCATCGGCGGCGAACTACAGACGCTCGACGTGCGGCCCGGCATGACGCTCTCCGCCGGACAGACGCTGGCGCGCATCAACGGCATTGCGAGCGTGTGGCTCAATGTGGCGGTGCCGCAAGCGCAGGCGGCCCTGGTGCGGACGGGGCAAAGCGCCGAGGCGCGGTTCGCCGCGTTCCCCGGCGAAACCGTCACGGGGCGGGTCATCGCCATCCTTCCGGGCGTCGACCCGGCGGCGCGCGCGCTCACCGTGCGCATCGAGCTGCCCAACCGCGACGGGCGCATTCGCCCCGGCCTCAGCGCCGAGGTGCAGATCGCAGGCGCGCCCGTGCAGGCGCTCACCGTGCCGACCGAAGCGGTGATCCGCAGCAGCCGCCGCGCGCTGGTGATCGTGGCGGAAGACAACGGGCGCTACCGCCCGGTCGAGGTCACACTCGGCCGCCAGGCGAACGATCGCACCGAAGTGCTGACGGGGCTCAGCGAAGGCCAGCAGGTGGTCGCCAGCGGGCAGTTCCTGATCGATTCCGAGGCCAGCCTGCAGGGCGTGCTCGACCGACTGTCCCCCGCGCCGGGAAGCGGCGCGCCCGCTGCGCCGCTGCATGAAGCCGACGCGGTGATCGAGGACATCGACGGCGAGGAAGCGACGCTCGCGCATGGCCCGTTCGAATCGCTGTCGATGCCGGGCATGACGATGGTGTTTCCGCTGGCCCGCCCGGAACTCGCGCACGGGCTGAAAGCCGGCGACCGGGTGCGGGTCGGCGTGCGCCAGACCGACGACGGGCTGCTGGTCGAGAAGCTCGACAAGACCGGGGGCGCGAAATGATCGCGAACCTCATCCGCTGGTCGGTGACGAACCGTTTTCTGGTGCTCCTGGCGACGCTGTTCGTCGTGGCCTGGGGCGTGTGGTCGGTGAAGACCACGCCGATCGACGCGCTGCCCGACCTGTCCGACGTGCAGGTCATCATCCGCACGCCCTATGCCGGGCAGGCACCGCAGATCGTCGAGAACCAGGTCACCTACCCGCTCGCCACCACCATGCTGTCGGTGCCCGGCGCGAAGACGGTGCGCGGCTTCTCGTTTTTCGGCGACAGCTTCGTGTATGTGCTGTTCGAGGACGGCACCGACCTGTACTGGGCGCGCTCGCGCGTGCTGGAGTATCTCAACCAGGTGCAGGGGCGGCTGCCCGCTAGCGCCAAGCCCGCCCTCGGGCCGGACGCGACCGGCGTCGGCTGGATTTACCAGTACGCGCTGGTGGATAAAACCGGCCGTCACGACCTGGCGCAGCTGCGTTCCCTGCAGGACTGGTTCCTCAAATACGAGCTGAAAACCCTGCCGAATGTGGCCGAGGTCGCGACCATCGGCGGCATGGTCAAGCAGTATCAGGTGGTGCTCGACCCGGTGAAGCTTGCCGCCTACGGCATCCCGCACCAGGTGGCCATCGCCGCCATTCGCGACGCCAACCAGGAGAGCGGCGGCGCGGTGCTGGAACTCGCCGAAACCGAATACATGGTGCGCGCCAGCGGCTATCTCGAAACGCTGGCCGACTTCCGCGCCATCCCGCTGATGCTCGCGGACACCACGCCGGTGACGCTGGGCGATGTGGCAACGATCCGCATCGGCCCCGAAATGCGGCGCGGCGTCGGCGAGCTCGACGGCGAGGGCGAGGCCGTCGGCGGCGTGGTGATCCTGCGTTCGGACAAGAACGCGCGCGTCACCATCGCGGCGGTCAAGGAAAAGCTTGAAACGCTCAAGACCAGCCTGCCGCCGGGCGTCGAAATCGTCACCACCTACGACCGCAGCGCACTGATCGACCGCGCCATCGACAACCTCAGCCACAAGCTCATCGAGGAATTCATCGTGGTGGCGCTGGTGTGCGCGCTGTTCCTGTGGCACCTGCGCTCTTCGCTGGTGGCGATCATCTCGCTGCCGCTGGGGGTGTTGATCGCCTTCATCGTCATGCGTCAGCAGGGCGTCAACGCCAACATCATGTCGCTCGGCGGCATCGCGATTGCCGTCGGCGCGATGGTCGATGCCGCGGTGGTGATGATCGAAAACGCGCACAAGCACATCGAGGCCTGGCAGCGCGAGCACCCCGGGAAAACCCTGCAGGGCGAGGCGCACTGGCGGGTGATCGTCGAGGCCGCCTGCGAGGTCGGCCCGGCGCTGTTTTTCTCGCTGCTCATCATCACCCTGTCTTTCATTCCGGTGTTCACCCTGGAAGCGCAGGAAGGCCGCCTGTTCGGCCCCCTCGCCTTCACCAAGACCTATGCGATGGCGGCCGCCGCCGCGCTGTCGGTAACGCTGGTGCCGGTGCTGATGGGCTACTGGATCCGCGGCCGCATCCCCGACGAGGCAAAAAACCCGCTCAACCGCTGGATGATCCGCGGCTACCGGCCGCTGCTCGACGCGGTGCTCGCACACCCCAAAACCACCCTGGTCGTCGCCGCCTTGGTGTTTCTCAGCGTGGCCTGGCCGATCAGCCGACTCGGCGGGGAGTTCCTGCCGCCGCTCGACGAAGGCGACCTGCTCTACATGCCGAGCGCGCTGCCGGGGCTGTCGGCGCAGAAGGCGTCCGAACTGTTGCAGCAGACCAACCGCCAGATCCGCAGCGTGCCCGAAGTGGCGAGCGTCTACGGCAAAGCCGGACGCGCCGAGACCGCCACCGATCCGGCGCCGCTGGAAATGTTCGAGACCATCATCCAGTTCAAGCCGCGCGAAGAATGGCGGCCGGGGATGACGCCGGAAAAGCTGGTCGAGGAACTCGATCGCGCGGTCCAGGTGCCAGGGCTGGCCAACATCTGGGTGCCGCCCATCCGCAACCGCATCGACATGCTGGCCACCGGCATCAAGAGCCCGATCGGAGTGAAAATCGCCAGCGCCAACCTGGCCGACATCGACCGCGTCGCGCAACAGGTCGAGCGCATCGCCAGCACGGTGCCCGGGGTGTCGTCCGCGCTCGCCGAGCGGCTCACCGGCGGACGCTACGTCGATATCGTCATCGATCGCGCCGCCGCCGCGCGCTACGGCCTCAACGTCGCCGATGTGCAATCGGTGGTGGCCAGCCTCATCGGCGGCGAAAACATCGGTGAAACCGTCGAGGGGCTGGCGCGTTACCCGATCAACGTGCGCTACCCGCGCGAATGGCGCGACACGCCCGAAAAGCTCGCCGCGCTGCCCATCCTCACTCCCGGCGGCAGCCAGATCACCCTCGGCATGGTGGCTGCGGTCAGGCTCAGCGAGGGGCCGCCGATGCTGAAAAGCGAGAATGCACGGCTGTCGGGCTGGGTCTACGTCGACGTGCGCGGGCGCGATCTCGCGTCCATCGTGGCCGATCTGCAGCAGGCTGTGGCTGCCGGCGTCAAGCTCGAACCCGGCATGAGCATCGCCTACTCCGGCCAGTTCGAATTCATGCAGCGCGCCAACGCGCGGCTGAAAGCCGTGGTGCCGGCCACCCTGGCGATCATCTTCGTGCTGCTCTACCTCACCTTCCGCCGCATCGACGAGGCGCTGCTCATCATGGCGACGCTGCCGTTCGCCCTCACCGGCGGCGTGTGGTTCCTCTACGCGATGGGCTATCACCTGTCGATCGCCACCGGCGTCGGCTTCATCGCGCTGGCCGGCGTGTCCGCCGAATTCGGCGTCATCATGCTGCTGTACCTGAAAAACGCCTGGACTGCGCAGCAGGCAACCGGGCAGGCCGGCGAGGCGGGCCTGCTCGATGCGATCCGCGAAGGCGCGGTGCAGCGCGTGCGACCCAAAGCCATGACCGTGGCGGTGATCGTCGCGGGCCTGCTGCCGATCATGATCGGCAGCGGCACCGGCAGCGAGGTGATGAGCCGCATCGCCGCCCCGATGATCGGCGGCATGGTGAGCGCGCCGCTGCTGTCGCTGTTCGTCGTCCCGGCGGCCTATTGGCTGATGCGCCGCCGCGCCGCGCGCGCGGCGGCCGGCAGCACGCCACTCACCGGCGACAAAACATGACGCGAAACGCGATCACGCGTCCGGCATCACCTGCGCAAAGCTGGTGATGGCGGCGAACTCGCCGCAATCCTTGTGCGGCTGGCGTGAATCGGGATTGCACACCGCCAGCAGCTGCGCGATGCCGTAGGCCTGTGCACTTTTCAGCACCGGCAGGCTGTCGTCGACAAACAGGGTGCGGTGTTTGTCATACGGTTCGATCGCCTGCAGGCTCTGCCAGAAATCCGGGTGCTCTTTGGGCAGCCCGACTTGATGGGACGAGATCAGCGCGTCGAAATAGGCGTCGATGCGGGTTTCGCGCATTTTCAGGCCGAGGCTCTTGGGATGTGCGTTGGTCGCCATCACCACGCGGCGCCCGGACGCCCGCAGCGCCTGCAGAAAGGCGGGCACGTCGGGGCGCACCGCGATCAGGTGCGCGACCTCTTCCGTCAGCTGCACGATGTCGAGCGCGAGCTCGCTGCTCCAGAAATCCAGGCAGTACCAGTTGAGCGTGCCGCTGTGTCGCGCGTAATGCGCGCTGAGATGCGCACGCGCCACTTCCGGCGCGAGGCCGTGGTATTCGGCATAGCGGCGCGGCATGTGCTCCAGCCAGAAATGGTTGTCGAAATAGAGGTCGAGCAGGGTGCCGTCCATGTCGAGGAAGACGGTGTCGATTCGCGACCAGTCGATCATTGCAGCGTTACCGCATAGCATCCTGGCGTCACGTCAGAACAGTTCGTCCCTGGAGATGCCGCGCCGCCGCAATGTCTGCCGCAGCACGCGCAGGGATTCCATCTGGATTTGCCGCACGCGTTCGCGGGTGACCTGCAGCTCCAGCGCCAGGTCTTCCAGCGTGCAGGCCGCGCAGCCGTTCAGGCCGAAACGCCGCTCGATGACCCAGCGCTGCTTGTCGTTGAGCTGGGTCAGCCATTCGTGGACGTGGTGCTCGATTTCCTCCAACTGCAGCATTTCATCCGGCAGGTGGGCGTTGTCGTCGGCGATTGCCTCGCCCAGCGACAGCGTGGGATCAACGTCGAGCGGCGCATCGAGCGAGGCCACCCGCTCGTTCAGCTGCATGATGCGGCGCACATCCGCGACCGGGTGCCCGGTCAGTGCGGCGATGTCGTCCGACGTCGCGTCGGCGACGCCGTGCGTTTCCAGATGACGCCTGGCACGCAGATAGATATTGAGTTCCTTGATGATGTGCACCGGCAGGCGGATGGTGCGCGACTGGTTCATGATCGAGCGCTCGATGTTCTGACGGATCCACCAGGTGGCATAGGTGGAAAAGCGGAAGCCGCGCTCGGGGTCGAATTTTTCCAGCGCGTGGATGAGGCCGAGGTTGCCCTCCTCCACCAGGTCGAGCAGAGTCAGCCCGCGGTTGGCGTAATGCTTGGCGATGTTGACCACCAGCCGCAGATTGCGCTCGATCATGGTCTGGCGCGCCTCGAAGTCGCCCTCGACCACGCGCCGCGCCAGCGCGACTTCCTCTGCCGCAGTCAGCAACGGTGCCTGGCCGATTTCGTTGAGATACAGCTGGGTGACGTCGACCTGCGGCTCGCCGAGGATGGCCGACGCCAGCTCATCGCTGCTGTCTGCCCTCGCCCGCAGCGCTGCTTCGGCTTCTGCCTCGTCAGGCGTCAGGTCATCCGATTCATCGCGGGGATCCGTGCTCATGAGCGCTCCGGCAGATAGATCAGGGGATCGAGCGGTTTGCCATAACGGCGGATCTCGAAATGCAGTTTCACCCGGTCGGCGCCGCTGTCGCCCATCAGGGCAATCTTCTGCCCGGCGGTCACCGTGTCGCCTTCCTTCACCAGGATCGTTTCGTTGTGCGCATAGGCCGAGAGAAACTCGCCCGCATGCTTGACGATCAGCAGCTGTCCATAGCCGCGCAGGCCGCTGCCGCTATACACCACCTTGCCGGGCGCCACGGCGATCACCGGCGCATTGCGCTGCCCGACGATGTCGATGCCCTTGCCGCCCGCCGCGCCAAAATGGCCGGCCAGCATGCCTTCGGCCGGCCACAGCCAGGTATCGACCAGCCCGCTTGCGGCAGGCGCCGGCGGCATCGCTGCGACAGGTGCCGGCCTGACCACAGCGGGCGCGACTACCGTCACCGGCGCACCCGACACTTTCGCCCAGTTGGCCTCGGAATACGGCAGCAACACCGCTTGCGGTTCGCGCAGCACGGGCGGCCCTGCCAGCGGCGCATCCAATGGCGCATCCAGCGGGCGCGCGCTCGGTGCGGGCTCGTCGTCGAGCGGCTTGATTTCGACCGCACCCGGCGGCGGCGTCAGCCGCAACGCCTGGCCAACCAGAATGCGATCGGGTGATTCGAGTCGGTTCCAGAGGGCGATCTCGCGATAATCAAGGCCGTTGGCAAAGGCGATGGCATACAGCGTATTGCCGCGCTGCACGGTATGCAGGCCATTGGTGGACGGCGCAATCGGTGGCGTGACTGGCGTGACGGGCTTGACCGCCGTGCGTGCCTGCCCCCGGTCGCTCACCGGCGCAGGCCCGGGCGAGGTGCAGGCAGCAAGTCCCAGCAGCAACATGCCCAGTCCGGCGACCGATGCGCGCCCTCCGCCAGCCCTCCCGATCACGCGACCCCAGGCAGCCGTCTTCATTACGCCACCCCGGGCAGCAGGGGGACGAACTTCACCCCTTCGTGCAGGCGCTCGGTGTAGGCATCGCCCTGGCGTTCCACCACGCACAGCGTCTGCGTGGCATGACCGAGCGGCATCACCAGGCGTCCGCCGTCGGCCAGTTGTGCCAGCAGGGCCTGCGGCACCTCGGCAAACGCGGCCGCAATCACGATGGCATCGAACGGCGCGAAATCCTTCGCCCCATGCATGCCGTCGCCGTGCTTGGGCTTGACGTTGTTGATTCGGAGTTCGCGCAGCCGCACACGCGTCCTGCCGACCAGCGCGGCGATGCGCTCCATCGACACCACCTCGCGCGCCAGCTTGCCCAGCACCGCGGCCTGATAGCCGCAGCCCAGCCCGATTTCCAGCACGCGCCCGAGCGACTGGCCGTGTCTGTTCTCACCATGACGGGCCAGTTCGGCCATGCGCGCCACGATGTAGGGGTTGGAAATGGTCTGACCGAAGCCGATCGGCAATGCGGTGTCTTCGTAGGCGCGCGACTCCAGCGCCTGGTCGACGAACAGGTGGCGCGGCACCATGCCCATCGCCGCCAGCACGATTTCGTCCCGGATGCCCTGCTCGCGCAGGCGCTCGATCATGCGGTCGCGCGTGCGCGCCGAGGTCATGCCGATGCCGGCGCGCGGGTTCAGGATTTCAGCCATGCGTTCACGCTGTCCATCTGGCTAAAACGGGTCAAATCCATTTGCAGCGGGGTGATCGAAACGAAGCCGTTGGCGATGGCATGAAAGTCGGTGCCCTCGCCGGCGTCCTGCGCCAAGCCCGCCGCGCCCACCCAGTAGACAATCTGGCCGCGCGGGTTGGTGGTTTTCACCACCGATTCGGCCTTGTGGCGCTTGCCCAGCCGGGTCACGCGGAGGCCGCCCAACTCGACCCAGCCACGATCCGGCACGTTGACGTTGAGCAGCATCGCTTCGGCCGGCGGCTGCGCCTGGATGCGCTGCACCAGTTCGACCACCACGCGCGCGGCGGTGTCGAAGTGCTGCGCATTGTGGTTGGCGAGCGAGACCGCAATCGACGGAATGCCGAGCAGATAGCCTTCGGTGGCAGCGGCGACCGTGCCGGAATAGATGGTGTCGTCGCCCATGTTGGCGCCGTGGTTGATACCGGAAATCACCATGTCCGGCATGTGATCGAGCATGCCGGTAACGGCCAGGTGCACGCAGTCGGTCGGGGTGCCGTTGACGTAATAAAAGCCGCCCGGGGCCTGGCGCAGCATCAGCGGGCGGTCGAGCGTGAGCGAATTGGACGCGCCGCTGCGGTCGCGTTCGGGCGCCACCACGGTAATGTCGGCCAACGGCGCCAGCGCCTGCGCCAGCGCGGCAAGGCCGGGCGCGAAATAACCATCGTCATTGGACAGCAGGATGCGCATCAGTGGCCGCCTCCGGACAGGGCAGGCAATCGGCACAGGGAATTCATAGCGGTGATGCGGACGTCAAACATGCGCCCGATTCTACCATCCCGATTTGATCGGTTCAGCCTGGAAACCGCATATCTATCCGCGAAGGACGCGAAGTCCATTAGTGGGGCGATTGCACTTGATCGCCGGCTCTGCCTTGATCTCTTTTCGGCCTTCGCGGATTCTCCAGTTTCAGTCGTATTCCCGGGTGTAGAACGCGTCGAAACTGCTTTGCTGGCCCGCCTGCGCTTCGAGCCGTACCCGTGGCGACAGCTGGTACAGCACCTTGACCACCTGGCTCAGCCCGTCGAGGCTCTGCTCGTAGCTCAGTATCGCACGCGAGGACAGCCGCTTGCCGGCGCTGACCACGGTGCTGGTGAGATCTTCGCCCTCGCCCGCCCGCACGTCGAAGGTGTCGATGCGTAGTGCCTCGGCAAGCTGTGCCTGAAAATTCACCGATTCCGTCTGGCTCAGCAGTGCGCCGGCGGCGATCTGAAGCAATGCAAATTCCTGCTGCCCGCCCTTGCCCAGACCATGTCCCAGCACTAGCCAGGAGAGCTTCTCGGTATCCGGCAGCGGCGGATCGGAATACAGCGTCACCTGCGGGCGCTGCACCGTTCCCCGGACCTGCACGCCGGCCGTGACCGTGGGCGTCTTGCGCACCGCCAGGACGTCGATCCCGGGGTTGTCGATCGGGCCGATGAAGCTGAGCACGCCGCGCTCGATGACGAGTGATTGCCCATAGGCCGCATAGCGTCCCTCGACCACCTGGATGCGCCCCTCGCCGCGCAGCACCTCGTTCACGGTGTATACGCGCAACTGGCCGCCCAGACGCGCGTCGAGACCGGCGCCCTTGAACAGGAAATCGTCGCCCAGATTGAGCTTGAGGTCGAGCTGCAGCGGGATACGCTGGGCAGCGGTTTTTTCACGCGGCGGCTGGCCGACGACGACCACATCGGCCGACAGCCTGGGGCGTCCGGCTTCCGGGATTTCAATGCGGGCGCGGTCCGCGCGCAACTCGCCTTCCAGACGCAGCCGCTGCTGACTGAAGGCGAGCTGGCTGACGCCGGAAATCACCACGCGCCGATCGCTGCGGTTGGTGACGGCGAATTTTTCGAAGGTGAGCGCAAGGCTGGCCTGCGGGTCTCGGAATTGCGCCTCGCCACTTACCCCGATGCGTCCGCTTTGTCCGTAGAGCACGCCTTCCTGCACCCGCACGCGATCGTCGGCCAGGATGAGCTTGAGCGTGCCGTCAGTGATCGATACGCCTTCTTCTGGCATGGAAAACCGGATCGCGTCGGCGGCAATCTGGCCGTCGATGCGCGGCGCCGCCAGACTGCCGCTGCCCGTGAGCTGGGCGTTGAGGCGGGCGTCGGCCCGGATGCCGACTGGAATGAAGAGCCTGACCAGACGCAGGTCGGGCACGTCAAGCTGCGCCGTCCACGCCAGCGGCGCAGTGCGCGGCAGGGTGAAGAAGGCGCCCTCGCGCAGCAGCGTCGCTCGTCCGTCGGCGCGCAGCTGGCCGGCTTCGCGGCTGGCTGCCTCGACGTGAGCCGTGACGCGGCTGGCCACGGCGTCGAGGTCGAGTACGAGCGTCGTCAGCCCCAGACTCTGCGCCGGCTCTTTCATGCGCACATCGCCCGACTGACGGCGCAGCCGCAGCTGGCCGTCGAGGGTATCTCCGGCGCGCAGATTCCAGTCGCCATCAACCCTGAGATCGGTGGTGAAAGGCGGCTCGGTTTCCAGCAGCGCCACCAGCGGCGCCAGCGGCAGGTTGGCGAGCGCGCCGCGGCTGGCCAGTTGCGTGCCCTGGCGGCTGAACTGCTCGACGCTCAAGCGGCCGCCTGCCAGCGTCAGCGCCAGATTGCTCACCTGCTGCTGTTCGCGCGACAGCAGCAGGGTGGCGGGCGCCATCAGTTGCATCGGCCAGGGTCCCTGCGCCACGGCCTGATTCAATTGGCCGCGCCAGACCTGGCTCGCATCCAGCCCGCCCGCCAGGCTTGCCGTCCCCCGCCAATCGGGCATGCGGGCGTCGAGCGTCAGGGTGTGGGCTTTGCGGCGGCCCTGCAAGTTGGCGTGAACGACACTCAGGCGCTGCCCGGCCAGTTGCACGCCGCGCGCATCGAACTGGCCGCTGAACATACCGTTGGCGGCAGCCTGCAGATTGAGCTGCAGGTTCAGCGCATCAGCAGCGATGTCGTTCGGCAGGCGCAGGCCGCTGGCGGCCAGTACCGCCTCGATCTGCGGCTGGCCGGGGTCGCCGCTGACGCTGCCGGTGCTGGTCAGGCGGCCGGCCAGGCCGAGCTTGAGGCGCGCCAGTGCGGGCGCGTCGATATCCCAGTTGAGGCGGTCGCCGGCGCGGCCAAAGGCGCCTTTCACCTTGGCCAGGTTGCCGGCCAGATTGAGGTCGATGTCGGCGTCGGCCAGATGCCGGTTTTCGTAGCGCAGCCGGCCTTGTCCGGTGACCGGGCGGCCTTCGAGCTCGCCCGGTGGCAGGGTGAACCGGGTTTGCAGGCGCAGTTCGGGCAGCAGCGTGCCGCTTGCCTGGCCGCGCGCATTCAGCCGCCCGCGCGGAAATTTGCCGAAGCGCGCCGGGTTGATTTGCGCGGCGTCGAATTCGGCGGAAAACGCACGGCCGGCATCGAGCCGCAGTTCGCCCTTCGCAGTCAGGCGTCCTGCCTGACCAGAGAAATTGGCCGATTCCAGCCGCAAGGCCGCGTCGGTATGGCTGAGCGTAAAGCGGCCCTGCCCCCAGGTCTCGCTGACCTCGCCGCTGAGCGTCTGGCGCGCCGCGTCGCCCGTCAGCTGTAAAACGGCACGCATTCGGGTGGCATTCAGGTCGCCGTGCAACCCGGCCAGGTTCAGACGCGGGCTTTCCAGATTCACCGTAAAGCGGCCGTCGCGCCACTGGCCGTCGCCGGTAAATTGCCCGGCCGCGCCAAGATCAATGGCCAATGAACTGAAGTCGGCGTGCGTGGCGTCGCCCAGCACCGCGCCGGTCAGGTTGGCCAGCGGCAGGCGATCCTGGTCGAGCCGCCCGGCCAGCCGGTTGGACAGGCTGAAGGTGCCGAGCAGGCGTTCGCCCGGCTGGCCTTCGAACACGCCGGAAAACGCCAGATCGGCGCTCGGCGCGTCCGCCAAGAACTGGCGCGGATCGATCCCCTCGCCGGCCACCAGCAGCCGGGGCAGACGCACTTTCGCAAATGGCGCCGCCACGCCGCGTGCCATGACATTCATGCCTTCAGCCAGGGCGTCCAGCTTGAACTCAATCGCCGCCAGTTCGCCGGTCAGTCCGAGTGCGGCCTGCACCGGCACGGGCGTGCTCCGGATCGCGTTGAACTGGCCTTGCAATTTGAACGGTGCATCCTTCTGGATACCGAACTGTCCATCCACGTCCGCCCACGGCGTCCCGGCTGCGGCAATCAAGTCAAAGCGGTCGCCCCTGCCATCCACCTTGCCATGCAGCGCGTTGAAGCTCAGTGTCTGCCCCATATCGACCACATCGAGTTGCGCCACATCCCATGCGGCCACCCGGATATCCAGCAGCCAGCGCAAGGTGCCAGGATAGGCCGGGGGGGTCGGATCTTTTTTAAGAATGTCCAGCCGCACCTGTTGCGCAGCCAGCAAGTCGATCTCGATCAGTCGATGCCACAGCGATCGGGGTTGCCAGTCCAGTCGTACCTGTTGCAGGGTGATGCGCTGCATGTCCGTCGTGATGATCAGTTTCTGGATGTGGACCGACGTGCCCAAATGACCTTCCACCCCTTCGAGCACCAGGCGGCCATCGCTCAGCGGCGTGGCCTGTTTCGCCAGCCACAAGAATCCCGTGGCCGTGCTGGTCAGCCACCACACGGCCAGAACCAGCACGGCCAAACCGGCCAGGAGCGACGCCAGCGCCCAGGCAACGCGCCTCAAAACGACACCCCGAGCGAGAAATGCAGGCGAAACTTCTGGGTGGCCTCGCCATACGCCAGGTCGAGGTTGATCGGCCCCACCGGTGAACGGTAGCGCGCGCCGACGCCATAACCGAACACCGGCGACAGGGCGCCGAGGTTGTCGGCCGCGTCGCCTGCATCGACGAACACGGCTATACCCCAGTTGCCTTCGAAGAAATGGTGGTATTCGACGCTACCGGTGGCGAGATAACGCACCGATGCCACCCCGCCTTCCAGCGTGCGCCCCAGGCTCTGGTAGGCGTAGCCGCGCACCGAGTTGTCGCCACCGGCACGGAACAGGAAATCGGTGGGGATGCCGTTGCGTGTATCCGCCAGCACGCTGCCGAGTTCGCCGCGCAGGATCAGCCGCCCGTTGTCGCCGGCGCGGAAATACTGGGTGTGACGCCCGTACAGGCGGATGAAGCTGGTGTCGGACAACAGCGCCTCGGACGCGCCGCCGCCGTGCAGCGTGAGCACATGGCCGCGCCGCGGATAGAAGGCGCGCCCAATCGTGCGCTGGGTCCACGCATAATTGGCGGTCAGCGCCTGGTTGCTCGCACTCACCACATCGCCAATTTCCAGTTCTTCCGTCTGGAACTGCAGCGACAGCGTCGTCTCGATCTGCCCGCGCGTGCGGCTGCGCTTGGCTGCCAGCACGGTGGCACGCGTTTCCTGTCCCTCGATGTCTTCCTGCTTGAGCAGCAGCCCCAAGCTGTTCTCGTAGCCTCTGGCATTGCGCGGCCAGGCCAGCTCCGCCCCCCCGGTCTGCCGCGCGGCTTCCAGGCGCGCATCGAGCTTCAGGCGCATTCCGCGATTCAGAATGTCGCGATGCAGCCACGATGCCTGCACCCGCGCGCCGGTGTCGGTACTGATGCCAGCGCCCACGCTGAACAATTTTTCCGGCCGCTCGACCACGTCCACCCGGATCGGCACTGCCGCCGCCAGCGCGGGATCGGGCTCGATGCGCACCGTGGCCTGCGCGTAATAGCCGCTCATATCCAGCGCCGCCTGGTAGTCCAGCAGATCCTGCACGCGATACGGCTGGCCCGGCTTCAGCGGGCTCAGATTGCGGATGATCGACTCGGGGTAACGCTGGCTGCCGCTGATGGCCGGTTCACCGTAAAAAAACGCTGGTCCGCTGTCCACCGTCGCCGTCAAATCCGCCGCCTGCGCCGCAGGATCGATACGCGCCTCGCTCGCCGCCAGACGCGCAGCAGGATAACGGACAGTCAGCAGCGGTCGCAGCAGCGCCACCTTGGCCGCATCCCAGTCGGCCTGGCGAAACGGCATCCCCGGCTGCAGCGTGAAACTGGGCTCTGAACGCGCGCGCAATCGCGGCCCCGCCTCGCCCGCATCGGCCAGCGCCCCGGCATAGTCGATCTTCACCGTGCGGACCCGGGTGCGTGGCCCCGGCGTCACCCTATAGCGCAGCACCCAGTCGTTCCCCACCTGCGTCAAGCTGCTGTCGATCTGCGGCGAGAAATACCCCTCCGTCGCCAGCAACTCGCGCGCGGTTCCCGCACTCACACTGCGCAACCGCTCCAGTTCCGCCTCGTCCAGCACCTCGCCCAGCCGCGCCGCGCGCGCCGCTTCCAGGTACTGAACCAACAGTGGCTTGAGTTCTTCCGGCGCCTCCACCTCCACCGTCAGGGCGTGCGCCGGCGTCGCGCACAGCGCGGCAAGGAACACCAAGACTTTGAAAAGGCGAGGAGGCAAGACAGCCCACAAAAAATAAAGTCGTCAGCTCATTCTAGGGGGTGCACTGGAATCGGGCAAAAACCATGAGCGAAATAAGCGGACGACGGATACGATTGAGCGTTGGCGCCGAGGGACCGGTGCCGGCCAGGAACGGACCGTCAGGGTATTCGTACAGACAGTCCGGTTGAGAGTGGAAGCGGTCATCCAGAGATGGCGCGTGATCGGCAGGATGCGCCCAATATAGCCACTCCGTCCTGATAGTTTCTTTGTAAGACGTGGGCAATGGCACATGATTGCCGCAGCCTGATTTTCATCAGGACAAGACGCCCAGCGCGACCAGCACGACGATGACGCCCACGATTACAGCGCCTGCGCTTAGTAGCAGAACCGCCCCCGCCGCGCAGTCCTTGGCGGTCCCGATCGCGGGGTGAATCTCGGGGTGCAAATGGTCGATGAGCGACTCCAGCGCTGTGTTGAATAGCTCTGCCGCCAGCACCAGCAAGGCGATGATCAGGCATAACGCCCACCATACGGCGGATACCCGCAGCAGCAGGAGCGCGACCGGCAGGGCGAGGGCGAAGATGGTCTGGATGCGAAAGCTGCGCTCGTTTCGCCACGCTGCGGCGATGCCTTCCCAGGCAAAGCCGAGTCGTTGTCGCATCCCTCTGTTCTTCATGTCATTCACTCCGGTTGATAAACCAGCAGCACGCCTTTATCCCATACAACGTCTTCGCTGACCGACTGAGGCACGCCGTCACGCCCGACAAGTCGTGTTGGCAAACCTGAAAGACTCTCGAACAAAATCTGGCGTGGCGTGTTGAAATCCTGGCCGTCCTGCGGCAGGTTAAACCAGGCCAGCGGGCGGCTTATTCTTTCCTCTGTCACGGTGCCGACCCATATCGGTGTGCGCGGAGCCTGCAACATTTTGTCTGATGACCACAAGCGCAACACCAGACGCTGGTCTGGCTTGCCCTTGAGCGGGTAGATCAAAGCCAGCATTTCATGACGGCCGTCGTGAACATGCGGCAGCAGCGGTAATTGCATGGCCGGGCGACGGGTGTCGAACCAAAGCAACAGGCTCTTGCCGGTAACGGGCAATGCTTCCCGCCATCCTCGCGCCGCCAGCCTGGCGCGCAGGAATTCGAGCGATCCGGCCCACTGAATGGTCAGCGGCTGCTCGTACTCGCCCTCGATGTCAATGCGCCAGGCAGGCAGGGTTTGCCAGCCCTGGCTCCACCAGTCCTGCTGGGCAATCAGTGTGGATGGATGGCGAACCGCGTAGCGTATGGTATCGGTGGCGCGCTGGTTCGCTGCATGAACGCCCGCGCCCACGATGAGTGCGATAGCCGCCACGACCAGCAGGCCGCGCGCCGATACCGAAGGTGCCGGACGGCGCAAGTACGCGATGCCCAGCAGTGCCACCCATGCCACCCCGAAACTTAAGCCGCCCAGCACGTCGGACAGCCAGTGCGCGCCCAGGTAAATGCGCGAGAAAGCGATCAGCCCCCCGAGCAAGGCCATGACGCTGAACACCGCGAGTTGTCCGCGCAAGGACAATTCGCGCGCGGTCAGCACGGCCAGGAAACCGAAGATGACGATGCTCATGGCTGCATGGCTGCTGGGGAAGCCGAATGCGATCATGCCATCGTACAAAGGCAGCGGGCGCGGCAGGCCGAATCCCGCTTTGAGAATCACGGTGAGCGCCGCGCCAAAACTCGCTGCGGCGAGCCAGTAGGCGACCGGCCGCCAGGCACGTTTCCATACCAGCCATAGCAGCACTGCCGTGATGACTGAAAGCGTTACTGCGGCATCGCCCAATTGGGTGAACGCGATCATCACGCTGTCGCCCAAGGGCGTGCGTAGCCCCTGCAGCAGGTGATATAGCGTCTTGTCGACAACCACCAGTGGGTCGCCGGTAAGCACATCCTCGATAATCCCGAAAAACATCCAGGCGGCGGCGATCAATACCGCCGCGAACACCAGCAAGGCGCGGGATTCGGGGCGCGCCGGATCGAGCAGCGATGCGACCATGCCACGGAATGACCAGGTTCTCGCCGGCCGCGCGTTACCCGCCCAGGTCTGAAGTTGCGCTATCCCTTGTTCGACGCGCGGTTGCAGCCAGACCAGGCTGCGGCTGACGATCCAGATGCCGCTCCAAATCATGATCAATAGCAGCACGAGGATCAAAGCGAGACGCGTTGCCACCGCCCCCGCCAAACCCAGCGAGGCGCCGAAGACGACACCGGGCAGGATATAGGTCGGCGCCCAACCGAGCGCTGACAGGATGTTGGCCGCGTAAAAACGTGTCGGAGGCATGCCGAGCATGCCAGCCACCGCAGGAATCACGGGGCGAATCGGTCCAACGAAGCGCCCCAGGAAAATGCTCATGCCGCCATGCCGATGAAAGAACGCCGTGCCCTTTTCCAGCAGGGTCGGATAGCGCCTGAAAGGCCAGCGATTGGGCAGTTCGGCACGGTAGTGGCGTCCCAGCCAGTAGCTACCGGCGTCTCCGGCGATCGCGCCTGCGACAGCCCATACCAGCGTGACCCACAACTCCAACGAGCCGACCGCTACAACGGCGCCTGCGCCGAACATAACGAGCGCGCCAGGAATGAACAGTCCCACGACCGCGAGAGATTCGCTGAACGCGGCGAGAAAAACGGTCGCATAGGCCCACTCAGGGTGTCGGGCAATCCAGGCGATTAAAGTATTAAAGTTGGCAATGTCCACTATTGCTTGCCTTTAGCCTGAGACAAATCAGCTTACCATGCCCCCCTTGGTCGTCTGGGTGTCGCAGGGCGTTGATTTCCTGCGTGGCGGGCAGAGCCAAAACACTGCTCATCTATCCTCGCCCGGTGGCGGGTTTTGCGTCGAGCAGGACTTTGCCTATCAGGTCGGCGCGCAGCAAGAGGTTCTTTTCCTGCAAGCGGATAATGAAAAATAAGATCAGTCACTCGACCCGCACAGAAACTTTGCCCATGAAATCGAGTACACCGCCGCCGGATACCGAAAGCACCGCCATCCCTGCCCGTATACCCCTGGCCATCTGGACGCTCGGCTTTGTCAGCTTGTTGATGGATATCTCGTCCGAGATGATTCACAGCCTGTTGCCGGTCTTCCTGGTCACGACCCTGGGCGCAAGCGTATTCGTTGTAGGCCTGATCGAGGGGGTGGCGGAGGCCACCGCACTGATCGTCAAGGTGTTCTCGGGCGCGCTTTCCGACTACTGGGGGCGGCGCAAGCCCCTTGCCGTTTTTGGCTACGGGCTGGGGGCGCTCTCCAAGCCCTTGTTCGCGCTGGCAACAAGTTCCGGGCTCGCCTTCGCCGCGCGCCTGATCGACCGGGTCGGCAAGGGTATCCGGGGGGCACCGCGGGATGCGCTGGTGGCGGACATCGCGCCACCCGAACTGCGCGGGGCGGCCTTTGGCCTGCGCCAATCCCTCGACACCGTGGGCGCCTTCCTCGGCCCGCTGCTTGCATTGGGCTTGATGATGCTATGGGCGAACGACTTTCACGCCGTCTTCTGGGTGGCCGTTATCCCCGGTTTTCTCTCTGTCGCCTTGTTGCTGTTTGGCGTTCAGGAGCCCGAGACTAAACGGGCCGGCCATCCCGTCAATCCCATTCGCCGGGAAAACCTGCGCCGGCTGTCGCGCGCTTACTGGTGGGTCGTGGTAATCGGCGCCATGTTCACCCTGGCGCGGTTCTCCGAGGCATTTCTTGTCTTGCGTGCCTGGCAAGGCGGCTTGCCCGTCGCGTCAGCGCCATTGGTGCTGATCGCCATGAATGTTGTTTACGCGCTTTCGGCTTACCCATTCGGCAAGCTATCGGATGGCATGAATCACGCCAGCTTGCTCGTGTTGGGACTTGCGATTCTGATCGGCGCGGATGTCGCGCTGGCTTACAGCAACCACTGGGGCTGGGTGTGGCTGGGCATCACACTGTGGGGCTTGCACATGGGCATCACCCAGGGCCTGTTGGCGAGGATGGTGGCCGATACCGCGCCGGCAGAATTGCGGGGCACCGCCTACGGCTTCTTTAATCTGGTGAGCGGTATGGCGATGCTCGTGGCCAGTGCACTGGCCGGCCTGCTGTGGGATCGCTTCGGCGCATCGCAGACGTTCATCGCAGGGGCCGTATTCAGCGGCCTCGCATTGATGGCGATCGTGTTGCGTGGCCGCATTCCGGCGCTGCGGAGGTGACCCTACATAGCCGTTCGTTCATACTTTCTTTCCAGCCGGATTTTCACATTCCGCCTCACGTGAATGCCTACTGTTAGCCGATAGTTCCAGTTTCCTGAGCGAACAGGAATGTCTGCTTACCGCTGCGAAGCGGGCGTTGAGACTGCAAGCCCACCGGCTGTTCAGGGTCGACTGCTGCCGGTCACGCGCCATCTCTGACTGTCCGCTTCCAGTTTGGGGCTGACGGTAGACAACATATGTTCGACCTGCCAAAAGGTGGTCGCGCCCCACTTTCAGGCCAGAAGTGCCCCGACGTAGAGTCGTTGGGAGCTAACCGGATAAGCACGCAATAATCAACTTCTGCGTTACATTTTGATCCATGGTCGGGCATCCCTGCAGGTTTTGCTTGGGATACTTATTGTTCTTCCTCGAAGTTGTACGCAGGCAATGTGCTGAGCCGTCCGTCATCAACTGGGCCGCCCACCGTGAAGTGGTAGAAACTCTGCCACTCGCGTGAAGCGATGCCGAAAGCCGCATGGACTGGATCGTCGAAGTAGCAGCCGATCCCGGTGGCGCGGATGCCTGCCTCTTCGGCCTCCAGATAAAGTATCTGGCCCACCATGCCGGCCTCCCAGAACAGGTTGCGGTAGAACGAGGCGCCGTAGCTGGCCAGGCTATCCATGTAGTCGGCGATCATGGCCAGGCTGAAGGCACCATCGCCGGCGATGTCCTGGCCGCAGGAGACGGTGATCGCCAGCGCTCGACAGTCTCCCTCCTTGAGGAGGTACAAGGGGAGCCCGGGCGGGCAGTCTGGCACGCGCTGCCAACAAAATTCTGAACCCATCACTCGCTTGAGAATTTCGATCTTGTCCGGATCTCGGACGAGCACGTAGAGGCCAGGCACTAAGCCATCGACGCGGTGAACGAAGAGCCCGAGGTGGATGCGTGGTCGCCAGGGAATTGCGTCCCAGGGCATACCTTGCCGCTCATGTGTTGGGATCAACCGGGCGAACATGCGAAAGAACGCGGCGCGCGAGATCGACGTTGAGCCATCCATCGCTACCGCGCTGCGGCGGCCAAGGATGGCCTTCTCTGCGCTGAGCAGACCCTGACGGACAGGTGTCCCAAAAAGTTCATCTTCCGAAGGAAAACCGGAGAAGTCTTCCTTGATAGGCGTGCTTTCGCAGCGTCGAGTCGCCTGCGCAACCTCATCGATCACGGGCCATGCGACGCCGTGTTCTGGGCTAAGCATGTTTGCCATGCCCTGCCAAAGCACGCCAGCTTTGTAGGCCATCAGCGGCTTCGAGTCGGTCGCAAGCGGCATCGAGCCCGGTGTAATTAACACGAGCAACTCAGCTTCCTCGCGCTCTGACCCCGCAAAGTCTTCTTCGCGGTCTAGCCCCAGCAGGCTGGAGAGGGTGCTATTGCTCACGCCATTGAGGAGCATCAGTCTCCAGCCGAGCGCCGCTGCCGCGATACGCAGGCCGGCCAGCGCGTGTCCGACATCGTGCTGGCAATAGCGGAACGCACGCTCGCCGTACTTCCAGGCTTCTCGCCAATGCACCGACGACAGACCCACGAGGAAGGAGCCATCAGGAAAAGCCCCAACCAGCTCGGTCCACCGCTCCGCGTCGAGCGCTGCTCGTCGTTCAAGAGCGTGTTCCCTAGGCGCGTAGTGGTACACGGCGGCGGTCTCGCCGATCTGATCGACCGCAGGCAGTAGGGCGTAGCCTTCGGTCGGATGAAGATTCCCGCTCGAAGGATTTGCGCGCAACGGCCACTTAGTCTCGCCGACTTGCTTCCATGCCGTCAGTGAGAGTGCGTAGCGAAAAAACAGCGAGACCGACTCCAGCGACAGTGGCACTGGCGGCACAGTCGCGCTCGCATAAAGCTGCCAATAGGGCAGTGGGCAACCCGCTTTGGGCAGAGGGAGGCGAACCAGGTCCGCTCCCGCGTAGCGCCGAAACGGATCGGGCTGTGTCGCCCAGTCCATGTAACCGAGCGCGGCGGCGTAGCGATGGAAGTGATGCTTGGTCCGCTCGTGGTAGGCGACGACCACCGTTTCTGAAGATGACTCTCCCTCAAGAAGGTCGGCTCGTTTCAGTGCAGTTGGCTCCGCCGACAAGGCTGAAAGACGATGGGATGTCATGGCAATCTTAGTCATGCTGTGCCGTAATCAAAGACCCTTCGCGCTCATCAGCGGCGCGTCGCAGCTACGGTTAAAGTCATTCCTGACACGCTTCACGCTACCGCTACTCAGTGGGTGTCCGGGTCTTCAGGCTGTCGACGGCATGCACCGGAGCCCTGTCACCGTTCATCAGCTCGGCGATAGTACCGTACACCATGCGATGACTTTCCAGCATGCTCTTGCCGGCGAACACGGGCGACGTCACCTCGATGATGTAGTGGCCGCCGCCTCCGTTCACTTCGGCCCGTGAATCGGGAATTTGGCGCTCGATGGCCTCACGCAGCGCATCGATGACGGAACCTTGGAAGTCAGTTGGATGGGATGACATGTGTTTCTCCTTAATACATTAGTAACGCGGCACTGGGGCATCGTTGCCGCCTTTGATGTGTAGACGTGCCCGAGGCCTTCGTGAAGCATCTGTTGGGTAGCTGCCTGGCTGTGGATTCAACGCAGCATCGGGGGATTTCATTATCCTATTCCCACTGCCCACAAAGCTCATGAACTCGAAAGACGAACAAAGCAGAAGGGAATAAAACTGACTGCGAACGAAGATATTAACGCCTACAACCAACAGGTGTTCGTTTACAAATGTCCGCTGGCAATAGCTGAACGGACATTCGATGAATATACCTCGACTGTCTCTTGAGGGTCGATTTCGGAAGAAATCAAGGAGGCCCCGGCTCGCATCATTCTTCCCGCACTCTATGCAGGCTTGCGTCCCGCCAGCCCGCTTTCATTGCCCCTCTATTTCGGCGGCACGACCGAACCCGCGTAGAACACGTCGCACTCTCCACCCGGAAAGAGGCTCCCCACCTGCTTGAGCAACTTGACCACTGGCCCGGTGAGTGACTTGAGGGTGCTCGGGTTTTCAACCACCGGGTTCTTGAAGGCGCCATGGATGGTTTGCTGCGCCCGGATGCAGCCCTTGTCGTCGATCAAGACCACGGTCACGTCGTCGAACCGCTCGTTGACGAAATCGAGCCCGCCCTGGAGGGCGACGCGGTTCTTGTTCGTCGCGATGGCCACGTCCTGCGACAGCGCAACACCTCGCTCGACTTTCCAGTCCGAGACGAGCGTCCGGATCTCGCTGCGGCCCGCCGATCCTTGCAGGATGCTCGCGAAACTGTACCCCTTGGTGACCGCCAGGCCGACAGGCCCGGCAAAGAAGAAGGCGCCCACATCCACGAGATTGAAGGTCTGGCTGGACTCGAACCGGTCGAACTCCTGATCGAGATTGCGGCCATTGAGGATGAGATTCTTGCCACGCAGCGAGACCTGCCCCTCCATGCTCTGCTTCATTTTTCTTACGGTCTCGCCCTGCATCGACAGGTTTGCGGTGAGGTCCACCGACCCTTCCGTGGCATTTTGCGGCGACAGGGGTTTGAGGAATGCATCAACGTGGAACCGCGAAAGGGCATAGCTGACGTGGTAGCGGGGAACAGCGCCCGTAAAGTCCGCCCGTAGGTTCCCGAACCCTGCCCAGCGTAGACACGCATCGTGAAGGGCTTGAGATCGAACACCCCGCGCTGCCCGGCGACCGTGAATTTCAGGTCGGATGCGGCGTGCGCCTTGGTCCGGACCGCCCCGCAAGCGACTCCCGCCGAAAGGGAAAGCTTCTTCATGTTGCCTGGGCGATCCCTGTCCGAAAGCTGCAGGCGGCTCGCGTCCAGGGGAAAAAACAGGGCGATCGCGGTGAGGACAAGCAGTCCGATGAGCGCGCCGGTGGCATAGATAATGGCCTTAAGTGATTTTGGCATGAGTCTGATCCAGGCGCGTTCAACTTCAACCGGGAGCCTTCATGGGTTGAAGACAATTTAATCCAAAGCGTTGCTGCACGGTGGGTTTTGAAAGGCGTGTGCTACTTTGAGCAACCGGCCATAAAAAAGCGGCCCACTTCCAGGGCCGCTTTCAACTCCACTTGCAGGGCTCTGGCTAGGGTCAGCCAAGCAGCCCCCTGAAGAACAACCGAATGCTGTCCCAGATGCGGCGGAAGAAGCCGCCCTCTTCGACTGCTTCGAGCGCGACCAGCGGCGCCTGCATGACGACCTTGCCGTCACCGCTCACCAGCTCGACCTGCCCCAGTGGCGCGCCGGCGGCGATGGGAGCGACCGGCTCGTCCGCTGCCAGCACGATGCGCGTCTGGTACTCGCCGCTGGTGCGCTTGGGCAGTGCGGCGGCGAAGTCGGCAGCGACGCCAGCCTTGACCGTTCGCGCGGCGCCTTTCCAGACGTCCACGCTCTGCACCGTTTCACCCTTTTTAAAGAAAGTTTTGCTGTCGAAGAAATTGAAGCCATACGCGAACAGCTTGGCCGTCTCGGTCGCCCGCGCGGCTTCGCTGTCGGTGCCGAACACTACGGCGATCAGGCGCTGGCCGTCGCGCTTGCTCGACGCGACCATGCAGTAGCCGGCTTCCTCGGTATGGCCGGTTTTCAGGCCGTCGACGGTGGGGTCGCGCCACAACAGCAGGTTGCGGTTCGGCTGCTTGATGCCGCTCCAGACGAATTCCTTTTCGGCATACATCGCATAATGTTCGGGATCCTCGATGACGATGGCCCGTGCGAGTTTGGCCATGTCGAGCGCGCTCGAATAGTGGCCTTCGGCCGGCCAGCCGGTGGCGTTGACGAAATTCGTGTCGGCGAGGCCCAAGCGCTTCGCTTCCTGATTCATCAGCGCGGCGAAGGTGTCCTCGCCGCCCGCGAGATGTTCGGCCACTGCGATGCTGGCGTCGTTGCCCGACTGTACGATGATGCCGCGCAAGAGGTCGCTCACCGCAATCTGGTCGCCGACCTTAACGAACATTTTCGAGCCACCCATGCGCCAGGCTTTTTCGCTGATGGTGACGAGATCGGTTTCCTTGATTCGGCCACGCTGAAGTTCCAGCGCGGCGACATGCGCGGTCATCAGCTTGGTCAGGCTGGCGGGCGGCAGGCGCGTGTCGCCCTGGTGATTAACCAGGACATTGCCGCTGACTGAATCCATCAGCACCCAGGATTTCGCCACCAGTTGCGGCGGCGGAGGAAGGGAGGAATCGCTCCAGGCGGCGGGCACCATCAACACACTGAAAAGCAATACGAGTCGCTGCAGAAAATACGGGGTCGTCATGGGTTTGTCGATTAGTGAGAAAACGGGATGGACATTGATGAAACTTACAGACACGCGCAATCACGCGTAGGTTCAGGATAGCATCGCCTGCCGGTCATGCAACAGCCTGACGGCATCGCCCTGTTAAACTCGCGTCATGCCGACGCCTGCACTGGCTCCCCATGGCCGCACCTGAATCTCACCGCCTCACCCGCCAGATCGTCATTGCGATGCTCGCGGGCATCGTGCTGGGCGTTGCGCTGAATCAGCTCAGCGCGGCGCCCTGGGTGCAGAATTTTGTGGTGGACGGGCTGCTGCATGTCGTCGGTTCGGTGTTCGTGGCGGCGCTGAAGATGATGGTGGTGCCGCTGGTATTCGTCTCGCTGGTGGTGGGCGTCACTGCCCTGTCGGACCTGAAGGCGCTGGGCCGCATCGGCGCCAAGGCGCTGGCGCTGTACCTGGCGACCACCGCCATCGCGGTGTCGATTGCGCTGACGCTGGCAGGCCTGGTCGGCCCCGGACAGGGATTCGATGCCGGGGATACTGCTGCCCGCTTCAGCGGCAAGGAGGCCCCATCACTCACCCAGGTGCTGATCGATATCATGCCGACCAATCCGGTGGCGGCGATGGCCGAAGGCAATATGTTGCAGATCATCGTCTTCGCGCTGCTGTTCGGCGTGGCGGTGACGATGTCGGGCGCACGCGGCAAGCACGTGCTCAACCTGTTCAACGACCTCGACGCGGTGATCATGCACATGGTCGAGTGGATCATGCGGCTCGCGCCCTATGGCGTGTTCGCACTGATCACCCGCACCTTCGCCAGCCAGGGACTGGATCTGCTGCTGCCGCTGGCGGCCTATTTCCTGACGCTGACCGCGGCGCTGGCGATCCAGCTGTTCGGCGTCTATTCGCTGCTGCTGCGCCTGCTGGGTTCGCTCAACCCGATCACCTTCCTGAAAAAGATGCGCGACCCGGCTGCGTTCGCGTTTTCCACCGCCAGTTCCGGTGCCACCATCCCGGTCACCCTGCACACGGTGGAATACAAGATGGGGGTACCGAACAGCATCGCCTCGTTCACCGTGCCGTTGGGCGCCACCATCAACATGGACGGCACCGCCATGATGCAGGGTGTGGCCACGGTGTTCATCGCCAACGTCTACGGCATCGACCTGTCGCTCACCGACTATCTGCTGGTGGTGCTGACCGCCACCCTCGCCTCGGTCGGCACGGCCGCCGTGCCGGGCGTCGGCCTGGTGACGCTGACCATGGTGCTGGGCCAGGTCGGCCTGCCAGTCGAGGGCATCGCGCTCATCATCGGCGTCGACCGGCTGCTCGACATGATGCGCACCACGGTCAACGTCACCGGCGACTGCGTGGTGAGCTGCATCGTCGCCAAGAGCGAAAATGCGCTCGATCAGGCCGTGTTCGACGACCCGGAAGCGGGTTCGGTCGAGGCCGCCACGCGCCACGCCATTCCAACCCACCCGGCTGCCTGAACCATGCTCTATCCGCTGCTCCGCCCGGCGCTTTTCTCGCTCGACCCCGAGGACGCGCACCGCTTCACCCTTGCCAGCCTCGACATCGCGCATCGCCTCGGCCTGCTGAACCTGCTGAACCTGCTGCCGCGTGCAACCGGCAAGCCGGTGCACGTAATGGGCATCGACTTCCCCAATCCAGTTGGTCTCGCGGCCGGGCTCGACAAGGACGGCGCGCACATCAACGCGCTGGCGGCGCTGGGCTTCGGCTTCATCGAGATCGGCACGGTGACGCCGCGCCCGCAGCCCGGCAACCCGAAGCCGCGCCTGTTCCGTTTGCCGCAGGGCGAGGCCCTCATCAACCGCATGGGCTTCAACAACCTCGGCGTCGACAATCTGGTGAAGAACGTCGAGGCCAGCGGATTCACTGGCGTGCTCGGCATCAACATCGGCAAGAACAAGGACACACCGAACGAACAGGCAGTCGACGACTATCTGGCCTGCCTCGGCGCCGTCTACGCGCACGCCCGTTACGTGACGGTGAACATCTCCTCGCCCAACACGCAGGGCCTGCGCGAACTGCAGAAGGACGAGGCGCTCGATGCGCTGCTGTCGGCGATCAAGCTGCGCCAGTCCGAGCTCGCGCAGCGCCACGGCAAATACGTGCCGATCGCGCTGAAGATCGCGCCCGACCTCGACGACGCGCAGATCGCCGCGATTGCCGCACTGCTGATGATGCACCGCATCGACGCCGTGATCGCCACCAACACCACCCTCGCGCGCGATGCCGTCGCCGGCCTGCCGTATGCCGATGAAACCGGCGGCCTGTCCGGCGCGCCGGTGCGCGCGGCGTCCACCCGCGTCATTGCGGCGCTGGCGCATCACCTGAAGAACGAAGTGCCGATCATCGGCGTCGGCGGCATCCTGTCGGGCGCCGACGCGCAGGAAAAAATCGCTGCCGGCGCCTCGCTGGTGCAGTTGTATACCGGGCTGATTTATCGCGGCCCGGCGCTGGTGCGCGAATGCGTGCAGCACCTCGCCTGACCCCAACAAGGAATAAGCCCGCATATTTCTAGGGAAGCGCTGATTTATTCATATTTCGTCATTGCGACCGCGAGCGTAGCGCGGCGGGAAGCAATCCAGAATGTCTGCTAAAACAAAGCTCTCTGGATTGCCGCGTCGCTGCGCTCCTCGCAATGACGGAATTAATCAGCGTTTCCCTAGCGTGTGACCACATTGGTTATGCTGCGGGTTATCCATCCCCGCGAGGCTCACCATGCACATCGGCATCCCCAAGGAAATCAAGAATCACGAATACCGGGTAGCACTCACCCCCGAGGGCGCGCGCGAACTGAGCCTGGCCGGCCACAGCGTCAGCGTCGAGACCGGCGCGGGCGCCGTGGCGGGATTCGGCGACGATGCCTATCGCGCGGCCGGCGCGGCCATCGTGGCCACCCCGGCCGAAGCCTGGGCGGCCGACCTGGTCGTCAAGGTGAAGGAGCCGCAGCCCACCGAGCTGACCCACCTGCGCAGCGGACAACTGCTGTTCTGCTACCTGCATCTGGCCGCCGCGCCGGAACTGGCGCACGAACTGGTGGCGCGCGGGGTGACGGCGATTGCCTACGAAACCGTCACCCGGCCTGCCGGCGGCCTGCCGCTCTTGCAGCCGATGTCCTATATCGCCGGACGGCTGGCGCCACAGATGGGCGCGCTGGGACTGCTCACCTCGCACGGCGGCAATGGCAAGCTGATCAGCGGCATGCCTGGCGTGCCCCCCGCACATGTGGTCATCATCGGCGCCGGCATGGTCGGTATGACGGCCGCGCGTACGGCGGTCGGGCTCGGCGCGCGCGTCACCCTCATCGACCGCCAGACCGACACGCTCGCGCATGCCGAAATCCTGTTCGGCGCGCAGATTGAAACGCGCTTTTCCTCGCCCGAGGCAATCGCCAACAGCCTCGCGCAAGCCGACATCGTCATCGGCGCCGCGCAAATTCCTGGCCGCCACGCGCCGCGCCTGATCAGCCGCGAGCTATTGAACCGGATGTCGCCAGGTTCGGTGCTGGTCGACGTTTCCATCGACCAGGGCGGCATTGCCGAAACCTCGCGCCCCACCACCCACAGCGATCCGTTCTTCGTCGCCGCAGGCGTCGTCCACTATTGCGTCACCAACATGCCCGGCGCCGTCGCCCGCACCGCCACCGAGGCACTCACCCACGCCACCCTGCCCTACGTGCAGACCCTGGCGGCGCAGGGCCTCGCCGCGCTGGATACCGATGCCGGGCTCAAACAAGGGATGCAGGTCCACGCCGGAAAAATCACCCACGCCGGTCTGGCGCAGGATCTGGGAATAGGCCTGTAGGCGGGGCGCCCCCGCCCCGAATTTCGCACCGTCGCACCGTCGCACCGTCGCACCGTCGCAACCCCGCAACCTCCATAGCTTCGGCCCGAGGGCGGGCCTCCTACATCTCCCATCCTGCGGAAGCTCTCGGTGCTCGCAGCCCGCTTTCGCAAGTTTTTTTGCTGTAGAAATGGAATCAGGCGGCTGGCGCAACACCCGGCACCGCCAGCCACTCACGCCCCACCACACGCAGGTCGGGCGCAAAGCGGTAAACCAGCGGCACCGCGTATGGGATCTCCATCCGCTCCGTGTCCCCCGCGCTCAGTCCGTCCAGATGCATCACCAACCCGCGCAGCGTGTTGCCGTGGCTCACCACCAGCAGGCGGCGCCCCGCACGCAGCCGCGGCACCAGCACCTCGTTCCAGTACGGCAAGGTACGCCGCTGGCAGTCGCGCAGGCTTTCGCTGGCCGGCAGGTCCTGGGGGTCGAGCGCCGCATACAGCGGATCGAAACGCGGATGGCGCGGGTCATTGTGATTGAGCGGTGGCGGCGGTTCGACATAGCCACGCCACCAGCGGCGCGAGGCTTCCTCGCCCCAGGCCGCAAAAATCTCATGCTTGTCCATGCCCTGCAGCGCGCCGTAATGCCGCTCGTTCAGGCGCCAGGTGGTGAACAGCGGCACCTCGGGCGTGCCCATCGCGGCCAACAGCGCCCCGACCGTCTGGCGGGTGCGCTGCAGCACCGAGCCATGCACCTCGTCGAAGGCAAACCCCGCCTGCGCCAGCCGCCGTCCCGCCGCAGCCGCCTCGGCGAGGCCGACTTCGGTCAGCGGAATGTCGGTCCAGCCGGTAAAGCGGTCGGAGAGATTCCATTCGCTGTGGCCGTGGCGAAACAACACCATCCATTGTGCCGGCGCGTTCATTCGGGGGATTCCGTCAACACTTCGTGCAGATGGTGGCGATCCGCCCAGGCGTCGAGATGCCAGCCCTGGCCGTCGAAATGAAACCAGTTGAGCGCGCAGTTTGGAATGACGAAATCGCGCGGTGTGTGCAGCGGGCGGCCGGTGGCGCGGCGATAGATCACATCGAGAACGCCGCTGTGGCACACCGCCGCAATCGTCTGCCCGCTGTGATGCCGCACCAGCCAGTCGATGCCGTCCGCCACCCGTTCGGCAAACCGGCGCAGCGACTCACCCGTCTCGAAGTCGTAATCCAGATCGCGCGCCACATAGTGGGCATGCGCCGCCGGATATAGCCCGGCACCCTCGGCAGCCGTGATGCCCTGGAATATGCCGTAATGCCGTTCGCGCAACTGCGGCAGCACCGTCACCTCCAGGCCCTCACGCTGCGCCAGCACCTGCGCCGTTTCTATCGCCCGCACCAGGTCGCTGCTGTAGATCGCGGCAAACCGCTGGTGCGCCGCGTTGAACGCCATCGCCAGCGCCTGCGCCCGCCCCACCTCGTTGAGCGGCACATCGGTATGACCCTGGATCCGTTTCTCCACATTCCAGTCGGTTTCACCGTGGCGGATGATGCAGATGAGGGTCGTGAGGGGTTTGGGAATGAGGTGCATGAAAAAAGTGTGCGTACAAAACCATGCGGATTTTCAATCTGGCACAAAACCTGAATTGCGTCAGATTGAAAGAAAAATCGCGGGCGCCGCAGGATGATAGCCTATCGCTTGTGCCTATTGCGGGCTGAAACGGCATCGGCCCCGCCAAAGCCTTCGGCTGCGGTTTGCTCTTGGTGCGGCGAATAGGATGACTTGCTTGCGGAATAAAGCCCACCTACACTGTATTGCATATGCAATGCATAAAGGATAAGCCATGAAAAACGCGACATTACCGCCGTTGCGGGTAGACAGCGCACTGCGCGCTGCGGCCGAATCGGTACTGCAAGATGGCGAAACCCTGTCGGGCTTTGTGCTGGAAGCGGTGCGCCTGAACATCAAGCGTCGTGAGACGCAACGCGAATTCATCGCACGTGGGCTGCTGGCGCGCGACGAAGCCAAAGCATCCGGGCAGTATGTTTCGTCCGTCGAGATGCTCAAGCGCCTGGATGAATCGCTCGCCAAAGCACGTACCAATCAGACAGACCGCGATCGGTGAGCTATCAAGTCCGCTTAGCGCCCCGCGCGGCGGATGATTTGCAGCGATTGTTTGATTTTCTGGCCGAGCACGATCTGCCGGCGGCCGAGGATGCGCGCGTTGCCATCGGCAAAGCGATTGAATTTTTGCAAACCTTTCCTTTCGCTTGCCGCAAAGCGGCAAGCGATCAACCTTTACTACGTGAGATGGTGATTGAATTTGGACAGGCAGGTTATGTCGCGCTTTACGAGATCGAGAACCCTGGCATGGTGACAGTTCTGGCGGTGCGACATCAGCGCGAAAGCGATTTTCACTAGGCTGGCCGACGTGGGCGCCCAGCTTGACCCGTGTTCCCCGCTCACGCGGGGATGATGCATATTAATTGCGTGCGAACTGAGCTATACAAAATCTGAATCTGACTTAAACAGGGATGGCGTCAGTTTTCGCAAACAAACAACACTTGGTTTGCACAGCCCGTTCAAAATGGGGTGCGTCAACTTGACACATTCTTATATAAGTCGATATATTTATCCGCATATGCGAAACAGATCATCACATTCGCATGCACTAATTCAGTCATCAATCACGGGAGACGTGTATGGAAGCGACAACCTATAACTATAAGGTCGTCCGCCAGTTCGCCATCATGACGGTGGTATGGGGGATCGTCGGGATGCTGGTGGGGGTGATCCTGGCGGCGCAGTTGATCTGGCCGGATCTGACTTTTGGCATCGAGTGGCTTTCATACGGTCGTCTGCGGCCATTGCATACCAATGCGGTGATTTTCGCTTTCGGCGGTTCGGCGATGTTTGCGGTGTCCTACTACATCGTGCAACGCACCTGCCAGGTGCGGCTGTGGGCCGAAAAGCTCGCGGCCTTCACCTTCTGGGGCTGGATGGCGGTGATCGTGCTGGCTGCAATCACGCTGCCCATGGGCTACACCACCTCAAAGGAATACGCCGAACTGGAATGGCCGATCGACCTGCTGATCGCTGTGGTGTGGGTGTCGTATGCGCTGGTGTTCTTCGGCACCATCATCAAGCGCAAGGTCAAGCACATCTATGTTTCCAACTGGTTCTTCGGCGCCTACATCCTGGTGATCGCGATTCTGCATATCGTCAACAGCGCCGAGTTGCCGGTGACGATGACCAAGTCCTACTCGGCCTACGCCGGGGTGCAGGACGCGATGGTGCAGTGGTGGTACGGCCATAACGCGGTGGGCTTCTTCCTCACCACCGCCTTCCTCGGAATGATGTACTACTTCATTCCAAAGCAGGCCGGCCGCCCGATCTATTCGTATCGACTTTCCGTTGTCCACTTCTGGTCGCTCAACTTCATCTACATGTGGGCGGGCCCGCACCACCTGCAGTACACCGCGCTGCCGGACTGGGCGCAGTCGCTCGGCATGGTGTTCTCGCTGATGCTGCTGGCGCCTTCCTGGGGCGGCATGATGAACGGCATCATGACGTTGTCGGGCGCGTGGCACAAACTGCGCACCGACCCCATCCTCAAGTTCATGGTGACGGCGCTTTCGTTCTACGGCATGTCGACCTTCGAAGGCCCGATGATGTCGATCAAGACGGTGAACGCGCTGTCGCACTACACCGAATGGACCATCGGCCACGTGCACGCCGGCGCGCTGGGCTGGGTGGCGATGATCACCATCGGCTCGATGTACTACCTGATCCCGCGCCTGTTCGGCCGCGAGTCGATGTTCAGCACCAAGCTGATCGAGTGGCATTTCTGGCTGTCGACCATCGGCGTGGTGCTCTACATCGCCGCATTGTGGATTGCCGGTGTGGCGCAGGGCTTGATGTGGCGCGCATCGAACGCCGACGGCACGCTGACCTACAGCTTCGCCCAGGTGCTGAACACCATGTACCCGTTCTACGGCATCCGTCTGCTGGGCGGCGCCATGTTCTTTGTCGGCATGTTGATGATGGCGTACAACGTCTGGAAAACCGTGCGGCTGGGCCGCGTGGTGGATGACGCCCCCATCCCGCAAGCTGTCCACGCCTAAGGAGACCGAACATGATTTCGCATGAAACCATCGAAAAGAACATCGGTCTGCTGATCGTGCTGACCATTCTCATCGTCAGTGTCGGCGGCCTGGTGCAGATCGTGCCGCTGTTCTTCCAGACCTCCACCACCACCCCGGTGGCGGGCCTCACGCCCTACACGGCGTTGCAGCTGTCGGGACGCGATATCTACATCCGCGAAGGCTGCGTCGGCTGCCACTCGCAGATGATTCGCCCGTTCCGCGCCGAGACCGAGCGTTACGGCCACTATTCGGTGGCGGGCGAGTTCGTCTACGACCGTCCCTTCCTGTGGGGATCCAAGCGCACCGGACCGGACCTGCATCGCGTCGGCGGACGTTATTCCGACGCCTGGCACGTGGCGCACCTGCTGAATCCGCGCGACGTGGTGCCGGAATCCAACATGCCCGCCTACCCGTGGCTGGACCGGCCGCTGAAGGACGCCGCCATCCAGCGCAAGATGCGCACCCTGAACGTGGTCGGCCACGGCTACACCGAGCAGGAAATCAGCGACGCGCCCGCCGCACTGGACGGCAGGACCGAGATCGACGCGGTCGTCGCCTACCTGCAGGTGCTGGGCATCCACGCCCCGAAGAACTGAGTCAGCCATGGACAGCGGAATGATCAGCGGCATCGTCACGGCGGCCTTCGTCGTGGTGTTCATCGGCATCGTCTGGTGGGCCTACAGCCGCGGCAACAAGCAGCGTTTTGAAGACGCCGGCCGCCTGCCATTCGAAGAAGACGACGCCCAAGGGATACCGTCCCAGCGGGACATAACGCCCGCCAAACAAGGAGACAAGCAATGAGTGATTTCACACACGGTTTCTGGCCGATTTACATCAGCGTGCTCACCCTGGCGAGCATTATCGGCACTTGGGTGTTTCTCAGGTCGCAGACCACCCGCAAGCTCGCCCCCGGCGAAAAGCCCGAGCTGATGAAACATACCTGGGACGGTGATTTGCAGGACTTGAACAACCCGCTGCCGCGCTGGTGGCTGGGCCTGTTCTACGGAACCATGGTGTTTGCCGTTGTGTATCTGCTGCTGTGGCCAGGGCTGGGCAGCTACCCTGGCCTGCTGAAATGGACGCAGATCGGCGAATACGAGGCCGAAGTGCGAAAAGCCGAAGCCCAATTCCAGCCGGTGTATGCAGGCTTCATGCAGCAGGACGTCGTCACCGTGGCCGCCAATCCCGATGCGCGCGCCATCGGCAGGAACCTGTTCCTGACCTACTGCTCGCAATGTCACGGCTCGGATGCGGCGGGCGCCAGGGGCTTCCCCAACCTGACCGATGGCGACTGGCTCTACGGCGGCGACCCCGACACCATCCGGGCCACCATCACCGATGGCCGTTCGGGGATGATGCCGCCGATGGGTGAAGCGCTGGGCGCGCAGGGCACGAAGGAAGTGGCGAACTATGTGTTGTCGCTGGCGGGGCGCCCGCACGATGCTGCGCTGGCCGATGTCGGCCGTCCGAAATTCGCGGAAAACTGCGCGGCCTGCCACATGCCGGACGGCACCGGCATGCAGGCGATGGGATCGCCCAACCTCACCAACAATGTGTGGCGGTACGGCGGCGCCGAAGCGGCGATCATCGAGTCCATTACCAAGGGCCGCAACGGCGTGATGCCCGGCATCGACCAGACGCTCGGCACCACCTCCAACAAGGAAGCCAAGCTGCATCTGCTGACGGCTTACGTGTACGGCCTGTCGCAAAAGCAGTAAGCAGGAAACGGCCCGCCGGAATGTTCCGGCCGGCCGCTTAAACGTATTGCGCTGGCCTCATCAGTCAGTACGTTCAAGCGGCTCAGACCTTCCACGGAAAACGCAGTGACAGACGACAAGCAGCCCGCTCCATCATCCGCCGACGTCCCGATCGAACAGCAGCTCTATGCGATCCGGCAAATCATCCAGCCGCGCGCGGTGCATGGGGTGTTCGCCAACTGGCGCGTCGCGCTGGTGCTGCTGACCCAGGCGGTGTATTACGGCCTGCCCTGGCTGCAATGGGACAACCGGCAGGCGGTGCTGTTCGATCTGGCCGCGCGCAAGTTCTACATCTTCGGCCTGGTGTTCTGGCCGCAGGATTTCGTTTACCTGACCGGTCTGCTGGTCCTGGCGGCGCTGGCGCTGTTCCTGTTCACGGCGGTCGCCGGTCGATTGTGGTGCGGCTATGCCTGCCCGCAAACCGTTTACACCGAAATCTTCATGTGGGTGGAAAGCTGGCTGGAAGGCGACCACCTCGCGCGCAAGAAACTCGACAAGTCGCCGTGGAATGCCAACAAACTGCGCCGCCGCGGCCTGAAGCATTTTGTCTGGGTGCTGATTGCGCTATGGACCGGCTTCACCTTCGTCGGCTATTTCACGCCGATCCAGCTACTGGTGGCCGAAACGCTCAGTGCCAGCCTCGGCCCGTGGGAAAGCTTCTGGATTCTGTTCTACGGCTTTGCCACCTGGGGCAATGCCGGTTTCATGCGCGAGCAGGTGTGCAAGTATATGTGCCCCTACGCGCGCTTCCAGAGCGTGATGTTCGACTCCGACACACTGACCGTGACCTACGATACCTCGCGCGGCGAACCGCGCGGGTCGCGCGGCAAGAAGGCAGCCTACAAGGCACTGGGGCTGGGCGACTGCGTCGACTGCGCCGTCTGCGTGCAGGTCTGCCCGACCGGCATCGACATCCGCGACGGCCTGCAATATGAATGCATCGGCTGCGCCGCCTGCATCGACGGCTGCGACCAGATCATGGACAAGATGGGCTATCCGCGCGGGCTGATCCGCTACACCACCGAGAACGCGGTGAAAGGCAAATATCCCGACAGCGGCATCCTGAAGCATGTCCTGCGCCCGCGCACCCTCATCTACACCGTGCTGCTGGCGCTGCTTTCCGGCGCCTTCGTTTACAGCCTCGCCACCCGGGTGCCGCTGCGCGTCGACGTGATACGCGACCGCGTGGCACTGTCGAAGGAAACCGACGAGGGCCTGATCGAAAATGTCTATCGGCTGCAGATCATCAACAAGGACAGCCAGCCGCATCGCTACACCATCCAGGCACAGGGAATTAACGGCCTGAGCGTGGTGATGGCACGCCGCGAAATCGCAGCCGCCCCCTTGCAGACCATCGACATTCCCGTGAGCCTGGTGGCCGATCCGGTCGAACTGAAAGGCCGCTCGATCGAGGTGACGTTCACCATCCAGTCCATCGACGATCCACGCATCAAGGAAGCCGTCGCCACCAAATTCTTCAACAGGTGACCCTATGGTTTCGAAAATCATGAACAACACACTCAGCAACCCTGCAAGCAAGCCCTGGTATCGCGAATTCTGGCCGTGGTTTCTCATCAGTCTGCCCGCCACTGCGGTCATCGCCGGCCTCACCACGGTCTGGATCGCCTATAACAGTGCCGATGGCCTGGTGGTCGGCGATTATTACAAGGCCGGGTTGGCCATCAACCAGACGCTGGCGCGCGACGACACCGCCCGGGCACTGGCGCTGATTGCCACCCTGCAAAACGATGATGGCGCCCTGACGCTGACGCTGGCGGGCCACCTGCAAACCTATCCGGATCAACTCAGCCTCACGCTGGCCCATCCGACCCGCCAGGGCCAGGATCAGACGCTAACCCTCAGCCATGCCGGCGGCGGGCATTACCGCGCCGCGTTGCCCGTCCTGCCGGACGGGAAATGGCTCGTCCAGCTCGCCGACGCCGCGGCCACCTGGCGGCTTTCCGGTGTGCTGCACACCCCATTCAGCCAGTCCGTCACCTTGACGACGGATGCTGAATCCACCGTTCAATAATAGGGAGACTGAAATGGACGTCATATTCAATTTGCTGTTTACTAGCCCGATGGGCCTGTTGAGCCTGTTCGCCATCCTGTTCATGATCGGCATGGCGATTTACCTGGTGAGCTGGTACAAGCGCAAGATGAACGACCCGGACGAATAACGACATCCCAACGAGGAATCCGCCATGATGCAGCGCCTGATCCACATTCTGTGGCCGTCCTTCCTCGTTGCCGGGGTGGCGGACATCATCTTCACCACCCTGTTCGACCCGCTGGAGATCATCTATCGCGGCGAGGCGCTGATCGAGCATCGCATCGCCGCCTACACCATCGGTTTTTTCGTTTTCTGGCTGTTGTGCATCGCTTCCAGTGCCATGACCTGCTATTTCCAGCGCGGCGCCGACGAGATCAACCGCTGTCCGCTGCCCCCGCGCAACCGTCCCGAAGGCTGTCCCAAGCGCGATGATGGAAGCGGTTTCTGCTGACGCCTGCTAGGGAAACGCTGATTAATTCGGTGTGACTGTCATTGCGAGCGAAGCGCGGCAATCCAGCGCATTGGTTAAGCAGACATTTCTGGATTGCCGCGTCGCTACGCTCCTCGCAACGACGGATTGATCAGCATCGCCCTAGGGAAACGCTGATTAATTCGGCCCGTTCGCCCTGAGCCCTTCGGCATGGCTCAGGACAGGCTTGTCGAAGGGCATTTCACAAGATTGATTGTGCTGAATTTATTCCGCTCATGGTTCGACAAGCTCACCACGAACGAAATAAATCAGCGCATCCCTAGGGAAACACTGATTAATTCGATATAGCCGTCATTGCGAGCGAAGCGCGGCAATCCAGCGCATTGATCAAGCAGGCATTTCTGGATTGCCGCGTCGCTTCGCTCCTCGCAAAGACGGATTAATCAGCGTCTCCCTAGGCCGTTTTGGAATACCGCGGCCGCTCACCGGCAGCCTGCTTCAGATAGCGGTCAAAGCACATGCCGATGTTGCGCAGGAAAAGACGGCCAGCAGGGGTGACGCTGACCCTGTCCGCAGCGATGTTGACCAGGCCATCGTCCGCCAGCGGGCGCAGGTCGGCCAGTGCGTCGGCGAAATAGTCGGCAAACGCGATCCCCCACTCGCCGCCAAACGCAGCGAAATCGAGTTCCAGATCGCACATCACGCGGGTGATGGCTTCGCGGCGGATCTGGTCGTCGCGGGTGAGCTTGATGCCGCGCTCGACGGCAAAGCCGGTTGCGGCGATGCGTTCCTGATAGCGCTTGAGGTTCTTTTCGTTCTGCATGTAGACGTCGGCGGTCTGGCTGATGCTGGACGCACCGAAGGCGAGGATGTCGCTGTCCTTGTGCGTGGTGTAGCCCTGGAAATTGCGCCATAGCGTCCTGTTCTGCTGCGCGCGCACCAGTTCGTCGTCGGGACGAGCGAAGTGGTCGAGCCCGATATTGACGTAACCCGCCGCGCCCAGCGCCTCGTTCACCGCCTGCTGCAGGCCCAGGCGGGCCGCCAAATCGGGCAGGTCGGCGTCGCGGATCAGAAGCTGGTGTTTTTTCAGCCATGGCACGTGGGCATAGCCGAACACCGCCAGACGATCCGGTGCCCACGCCACCACCTGTTCCAGCGTGCGGCTGAAGCTTTCGACCGTCTGTTTCGGCAGGCCGACAATCAAGTCCAGGTTGATGCTGAAAAAACCCAGTTCGCGTGACCAGTCGAGCACCTGCCGGATCAGGGCCTCGGACTGGATGCGGTTGACCGCCTGCTGCACGGCCGGGTCCATGTCCTGCACGCCGAACGACACCCGGTTGAAGCCTGATTCGCGCAACGCCACCAGATGCTCGCGCGTCAGTTCGCGCGGGTCGGCTTCGCAGCTGATTTCGGCATCGGGCGCCACGGTGAAATGCTGCCGCATCATCGCCATCAGGCGGCGGATGTCGTTGGGATTCAGATAAGTCGGGGTGCCGCCACCCCAGTGCAGCTGGCGCACCACGCGCTTCGGATCGACCAGTTGTGCGGTGCGCGCCATTTCGCGGTCGAGTGAGGCGAGGTAGGGCTGGGTCTTGCTGTAATCGCGCGTCGCCACCATGTTGCAGCCGCAGTAGTGGCAAAGCGAATCGCAGAACGGGATGTGAGCATACAGCGACAGCCCGCGCTCAGGCGCCGGCGCCGCCAGCGCCTCGGCCCAGTCCGCTTCGCCAAAGCCGGTGTGGAAATACGGCGCGGTGGGATACGAGGTGTAACGCGGCCCGGCTACGCTGTACTTGCGGAGCAGTTCCAGGGTGGTCGACGTCATCTTGGCGCCCTCATAGCAGATAATGGTATCTTTTTATCACAGCACAGACCTGAAATCCAGCACGGCACCAGGCCGAGGCGCCCACCCGGTTTTGCGGTAAAGTTCAGCACTGAAAAACCGTTTGTATGAGTACGCGTCTGGAAAACACATGTCACCTACCCCATTACTGAACGTCATTCGTTTTTTTCTGCTCGCGCTACTGCTCGGCAGCACGGTTGCCCGCGCCGACGAAGCGACCGATCTGGCGCAAAGGGTCCACGAGCGCCCCAACGGGCGTGACCTCACTACTCTGGGCCGCATGGTGCTGACCGAAAAGGGCCGCGCGCCGCGCATCCGTGAGATCGTCGCGTATCGCCTCGACCAAGCGGGCGGCCAAACCGCCAACCTGATTCGCTTTGTCTATCCGGAAGACATCGCCGGAACCGGTCTGCTCAGCATAGACAAAGCCGACGGCAATACTGACCAGTGGCTGTATCTGCCCGCGCTCGACCGGGTTCGGCGCATTTCCAGCGACCGCAAGGGTGGCCGTTTCGTCGGCTCCGACCTGTATTTCGAAGACCTGCAGGAGCGCAAGCCGTCGAAAGACCACCATCGCCTGCTCGGCCAGCAGGCCGAAAATGGGATTCTCTGCGACGTGCTCGAAAGCGTGCCGACAGACCCCAAGGATTCGGCCTACAGCAAGCGCATCAGCTGGATCGACCCCGCCACCGCCATTCCGCAGCGGGTGGACTATTTCGAGAAGGACGCCAGCCCCCCCAGCAAACGCTGGCTGCTGCGCAGCAAGAAGCGCAACCAGGGCTACTGGACGCTGACCGACAGCCGCATGATCGATCTGTCCACCGGCCACGAAACCCGAATGGTCGTCGACGTTGCGCTGTACGACCAGAAACTGCCCGCCAGATTATTCACCTCGCAAGCCCTGGCCGACGAAAGCCTGGAATCGGAGTACCGCCCATGAAAAATCTGCTGCTGACCCTGAGCCTCTCGCTCGCCCTGCCCGGCCTTGCGCTGGCCGAACTACCACCGCCGCGCACCACGGTGCAGGACGCAGCGGATGACCTGCCGCCGCCACGCAGCACGACGCGCAAGCCTCGTGCTGCGCAACCGGAGGCCTCGCCTGCCGCTGCCACGCCGCAGGCGGGCAGCGCGGGCGATCTACCGCCGCCCACCGCACGCACCCGCAGGGCGACGGCACGCGGCTTTCAGCCCGTGTTCAAGGCCGGCGTCGACGACCTGCTGCTGGAAGCGGGGGCGCTGCCCGACGCACCTGAAGCCGACACCTATTCCACCCTGCGCGCCAGCGCCTATGTGCTGTGGCAGCCCAGCCGCGACTGGGAATTCCGCGCCGGCGCGCGCCTCGACGGCATGATGCAGGACGGCGGCAGCGCCGACCACGACGAAATGCTGGCCGACTACACCGACACCTACGTGCGCTACCGCAGCGGCGACACCCGCCTGACCCTCGGCGCGCAGACCATCATCTGGGGCCGCGCCGACGAAATCCCGCTGGCCGACCGCGTCAGCCGCGCCGACCTCACGCGCTTTGTTCTGGACGACCTGGCCGACCGCCGTCGCGCGCAACTGGCCGCGCGCTGGGAACAGACCTTCGGCACCTACAAGCTGGACGCGGTGTGGCTGCCGGTATTCCGCGGCGCGCAATTGCCCGATGCCGCCAGCGTGTGGAGCCCGATCAACCGCAGCACCGGCCAGATCATCGGTATCGATCCGGCACTGACCGGATGGGTGAGTGGCGCGCGCATCGATGAAGACGAGCATGGCAGCGGCGGCGGTGCCCTGCGCCTGACCAAGACCGGCGAACCGTTCGACTTCGGCGTGACGCTGGCGCGCACCCGGCAGTCGCTGCCGTATTACCGGGTCGATGTGCCCAACCTGACGCTCACCGCCGTGCATCCTTACAATACCTTTGTCGGCGCCGACCTGGAACTGGTGAGTGGCGGCTATACCTGGCGCACGGAACTCGGCTACACCGACAACGTGCCGGTGACCCGGCCCACCACCGCAATGGGCACCACGCATTCGCTCGACTGGATTGGCGCGGTGGAATTTTTCCCGGGCGGGGGCGACACCCGCGTCAACCTGCAACTGGTCGCCCATGCGCTGCAAACCGACCGCAGCATCCTCGAACTGAAGGAGTACTACGGCGCCAACGGCGAAATCGAAACGAGCTTTGGCCAGGGCCGCTGGCGGGCCGGCATGCGCTTTTCCAGCGGCATCAACGTCAAGGACATCTACCTCAGTCCCAAACTCAGCTACGTCGGCTGGGAGCCGCACGAACTGTATGTCGCCGCGCATTATTTCGATGGCGACGCGCGCACCCTGGGCGGCTTCCACCAGGATCATTCGCTGATCACGCTGGGCCTGCGCACCCGCTTCTGATGATCCGGACGGCATGACATGCTGAAACCCTGGCTCAATGGCAGACGCATGCTGCCGCCGTGGCTGGCGCTCGCCATCCTGCTCGGCCTGCAGCTGGCTTCGCTGCCTTTCCTGTTCAAGATCCATTTCAATAATTCGGGCGACATCTACTCCCCGGCGGACGCGCCCGTCATCCAGCTGCGCGAATCCCTGTTTCGTGAATTTCCCAGCGACGATGCACTGATCGCACTGTTCGAGGGCGACGAATTATTCAGCCCGGCGTTTCTGGCTGCGCTCGATCGCGTTGCCAAAAAAATGGAAACGCATCCTTCGGTTGACCGTGTGATCACGCTCACCACCATCGAGCATATCGACGCGACCGACGACGGCTTTGCGGTTTCCCTGCTGGTGGATCCCGATGACCTGGCAGCGCGCACGCCCGCCGAGTGGAAGGCCAGGGTGCTGGACGACCAACTGGCCCCGGGGGTGATCGTCTCGAAGGACGGCAAGGCCGTCGCGCTGGTGGTGCGGCCCATCGTATTGAAAGAAAGCCTCGCGCGACGCGATATCCTGATCGCGCTCGATGCCGCCATTCACGCCGAGAAACTCGACGCCTACCAAACCGCCACCGCCGGAACCGTGGCCCAGACCGTCGAGGAATTGCGCTCGCTATGGCGCGACAGCGCAATCTTCATTCCGCTCACCGTTGTGATTGGCCTGGTGCTGCTGTGGTGGGTGGTCGGGCGGGTGAGGCCGATGATCATCGGCGGGTTGGCCATGGGGACGGTCGTCTCGGTCAGCGTGGCGGGAATCGTCGCTTCAGGCCAACCCTACACGACGATCACCGCCATGATCCCCACCCTCATGGCCGCCTACACCACGGCCACCTTGCTGCATCTGTACGCGGCCATCCAGCGCGCCCGTATTGCGCGGCTGTCGCGTCCGCAACGCATCGCGCGCGCACTGAAAGATACCTTCGTGCCGGGTTTGTTCAATGTGCTGACGACCGGCGCCGGACTGTTGAGCCTGCTATGGGTGGATATTCCGCCGGTGCAGACGTTCGGATTGTCCGGCGCGATCGGCACGCTGATGGTGTTTCTGGTGGTATTCATTCTGGTGCCACCAATCCTGCTGAAATGGGACACGCCGCGCTGGCCGCGCCGCCGCTCCGGGCTGGCGCACGCACGTCGTATCGCTGCGGCGGTAGCGGTGTTCAGTCTGCGCAACGCCAGGGCAGTGCTCATCGGCACACTGTTGCTGGTGGCGGCGGCCATTCCTCTCGCCCTGCAGGTGAAAGTGGAGTCCAACCTGATCGAGTTTTTTGCGCCGGACCACAGCATCAGCCGCAGCACCGCCCGGGTCGAGGCCAAATTGTCCGGCGTGACCACGATGGAAATCGTGCTCACCGCCCCCGAACGTGACGGGCTGAAAAACCCCGCTACGCTGGCGCAGATCAAGGCCTTGCAAACCTGGCTGGAACAACAGCCGGAAATCGACCGCAGCTTTTCGCTGGTTGAAGTGGTCGAGGAAATGAACCGCGCCTTCAGCGGCGAGGACCTCGGCGATCACGCGTTGCCGACCAACCGCAAGCTGGTGGAACAACTGCTGCTGATTTATGACGGCAAGGACTTGTACGAACTGGTCAACCGCGAATTCCAGCGCGGCCGGATCGCCCTCAATCTCAATGTTCACGGCGCCAATGAAATTGGCCAGGTGATCGAACGAATCGAAGCGCATCTGGGCGCACGGCCGATCCCCGGTATCCATACCGAGATGGCCGGTTTCGGCAGGCTGTTTTCGGATCAGGAGGATCGTATCGTCGTGGGCCAGGTCAAGAGTTTCGCCTCCGCCTTCCTGCAGATCCTGCTGCTGCTGGCACTGCTGTTCCGCTCGTTCCGCGGTGCGCTGATCTGCCTGGTGCCGAATCTGGCGCCGCTGCTCTTCATTTTCGTGGTGATGGGGGCAACCGGAATCGCACTCGATGTGGCCACCGTGCTGATCGCCGGCGTCATCCTCGGCATTACGGTGGACGACACCATCCACCTCTACCACGGTTATCTGCACCGCATCCGCCGCGGCGTCAGCCCGGTGTTCGCCATCATCCGCAGCGTGGAAGCCTCGGGCCGTGCGGTTGTTGCCATTTCCATTGTTCTGATTGCGCAGTTCAGTCTGCTGGGGCTATCAGACTTCCGCCCCACTGCGCATTTCGGCATGCTGTGCGCGGTCGGCCTGTTCGCCGGCCAGGTGTTCGAATTGCTGCTGATGCCCGCCCTGCTCGGCCTGCGCTTGCGCAAGCCGCCCAAGGCCGTCAAGGCACCGTGATTTTCAGCGCGCCGAACGCGTCGCTGAACAAGCCCACCTCGTCACCCGAGGCAAACTGCCAGCCTTCCAGGTGACCAAAATCAGTTCTGGACCTGGGGTCCAGTTCGAGTTGGAAGCGATTGGCGGTCGACAAGGTGGGGTTGCGCACGGCCAGCACCACGGTCAGGTAGCGATCGCTGGTATTTTCGATCATCGCAACCAGGCCCTGACCCAGCATCGACGAGCGAAAGCCGATCACCACCGGCAGCGCGGGCTTGGCCGTTTCCAGTGCCTGCTGGACATCGGTTCCCCTGTAGGCCAGTTGCGCTTTGAGCTGCTCGATTTCGCGCAGGCTGTCGGTCAGCTGGTTGCGCGCCTCGATCAGATAGCGCTCGGCCTGCTGGCGGGTTTCGACTTCCTTCGACAGCCGCCGTTTGACATCGCCCAGATCGACATTGAGCATGAAGGCATACAGCGCCAGGCCGCACACCAGCACCAGCAGCACAGCATTCAGGCCGATGGATACGACCAGCCCGCGCCGCTTCGGCTGATTCGGAGAAGGATCTGCCATGACGTTCTCCGTGCTCAGCCGGTATTGCGCATCCCGGCGGCAATGGCATTGATCGACCGCTTCAGCGGGGTCAACCAGCTGTCCTGCTCGGATTCCCACACGCTATCGGTGCGATAACGCTTCAGCATGAGCACCTGGATGTGGTTGATCGGGTCGATGTAGGGGCGGCGGCGCGAAATCGACAGCGCCAGCGACGGGTTGTCTTCCAGCAGGGTCTCGATCTGCACGATCTGCTTGACCCCCGCCACGGTGAGCGCGAATTCGTCCGCAATCGTGCGGTAGATCGTCATGGTGTTGGGGTGATCGCACAGGCGCGCGTACTCCTCGGCGATTTCCATGTCGGCCTTGGTCAGCGCCATCTGCACGTTGGACAACAGGCTGCGGAAGAACGGCCACGCGCGATACATCGCCTGCAGGTGGACGAGGCCGTCCGGCTGGCGGTCGATGAAGCCCTGCAACGCGCTGCCGATGCCGTACCAGGCGGGCAGCGTGTGGCGCGACTGCGCCCAGCCGAACACCCACGGAATCGCACGGATCGACCCCAGCGAACGGTCGGCCTTCTTGCGGTGCGACGGCCGGCTGCCGATGTTGAGCAGGCCGATTTCGGTGACCGGCGTGCTCTCGTAGAAATAATCGATGAAGCCCGGCGTGCCGATCAAAGCACGGTAGGCGGTCTCGCCCGCCGCCGCGATGTCGCGCATCCAGTCGAGATAGTCCTGCGGATAACACACTTCGCAGTTCGCCAGCGCGGTGGCACTGGCCTTGAGCAGGCCGGTGACGCCCATGCCGATTTCGTAGTTGGCGGTTTCCGGATTGCTGTACTTGTAATACAGCATCTCGCCCTGCTCGGTGAACTTGATTTCGCCGTTCACGGTGCCGGGCGGCTGCGACAGGATCGCATCGTGGGTGGGGCCGCCGCCGCGTCCGACGGTGCCGCCGCGCCCATGGAACAGACGGCATTCGATGCCGTGCTGCCGGGTCAGCGCGATGATGGAAAGCTGCGCCTGGTAGAGATTCCAGTTCGACGCCAGAATGCCGCCGTCCTTGCATGAATCGGAATAGCCCAGCATGACTTCCTGACGGTTGCCATCGGACGCCACCAGCGAACGGTAGACCTTGTTGGAAAACAGCTGATCGAGAATCGCCTGGCTGCGCTGCAGGTCGTCCACTGTCTCGAACAGCGGCGCCACCAGAATGCGGCAGAACCACTCATGCCCGTTGTGGCCGCACAAGCCGACCAGCCGCGCCAGCAGCATCACTTCCATCACGTGCGACGCGCTGTGGGTCATCGAAATCACATAGGTGCCGAAGACTTCATCGCCGACTTCGGCCTTCAGCTTGGCCATGCGCTGGAACACCGCGAGCGCTTCGCGCGCCTCGTCGTCCAGCGCGGCATCGTTCACCTCGATCGGAGCGATGCGGCCGATCCACGCGGCCAGCCGCTGCAGCCGCTCGGCTTCGGCCGCGCCGGTGTAATCGAAATCGGGGTCGATCTGCTGCAAGACTGCGGCGACCGTGCGCGTATGCACGGTCGATTCCTGGCGGATGTCGAGCTGCAACAAATGAAAGCCGAAGCTTTCGACCAGCCGGATCAGCGCCTGCAGATCCTGCATGGCGACGATGCGGTCGCCATGGCTGATCAGCGAATCGCGCAGCAGGTAGAGGTCGTCGAGGAAAGCGGCGGCGTTTTCGTACGCCAGATGCGCGGTAAAGCTCGGTACGTCGGCCAGGCACTGGTGAACGTAGGATAGATTGGCATCCAGCCGCGCCATCATCATCGCCGCCATGCGGCGGTAGGGTTCGCGGCTGTAGATCTGCACCGCGGTGCCGCGGAACACCTGCTCGCCGAATTCGGCTTCGTATTCCAAAAGGCGCGCCAGGAAGGGCTCGGAAGGCGTGCACCAGTTGCTGCTGTGGGTGAGCGTCTGCCGCAGTTCGAGCACCCGAACACGGTATTCATCGAGCGCTTCCTGCATCTGCCTGTGCACCGTCCATTCGGTGACGTCGGCCGTCACGAAGGGGTTGCCGTCGCGGTCGCCACCGATCCACGAACCGAAGCGGATAAAGCTCGGCACGCTGATCGGGGCAACGCCCTCGGCGTTCACGCCGTAATGCTTGCGCAGCGCCTTCTCGAAATACTCGTACGCCTTCGGCACCGCTTCGAACAGGCTTTCCCGCACGTAATACAGGCCATTGCGCACTTCGTCGCGCACTTCCAGCTTGGCGCTGCGCAGTTCGTCGGTGCGCCACATCACCTGGATCTCGGCCGCCAGATGCGCTTCCAGTTCGCGCTGGTCGTTCACCCCCAGCGTCGGGCTGTACATCTGGTCGCAAATCAGGAACACCCGGCGCACCCCTTCCATCACCGCACGGCGGCGCGCTTCAGTGGGGTGCGCGGTGAACACCGGCGCGTAGTGCAGCCGGTTGAGCATGTCCTGCAGGGTGGCCACCGGGATGCCCTGCGCCTTGAGGTCGGCCAGGGTGCGGTCGAACGAGCCCTCCCACAGCGCCATCCCGTGCGACAGCATGCGGCGGCGGTTGCGGTGGGCAAAGCTTTCTTCCGCCACATTGACCAGCATGAAATAGCCGGAAAAGGCACGCACCACCAGTTCCACCTTGTCGGCCGGCATGGCGTCGATCATCGCCATTAACTCGGCGCGGCGCTGCTGGTCTTCCTGCTGGTGCAGCTCGGCAAAACCACGGCGCAGGGTTTCCACCGCCTCGAACACGTCCTCGCCGGCAAACTGCAGCAACACCTGGCCCAGCAGGGTGCCCAGCAGTTTGACCTGCGCGCGCAGGTGGTCATCGGTCAGGAGGGTTTCGGGTGCATTCATGGCAAGAGAGAGCCCGGCACAGCGGGTTTCAATGCGGCAAAGCCCGCTATTTTCGCATAGACGGCGCGCATCACCCAACCGCGCGCCGCGCGTTGCGGAACATCCGCAGCCAGGGGGCGGCACCGCTCATGCCGTCTGGCTTCCACGACAGCTGCGCGGCACGGAACACGCGCTCCGGGTGCGGCATCAGGATGCTGAAACGGCCATCCGCGGTGGTGAAGCCGGTTAATCCATCCGCCGAGCCGTTGGGGTTGGCCGGATAGGTCTCGGTCGGCGCGCCCCGATGATCGACGTAACGCAACGTGGCCTGCGCCTGCGCGACGTGCGCAGGCTCGCGGAAAACGACCCGGCCCTCGCCGTGCGACACCGCGATCGGCATCACCGATCCCGCCATGTCGGCGAAGAAAAGCGACGGCGAAGCCAGCACCTCGACCAGCGCAAAACGCGCCTCGAACTGCTCCGACAGGTTGCGCTCGAAACGCGGCCAGGCCGCCGCGCCCGGGATCAGGTCGTGCAGCTGGCTCATCATCTGGCAGCCGTTGCACACGCCCAGCGCAAAGGTGTCGGCGCGCTCGAAGAAGGCCGCGAACTGGTCGCGCGCGCGTGGGTTGAACAGGATCGACTTGGCCCAGCCGCCGCCCGCGCCCAAAACATCCCCGTAGCTGAAGCCGCCGCACGCGGCGAGCCCGGTGAAGTCGGCCAGGCTGGCCCGGCCGGACAGGATGTCGCTCATGTGGACGTCTACCGCGGCAAAGCCGGCGGCGTCGAACGCGGCGGCCATCTCGACCTGGCCGTTGACGCCCTGCTCGCGCAGCACCGCGACGCGCGGGCGCTTGCCGGTCACAATAAAGGGCGCGGCGATGTCGGCGTCGAGGTCGAAGCCCGGCGCATAGCGCAGGCCGGGATCGCCGGCATCGGCGTGGCGGGCAAATTCCTGCTCGGCGCAGACCGGGTTGTCGCGCAGCTTCGCCATTTCATAACTGGTGCGCGCCCAGGCGCTTTGCAGTTCGGCGCGCGCCTCGTCGAAAACCACTTGGCCACCGCGCAACACGCGCAGGCGGTCAGCCGCATTGGGCTGGCCGATCACATGGAATTCGCCGCGCAGACCGGCGTCGAGGAAGGCCTGCATCACCGCCTGCGTGTCACCGCGCCGCACTTGCAGCACCGCGCCGGCCTCCTCGCTGAACAGCACGTTGAAGATGCGCTGCGAGACATCGCCCGCGCACAGCGCCTCCGGTTCCGGCATATCCATATCCTCGACCTCGTGGCGAATCTGGTCGAGGCACAGTTCGTCGACGTCCAGGTCCACTCCACAATGGCCGGCAAAGGCCATTTCGGCCAGCGCGGCGAACAGGCCGCCGTCGGAACGGTCGTGATAGGCCAAGAGCCTGCCGGCGGCGTTGAGCGCCTGCACGGTGTCGAAGAACGCAGCGAGCGCCGCGGGCGCCGGCGCGTCCGGACAGCGATCGCCCACCTGTTTGTAGGCTTGGGCAAAGCTCGACGCGCCAAGGCGGCTCCTGCCCAGCCCCAGGTCGATCAGGACGAGATCGGACTCGCCGGCGTCGGTGCGCAGCTGCGGCGTCAGGTGCCGCGTCGCGTCGAGCGTGTTGGCGAACGCCGAAATCACCAGCGAGATCGGCGAGGTCACCGCCTTCTTCTCGCCGTCGGCCTGCCACACGGTCTTCATGCTCATCGAATCTTTGCCGACCGGGATGGAAATACCCAGCGCCTGGCAATAGTTCGAGACCGCCGCCACCGTGTCGAACAGCGCCGCATCCTCGCCCGGGTGGCCGGCGGGCGCCATCCAGTTGGCCGACAGCTTCACCTCGGTGAGGCCTTCCACGCGCGCGGCGGCCAGGTTGGTGATCGCCTCGACGATCGCCATGCGCCCCGACGCGGGGGCGTCGATCAAGGCCAGCGGCGCCTTCTCGCCGATGGAAAACACCTCGCCCTGCGTGGTCTGATAACCATAACCCGCCAGCGTGATCGCGCAATCGGCCACCGGAATCTGCCACGGCCCGACGCACTGGTCGCGCGCGGTCAACCCGCCGACCGAGCGGTCGCCGATGGAAATCAGGAACATCTTCGACGCCACCCCCGGCATCGCCAGCACGCGATAGACCGCGTCACGCAGATCGATGCCATCGAGTGCCAGCGGCGCGGGCATGGCCGGCTGATGGGCGACGTCGCGCGTCATTTTGGGCGGCTTGCCGAGGATCACATCCAGGCTCACGTCCACCGGCGCGTTGTCGAAATAGCTGTCGGTCACCCGCAGATGGTTGTCCTCGGTGGCCTCGCCCAGCACAGAAAATGGGCAGCGCTCGCGCTCGCAGATCGCGCGGAATTCGTCGAGGCGATCGGGCGGAATCGCCAGCACGTAGCGCTCCTGCGCCTCGTTGCACCAGATTTCGCGCGGCGACATGCCGGATTCTTCCGACGGCGCGGCGCGCAGCTCGAAGCGACCGCCGCGGCCACCGCCATGCACCAGCTCGGGCAGCGCGTTCGACAGGCCGCCGGCGCCGACGTCGTGGATCGACAGGATCGGATTTTTGTCGCCCAGCTGCCAGCAGCGGTCGATAGCCTCCTGCGCGCGCCGTTCCATTTCCGGGTTGCCGCGCTGCACCGAATCGAAGTCGAGATCGGCGGCGTTGGCGCCGGTATCCATCGACGAGGCGGCGCCGCCGCCGAGGCCGATCAGCATGCCGGGGCCGCCCAGCTGGATCAGCAGGGTGCCGACCGGCAGCATTTTCTTGTCCACATGGTCGGCACGGATGCTGCCGACGCCGCCCGCCAGCATGATCGGCTTGTGATAGCCACGCCGCTGCCCCGCGACCGTCTCTTCAAACGTGCGGAAATAGCCCGCCAGGTTGGGGCGGCCGAATTCGTTGTTGAACGCCGCCGCGCCGATCGGGCCTTCGAGCATGATCGCGAGCGGGGTGACGATGCGCTCGGGCTTGCCGTAAAAGCCGGCTTCCCACGCTTGTTCAAAGCCGGGGATGTTGAGGTTGGACACCGAAAACCCGCACAGGCCGGCCTTGGGTTTCGACCCGGTACCGGTCGCGCCCTCGTCACGGATTTCGCCGCCACTGCCGGTAGCCGCGCCGGCGAAAGGCGAAATCGCCGTCGGGTGATTGTGCGTTTCCACCTTCATCAGTACGTGGGTCAGCTCGTTGCTGTAGGCGTAGCTGCCGTCGGCGCGCGGATAGAAGCGGTCGATCTGCGCACCTTCGATGACGGAGGAGTTGTCGGAATATGCCACCACCGTGCCTTCCGGGTGCGCGGCGTGGGTGTCGCGGATCATGCCGAACAGCGTCTTTGCCTGCGCCGCGCCGTCGATCACCCACGAGGCGTTGAAGATTTTGTGGCGGCAATGCTCGGAGTTAGCCTGCGCAAACATCATCAGTTCGACGTCGGTGGGGTTGCGCCCGATGCGGACGAAGTTCTCCACCAGGTAATCGAGCTCGTCGTCCGACAGCGCCAGGCCGAGCTTGCGGTTGGCGGCTTCCAGCGCCGGGCGACCGCCGCCCAGCACGTCGATGCGGGCCAGTTCGCGCGGCAGCACGTGGCGGAACAATTGTTCCACGTCGGCCAGTGTCATCACCGCTTCGGTCATGCGGTCGTACAAGCGCGGCAGCAAACGTGCCGTCGCCTCGGCCGACAGCGCCTGGCCGGCTGCATCCAGCACATGGAAGGCCACCCCGCGCTCGATCCGCATGAAGCCGGCGAGGCCACAGTTTTTCAGGATGTCGGTGGCCTTCGACGACCACGGCGAAATCGTACCGGGACGCGGCGTGACCAGAATCAGCGGGTCATTTGCAGTCGGCGCATCGGTCGGCGTGCCGTAATCGAGCGCCTGTTCGACCAGCTGCATTTGTGCGGCGTCGAGCGCGCCATCCACTTCCAGAAAGTGCCAGTGACGTGCAGCCAGCGTACCCAGGTTCAGACCCTGCTGCGCGGCCTCGCGGCGGATTTTGTCGAGACGGAACGGGGACAGCGCGGCGGCGCCGGGAAGGGAGACGATGGCAGACATGTGCGTCTTTGCGAACGGGCAAAGACGCTATTTTAGCTGATCGGGGCGCTTCTCCGGACCGGCTTGTTGGCGAATGCCGGCCTGCTTTTGCCAGGCTTCAAGGCAATCAAGACCACAGAAATGATGGACGTAGTCCTGCACGTCCGTCACTTTGACCGCATCGGCCGGGACTTCCTTCAGACAGACCTCACAACTGACCACGGTGCAGCTGTCTTCGTCGGCGCATTGCGCCACCGGCGCTCCCGCCGGGTTGCGATGCTGGGTATCCATTCGTATCTCCTCTCACCAGCGAACAATCCCAGTTTAGGTCACCTGGACCGCCCTGCAAGCCGCCTGTCCGGATTGCAGGCGTGGAATCAGTACCCGGCTTCGCTGATCGCCTGCTTGATCATCTTGTAATCCGTTTCCTTGTCGATCACAAAGCCAGTGACCTTGCTGTGGATGGTCTGCTGCAGCGACTCAGTGGCGGCAGGCGTCAGCGCGACGGCCGCCGCCCCCAGTTTACCCTGCTCGGCTGCGCTCAGGCGGTTGCTCGCCATCAGTGTGAAATCCGGCGTGGTCGGCAGGGGATGCCATATCTCGAATTCGTCCTTTGCAACCAGCTCATTGGCGAGCTTGCTGCGCAGACTGCCGGCCTGGGCATAATCACGCTGCATGGCCAGGGCGACTTCGTCCTGCGTCTTGAAATTGAGCAGTTTCATTGAGTCGTGCTTGTTTTGCTTGAGCGTGTAGCGGGCCATCACATCCAGCCAGGATTCCTTCTCGGTCAGGGCAACGGTTTTCACGGCCACGCCCTTGCGGCGAACCAGCACGCCCGTGGCCTGATCGCGCACGCGGGCGATAGGCGAAAAATCATGGTCCAGCACAGCAACCGCCACCGACGGCGGAACAAAATAGAGATCCAGACGGCCGCTTTTCAGAGAACCCATCACGCTCCTGATGCTGCGGAACAGGGTGAGCTTGGGGGTTGCACCCAGGGCGGAAGCCAGCGCCTGCGCGAAAGGCATCGCATACGCGCGAAAATCCCCCATCAAAATGTCAGCTTTGCCGGTGCCCGGGTAAATCCCGATCCGCAGGTCGCGCCCGGCGGCATGCGCCACCAGCGGTAGCGCGGAAAGAATGGTCAGCCCCGCCAGAAAGCTACGTCTACGCATTTCAAGCTCCTAATTCATTGGTCGCCGGATATCCGGCCGACCATTAACGGCAATCAGGCTGTTATGCTGAATACCCGTTGATGCTGGTTATTTTCTACCGGTGCCCACCCCCCTGGCAGCCTGTCGGACTTGAAGAATCGAAGCGAAAATTCGGCTGGGCGAGGGCAGCCCCAAGGGATACCGTCCCGATGGGACATAATTTTGACGATTTCGCCGGGCAATAGTCGTTCTATTGCCCAAGAAAGCGGCGAAATATGAACCGGCCAGGCGGATTTGCAGCCGATTTACTTCAAGTCCGACAGGCTGCCAGGCACGGTCAATCGCACAGCACCGGCCTTGGGATTAAGATGTCAGCCCAAACGCCCGTCCTAACCGGATACCCCATCGCATGGCACACCCCGGACGCCCCGTTCATCCAGATCCTTACGCGCCCATGCCGATCGCGCCCCGCGCCCTCGTCTCCCCGCCGCTGTTCATGGCGGCCGATTGTCGGGCAATCGACCGGCATTGGGCAGCCGCTCACCCCACCACCTCGCTGATGGAACGGGCGGGCACGGCTACCGCCGAACTGGCCGGCACGCTGGCCAGCGAATCGGGCGAGTCCGTCCTGATCCTGGCCGGTCCCGGCAACAATGGCGGAGACGCGCTGGTCGCCGCGCGACTGCTCGCGACACAGGGATTCCGCGTGGTCGTCGTCAACCGCGCCGACCCCGCCCACCTGCCACCGGATGCTGCGCGCGCCTGGGCCGCCTGGCGTGAAAGCGGCGGCACAATCCTGGCGGATATCCCGCCATCGCAGCGATACAGCCTCGTCATCGACGGCCTGTTCGGCGTGGGGCTGCAACGCGACATCGGCGGCGAGGAGGCGCGCTGGATCGAAGCGGCGAATGGCTTGAACTGCCCGAAACTTGCGCTCGATGTGCCGAGCGGTCTCGACAGCGACAACGGCCGGGTCCGCGGCTGCGCCCTGCGCGCCGACCACACCCTCACCTTTCTCGGACTCAAGCCTGGCCTCTTCACCGCCGACGGCCCCGATTACGCCGGGCAACTGCACCTCGACACGCTCGGCATCGATGCGGCCGCCCTGCCTGTCACGCCGGGCATTGCGCTGACGCAGCTGGAAAGCCGCCACCACCTGCCCGCGCGCCGCCAAAACAGCCACAAGGGCCTGTTCGGCCATGTCGGCATCGTCGGTGGCGCCAGCGGCATGGTGGGCGCCTGCCTGATCGCCGGGCGCGCCGCGCTGCAGCAGGGCGCAGGCAGCGTCACCCTGGCTGTTCTGGACGAACGCGTCGTGGTCGATTACCTTGAGCCACGGCTGATGTTCGCCGTGCCGGAAAATCTGGTTGACGCGCAACCGAGCGTGCTGGCGATCGGCCCCGGACTGGGACAACAACCGCGCGCGCATGCGCTGCTGGAAACCGCCCTCGCCGCGCCCTGCCCGCTGGTGCTGGATGCCGATGCGCTGAACCTGTTGGCCGGCGACGTCGGACTGGCCAAGCAGGCCGCCCGCCGCACCCACCCCACCCTGCTCACCCCACACCCCGGCGAAGCTGCGCGCCTGCTCGGGGCAAGCAGTGCCGGCATCCAGGCAAACCGTATCAAGGCAGCGCAGCGCCTGAGCACGCAATATCACGCCCATGTCGCACTCAAGGGCGCCGGAACCATCATCGCGCATCCTGACGGCCGCTATGCCATCAGCACCAGCGGCGGCCCCTGGCTCGCCCAGGCGGGTTCGGGCGACCGCCTCACCGGCATGCTGGCCGCACTGCTGGGTCAGGGGATGGATGCAGGCAATGCGCTCGAAGCCGCCGTGTGGCTGCACGGCGAAACTGCTTCAGAACGCTAGGGAAACACTGATTAATTCGATATAGCCGTCATTGCGAGCGAAGCGCGGCAATCCAGCGCATTGATTAAGCAGGCATTTCTGGATTGCCGCGTCGCTTCGCTCCTCGCAAAGACGGATTAATCAGCGTCTCCCTAGCCATCTCGTTGTTGGGCCGCCGCCTTCACGAGATGGATGGCAGCTGTTGCATGTTTGATCAATGCAGGTTCATCAACGCTGGGGGGAGGCATGCGTGTTATTGCGATCAACCCCACGCCATCTCGTCCAGCCCGTTCCTGCTGATCGCCCGCTTGATTAAAGTACGCCAAGCCCAAGCCGATAAATAAGGTCTATAGACTTTGCATTCCAAAATAAACATGGATTACCGACTGAAGCGATGAAGCAGGGCACGCAACACCTTGGGATGGGTGCCCGGATCGGGATTGGCTTTGTCGTCGTGCTCGCCCTGATGGTCGTGCTCAGTGCGATCGGCTTGCGTTATGTGACCGAAGCCAACCAGCGTCTGAAGGACATCGCCCAGATCAACAACGTCAAGACCGAACTTGCCACGGAGATGCACAGCGCGCTGCGCGAGCGCGCGCTCTCCATGCACACCCTGCCCATTCTTGCTGACCCGTTCGACAAGGATGCCGAGATTCAGCGCTTCAACGCTCAGGGCACTGTTTATATCCGGGCACGGGATCGCCTCGAGCACATGCCGCTCAGCCCGGAAGAAAACGAGATTCTGTCCCGCATCCTCGAACTGACCCGCGAGGCGCAACCCGAGGTGCAGGCGGTCGTGGATATGTCCACCTTCATCGACGACCAGACGGCAATCTTCGACCAGATACGCAGCGTGGCCATGCCCAGGCAGCGCGCCATTGCCGAACAAGTCAGTGCCCTGCTCGACCTGCAGCGCCAGCAGACTGCCACTGCGGTGCACAATGCAGAAACCTCGTATGGCCGCGTGCGCAACCTGATGCTGGGGCTGGGCACAGCGGCGCTGCTGATCGGAATATTGATTGCCGGTTTCGTCAGCCGGCGCGCAACCCATCAGGCCAGACAACTCGCCGCCCAGGCGATGTATGACCCGCTGACCGGTTTGGCCAACCGCTCGCTGCTGCATGACCGGCTCGAGCACGAGATCGAACGGTCCAAGCGCGCCTACACCTCGTTCGGGGTGGTGCTGATGGACCTGGACCGCTTCAAGGAAGTCAACGACACCCTCGGCCACGAGGTGGGCGACAAGCTGCTGCGGGAAGTCGGGCGCCGCTTCAAGGAGGCGGTCCGCGCCGAAGACACGGTGGCGCGGCTGGGCGGCGACGAGTATGTCGTGCTGGTGCATGACCTGGATCGCGAAGGCATCCCGGCCATCGCGAACAAGCTGCTCGCCGCCCTGGACAAGCCCTTCCACTGGCAAAACCAGAGCATCGACCTCGGCGCAAGCCTGGGGGTGTCGCTCTACCCCTCCCAGTGCCGCGACGCCAGCGAGCTGCTTCGTTGCGCCGACATCGCGATGTATGTGGCGAAACGCGCAGGCAAGGGCTATGCAGTGTATGCCCCGGATCAGGTACACACCAACCGCCACGATCTCTCGCTCAAGAGCGAGTTGCGCGCCGCCATCCAGGCGGACCAGTTGTGCCTCTACTACCAGCCGCAAATCGACCATCACAACCAGCGCGTGATCGGCGTCGAGGCACTGGTGCGCTGGAACCATCCGCAGCGCGGCTTCCTCGCGCCCGACCAGTTCATCCCGCTGGCGGAAGATGCGGGGCTGATCGGCCCCCTCACCCACTGGGTGCTCAGGGCCGCGCTGACACAACTGGTGACCCTGCAGCGGCAGGGTCACGTCCTGACCATGGCAGTCAACCTCTCCGCGCGCAACCTGCACGACATGGAACTGCCCGCCAGCATTTCCGCCCTGCTTGCCGAGCATGGCATCGCCCCGCAAAACCTCATCCTCGAAATCACCGAGAGCGCGGTCATGGCCAATCCCAGCGACGGCCTCGCCATCCTCACCGAACTCGACCGCATGGGGGTGACGCTCGCCATCGATGACTTCGGTACCGGCTATTCGTCGCTGGCCTATCTCAAGGGCCTGCCGGTCGACGAACTGAAAATCGACAAATCCTTTGTGAAGGACATGGCGGAAAACGAAAACGATGCGGTGATCGTGCGCTCCACCATCGACCTCGCCCACAACCTGGGACTCAAGGTGACGGCCGAAGGCGTGGAAACCCAGGACGCCTGGTATATCCTCGACATGCTCGGCTGCGATTGCTCACAGGGTTACTTCATGGGCAGACCGATGCCGGTGGAAAAGCTGGAAGCATGGCTGCGGGAATCGACGTGGTCAAACGTTCCAACCGTCGCATTGTCCGCGCCGTAGTGGCCGACAAAAAGGCGATATTCGAAACTTTTTCCCTTCACGCAAGATTCAGTACACGCTTTCTGCACATCAACCCTGCCGCTGACGCCGATCCCGTTCGGCCAGGCTGCCCTGCACCGCCGAACAGGCGAGATTCAGCAAATATGTTTTTTCAGGTACGCCGCGAAGTCTTCGCTGACCTCGCTGTGCTTGAGCGCGTATTCGACGGTGGCCTGCAGATAGCCCAGCTTGCTGCCGCAGTCGTAGCGGGTGCCGTCGAAATCATAGGCCAGCACCTGCTGTTCCTTCAGCAAGGCGGCGATGGCGTCGGTCAGCTGCAGCTCGCCGCCGGCACCGGGCTTGAGGTGCTGGATGTGATGGAAGATGCGCGGGGTGAGGATGTAGCGACCGACCACGCCGAGGTTGGACGGTGCTTCCTCGGGTTTCGGTTTTTCGACGATGGCGTTCACCCGTGACACACGATCCGCCATGGGGCTGGCGTCGACAATGCCGTAGGACGCGGTTTCCGAAGGCGCCACCTGCTGCACGCCGAGCACCGAGCACTGGTAATACTCGTATTGGTCGACCATCTGCTTCATCGCCGCCGGACTGCCGTCGATCAGGTCGTCGGCGAGGATGACGGCGAAGGGCTCGTTGCCGATCACCGGCTGCGCGCACAGCACGGCATGGCCGAGCCCCAGCGCTTCGGCCTGGCGGATGTAGATGAAGTTGACGCCGGCCGGGCGGATCGACTGCACCAGTTCCAGATCGCGATTCTTGCCGCGCGCGGCCAGTTCGGTTTCCAGTTCGTAAGCCTTGTCGAAGTGGTCTTCGACGGTGCGCTTGGTGCGGCTGCTGATGAAGATCATGTCGGTGATACCGGCTTCCATGGCCTCTTCAACCGCGTACTGGATCAGCGGCTTGTCGACAATGGGCAGCATTTCCTTGGGGCTGGCCTTGGTGGCCGGCAGAAAGCGGGTGCCAAGGCCGGCAACCGGAAATACGGCTTTCCTTACTTTTTGCATGTGTCTTCCCTATCAATCCTTGGGTTCAAAAATCTAAAGCGTGCTGCCCGTTTTTATGATTCAGCTCCAGCAAAGCCAGCAGCCCGGCCTCGTCGAGAATGGTCACGCCGAGTTCCTGCGCTTTCGCCAGCTTGCTGCCGGCTTCCTCGCCGGCCACCACATAGTCGGTTTTCTTCGACACCGACCCGGCCATCTTGCCGCCCGCGGCCTCGATCATGTCCTTCGCGGCATCGCGCGCAAGCGTTGGCAGCGTGCCGGTCAGCACCAGCGTCTTGCCCGCCAGGATACCTGCCGATTGTTGCATGCCGGCGGACTCGGTCCAGTGCACCCCGGCGGCCCGCAGCGTGTTGACCGCTTCCAGATTATGCGGCTCGGCAAAAAACTGGATGATCGACTGCGCCACGATCGGCCCGACATCACGCACCGCCAGCAGGTCGGCTTCGGTTGCGGCGATCAGTTTGTCCAGCAAGCCGAAATGCTTCGCCAGGTCCTTGGCGGTGGTCTCCCCGACATTGCGGATGCCCAGCGCAAAGATGAAGCGCGCCAGCGTGGTGGCCTTGCTGGTCTCGATGGCCGCCAGCAGATTGGCCGCGGATTTCTCGGCCATGCGTTCCAGCCCCGCAAGGGTCTCCAGGGTCAGACCGTACACATCGGCAGGCGTGTGCACAAGTCCACGATCGACAAGCTGGTCGACCAGTTTGTCGCCCAGCCCCTCGATGTCCATGGCGCGGCGGCCGGCAAAATGCAGCAGCGCCTGCTTGCGCTGCGCCGGACAATACAGGCCGCCGGTACAGCGCACCGCCGCCTCGCCGTCCAGCCGCACCACATGCGAGCCGCACTCCGGGCAAACGGGATAGCGCTGCAGGATATTGAAGCGCGGCGGTTCGGGGTCGGGGCGCCTGTCGAGCACCACAGCGACGACTTCAGGGATGACGTCGCCCGCGCGCCGCACGATCACGGTGTCGCCGACGCGCACGTCCTTGCGGTCGATTTCGTCCTGGTTGTGCAGGGTGGCGTTGGTCACGGTGACGCCGCCGACGAACACCGGCGCCAGGCGCGCCACCGGCGTCAGCGCGCCGGTGCGGCCGACCTGCACCTCGATGCCGAGCACGGTAGTCAGCTGCTCCTGCGCCGGAAATTTGTGCGCCACCGCCCAGCGCGGCTCGCGTGTGACAAAGCCCAGCTCGCGCTGCAGGCCGAAACGGTTGACCTTGTACACCACGCCGTCGATGTCGAACGGTAGCTGATCGCGGCGCGCAGCGATGTCGTCGTGAAAGGCAATCAGCGCCGCCGCGCCTTGGCCGGTGATGCGCTCGGCACACACCGGCACGCCAAGCGCGGCCAGCGCGTCGAGCGTCCCGTTGTGGGTGGCAGGGATGCTCCAGCCCTGCACCTCGCCCAGGCCGTAGGCAAAGAAAGACAGCGGACGCTGCGCGGCAATCGCCGGGTCGAGCTGGCGGATGCTGCCCGCCGCGCCGTTGCGCGGATTGACCAGGGTGGGCTTGCCGGCTTCGCGCTGCTTCGCGTTGTAGCGCTCGAAATCGTCACGCCGCATGAACACCTCGCCACGCACTTCCAGTACGGCGGGCGGCGATTCGGTATTCAGGCGCAGCGGAATGGCACGCACGGTGCGGATGTTCTGAGTGACATCTTCGCCGGTTTCGCCGTCGCCACGAGTGGCCGCCTGAGCCAGCACGCCGTGTTCGTAGCGCAGGTTGATGGCGAGGCCGTCGAATTTCAGCTCCGCCGCGTACTCGACCGGCGGGTCGCTTTCATCCAGCCCCAGTTCCTTGCGCGCCCGCGCATCGAAGGCCCGCGCGCCGCTGGCCTCGGTGTCGGTTTCGGTGCGGATCGACAGCATCGGCACCGCGTGCCGCACTGGCGCGAAGCCATCCAGCGGCCTGCCGCCGACGCGCCGGGTCGGCGAATCGGGAGTGACGAGTTCGGGGTGTTCGGTCTCGAGCGCCTGCAGCTCACGGAACAGCCGGTCGTATTCCGCATCCGGAATCGTCGGCGCGTCGAGGACGTAGTAGGCGTAATTGTGGCGCTCGATTTCCCGGCGTAGCGCAGTAACGCGCGCCAGGACATCAGACGACGCCATCAGGAGAAGAGACGCAGCGCCCGCCGGGATCCGGATGGCACGCCGCGCGCTTCCATGCGTTCGTATATCTGCGTGAGCTGGGTGCGGATTTTTTCGATGCCGGTATCGGTCAGCGGACGCAGATTGTCGTCAACCAGAATGCCGCCAACTTCGTTGGCAAGCTTGCGGCCGAACGCCACCATGCCGTCGAACACCTTGAGGCCATCCGGCACGCGCGGCACGTCGAACTGCAGGGTGATCCCCTGCGAAGTTTGTCCCTTGATCACCGTGGCACTGAACGGTTCGGCATCATGGTTGCACAGGGCATAGAGCGGTTCGCCGCGGCTGTCGAGCAACTGGAACACACCGTCCACGCCCAGCGACATGCCGCTGCTTTCCGCCTCATGCACGATGCGCGTCAGGTTCACCGCGCCTTCGCCGCGCGCCACCACATTAAGCCCGATGAGGACGTCAACGTCGACACAGAAGCGATCGATCGCCTGAGCGCGCTCGATCGCTTCTGCCACATCGCCGCAGGCGATACGCAGACCGTGCGTCTGCGCCGTGCTTTGCAGCATGGCACACAAGGCCAAGAGCTGATCTTCCTGCACCGCGCCGTTGCGGTCGGCCAGCTGCATGGTGACCACCACCTGCTGATAATGGACCTCGCGCCAGGGCTGGATCTCTTCCCATTCCGCCGCGCCGACCGGCAGCCCCATCCAGCGCACCGCCTTGCCCAGGGTGCGCGCGTGATTGAAGGCATCGGCAAACACATCCGCCCGCACGCCATCGCTGCCGATGCGAATGCGATATTCGATCAGTTCGTCGTAGGGTGCCGCCACCGGCGGAGCGGCCGGGCGCGGCAGGGTGGGCGGAGGCGGGGGGGCGATGGATGATGCTGCGCGCAGGTCAGGCGCCGCGTCACCAAGCGGTGCGGGCGCCGCCGCCGGTGAGGGTGCCGAATCGATCTGCAAATGGGGCTCGCTGGCTTCGGCGACTTCATTCAGTCCGCCGGCGTCAAAGACGGGCTCACGCAGCGCGGGCTCGACCCGCTTGTGCATGTCGCGGGGCGTTGCGCCGGGCTGCATCAGCGCATCGCCCACCGGCGCCTGAAAAGCCGCGTCGGCCTGTTTCCGGAAGCGGCGCTCCTGGATCCAGTTGAACAGCAGCACCGCCGCCACGATGACCGCGCCAATGACCAACAAGCTGATTTGCAAATCACTCATTTACTTTTCCCGACTGAACGGAGTGGGCGGACACCACGCGGACGAACCATTCGTCCGGCGCAATCATGCCCAGTTCATTGCGCGCACGCTCTTCGATGGCGTCGCGTCCCTGCTTGAGGTCGCCGAGCTCGGCCTGCAGGCCGGCATTGCGGGTTTGCAGACGCTGATTCAGCGCCTGCTGGGTGTCGATTTTGTGCGCACGCTCACGCACCTTCAACCAGCCGCCCTCGCCCAGCCACAGCGGATATTGCAGCAGCAAAAGCGAGGCCGCCAGCACCCAGGTCAGACCCTGGCTGCGTATGCGCGCGATCCATTCAGCCGCGCTGGCGGAAAGCATCGCGTCCGGGGTAGCTCGCCGTGTCGCCGAGTTCTTCCTCGATGCGCAGCAGCTGGTTGTACTTGGCCATGCGGTCGGAACGCGACAGCGAACCGGCCTTGATCTGGCGCGCGTTGGTCGCCACCGCCAGGTCGGCAATCGTGGTGTCCTCGGTCTCGCCCGAACGGTGCGAGATCACCGCAGTGTAGCCCGCCTGCTTGGCCATCTCGATCGCCTGAAAGGTTTCCGACAGCGTGCCGATCTGGTTGACCTTGATCAGGATCGAATTGGCGACGCCCTTGTCGATGCCTTCCTTGAGAATTTTCGCGTTGGTGACAAACAGATCGTCGCCCACCAGCTGCACGCGCTTACCAAGCTTCTCGGTGTGGATCTTCCAGCCGTCCCAGTCGCCCTCGGCCATGCCGTCTTCGATACTGATGATGGGGTACTTGTCGCACCAGGCTGCCAGGTAATCGGTGAATTCGGCAGAGGTCAGCTTCAGGCCTTCAGATTCGAGGTGGTAGAGGCCGTCCTTGTAGAACTCGGACGCGGCGCAATCGACACCGATGGCGACGTCGATGCCGGGTTGCAGGCCGGATTTTTCGATCGCCTGCACGATCAGCTTCAGCGCCGCCTCGTGCGAGTCCAGGTTGGGCGCAAAGCCGCCTTCATCACCGACGGTGGTCGCCATGCCGGCGTCGTCCAGCAGCTTTTTCAGCGCATGGAAGACTTCCGCGCCGTAGCGCAGGGCTTCGCGGAAGCTCGGCGCGCCGACCGGGATGATCATGAATTCCTGCATGTCGATGTTGTTGTTGGCATGCGCGCCGCCGTTGATGATGTTCATCATCGGCACCGGCAAGGCCATCGGCGCAGCACCGCCGAGGTAGCGGTACAGCGGCAGCCCGGCCTGTTCGGCGGCGGCGCGCGCGCACGCCATCGACACCGCCAGCAGCGCATTGGCACCGAGGCGCGATTTGTTCTCGGTACCGTCGAGATCGATCATGGTTTGATCGATGAAGGCCTGGTCTTCGACGTCGAGGCCAATGATGGCTTCGCAGATTTCGGTGTTGATATGTTCGACGGCTTTCAGCACGCCACGGCCGAGGTAGCGCGACTTGTCGCCGTCACGCAGCTCCATCGCTTCGCGGCTACCGGTGGACGCGCCCGAGGGCACGGCGGCACGGCCCAGCACGCCGGATTCCAGCAACACGTCGGCTTCGACAGTGGGATTACCGCGGGAGTCGAGAATTTCCCGGGCGATGACATCAATAATGGCGCTCAATTTCTTTTCCTTGATCAGTTTTGTCCGCTTCGCGGCTCAGGTCTTCATCACTTTGTGTTCGATAAAACCACGCTGTTTCACCAGCGCGTCGATTTCCTTCAGCGTTTCCAGCAGTTCCTTCATCATGTCGAGCGGCCACGCATTGGGGCCGTCGGACAGCGCGCATGCCGGATCCGGATGGGTCTCCGCAAACACGCCCGCCACCCCGGCAGCGACTGCCGCGCGCGCCAGCACCGGCACGAATTCGCGCTGGCCGCCGCTGGTCGTGCCCTGCCCGCCCGGCTGCTGCACCGAGTGGGTGGCGTCGAATACAACCGGGCACTGCGTGGCACGCATGATCGCCAGCCCACGCATGTCCGACACCAGCGTGTTGTAGCCGAAGCTGACGCCGCGCTCGCACACCATGATCTGGTCGTTGCCGACCTCGCGTGCCTTGTCGACCACGTTCTGCATGTCCCACGGCGCCAGGAACTGGCCCTTCTTGATGTTGACCGGCAGCCCCGTGCGCGCGACGTTCTGGATGAAGTTGGTCTGGCGGCAGAGGAAAGCCGGGGTCTGCAGCACGTCGACCACGGCGGCCACTTCGGCGAGCGGCGTGTCCTCGTGCACGTCGGTCAGCACCGGCACGCCGATCTGCTTCTTGACCTCGGACAGGATGCGCAGTCCCTCCTCAATCCCCGGCCCGCGGAAGGACTGGGTCGACGAGCGGTTGGCCTTATCGAACGAGGATTTGTAGATGAACGGGATATTCAGCGCCGCGCACATTTCCTTCAGCGCGCCGGCGGTGTCCATCGCCAGCTGCTCGGATTCGATCACGCAGGGACCGGCGATCAGGAACAGCGGATGCTCGATCCCGGCTTCAAAATGACAGAGTTTCATGCAGGCTCCTGTTGCTGATGTGCCAGCGCGGCCTTCACAAACGAGATGAACAGCGGATGGCCGTTGCGTGGATTGCTGGTGAATTCGGGGTGGAACTGGCAGGCGACGAACCAGGGATGGACCGAGGTCGGCAGCTCGACCATTTCGCACAGGTCGGTGCCCGGCGCGCGTCCGGCGACCACCAACCCCTTGGCCTCGAGTTCTGCCAGCAGGGTGTTATTGACTTCATAGCGGTGACGGTGACGTTCGACAATGCTGGCCGCGCCATACACCTCGCGCGCCAGGGTGCCGTCCTTCAGTTCGCACGGCTGACCGCCCAGGCGCATGGTGCCGCCCAGATCGGACTGCTCGCTGCGCTTTTCGACCTGGCCGCCGCGGTCCAGCCATTCGGTGATGAGGCCGATCACCGGATGCGTGGTGGCCGGCTCGAATTCGGTCGAGTGGGCGTCCGCCATGCCGGCGACGTCGCGCGCGAACTCGACCACCGCCAGCTGCATGCCCAGACAAATGCCCAGATATGGCACCTTGTTTTCGCGCGCATAGCGGATGGCGGCAATCTTGCCTTCGACCCCGCGCTTGCCGAAGCCGCCGGGCACGAGGATCGCGTCCATACCCTTGAGGCAGTCGACGCCGGATTTCTCGATCTGTTCGGAGTCGATGTAGTGGATTTTTACCTTGCTGAGGGTATGCATGCCGGCATGGATCATCGCTTCCGACAGCGACTTGTAGGACTCGGTGAGGTCGACATATTTGCCGACGAAGGCGATATTGACGGTGTGTTCGGGGTGCTCCAGCGCGTTAACCAGCTTTTTCCATATAGTCAGATCGGCCGCACGCGCCAGAATTTTCAGCTTGTGGCAGACGATCTCGTCGAGCATCTGGTCGTGCAACATCGCCGGAATCTTGTAGATCGAATCGGAATCCAGCATCTGGATCACCGCCTCCGACCGCACATTGGTGAACAGCGCAATCTTGCGCCGCTCGTCGGCCGGAATTTCGCGGTCGGCACGACACAGCAGGATGTCGGGCTGGATGCCGATTTCGCGCAACTCCTTCACCGAATGCTGGGTCGGCTTGGTTTTCAGCTCGCCGGCGGTCGCGATGTAGGGCAGCAGCGTCAGATGGATGAAACAGGTGTTTTCAGGGCCGTCTTCAAACCCCATCTGGCGGATGGCTTCGAGGAACGGCAGCGACTCGATGTCGCCCACGGTGCCGCCGATCTCGACCAGCGCCACGTCAGCGCCTTCCGCACCCGCGCGGATGGCGCGCTTGATCTCGTCGGTGATGTGCGGGATGACCTGCACCGTGCCGCCGAGATAATCGCCGCGGCGCTCCTTGTCGATCACCGACTTGTATATCTGGCCGGTCGTGAAGTTGTTGCGCCGGCTCATGCGTGCGCTGGAAAAGCGCTCGTAATGGCCCAGATCGAGGTCGGTTTCCGCGCCGTCGTCGGTGACGAACACCTCGCCATGCTGAAACGGGCTCATGGTGCCGGGGTCGACGTTGATGTACGGATCGAGCTTTAACAGGGTGACACGGATACCGCGCGATTCGAGCAGCGCAGCGAGAGAAGCGGAGGCGATTCCTTTCCCGAGGGAAGAAACCACCCCACCAGTGACAAACACATACTTCGTCATTTTATGAGCGGGGGCGGGTGATGGCGGATTCTACTTCATCGCCGATGATGGCTCAATGACAGGCCGGCTCAATGACGCAGCAGCCGCCGCCAGGTGGCGACCATCGTGTCGGGATTCAGCGAAATCGAGCCGATTCCCTGCGCCACCAGCCAGTCGGCCAGATCGGGGTGGTCGCTCGGCCCCTGGCCGCAGATGCCGATGTATTTGCCGTGCCGGTTGCAGGCGGCGATGGCCTCGGCCAGCAGCTTTTTCACCGCCGGATTGCGCTCGTCGAAGCCTTCGGCCACCAGCCCGGAGTCGCGGTCGATGCCTAAAGTCAGCTGAGTCAGGTCATTGCTGCCGATGGAAAAGCCGTCGACGTACTGCAGGAAGTCGTCAGCCAGCAGTACGTTGGACGGAATCTCGCACATCATGATCAGCCGCAGCGCCTGGTCGCCGCGTCGCAGGCCGTTTGCTTCCAGCAATTTCACGACCGCAGCGCATTCCTCCACCGTGCGCACGAAGGGGATCATCACTTCGACGTTGGAAAAGCCCATGGTCTCGCGCACCTTTTTCAGCGCCCGGCATTCCAGTTCGAACGCCGGGCGGAACAGCGTTGACACGTATCGCGCCGCGCCGCGCAGCCCCAGCATGGGGTTTTCCTCCTTCGGCTCATAGCGGTCGCCGCCCACCAGGTTGGCGTATTCGTTGGACTTGAAATCAGACAAGCGCACGATCACCGGTTGCGGCCAGAACGCGGCCGCCAGCGTGGCGATGCCCTCGGCCAGCTTGTCGACGTAAAACGACACCGGGTCAGCATAGCCAGCGGTGCGCAGATCGATTTCGTCGCGCACGGCCGGCGTCTGGCCGGCATAGTCGAGCAGCGCCAGCGGATGCACGCCGATCATTCGCGCGATGATGAATTCCAGTCGCGCAAGCCCGATGCCGTGATTGGGGATCTGCGCGAACTCGAAGGCGCGCTCGGGATTGCCGACGTTCATCATCAGCTTCACCGGCGGCTCGGCCAGGGTCTCGCTTTCCAGCGTCTCCACGGTAAACGGCAGCTTGCCCGCATACACCATGCCGGTGTCGCCCTCGGCGCACGACACTGTCACCGTTTCGCCGTCCTTGAGCACGGTGGTGGCCTCGCCGGTGCCGACCACCGCAGGAATGCCGAGTTCGCGCGCGACGATGGCGGCATGGCAGGTGCGGCCGCCGCGGTTGGTGACGATCGCTGCCGCGCGCTTCATCACCGGCTCCCAGTCGGGGTCGGTCATGTCGGTGACCAGGATGTCGCCCGGCTGCACCCGGTTCATTTCGGCCGGGCTGGCAATCAGCCGCACTTCGCCCGCGCCAATCTTTTGGCCGATGGCGCGGCCGCTGATGCGCACTTCGCCGCTCGCTTCCAGCGTGTAGCGTTCGCCGCCGCCGTTGGCGCGCGCCTTCACCGTTTCCGGCCGCGCCTGCACGATGAAGAGTTCGCCGGTTTCGCCGTCCTTCGCCCACTCGACGTCCATCGGGCGGCCATAGTGTTTTTCGATGGCGACGGCCTGGCGCGACAGTTCCAGCACCTCGTCGTCGGTCAGCGAATACTGCCGCCGCAGTTCGTCCGGCGTGTCCTCGATCACGGTCGCGCCGTCACGCCACACCATGCGGGTCGCTTTCTCGCCCAGCTCGCGCCGCACCACGGCGGGAAAGCCCTCCGCCAGTTTCGGCTTGTGCACGTAGAACTCGTCCGGATTGACCGAGCCCTGCACCACGGTTTCGCCGAGACCGTAGGCCGCGGTGATGAACACCACGTCGCGGAATCCGGATTCGGTATCGAGCGTGAACAGCACGCCCGAACACGCGATGTCGGAGCGCACCATGCGCTGCACCCCGGCCGACAGCGCCACCTCGGCGTGGGCAAAGCCGTGGTGCACGCGGTAGGCGATGGCGCGGTCGTTGTAGAGCGAGGCGAAAACCTTCCTCACGTACCGCAGCAAGTCGTCGGCGCCACGCACGTGCAGATAAGTTTCCTGCTGGCCGGCAAACGAGGCATCGGGCAGGTCTTCGGCAGTGGCCGACGAGCGCACCGCCACCGACACTTCGCTGCCGAGTTCGGCATAGGCCGTGCGCAGGCCCGTTTCCAAATCAGGCGGCAAGGCGGCCGCCTCGACCCAGCCGCGGATTTCCGCGCCTGCCGCGGCCAGCGCCGTCACGTCCGCCACGTCGAGCGCCGTCAGCCGCGCATTGATGCGCGCGCGCAAATCGTTGTCCTCAAGAAAATCCCAGAATGCCTGCGCGGTGGTGGCAAAGCCGCCCGGCACCTTGACCCCTGCGCCGGACAGATTGCGGATCATTTCGCCGAGCGATGCGTTCTTGCCGCCCACGCGCGGCACATCCGCCATCGACAGGCTGTCCAGTGACACAATGTAATCAGTCGACACTCGCATCATCCACTCCATGAAAAACCACAGCGTTTTCTGCGTATCCGATCACACCGGCGTCACCGTCGAAGCGGTGGCGAAGAGCGTGCTGGCGCAGTTCCCTGCACTTGAGTTTAGCCTGATTGCGCTACCTTTCATTGACAGCCCGGAAAAGGCGCAGGCTGCCGCCGCGCAGATTGCCGCCATCCCCGGCGCCCTGGTGTTTTCCACCCTGAGCGACCCGGCCCTGCGCGCCATCCTGCGCGACAGCCGCGCCAACCTGTTCGATGTCTTCGGCTTCGTCGTCCCCGCCGTTGAAACCGCGCTGGGCCAGGCCGCCACCCCCAGCGGCGGGCGCACCCACGGCATGGCGAACAATTACGAATCGCGAATGGATGCGGTGAATTTCAGCCTGGCGCTGGACGACGGCCTGCAGCCGCAACGGCTCGACCAGGCCGACCTGATCCTGGTCGGCGTCTCACGCGTCGGCAAAACCCCTACCGCGCTCTACCTCGCCCTGCAATACGGCCTGCGCGTCGCCAACTATCCGCTCACGCCGGACGACCTCGAACACGGCAGCCTGCCCGATGTCCTGCTCGCCAATCTGCCGCGCCTGCGCGCCCTGACCCTGTCGGCCGAACGCCTCGCCGCCATCCGCCAGGCGCGCTACCCCGACAGCCGCTACGCCAGCCTGCAGCAATGCCGCGACGAACTCGCCGCCGCCGAGCGGCTGTTCACCCGCCACGCGGTGCCCGTCATCGACACCACCCGCATGTCGGTGGAGGAAATCGCGGCGCGCCTGCGAAACCTGCCTTAAGCCTGGCCCCGATAGTCGTTTGTTAAGCCCCACCCTATTTTTCAGCGGGTAAATGCCGTTGATGACATCAAGGGGAGACAGGCTGGTTTGCCGGTCCCAGACCATGCGGCGCATTCTTGATCAACTCATGCTGCGTGGCATGCCCTGATATGCCGTGTGGCCCGGCCATAGCTATTTCCGACACCTGAAGCCACGGAACACGATTTCACCATGCAAGCTGAAGCCCGCATGATCATCAACCCTGCCGTGAAGCGCATCGCACGTCCCACGGCCTGGAAGCTCGCCCTGCTGGGCGGCTTCGTCACGCAATTGCTGCTGATCGTGTTCGTCACCGTCATCGGCCTGCAACAGCTGGGCGTCACCACCGACAATCTGAACAAGGTGGTCGACGTGCACATGCGCAACCAGGAACTGACCAAGACCATGGTGACGGCTGCGCGCGAGCGCACCCTGACCATGCTGATACTCACTCAAGTGGATGACCCGTTCGACCAGGACGCCTTGATGATGCAGTTCTACAACCAGGGCGGGCGTTTCGCCACAGCCCGCCTGGCCTTGCTGGAACAACCCCTGAACACGCGGGAACGCGAACTGATCGCCGAGCAGGGACGCCTCACCAGCCTGGCAGTGCCAATCCAGAACGAAATCATCGACCTGATCGCCGCCGGACGCTCCGCAGAGGCGGGCGAGATGGTGATCAAGCAGGCGATTCCCATCCAGAACCAGGTCATGGTCGCGCTGTCGCAGCTCGATGCCGAAACGCACCGGGTATCGACGGCCGCCAGCAACCAGGCGCGCGCGGAACATGGCGTCGCCCGCTGGTGGATATATCTGCTGTCGGGCGCCGCGCTGCTGCTGGGGCTGCTGGTCGCCACGGTGGTCTTCTACTTCTCCGCCCGCATCAGCCGCGAACGCGAGCAGCTGGCCACCCACGACACCCTGACCGGCCTGCCCAATCGCATGCTGTTCAAGGATCGCCTGGAGCAATCGCTGATCCGCGCAAAACGGCACCAGACGCTGGTCGGCGTGATGTTCATCGACCTCGACCGGTTCAAGCGGGTCAACGACACGCTCGGGCATGCCATCGGTGATCTGCTCATTTGCGAGGTCGCCCGACGCCTGCGGCAGACGGTTCGCGCCGATGACATCGTGGCGCGGCTGGGGGGCGACGAGTTTGTCGTGGTCATCAACGATGTGGTCGCGCTCACGCCCATCCTGCAGGGGGTCGAAAAGATGCTGGGGGTGGTGATCGAACCCTACACCCTCGACGGGCGCGAGATCTTCAGCAGTTGCAGCATCGGCGTCAGTGTTTATCCGAATGACGGCGCCACCTCCGTCGATCTGCTCAAGCACGCCGACACCGCGATGTACCACGCCAAGAACAACGGCAGAAATCGTTTCCAGCTCTACGACACGGCGATGAACGCGATGGCCGAGGAAAGGCTGCAGCTTGAGACCGATCTGCACCACGCACAGGAACGCGGCGAACTGGTCTTCCACTACCAGCCGCAACTCAACCTGGAGAGCGGGCGCATTCATGCCGTCGAGGCACTGATCCGCTGGCAGCACCCGGACAAAGGGCTGCTCGCCCCGGCGGCTTTCCTCAGCATGCTGGAAGAAACCGGCGGGATCGTCAGCGTCGGCCGCCAGCTTCTGCTGGCTGCCTGCCAGCAGACTGCCCGCTGGCAGGCAGCCGGATTCACCGACCTGAACGTTGCCGTCAACCTCTCCGGCAGGGAATTCTGGCACGACACCCTGATCGCAAATGTGAGTGACGCGCTGGCACAATCCGGCCTGCCTGCGCACGCCCTGCAGCTCGAACTGACCGAAGGCATCTTCATGGAAGACGTCGACGCTGCCGTGGACAGGATACGGGCTTTGAAAGCATTGGGAATTGCTGTGTCCGTCGACGACTTCGGCACCGGTTATTCATCACTGGCCCACTTGAAGCGATTCCCGCTCGATGTCCTGAAAATCGATCGCTACTTCGTCAAGGACTTGCCGAACGCCCCGGCCAACGAAGCCCTCATCAGATCGATTCTCGCCCTGTGCAAGGGACTGGGGCTCGGCACTGTCGCCGAAGGGATCGAGACCCGGGCGCAGCTCGAATCGCTGCGCAAACTCGGTTGCCAGATCGTGCAGGGGTATTTCATCAGCCGGCCGGTTCCTGCGGATCAGATCATCGCGCTGCTGGGCCGCGACTGGCTGCAGGCATTCGACCTCGCTGCCTGACCGCGCAGCGGAAATCAGGTCCTGCGCTGGCGCACGGCCTCGAACACGGCCACCGCCAGCGCCGCTGACGCATTCAGGGACTCGATCCGGCCTGTCATCGGGATATGGGCGCGCACCTTCGCCGCCTCGCACACCGCCGCTGTCAAGCCCGCGCCCTCGTTGCCGGCGACCAGGGCGAGCGAGCCGCCGAGGTCGAGCGCATAGAAGTCGCTGTCCTCGGCCAGGGCAAGCGCGACACTCAGGCCGGCAAAGGCATTCAGCCACGCCGCCACATCCACCCCGCCTTGCAGCGGCAACACAAACTGGGCCCCCTGCCCGCCGCGCAAGGCCTTGGGCGACCACGGGTCGTGGCAGCCCTTCGACAGCACCGCCAGCGTGGCGCCCGCCGCCGCGCCGGTGCGCAACATGGCGCCGAGGTTGCCGGGGTCCTGGATGTCTTCCAGCACGATGACCAGCGGGGTAGCGTCGATGACGGGCGGGTTGAGCCAGGCCGCCTCGGCGAGCACGCCGCTGGGCGTGGCGACGGGCGACAACTCGGCGAACAGCGCGTCGGGCAGCACAATGGCTTTGGTTTGCTGGCAACGCGCAGCCAGCGCGGCCAGCTTGCCGGCGTCGAACGATGCCGCGCGCACCAGGGTGTGCGGCTGCCCCCCGGCGTCGAGATAAGCCGTCAGCAGATGCTCGCTGTCGAGCAGCGTCATCCGCGCCTCGCGCCGCGCACGCGCCGATTCGGCAAGCTTCTTCAGCCGCTTGAAGATGGGGTTGTCGCGCGAGGTGATGGCGGTTTCAGTCATGGACGAATTATTGAATAGAAATTCAAAAACCTGAATTTCCATTCAACAACAGCCGAGCTTGAATGCTATGGATTCGACACACCACGATTTCTGCAATCGCACTCAATTACCAAAAATGGCAGCATCTTTCAAGAACTCAGGTGTCGAATCCATAACTGCGATTCGCCGTGGCGGACTACACTCATACCATGCGCATCGCCCTCATCACCCCCTACGGCCGCGAACATCGCAACGGCAACTGGCACACCGCCGCGCGCTGGGCGCGCTTTCTGCGCGAGGCGGGCCACACAGTGCGAACGCAGGTGGAATGGGATGGCCGCGCCGCCGACCTGATGCTGGCGCTGCATGCGCGGCGCAGCTTTGCCTCGATCCGCGCGTTTGCCGAGCGCTTCCCGAGCCGGCCGCTGTTGCTGGCGCTGACCGGCACCGACCTCTACCGCGACATCCACGAAGACCGCGAAGCCCAGCAAGCGCTGGAGCTTGCGCACCGCCTGATCGTGCTGCAGAATCGCGGCGTCGACGAGCTGCCCCCGCATCTGGCTGCCAGGACGCGGGTGATCTATCAATCCGCACCCGATATTCCCCGCCAGCCCGCGCCCGCCCACACCTTCGAGGTGCTGGTGATCGGCCACCTGCGCACGGAAAAAGACCCGTTCCGGGCGGCGCTGGCGACGGCCTATCTACCCGAGCATTCGCAAATCCGGGTGACGCACTTGGGCGGCGCGCTCAGCGAAGACATGGCCGAAACCGCGGAAATGGCGCAAGGCAAGCTGCCGCGCTGGCGCTGGCTCGGCGACGTGCCGCACAGGACGGTGCTGAAGCACCTGTCGCGCGCGCGCCTCATGGTCATCAGTTCGGTGCTGGAAGGCGGTGCCAACGTCATCTGCGAAGCGCTGGCGGCGGATGTGCCGGTGCTGGCCTCGCACATGCCCGGCAACGTCGGCATGCTGGGCGAGGACTACCCGGGCTATTTTCCGGTGGGCGACGAACGGCGGCTGGCCGGGCTGCTGTCGATGGCCGAAACCGACCCCGATTTTTATGCCGATCTGCTTGGTCACGCGCGCGCCCGGCGTGGGCTGATGCGCCCGGAGCAGGAGGCCAGCCGGCTACGGCAGGTGGTGGCGGAATTCGAGCAAGGCCCGGGCTAGTTCTACTGTGTTATAAATAATGCGATGATTCAGGCATAGGAATTAGCGAGGTGGAGGCTACATGGGGCTGAGTCTTGAATCGCGGTTTGAAGCGTATTGCGACGAACTGGTAAAAGCGCTGTCGCATGCGGACCGTAGTCAGCCAGCGCGCTGGTATC
>NZ_LDUG01000013.1 GCF_001530125.1 Thiobacillus denitrificans | reverse complement strand
GTTTCCGCCCGCGCGGGGCCACGACCGATGCAACGCCACGTCCAGAATTCGATCCCCACATTGCGCTTCCGCCTCGCAGCTGCCATCGCAAAAGGCTTGCTGCAATGTCCATGCTGCGGGAGATCAGCAAATCAGGTCATGAATGTTTAATAACACAGTAGAACTAGAGAAACACTGATTAATTCGATATAGCCGTCATTGCGAGCGAAGCGCGGCAATCCAGCGCATTGATTAAGCAGGCATTTCAGGATTGCCGCGTCCCGCCGTGCTACGCTCGCGGCTAAAGGCTAACAACGCTCCTCGCAAAGACGGATTAATCAGCGTCTCCCCAGGCTTTGCTGTCGGAGTTTTGCCGTCGACCGGGAAGGGCAACGCATCAAACGGGCGGCGGCGTTCAGGTTAGAATTGCTCCCCCGCCTCATCCGAATCAGCCGAGACCCACCATGATCCGCCGCAATCCAAACGGGGACCTCCCCCAGGTGCACGAGACCGCCTTCGTCGACCCCACCGCCATCCTCTGCGGCAAGATCATCGTCGAAGCCAATGTGTTCATCGGGCCGTATGCCGTGATACGCGCGGACGAAGTGAATGACGACGGCGACATGGAGCCGATCGTCATCGGCGCCGATTCCAACATCCAGGATGGCGTGGTGATTCACTGCAAGGCGGGGGGCGGCGTCACCATCGGGCGCGGCAGTTCGATCGCCCACCGCTCCATCGTGCATGGACCTTGCACGGTGGGCGACAACGTATTCGTCGGCTTCAACTCGGTGCTGTTCAACTGCTCGGTCGGCGACGGATCGGTGGTCCGCCACAACTCAGTGGTCGAAGACTGTGACGTCCCGCCGGGCTTCTACATCCCCTCCACCGCCAACATCCACTCCAACGAGGAGCTGGCCGGAATCGAGCGCGTGACGCCGGACGTCAGTGGGTTTTCGGAAAGCGTGGCGCAGGCCAACAACGAGCTGGTGAAGGGTTACAAGCGGATACGCAACGAGTTTTGACGGGCTGAAAATCGACCCGGTCAGGAGAAACTGACCTTGACCGTGGTCCCCTGCCGCTCGCTGCTTTCCAGCCTGACCTGCCAGCCGTAGCGGTCGCAGATGCGCTTGACCAGGGAGAGGCCGATCCCCGCGCCTTCGCTCGTCATGTCGCGGAAATGGCGGATGAAAACCTGTTCCATGGCGTGGCCGGGGATGCCCTTTCCGGTATCGCTCACGGTCAGGGAGCGGGCATCCTGCAGCACCACCACGGTGCCGGCCGCCGTGTAGGAAAAGGCATTGCGCACCAGGTTGCTGACCAGGATTTCCACCAGGCCGGCATCGGCGGACAGGATCAGCTCCGGGTTGGTGTGCACTTCCACCTCGACCGGCTTGCTGCCGAGCAGGTGGCGCTGCTTCTCCACCACGGCCCGCACCACCTCGGCCAATACGCAACCCCCGCCCGCGGCCAGGCTGTGTTCCTCGCGTGCCATCAACAGCAGGGCCGTGCCCAGTTCAGCCATGTCGTGGGCGGCACGATCGATGCGGCCAATCCGGGCTTTCTGCCGGTCACCGAGGCTGTCATCCTCGAGCAGCACCTCGGTTGAACTCAGGATCACCGCCAGGGCGGTGCGCAATTCATGGCTGATGTCGGCGCTGAAGGCCCGTTCCCGTTCGATGAAGGCACGCATGCGGATCAGGTGGCGATCGAACACGCGCGCCAGTTCGCCCACTTCACCGACAGGGAAATCGTCGGCCAGCGGTTGTTGTTCCCAGTCATCCGGGCTGCGGTGACGCACCTTGGCCGCCAACTCGGCCACCGGCGCGACCACGGTACGTGCCAGCCAGATGCCGCCGAGAGTGGACAACAGGGTCATGGCCACGGCCATCAGCCCGAGTATCCAGGCAAAACGCTGCTCGCGCCGCGCCTGCAGGGAGGTGTCGTAGAGCAGATAGTAGTGCGTACCGCCGCGCTCCAGGATGGCGACCCGGTAACTCAGCGTGCCGAGGTGGATGTCATGGCGACCGAGCGGCAGCCCCGCCAGGTAGTCCGGCACATCGCCGACGCCGTCGACATCGCGTACATAGCCCTGGACGATGACGGTGGAAGGCGGCAGCGATGCCGGATTGCGTTCGCGCCGGGCGATGTAGTCGTCCAGTTCCGCCGACAGGGTTTCGTCGATCAGGCGCTGTCCCAGGTCGTGGGCTCCCTGGTACAGCACCACCGCCATGATCAGGCTGACGAAGGCGCCGAAGCCGGCGAAGAACAGGGCGACGCGCCCGCGCAAGTCACGCGGCAGGCGCATCGGGGGCTTTCAGTTGGTAACCGACGCCGCGCAGCGTGTGCAGCAGGGGCGGTAGGCCCGGTGGGTCGATGGCGGAGCGCAGGGTATGCATGTGTACGCGCAGGGAATCGCTGTCCGGCGGCGAGTCGCCCCACACAGCCTGTTCGATATCACGCCGCCAGACCACACCGGGCGCACGCCTCATCAGCAATTCCAGAATTTTCAGCGGCAGTGCCGGCAGGGCCAGGGTCTGGCCGGCGCGTTGCACGGTAAACGTGTCGAGATCGAATACCAGATCGGCCACCTTGAGCCGGCGCTGGGTTTCGCCGGCGCGCGTGCGCCGCGTCAGGGCGCGCAGACGCAAGTCGAGCTCGCGCAATTCGAACGGCTTGACCAGGTAATCATCCGCTCCCTCGCCGAAACCGGCGGCCTTGTCGTCCAGCGTGGCGCGCGCGGTCAACATCAACACCGGCACTGAGGATTGCGCGTCCTGGCGCAGGCGCCGGCACAGGGTCAGGCCGTCGATGCCGGGCAACATCAGGTCGAGGATTATCACGTCATGCGGTTGGGTGACGGCCAAATGCAGGCCGGTGACGCCATCCATGGCCACATCCACCAGATAGCCCTTGGCCTCCAGATAGTCGGCAATGTTCGCCGCAAGATCCTGACTGTCTTCGATGATGAGTACAGAAATGGCTTCGGGGTCGTGCATGAACGGGTGGCACGGTGGCGAGAGTGATCGATCAGATATCTTTTACTGCAAGCGCGGCATTGCGTCCAGCCGCGCCAACCCTCTCCACGCCGGTGGCTACTGGAAACCCGACTCGCGCGCCGGGTTCGGTTCAGGCATGTCGTTTGCCTGCGCGCTGCCTGACTGCGTGCGCGAATAGTTCGGCGCGCCGGCGAAAAAGGCCAAAGGCGCTGCTTCAGGCATGCCCGGGCGCGGGATGATGCAAGGCCTCGGCCAAGCGTCTGAACACGCTGCGGGGGCTCACTGTCAGGATGTCCGTACCCTCCGCGATTCCTTGGGGCAGTTGACCGGCACAGGCGACGACGAGATCGGGCTCCCAGGTGCGGATGACGTCGGCCAGCAAGACTTTCGTTTCGCCCCACACCACTTTGGCTTCCGCCCAACCCAGGTTGTTGCGCGCCAGTTGCAACTCGAGCCGCTTCTTCACGTCCGGCGCGCGCCGTGCGGCCGCTTCTCCCGGCAGGACGGCAGCCGGGCCGTCGGGCTCGAAGCCGCTGCGGGTGTCAAGCACGCGCACCACCAGCATTTGCGTGCGTGGGCCCTGAGCGAGCTCGGCGGCACGCTGCAGCAGGATGTCGCCTTGGCCATTCGCCGGGATGGGCACCAGAATGCGGCGATAGGTTTTCATGGCAGCGCTCCTTCGGTTAAGGGGTGTTGATGCGTGTTTTCCGTCTGACGGCTGACTGTTTGGCAGGCGTGGAAAAGCCGGTGCGGGCAATCCGCGCAAATGTTTTTGTCCAGGCGCGGGAAAATCGCTTCCGCCGGCCTGGACTTGACCGGGTAGAGGTTGTGCTCGCCGATGTCCTGCATGAAGCCGCCTTTGCGCAGGGTCTCGGCCACGCTTTCCTTCATCCGGTAGAAGCTCAGGCTGCCGCCTGCGCGGGCATAGCGTCGAGCGGTTTCAGCGAGAAACTCGGCGCCGGCCAGGTCGACAAAATTGATGCCGCTGGCCATCACCACCAGGTGTTTTTGCAGCGGCGCAGCTTCCTGCATCTCCTGCAACTGCTGCTGCAGATGAGCGACTGCACCGAAGAAAATGGAGCCGTTCAGCCGCACCATTTTGATCTGCGGACATTCCGGATGCCCGTCGACGTGGATGTAGTGAAGGCTTTCAGGGTCGCGGTCCGGCACCACGACTTCCAGGGTCGGGCGCGAGGTGCGGTAGAGGTACAGCGCCAGCGACAGGGCAATACCGAAGAAGATGCCTTTTTCCAGGTCGATCAGGGTGCCGATCAGGGTGACCCACAACACCACGGTTTCCTGCTTGCTGATGCGGGGCAACAGGCGGATGTGGTGGCTGTCGATCAGCCCCCAGGCCACCAGGAACAGGATGCCGGCCATGGCAGCGTTGGGCAGATAAGCCGCCAGGGGGGCCACCAAGAGCAGGATCACCACCAGAAACAGTGAGGCATACACTGCCGCCAGCGGCGTTCTCGCGCCGGCAGCATAGTTGACGCCGCTGCGGTTGAACGAGCCGGAGGCGGCATAACCGGAGAAGAAGCTGCCGACGATATTGGACAGCCCCTGGCCGATGAACTCCTGGTTGCCGTCGATGTTCTGGCCGGAACGGATGGCAATGGCGCGGGAAATCGACACCGCCTCGGTCAGTGCCAGCATGGTGATGATCAGCGCCGGAAACATCATTTGCGACAGGCTGTGGAATGAAAAGTCGGGCAGGGACAACGGCGGCAGGCCGGAAGGCAGCGCGCCGACCGTGCTGATGTGGGTCGTGTCCACCCCGTAATATGCGTTGATGCCTGCCGCGAACAAGCTGCCTGCCACCATCGCGACAATCATGTAGGGCAATTTTGGCGCATAGCGTTTGGTCAGGATGCCGACCACCAGCGTTGTCAGGCTCACCGCCAGTACGTAGGGGTTGATGCTGCCCACCTGCAGCGCGAGCAGTTCCAGTGTCTTGAAGAAAGGCGTGCCGCGCGGGATGTCCACGCCGAAGAAATTCTTGATCTGGCTGCCGGCGATCAGCAGCGCAGCACCCGCGGTGAAACCGATCACCACGGTATGCGAGATAAAGTTCACCAGCACGCCCATGCGCGCCAATCCCAGGGCCAGTTGGAACAGACCGGTCAGGAAGGTCAGCGTCAGCACCAGGCCGATGAATTCCGGCGAGCCCGGCGGGGCGTAAGGACTGACCGAGGCGAACACGGCGATGGAAATGGCGGTGGTGGGGCCGGACACCAGATGCCAGCTCGATCCGAACAGGGCGGCGATGATGGCCGGCGTCATCGCCGCATACAGACCATATTCCGGCGGCAGGCCGGCAATGGTGGCGAAGGCCACCGCCTGCGGCAGCACGATCAGCGACCCCGTCAGCCCGGCCATGGCATCGTCGCGCGTGTTGGCGCGAGTCACCCGGTCGCGCCAGCGCAGGAAGGGAAACAGCCGCGACCAGTCGAAGGCGAAACGTAAAGCGCCCCTACGGGCGTGTGAGGCAAACATGGCGAAACTCCAACCTCTGAACAATGGTTGAAGTCTGACAACACACGCGTTAACGGCCGGTTAAGCGCAGGTCAAGGACAGGTTATCCGCATACCGCAAGCGGGTCCGCACGAGGAACGCGGATATCAGCGAATTTGTGGAAAACGTGATGCACGCCAATCAAGTGAGGAAGGGGTACACGCGGGCATCCAACGAGTCTGGGGGGCTGGAATCGACCCGTTTCAGCCGTTCGGATTTCTGTATAGCTGCCGTTCAACGTGCTAGTTCAGGGGCCGCCGAGAAGCGCAGCTTCACGGTGGCCCCCTGGAATCGGCGGGTTAGCTTCGTACTTCATCGATGTGTTCACGAGCACCAATGAGCTTTCGAACACCGGACGCATCAACAACCGCGCCTTCGGTAGTTCCATCGGGTTTCTTCACTAAGACAAATTGAAGCTCGTTCGTCTTTGACGAGGATACACCAGCGACAAAAGGTGTATTCCGGTATTTTCCGGCCGAGACCTCAACGGGTGTTCTCGTGTGGTCCACATCAAGTCCGACCCTGAGTTCGACTACCCGTACGGTTGCTCCATTGATTTCAGCATCCCACAGACCGCCTGGCCTAGAGTACGAGAACCAGAACTGACGCTCATTCATCGACGTGATTCTGGGGTATAGGGCTTCCTTCGTTTCGGTAAGATTGAGCACGTAGCGGACAAACTCATCAAGCGTGGTCTGCTGGGAATCGCAGGTTATGGACGAGGTTGAGGGAACATCAATCTGTTCTCGGTTTCCTCCGTCCGACTCATATATCACTGCGCACGTGTACTTGAAGGATGTGAGTTCAAAGAAGCCTGTCGCTGTAAGCTCCGCAACAATCTTCCAGTCTGCAGCGAGTGCAGTTTCAATCGTCACAGCCTCGATTCCATAGAACTTAGCCTTTGCAAGTGCGGGGGCGTAGAAACCAGCTTCTGCAACGAGGATCAGTTTGTCCGTGGGCAAGGAAGAATGCTTTGAGCGCATGCTCTCTACCCAAGGCGTATCGGCTTTCCGTCCGCGCGCGACGACTTCGATGGCAATGTTCACCTCATAGCCCGAGGCGTTTGTCGCAATTAGCACGTCGACTTCTCGTTGTTCCCCAGTGATCTTGTCCCTAACCATCGCCGACTCAATGACCTGCGCGTGGCCGGCGAGGCTGCTATTTATGAGCAACACAAGGCGCTGGAATAGATTAGATCGTCTCGGCATGGACGGAAAAAGCTAACATTAATTACCTTGAAGCCATGAATATGCAAGCTTGGCTTATTTAGTCAATTTGCTTCACCACAGCCGCAACTAAGCTGGAAATCTTCTTGCTGTTGTTCGCTGTGCGAAATGTCCTTCTCTTTTCCTGCTCCACCTTTGGCAAGTAACCGCGTCCGGTAAACGGATTGAGAAGTTGAACGGCTTTTTTTCCTTCAATGGCTTTCTGAATCTCCTCGTTTAGCCAGCGCTCCATCTCATTGATCTTGTCGATATACGTACGCCTCACGGTATCGTCTTCTGGGTAATCGTCAAAATGATCGAACACATAGATGTAATCACGCTCTTCGTGATCATCGAGATGATTCCGGATTTGGCTATGCATCTTGTTGTAGGAAAAATGGTTTCCGCAACGAGAGATAAGGGGGTTGCAGCCGTCATTGTTGTCGCCAGTCTTGCCGACATACAACTTTGTATTGTCGCTTGACCTCGCTACAACAACGTACACCGCAAACTTTCGTTTGAGGCTTTCTTTGTGAAGAGTGAAAGTGAATGTCATGGGAGCGGCACTAACGTGCAAGTCCAGGGGAGCGCCACTTGCGGCGCATCCCATGTAACAAAGGGTTGGGCGTCATGTGGAGGAAACCCTGCATGACTTACTTATTTTCCTTTGGACGAATGGCGGCGCGCTTGGCTTTCGTTGCGGCGGCTTGAAACGCCCTCTCTGCTTTCTTCCGTATATCGACAGCCTTTGCAAGAGACTCTTCGTATCTTCCGTCAGTCATGGTGTTCTCGGTGCCGATGTACACATTTGCATTGGTCGGCTTATCTCCAAACCGGGGAATGGTGACACCAAAGTTGTATTCAGCAACACGGCGACCTTTTCGCGTGCGTGAAATTGGCCCAGAGATACCGACCGGCAAATCATTGTTCTTCGACGAACTGTTTCCTTGCTTTAGCCCAGTAGGCGCAGGCAAGCGATCAATGCGTTTATGGAGTTCTTCGATGGCCGCGGCAAGAGCGCCTTCCGCACCGCTACCGTCAGTTGTGTGGTCGGAGAATGTCTTCCATTTTCCATAGCGTAGCTGCCACGCTCGGGTGTTCTTTGAGTCGAGACGTTGAATGTGCTCAGGCACTTGGAATCGATGACCAGAGAAGATGGCAACCTCGCGATATTTCATTTCTCGATTTCCTCATTGGCGAAAATTCTTGCCTGCATAATCATGGCGTCCAATAGTTATTCACCAGACTGGCCGGTCTGGGCTATTGAAATTCTTTGAGCATGCCGATGTGCTGTAACTGACTAATTCATTGTGGGTGCGCTGAGGTTGCCTGTCCGCATGTGCAATGATAATCCGGATCGAGTGTCTGCTATGGGGGAAGTGCTCGACCGTCCGGAATTGGCCGACAACCGCCTTCCCCCATATTGGCCGCTTAACCCTTCTCCACCTCATACCGCTTCAACTTTCTCCATAGCGACACGCGATCGATGCCGAGGATTTGCGCGGCGAGGGTCTGGTTGCCACCGGCTTCCTGCAGCACCCAGGCGATGTAGTCCTGTTCCTGTTCTTCCAGGGTGGGGATGCGCCCCGCCTTTTTACGGAAGGTGCGGATGGAGAGTTCGCGCAAATCATCGGGCAGCTGGGCGGGTTCGATGCTGTGGCCGGTAGTGAGCGCGACACCGCGCTCGATGATGTTTTCGAGTTCGCGCACGTTGCCGGGAAAATCGTAGGCGCGCAGCAGGTCGAGGGTGTCCGGTGCAATCTCGGTGACGTCCTTGCCCATCAGCGCGGCGTGCTTCGCCAGGAAGTGGTGGGTGAGCAGCGGCACATCTTCCTTGCGTGCGCTTAAAGCGGGGATGTGCAGGTTGACGACGTTGAGGCGGAAGTAGAGGTCCTGGCGGAAGCCGCCCTGCTTCACCATCTCCAGCACGTCGCGATTGGTGGCGGCGATGAAGCGCACGTCGATTTTTACCGGCGTGGTGGCGCCCAGCGGCAGCACTTCCTTTTCCTGGATCAGGCGCAGCAGCTTGACCTGCATGGCGGGCGGCATTTCGGTGATCTCGTCGAGAAACAGGGTGCCGCCGCTGGCCGCTTCCAGCAGTCCCTTCTTGTCGGCGTGGGCGCCGGTGAATGCGCCCTTGCTGTGGCCAAACAGTTCGTTGGCCAGCAGCTCCTCGTTGAAGGCGCCGCAGTTCACCGCGACGAACGGGCCGGACTCGCGCCGGCCGTGATGGTGCAGGTAACGCGCGAAGAGCTCCTTGCCGGTGCCGGATTCGCCGGTGATGAGGATGTTGCAGTCGGTGGGTGCGACCTGCCGCGCCATGTCGAGGAGGTGCTGCATGTGGTTGTCCTGGGTGAGGATGCACACCTTGCCCTGGTAGCTTTCCACCTGCTTTCTGAGACTGCGGCTTTCCCGCCTGAGGCGGATTTTTTCCAGCGCCCCGGCCACCACTTCGCGCACCTCATCCAGCCGGTAGGGCTTGGCAAGGTAGTAGAAGGCGCCCTGCTTCATCGCCTCGACGGCAGACGCCAGCGTGGCATGGCCGGTGATCAGGATGACTTCGGTGTCGGGGTGGCTTTCGCGGCAGCGCTTGAGGATCTGCATGCCGTCCACCTTGTCCATGCGCAGTTCGCTGAGCACCACGTCGAAAGGCTGTTTCTCCAGCAGGACCTGGGCATTGCTTCCGCTCTGGGTGGCGGTGACCGCGTAGCCCGCCTTTTTCATCACCTGTTCCAGGTTTTTCATGGCGACTTTTTCGTCGTCCACGATCAGAAGCTTGCCGCTAATCATGCGCTCTCCGTTCATTTGCGCTAAATGTTGTTGCATGTTGCAATAAGCCAATGCTAATTGCAACAAGTTGGGCAATTGTCTTTTAACCTAGATTTAACAAAGGTGCGGTTACCGATCCATGACAGGCGCTTTCCGCCAAGCCATCCAACCGTTGCGTTCTGCAACAGTTCGCAGTTGATTTAAAAAGCCGCGTTTAACCTGTTTCCTCTGATTTTTCATACCCTTGGGTGGATTCATCCCGGCTGGCACGCTTGCTGCACTAAGGGTAGTGTCCCAATAGCAAGCGCTCAGGAATGACCCACCCCGGCAAACAACGAACCGTATTGCTCGCCGTCCGCGAGGGGCATGTGGATCCGCGTCTGCTAACTTCCGCGCTGTCGCTTTGCCGCCGCCTCGAGGCCGACCTGGAAATCCAGGTCATCGCCGCCGGAGAAACACCGCCGCCCGAGATGGACGATTTTCTGGACTCGCTGCGCGAGGCAGGCCTGCCGTTCAGCCTGGACGTGAAGCCCAGCCTGCGCCGGCGCGACCTGGTCGACTACGCCAACGCCCATGAACACATTGCGGCGGTGGTGATCGACTCGCGCGAAGGCTGGGAAGCACTGGCCCAGGACCGCAGCAGCGACCCGTGGAAACACCTGGCCTGCCCGCTGGTGACCGCTGCGGCGCATGACAAGAAACAAGCCTGATCCATACGCAATTAACTGACCTAAAGACCATCCATGCCTGCCTTTCTGACCAAATTCCTGCCCTTCCTGCGCTGGTTCCCGATGACGGACGACGTGCTGAAGGCCGACTTCATGGCGGGCCTTACCGTGGCCCTGGTGCTGATTCCGCAGTCGATGGCCTACGCGCAACTGGCCGGGCTGCCAGCGTATTACGGGCTGTATGCGGCTTTCCTGCCGGTGGCGGTAGCGGCCCTGTGGGGCAGCTCGAACCAGCTCGGCACCGGGCCGGTGGCGGTGGTGTCGCTGCTGACGGCCTCGTCGCTGGCAGTGCTGGCAGTGCCGGGCTCCGACCAGTTCATCGCGCTGGCCATCATGCTGGCGCTGCTGGTGGGCATCATTCAGCTGCTGCTCGGCGTGTTCAAGCTGGGCGTGATCGTCAACTTCCTGTCGCACCCTGTCATCGTCGGCTTTACCAACGCGGCGGCCATCATCATTGCGCTGTCGCAGGTGTCCAAGCTGTTCGGCGTGCCGATGGGGCGCAGCGAGCATTTCATCAACGATATCGTCGGCGTATTCCAACTGATCGGTGACACCCATCTGCCGACGCTGGCGATGGGTGCGCTGGCCATTGCCCTCATGTGGAGCATCAAAAAATATGCGTCCAAACTACCCGGCGTATTGATTGCCGTGGTGGTGACGACGCTGCTGTCATGGTCGGCCGGGTTCGAACGCAACGCGGCCGGCGCGCCCGAGCAAATCGCCGACCCCGAACTACTGGCCGTGGTGCAGCAAAGCATGGGGGCTGCGAAGCGGGTGGACGACCTGAACACGCAGATCGCGGAGAAGTCGGCCGCGCTGAAGGCGATGTTGAAAAACAGTGCCGAAGAGAACGTTCACGTGGTGCAAATGGAAGCCGAACTGGGGTTGGCACGGATTGAAGTTCACGCTGCGGAAGCGGCTTTCGCCAAGGAAAAAGCGGCGCTGCGGCACCTGCAGGTGGTACGCAGCACGGATGCCAGCGGTGCGACGCTGGCCATTTATGCGGCCGACAGGCCGCCACAGGACGTGACGCTGGATGAGACGCCCTACCGCCTGCGCAAGCTCAGCGCCAATGGCTTCCAGCTGGTGGGCGGCGGCGAGGTGGTGGGTTCCATCCCCGAAGGCCTGCCCAGCGTCAAGATGCCCAGCTTCAACCTGGATGCGCTGGGTTCGCTGCTGTCGGCGGCGCTGGTGATTTCGCTGGTGGGTTTCATGGAGGCGATCTCCATCGCCAAGGCCGTTGCGGCCAGAACCCGGCAGCGTATCGATCCCAACCAGGAACTGGTCGGCCAGGGCCTGGCCAACGTGGTGGGCAGCTTTACCCAGGCGTTCCCGGTCTCGGGCTCGTTCTCGCGCACGGCCGTCAACATGAATGCGGGCGCTAAAACCGGCATGAGTTCGGTGATCACCGCGCTGATCGTGTTGATCGCGCTGCTGTTTCTCACCCCGCTGCTGTACCACCTGCCGCAGGCAGTGCTGGCTGCCATCATCATCATGGCGGTGGTCGGTCTGGTGAACTTCAAGGCAGTGAAGCATGCGTGGCAGGCCAGCCGGCATGACGGCATTGCCGCCGTGGTGACCTTCATCGCCACGCTGGCCTTCGCCCCGCATCTGGACAAGGGCATCATGGTGGGCGCGGGCCTGGCGCTGGGCCTGTACCTTTATCGCACCATGTCGCCGCGCGTCGCCATTCTCGGCCGCTACAAGGATGGCACCCTGCGCGACCTCGGGGTGAACCCGGATCTGCCCACCAGCAAGCACGTGGTGGCGATCCGCTTCGACGGCTCGCTGTACTTCGCCAACGTCTCCTACTTCGAGGACGCGGTGCTGGAAGCCGTATCCAATCACCCTGATGCCAAATACGTCCTGGTGGTGGGTGACGCCATCAATCAGCTGGACGCGTCCGGCGAGGAGGTCATTCATCACCTGGTCGAGCGCCTGAACAGCGCGGGGATCACCCTGGTATTCAGCGGCCTGAAAAAACAGGTGCTGGATGTGATGCGCGCCACCGGGCTGTTCGACACGATCGGGCAGGACAAGCTGTTTGCCACGGTCGACCAGGCGATTGCCGCGATTTACGAGAAACTGGGCGAAAATGCAGCGGATGATCTTTTCTGCGCGGTATCACCGGAACGGTAAGTTTTCTTGAATATGACAAACGGGTTTTATTCCTACTTTGCAGATCCGGTCCAGTGGGCCTGGGCAGGGGTGATGTTCTGGCTGGTGCTGGGATTCGCGGCCCTGTTGCTGCAGGGCTCGCAGCGCCTGCTGATCCGGCTGGTGTTTCCGCTGGGCGCCCTGGGCGCACTCTTCATTGCCGGCGTGGGGGTAGCCGGCCTGCTGCTGCCGGCCTCCGCGGTCATCCTGCCGATCGGCCTGCCCGACCTGCCTTTCCATCTGCGGCTGGATGCCCTGTCCGCCTTCTTCATGGTGCTGCTGGGCGGCGCGGCGTTCGGCATCACGGTGTATGCGATGGGCTATTTCCGCAACATGGCTGCGGGCCCACTGGCGTTGCTTATCCTGTGGTATCACCTGTTCCTGGGCGGCATGGTCACGGTCATGCTGGCCGACGATGCCTATGCTTTCATGGTGGCCTGGGAGGTGATGGCGCTGTCGTCCTACTTTCTGGTCACCACCGACCACGACCTACCCGAGATCCGCCACGCCGGTTTCCTTTATCTGCTGATCGCCCACGTCGGCGCAGTCGCTCTGCTGCTGTGTTTCGGCGTGTTGCAGGGCGGTCACGGCGATTACACCTTCGACACCATGCGTCTGGCCGAATTGACGCCGTTCTGGGCCTCGGCCGCCTACCTGCTGGCGCTGTTCGGCTTCGGCGCCAAGGCAGGCATCGTGCCCATGCACGTGTGGCTGCCGGAAGCGCACCCGGCCGCGCCCTCGCCGGTTTCGGCGCTGATGTCCGGGGTGATGCTGAAGACTGCCATCTACGGCCTGCTGCGCGTCACCTTCGATCTCCTCAACGTGCAGATCGGGTGGTGGGGCACCCTGGCACTGGCGCTAGGGCTCATCACCGCGCTCTACGGGGTCATCTTCGCCGCCGTGCAGTCGGACATGAAACGCCTGCTGGCCTGGTCTTCCATCGAAAACGTCGGTGTCATCCTGGCGGGTTTCGGCCTCACCCTGATCTTCTACACTGACGGCAAAGGTGCGATGGCAGCACTCACCCTGACGGCCGTGCTGTATCACTCGATCAACCACGCTTTCTTCAAGGGCTTGCTGTTTCTGGGCACAGGTGCGGTGCTGCATGCCACCGGCGAGCGGCGCATGGGCAAACTCGGCGGGCTGATCCGCACCATGCCGTGGACCGCCTGGCTAACGCTGATCGGCGCCCTGGCGATTGCCGGTCTGCCGCCATTGAACGGCTTTGTATCGGAATGGCTGCTGTTGCAGGCCTTCCTGCTTACGCCGAACCTGACCCAGCCCTATCTCAACATGGTGATTCCGGTGGCAGCGGCTTCCGTGGCATTGGCGGCGGCGCTGGCGGCCTATGTGGTGGTGAAGTTTTATGGCGTCATCTTCCTTGGCCAGCCACGCGATGCGGCGCTGCAGCACGCGCATGAAGCCAGTTGGCCGAAACGGCTTGGAATGCTCTGGCTGGCGGCGGGCTGTGTGCTGCTGGGCCTGTTTCCCGCCCAGGTCATCGGCTGGCTTTCCCCGGTGGTGCAGCTGCTGACCAAGCAGACCCTAGTGAACGACGGCAACTGGCTGATGCTCGCACCCGTCTCGGCGGAGCGCGCGAGTTACGCGCCGCTGATCTTCTTTGCGGTGGTGGGGGTGGTGCTGCTGCTCACCTTCATCTGGGTGCGTCGCGTCTACCATGGCCGGGTGCGCCGCAGCGATCCGTGGGATTGCGGCTACCCGGAACAGGACGCGCGCATGCAGGACAGCGCCGAAGGCTTCGGCCAGCCGATCCGGCAGATTTTCGAAGTGTTCATGAAGGTCGAGCGGGAAACCCCCGATCCCTTCTCACGCACCCCGCACTACCACGGCGCGTCGCTGGACAAGATATGGTTCATTCTATATGAACCGATCGCGCGGCTGACGGGCTGGCTGTCGGAGCAGGCCGGACGGCTGCAGCACGGCCGCATCCAGTGGTATCTGATCTACAGCTTCGCCACCCTGATCTTCCTCCTGGTCTTTACAACACGATGAGCACCGGCATCCTTCTGCAACTCGCCCAGACCCTGCTGGCGATCCTGCTGGCGCCCCTGCTGATGGGCTGGGTCAACCAGTGCCGCGCCTGGCTGCAGGGCCGCAGCGCGCCGCCGATCACCCAGCCCTATCGCACGCTGAAGAAGCTTTTCCACAAGGACGCGGTGATCGCACACAACGCCTCGCCGCTGTTCCGCTTCGCGCCCTACATGATCTTCGCCTGCATGGCGCTGGCGGCGGGCATCGTGCCGACCATCGCCAACGACCTGCCGTTCTCGCCGGCCGCCGACGTCATCGCCCTGGTCGGCATCTTCGCGCTGGCGCGGGTGTTTCTGGCGCTGGCGGCGATGGACATCGGCACCGCCTTCGGCAGCCTGGGCGCGCGCCGCGAGATGCTGGTGTCCTTCCTCGCCGAGCCGGCGCTGCTGATGGTGTTCTTCACTGCAAGCTTCATCGCGCAATCGACCGAGCTGCCGGTTATCGTCGCGACGCTGGCACACCGCGAGTTCGCCATCTATCCCAGCATCACCTTCGCCGCCGTGGCATTCTGGATGATCTCGGTGGCGGAAAACGCGCGCATCCCGGTTGACAACCCCGGCACGCACCTCGAACTGACGATGATCCACGAGGCGATGATCCTCGAATATTCAGCCCGGCATCTCGCGCTGATCGAGTGGGCCGTGGCGCTCAAGCTGTTCACCTATTCGGCGCTGGGCATCGCCCTGTTCGTACCCTGGGGCATTGCGGCGCAGGGGGATCTCGCTGCCCTGCCGCTGGCGCTGCTGGCCATGGTCGCGAAGCTGCTGCTCGGCGGCGCCGCGCTGGCGTTCCTCGAGACGATTTCGGCCAAGCTGCGCCTGTTTCGCGCGCCGGAATTCCTCGGCACCGCCTTCCTGCTCGCAGTGCTCGGCATGCTGATCCATTTCCTGCTGGAGGTTTGAGTGGAGTCGAGAGTGAGTAGTGGAGAGTCGAGAGTGTCGAGCGGAGAGCCGAGGGTCGAGAGTCGAGAGTCGAGAGCGGAAATGCGGAAGATGGCGGACCTGCTCTCCGCCCTCGACTCTCCGCTCTCGACTCAGAACTCTCCGCTCGCGACAAAGGAATCCATATGACGCTGACCTATCACCTTCAGATCGTCAATCTGCTGGCCGCCCTGCTGTTGCTGATCTCCTTCGCCATGCTGTCGCAGCGCCGCATCGCGGGGCTGATCACCCTGTTTGCCTGGCAGGGCGCGGCACTGACAGCCTCGACCGCGCTGGTGGCCTGGTCCACCGGCCAGCATCACCTGTATTACTCGGCAGCACTCACCCTGGTGCTCAAAGTGATTGGCATGCCCTGGTTCTTCTTTCGCATTGTAAAAAAGCTGGACATGGATCGCGATGTGGAGCCGATGATCAACATCCCAACCACCATGCTGATCGGCATTGTGCTGGTGATCTTCTCCTTCAACCTGGCGCTACCGATCTCGGAATTGTCCGGCACCGTGATGCGCTCGACCCTGGGCATCGCGCTGGCCTGCGTGCTGCTCGCCTTCCTCATGATGATCACCCGCAGCAAGGCGATCCCCCAGGTGATCGGCTTTCTGGCGATCGAGAACAGCCTGTTTTTCGCGGCCACCAGCGCCACCTACGGCATGCCGCTGGTGGTGGAACTGGGCGTGGCGCTGGACGTGATGGTGGGCGTGTTCGTGATGGGCATCTTCTTCTTCCAGATTCGCGAGACCTTCGATTCGCTGGATCTGAAGCACATGGAAAAACTCAAGGAAAAATAAGTCGTGGAAATTTACTGGCTACTCGGCATTCCGCTGACGGGCGGCATATTCCTGGCGCTGTGGGGTTGCCGGAAGAATGCGCCTGAGATCAATGCGCTGTTCAGCTTTCTCACCCTGATCGCAGCAGCGCTATTAACGGCACGCATCGTCGAGGGCGGACCGATGATGGTGGGCGCCGGCTGGTTCTTCATCGACTCGTTCAACGTGTTCCTGGTTGCGCTGACCGCCTTGGTCGCCTTCACCACATCCCTGTTCTCGCGCCCCTACATGCGCATCGAACAAGAACACGGCAGGCTCAATGCCCAGCGGCTGCGCCTGTACCACAGCAGCTATCAGATATTCATCGCCGCCATGCTGCTGGCGCTCACCACCAACAACATGGGCATCCTATGGGTGGCGATGGAAGCGGCGACGCTCGCCACGGTGTTGCTGGTGTCGCTGTACCGCACCCCGGCTTCGCTGGAAGCGGCGTGGAAGTATTTCATCCTGTGCGGGGTCGGCATCGCGCTGGCGCTGTTCGGCACCATCCTGCTCTACTTCGCGGCGGAGAAGGTGCTGGGCTCGGGCGGCACCGCGCTGCAGTGGACGCAGCTGAACGGCGTCAAAGCGCAGCTGGAGCCCACGGTGCTGTCGCTGGCATTCGTCTTCCTGCTGGTGGGCTACGGGACGAAAGTGGGTCTGGCCCCCCTGCACAGCTGGCTGCCGGACGCCCACGCCGAAGGCCCGACGCCGGTGTCCGCCGTGCTGTCCGGCCTGCTGCTCAACGTCGCGCTGTACGCGGTGATGCGCTCCAAGGTGCTGGTGGACGGCGCGCTCGGCAACAATATGGCGGGCAACCTGATGATGGGCTTCGGCCTGCTCTCGGTGGTGCTGGCCGCCTTCCTCATCAAGCGCCAGACCGACGTCAAGCGCATGTTCGCCTACTCCTCGATCGAGCACATGGGCCTCATCACCTTCGCCTTCGGCATGGGCGGCGCGGTGGCGAACTTCGCCGCGCTGCTGCACATGACCATGCACTCGCTCACCAAGTCCGCCATCTTTTTCGCCGTCGGCCACGCCACGCAAAAGGCCGGCACGCAACTGATGGCCGACATCCGCGGGCTGATCCAGACCAACCCCACCCTTGGCTGGGGACTGATGCTGGGCACTGTCGCCATCCTCGGCGTGCCGCCGTTCGGCGTGTTTGCCAGCGAGTTCCTCATCATCACCACCGCCATGCACGAACATCCCTGGGCTACGCCCTTCCTGCTGCTGGCGTTGGGCGTCGCCTTCGCCTCCATCTTCGGCAAGGTGCAGCCGATGGTGTTCGGCGAGACCGAATTGCCGAAACTGTCTTACCAGCCCGCGCTGACGCCGGTGTTCCTGCACCTGGGGCTGGTGCTGATGCTGGGTTTGTTCATTCCGCCGTATCTCGCTGACTGGTACCGGCAGGCAGCGCAACTATTGGGAGGCTGAGATGAAGATCGGCGAACACGACTGGCACCTCGAACCGCTCGGCAAGCACATCTGGCGCGGCCGCATGGAGGCCGGACAGCTGCTCGCGCTGTCACGCGAGGTCAAGGAGGAAGGCGGACAACTCATTGCCTTGTGGGGCTCGGACGACCGCCACCTGGCCGGCGGCTTCGGCATTCACGCCGCACTGCTCACCAGTTCGGGGCTGGCCTGGGTGAGTAGCGCGCTCGCGGCGAACGCGCCGGCCTACCCCGATCTGGCGCACATCTTCCCGCAGGCCGACCGCATGCAGCGCGCGACCTTCGACCTGCTCGGCATCACAGCCAGCGACGCGGTGGACGACCGCAAGTGGCTGCGCCACGGCGCCTGGCCGGCGAACGTCTTCCCGCTGCGCAAGGACTTCGATGCCAGCCTGCCCGCCACCCACGACACCGACGCCTATCCGTTCATTCGCGTCGAAGGCGACGGGGTGCACGAAATCGCGGTCGGCCCGATTCACGCCGGCACCATCGAGCCGGGGCATTTCCGCTTCTCCGTCATCGGCGAGCGTGTTCTCAGGCTGGAGCAGCGCCAGGGCTACACCCACAAGGGCACGGAAAAGCGCTTCGAGGGCATGGACCTCGCGACCGGCGCAAAATTGGCCGGACGCGTCTCCGGCGACACCCACAGCGCCTACGCCTGGGCCTACTGCATGGCGGTGGAAACCGCCACTGCCAGCGCGGTGCCCGAACGTGCCGTGTGGCTGCGCGCGCTGTTCCTGGAAATCGAGCGCATCGCCAACCATCTGGGCGACCTCGGCTATCTCGGCAACGACGTCGCCTTGTCCTTCGGCTTCATGCAATTCTGGCGCCTGAAGGAAAACTGGCTGCGGCTGACCGCCAAACTGTTCGGCCATCGCTACCTGTTCGACTGCATCGTGCCGGGTGGGGTGGCGATGGACCTCAGCGACAGCGGCCGCGCGAAACTCGCTCTTGAGGCCAACCGCATCGAGACGGAAGTGCGTTCGCTCAAGGCCATCTACGATGAACACGCCACCCTGCAGGACCGCTTCGCCAATACCGGCGTCTGCAAGCCCGACCTGGCGGCACGGCTGGGCCTCACCGGGCTGGCCGGCCGCGCCAGCGCGCAGGCTTGGGATGCCCGCGCCCAGTTCCCGCAGGCACCCTACGACCAGCTCGACGTCAGCATGTCCACGCAGCGTCGCGGCGACGTGCTGGCGCGCGCCGAAGTGCGCTTCACCGAAATCAATGAGTCGCTGCGCCTGATCCGCGACCTCCTCGCGCGCCTGCCGGCGGGGGACATCCACACCCCGCTCAAGCCGGTTCAGGACGTGTGCGAAGGCCTCGGCTGGGTGGAAGGCTGGCGCGGCGAAGTGCTGGTGGCCGTGCGCATCGGCGCCGACGGCAGGCTCGACCGGGTGCATCCGCATGATCCGTCGTGGCAGAACTGGCCGTTGCTGGAAGTGGGACAACTGGGCAACATCGTTCCCGACTTCCCGCTCATCAACAAATCGTTCAACCTCTCCTACAGCGGACCGGATTTATGACTACGTGCTTCCTGTCCGGTAGGAGCGGCGCCCCCGCCGCGAAGTCCTCCGGACATGTGGCTGATGTTATCGCGGCGGGGCGCCGCTCCTACAACATGCGCTAGAGATTACAGACATGGCAACCCACCTGATCCTGCAGAAGATTTTCAAGACCGGCTTCGTCTCCGAACCGGCGCCGCAGGCCGATCTCAACCTGCGCACCCGCGAGCAAGCCCTGCACGCGGATATCCTCAAGGTGTTCGGCCAGTCGGTGGCGATCCGCCATGTCGACGCCGGCTCCTGCAACGGCTGCGAGCTGGAAATCCATGCCCTCAACGGGCCGCATTACAACATCGAGGGCATGGGGGTGAAGTTCGTCGCCAGCCCCCGCCATGCCGACGTGCTGCTGGTCACCGGCCCGGTCTCGCGCAACATGGAAGTGGCGTTGAAGCGCACGTTTGATGCCACACCGGAACCCAAGTGGGTGATCGCCATGGGCGACTGCGGCTGCACGGGGGGGATGTTCGGCGAAAGCTACGCCTCGTGTGGAAAGGTTTCCAACGTCATCCCGGTCGACGTCGAAGTACCGGGCTGCCCGCCCACGCCCATCGCCCTGTTGCAGGGCATTCTGGCTGCCGTCAGCAAGGCCAAAAAAACGGCGTCCTAGGACGCCGGTCGCGCGAACGCCGAGGCCTGGCTATGCCTTGGCTTTGGGTTTCCTGCCGGGGCTGGCAGACGGCGTATAGCCCGCGACCCGGCACAACATCCCCTCAATTTTTTTGCCATTGATGAATCGCGTGGTGTGACACGCAATGATGTCTCCCCGTTTCGACAGCTCGGACAGATAAAGGCGCACGTCTTCCAGCGGGATTCGGGTCGCGGCTGCGATCTCGGAATCGAGCTGCTCTCCCCGATCTTTCAGGAATTGATGGATCTTCTGCATGTGTTTGGCACCTGGCATTTGAGAATAATAAAGCTTTTAGCGGCGAAAATCCTTCACCCAACGCAATTCAGCCCCCTCGCGCAGGCTCTGCACGATGGCCGAAAAGTCGAGCGGAAACTGCTCGGCGAGCGCTTCCGCCCGTTGTTCCAGCCGTTCCCCATCGAGGGAACAGCCGGCTTCGTCAAAAGCGAAAACAATATGGTTATCGCCCCCGGGCACCGTCCCCACCTGCACGCGCCCCTCGAAGGCTTCGTTCAGCAAGGCCAGGTGCCTGGACCAGTATTTCCTGGGCCCGGCGAAGTTGGCGACGACGAGGCCACCCGGCCTGAGTCGGCGACGCGCCGCCCGGTAAAAGCCGCGATTGAGAAAAGTCGGGGCGATGCCTTTGGCGTCGAAGCCGTCCAGCAGCAGAACGTCGGTATCGCCTTCCGCGGCTGGCAGATACTCGGCCGCATCGGCCTCGATGATCGCCAGACGTGTGTCGTCGGGGACGCCAAACGCCTCACGCAGGGCGATGACATCGCGATTCACCTCGACCACGCTCAGGCGCGCACGCGGCAGGTGTCGATAACAGAACTTGGCCAGCGAACCACCCCCCAGGCCGACCATCAGCACATGGCCGGGGTCCGGCACGAACAACAGAAACGCCATCATCTTGCGAGTGTAGGCAAATTCGAGGGCGAAAGGGTCGTCGATGCGCATCGAGCTCTGGACAAGCTCCAGGCTGAAATGCAGTCGCCGCGTCTCGCGATCTTCGATGATGAAAGGCTTGCCGTAGCAACCAGTCATGATTTGGGCACACAGCACATCCGGGTCGCACTGCGCCGATTCGAGCAGGCGCAGGCTGCCGCGTTCGCCTAGATCGTTCAACGCCATGCCGGGCAGTTCCAGCAGCGGGGCGCATGGGGACATCGCTTTATTGCTCATCGGCCTCTCTCGATTGCCCAGGTCTGTCATCGGATTGCCCCACAAGGTCGCACGCCGGGGTGAGCCAACCAAGCCACCCGGGAAAAGCGGTCCGCAAGGGCAGCAGGACGCGATTGAGTGGCTGTGGAAAAGGGTTAGGCGCAGCTTGATCGATCCAACAAGCACAGATACTACATGGTATTTGAATGATAATCCAGTTATCATTCTATGCACATCACATGCATATCCAGGGCATTCAATGGAAAACCGCACCGCCAGATTGACGCTTCTGATCGACCCGAAAAAGAAACAGATCTTCGAGGAAATCTGCGCCCAGCAAGACCTCACCTCGTCACAAGTGGTGCGCAGGCTGATTCACCAGTACATCATCGAACACGCGGGATCGCGCGAGCTGCCCGAATGGCTGTCGGCACCCACCGCCAGGATCGATCACCCGTTGAAGTAGCCGGCTGCCGGGGAACGAGACGTCTCGCACCCGCTCCTCTCATTCAGTCCGCAACGGATACTCCCCCCATGACCCCACTCAAAAACGACACCTTCCTGCGTGCCCTTCTCCGCCAGCCGACCGAATACACCCCGGTGTGGATGATGCGCCAGGCGGGTCGCTACCTGCCGGAGTACAACCAGACCCGGGCACGGGCCGGCGATTTCATGGGTCTGTGCACGAGCCCCGATCTCGCCACGGAAGCCACGCTGCAACCGCTGGCACGCTTCCCGCTCGATGCCGCCATCCTGTTTTCCGACATCCTTACCATTCCCGATGCGATGGGACTGGGGCTCTACTTCAGCACCGGCGAGGGACCGAAATTCGAGCGGCCGCTGCGTCAGGCGCGCGACATCCTGGCCCTGGCCGTGCCAGACCCGAATATCGAACTGGGCTATGTCATGGCCGCCGTCCGCCAGATTCGCCAGGCGCTGGATAACACCGTACCCCTGATCGGCTTTTCCGGCAGCCCATTCACCCTGGCCTGCTACATGGTGGAGGGCGGCGGCAGCCCGGATTTCAGCCTGGTCAAGACCATGCTCTATGATCGTCCGGACCTGCTGCACCACATTCTCGACGTCAACGCCCGCGCCGTCACTGCCTATCTCAATGCGCAGATCGAAGCCGGCGCCCAGGCGGTGATGATTTTCGATTCCTGGGGGGGCGCCCTGTCCGAAGCCGCCTACGGCGAGTTTTCCCTGGCCTACCTGCAGCAGATCATGAACGGGCTGATCCGCGAGCACGACGGCGCCGCCATTCCCAGCATCGTTTACACCAAGGGCGGCGGCCTGTGGCTGGAAGACATTGCCGCCATCGGCTGCAACGCCATCGGCCTGGACTGGACCATCGACATCGGCAAGGCGCGCCGCCGCGTCGGGGATAAGGTGGCGCTGCAAGGCAACCTCGACCCGGTGGTGCTGTTCAGCAAGCCCGACACCATTCGCGCCGAAGTCGGCAAAGTCCTGCACAGCTACGGCCCGGGCAACGGCCACGTGTTCAATCTGGGGCACGGCATTTCCCAGTTCACCCAGCCGGACCATGCGGCGGCCATGGTCGAGGCGGTGCATGAACTGAGCCGGCCCTACCACGCCTGACCGTTTTAGCCGCTGAGCACGCCAGGATCGAGGCCCCTTTGACCCCCAACAGCCAGACCATCCGTTTTTTCCGACGCCGCATCCCGACTTTCGAGTGCGAACCCGGATGTCATGACTGCTGCGGGCCGGTCACCGCGTCGAGCGAAGAAATGGCCCGGCTCCCGGAAAAAAGCGAAGCGGAGCATGCGGCGGCATTGGACGGCTTGAGTTGCCCGCACCTGGGTGACGCCGGCTGCCAGGTCTACACGGAACGCCCGTTGATTTGCCGCCTGTTCGGCACCACGCCACGACTCGCCTGCCCGAACGGCAAACGCCCCGAGACGATGATCGACCCGCGCATCGAGCAGCAGATTTACCAATATTTCACGGCGACGCGGCACGTTCTCGTTTGATGAAAAAGCCAAAGAAAAAGCCCAGCGACATCGCCGTGGCGGCAGCGAAATCGTTTTTTTATTGGGAAGGCGAGACGCTGGTGCTCAACATCCTGGGCAAACCGAGCGCGAAAAACGATGCAATCGGCAAACCCTATGGCCATCAGCTCAAGGTCAGCGTCACCGCCGCCCCGCGCGCCGGCAAGGCAACCGACCACATGGTGCGTTTTCTGGCGCAGGAGTTCGGCGTGGCGACGGGCGACATCGAGGTTGTGTTTGGCCGCATGAATGTGAACAAACAACTGCGCATCAAAGCCCCCAAGCGGCTGCCAGCGGTCATTGGCCAGCAGGAATTGGTCTGACAGACCGCCCTGTTGATCCGGCCAAGTGAAGTTTGAAGTTGTAGGAGCGGCGCCCTCGCCGCGAATGCCGGCGCCGCACAACCGCCTGCATCCGCCTCGGGGGCGGGCCTCCTACAATCCATCTCAGACGCATAGATGCGTATTCCGGTGAACGTGACCGCTCATTCCGGCTGAACGTGACCGCTGCGCATCAGGTGGTGTTACGCGGTTAAATTGTAATGTCTTCGGTCAGCGTGAAGCGGTGATTGCGCTGCATGATGCGGTCGAGGATGGCGTCGGCGATGGTGGCGTCACCGATCCATGCATGCCAGTGTTCAACTGGTAATTGGCTGGTAATGACGTGGCCTTATTGGCGGCGCGGTCGTCGATGATTTCCAGCAGGTCGGATCGCGTCATGCTGTCGATCGCGCCCATACCCCAATCATCGAGAACCAGTACGTCGGTCTTGGCCAGCTGGATCAGCCATTTGCCGAAGGCCCCGCTACCGTGCCGGATGCGCAATTCTTCCGGCAAGCGGGGTACACGCTGATAGATCGCGGAGTAACCACGCCGGCAGGCGTGTTGCGCCAGGGCGCAAGCGAGCCAGGATTTGCCTGCGCCGGTCGGCCCGGTAATCAACACGCTGTGGCCGGCGGTCACCCAGTCTCCCAATGCCAGGCTCATCACCTCGCGGCGGTCGATCCCGCGGCCCGAGCGGGCATCGATGTCCTCGATGGCCGCCTGGCCATATTTCAGGTGCGCGTTCTTGAGCAGGCGTAGCAGCTTGCGGTCGTTGCGGCAGTGGACTTCCCGATCGACGAGCAGTGCCAGGCCGCTCCTCGAAGCTCAACGCGGCCATGCCGGGCTGGGCCAGTTGTTCTTCCAGGCCCGTTGCCAGGCCATCCAGTTTCAAGGTACGCAGTTGCGCCAGGGTGGTATGCATCATCATCTTCGAATTCCTTATTGGTAGTAGTCAGGGCCACGCACGTGGGCGTGCTCTGGTCGCGGTTGTTGGTCAGGATGTCGCGCACGTGGCGGTACTGGCAGGCGCCGATCCGCAAGGCCAGCGTGCAGGCGGACTCAAGGCGGGGCTTGCCGTAGCGCTTGGCCAGCGACAGCAGCCCCAGGCAGGCGCGGTAGCCGTGCTCGGGATGCCTGTTCTCCGCCATCAGCCGCGTCACCGCCTCGGCCGTGGCCGGGCCGATGCTCTGGCCCCAGTGGGTCAAACGCTGCGGCGGGAACGAAATGTGGGCGCGATGCGCTGCCGGCATATGCGCGGCGATGGTGGTGAAGCCGCCTTGCCGGCTATTGCGGGCGTGGCTGACTACACGCTGCCCGCGATGCATGATCTCGACCACCGCTGTCGTGATGCGCGCTTCCAGCACCTGGCCAACCAGCGCGTGCGGCACGCTGTAGCGATGGCGCTCCACCTCAACGTGGTAGTCGATGTGCGCCTTGACCGTCTTGAAGTTCGCCATTTCATAGCGCTGCAACGGCAGCGGCAACAAGGCGGGCGCATCCAGCGCGGCGAAGGTGCTGGCGCGGCTGCCGGGCAGCTTCTGGAACGGCTTCTCGTTGAGCCGCGTCAGCAGCGGCGCGATGGCCTGGTTGACCTCGTGCACGCTGGTGAATGGGTGATGGCGCAGGCGCGCCATGATCCAGCGCATACGATTTCGCACGCGCTTTAGCGCGTAGCGAATCGGAGTCATTTAGGGTTCAACGATCTGCACCGCTGATTCCGCACGGGCTTTGTCCTGAGGATGGCGGGGCCGCGCCGGCAGAATCGAGGTGCCATAGTGGCGTGCAAAGTCGAGCACGGTGTCGTTGCTGCGCGGCTCGTAGCGGTTGGCGTCCGCGACCATGGCCTTCGGGTTGTCGGGGACGATGAGTTGGGGGCACGCCGCCATAGAAACTCAGTGCACGCGCCGTCGATTCGAGCCAGTCGGCCATCGTCTCGCGCGGCGTGGCGCAGGCGAAGGTATAGCTGGAGGCGCCCATCGCGGCGACGAAGATATGGGCGCGGCTGCCATCGCTCAAGCCGATGGTGGGACCGGCGTAATCGATGAACAGCTTCTCGCCGGCGCGGTGGATCTGGCGCATCGAGCGCTTGAGCTGGCGGGCGAAGCGCCGGTAGTTGTCGCAGAACTGGGAATAGGCGTAGGTCTGGCAGTCCGCGTGATCGGCCCGGTATTCCTCCCACAGCAGCATCAGCGTCATGCCCTTGCGCCACAATTCCTGGTGCAAGCGGCCATAGTCCGGCTGAACATGGTCGCGTGGCCTTTCGGGGGCGACCAGCAGGCGCCGCTCCAGCGCGGCTTCGTCGGTGCCTTGAACCGCCGGCCAGTCCAGGCCCGCTGCGGCGGCGAGACCCACATACTTGGTGACGACGCCCTTCGAAATGCCCAGCGTGGCGGCAATCTGCTGGTGCGAGAGCTTGGCGTCCAACTTCAAACGCAGCACGTCTTTTATCTTACGCATATTGATCCTTGGTGCGGGCACGCTGTCTCCAGACAAAAAGCTGAAAAGCGTACCGGCTCGGTTGCACTATGCGTAACACCATTACTGCTTTGTGCGACACCGTTCCGGTATTTCCGGTATCGTGACCGCCGATTCCGGAAGCGGCCCGAAATCGGTCACGTTCGTCCGGAATGGGCGGTCACGATGCGCCGGAATACCCAGCCTTCGGCACTTCATCCCAGTGCTGGTCGAAGTCCTTGAAGCGGTAGTACTCGACGTCGTGGCGGCCGTCCGAGCAGAAGCCGTGGATGGCGAACGGATCGCCCACCTTGTTGATCGCGTCGGCCAGCAGCACGCAGGCTTGCTGGGTCAGTTCGCGCACCGAGTATTCCTGGTCCTGCACTTTCTCGTTGGTCGATTCCGACAGATCGAGCAGCACCAGGATTGAGAAGTCGCGCGTCTTCCGCACCGAACGCATCATGATGCGCGGGTCAGGCTGGTTGCCCAGGCGGATGTCGATGAAGCTGGCGATCGCCGCGTTGATGTCGATCTCGTCGCCGTCTTCGAGCTTGCGGATGCGCTGCACGCCCTGCGGCTGCATGGCGTCGAGCAGGAATTTCATGCGGTGGATTTCGCGCTTGTACTTGGCGGTGATGTCATCGATCACCTGCAGGTCGTCCGACTTCGCGCACTTTTCCTGCATCGTGGCCCAGGCCGGACGCTCCAGCTGGATCGGGTAATCCCACTCGGAATAGTGGAAGGGATTGGACACCGGCTCGCGGCCTTCCAGCTCGTTGTAGCTCTTGCCCATGTCTTCATACGGGTAGAGTTCGGTGGCGAGCACCCAGATTTCCTCGGCGGCGTCGCCGGCAGTTTCGACGTCGAGCCCGTTGACCATCTCCACCACGC
>NZ_LDUG01000012.1 GCF_001530125.1 Thiobacillus denitrificans | reverse complement strand
AAGCCCCCGTGCTGCCGTTCGACTTGCATGTGTAAAGCATTCCGCCAGCGTTCAATCTGAGCCAGGATCAAACTCTTCAGTTCAATCTCTGATATTACTTACTACAATACTGCTCGCTCAAACTCAAAATGAATTAACTTCAATTCAAGTGTGAGCATTTATGCTAGGTGCTACCCCAGCCAAAACCAGGACAGCTACCGCAACAACACCCACACCTATCGGCTGTAAATTGTTAAAGATCAATCTCTTAGCACCACTTTCCGCTGTTTTGCGAGTCGCGCTGCGTTCAGAGAAGCTGCGCATTCTACAGACCAGAATCTTTCCGTCAACACTTTCGGAAAATTAATTTACAAAATTGTGACACGGGCGAATTTGCGCTTGCCGACCTGCGCCACCACGGTCGCGCCCACGGGGACGCTCACACCCTTGTCAGCCACGCGCTCGCCGTCCAGCCGAACGCCGCCGCCGGTGATCTGGCGGATAGCGTCCGAGGTGCTGGCCACCAGCCCGGCCTGCTTTAACAGCTGCGGCACCAGCAGGGCCCCGTCTACTCCGGGCAGGCTGATTTCGGGCATGTCGTCCGGCAGCGCGCCTCTCTGGAAGCGCGCCTCGAACTCGGCCAGCGCCCGGGCCGCCGCCGCATCATCATGAAAGCGCGCCACGATCTCCTGCGCAAACCGCACCTTGGTGTCTCGCGGATTGGCGCCTTCGGCCACCTGCCGCTTCCAGCCCTCGACGGTCGCGAGCGATTCGAACGACAGCAACTGTATATAGCGCCACATCAACTGATCGGACACCGACATCAGCTTGCCGAAGATTTCCTGCGGCGGCTCATTGATCCCGATATAGTTGCCGAGCGACTTCGACATCTTGTTGACGCCGTCCAGGCCTTCCAGCAGCGGCATGGTCAGGATGCACTGCGGGGGTTGCCCGTGATGCTTCTGCATCTCGCGCCCCATCAGAAGGTTAAATTTCTGGTCGGTGCCGCCCAGCTCGACATCCGCCTTCAGCACCACCGAATCGTAGCCCTGGATCAGCGGATACAAAAACTCGTGGATCGCGATGGGTTGCTGGCTGCTATAGCGTTTGTGAAAGTCGTCGCGCTCGAGCATCCTCGCCACGGTATGCGTCGCCGCCAGGCGGATCATGCCGGCCGAGCCCAGCGTGTCCATCCATTCCGAGTTGAAGCGTACTTCGGTAAGCGCCGGATCGAGAATCTTGAACACCTGTTCCTGATAGGTCCTGGCGTTTTCGGCCACCGCTTCCGGGGTCAGCGGCGGGCGGGTGGCGTTCTTGCCGGTCGGGTCGCCGATCATCCCGGTGAAGTCGCCCACCAGAAAGATCACCTGGTGCCCCAGCGTCTGAAACTGGCGCAGTTTGTTCAGCAGCACGGTGTGCCCCAGATGCAGATCCGGCGCCGTTGGGTCGAACCCGGCCTTGATCCGCAACGGCCGACCCGTTTTCAGCTTTTCGATCAGTTCGGCCTCGACCAGCAACTCGTCGGCTCCGCGTTTGATTTCCTGTAAAGCATCCCCCTGCATCAGCGTCCTCTCTGTGACGGGTCAAGTTTGCCTCGACCGCGCCGTAATGTATGAATACCACTTCGCCCAACATGCACAAGCTGCTGTTTGGATTGAAAAACCCCGGGGGTCGTTTGTGTTAGACTCCCAGATCGTTTACAAAAAGGAAACGGTCCATGCCGCTCACCAAACCGAGAATCTTAACCGATCGCATGACCGGAGCGGAACGCCGCTTCAGCCTGCGCACCCTGGTTGCACTCTCCAGCGTGCCGCTTTTCGGCGTCGTTGCAGCCTTCGGCCTGGCGCCTGACACCAACACCCTCGACATCACCCCGCAAACCGTGATCGAAGCCATTGCGCTACCGGCTTTGGCTTCCGCAGACGACACGGGCACGTTTGAACGCGAAAGCGTGATCCAGTCGGGCGACACCTTGGCCAATGCCCTGTCGCGGCTGAAGATCGACGACCTGGAAATTCAGCGTTTGCTGGCCACCGATGCTGTGCGCCAACTGGCATCCGACATACGCGTCGGCAGACGCATCCAGGCCACTACCTCGCAGGATGGCCAACTGCAGGCCCTCCAGTTCGAGCGTAGCGGTGCCCCCGCACTGACCATTCTCCGCCAAGGTGATGGCTTTGCAGCAGAGGAAAGCAGCGAACTGCTCGAAACCCGCGTGGTGATGCGCTCCGGCCGCATCCTGTCGTCGCTGTATGGCGCCACCGACAGCGCCGGCATCCCCGACAAGATTGCCAACCAGATGGCCGAAACCTTCTCGACCAGCCTGGATTTCCGCGAAGATCTGCGCCGCGGCGACACCTTCTCCGTCATCTACACAGTCGACTATCGCAACGGCGAGCCCATTGCCACCGGCAAGCTGCTCGCAGCCGAGTTCGTCAATGCCGGCAAGCCATACCGTGTCGTCCTGTTTCGCGACCCCTCTGGCCGCGAAGACTATTACACGCCCGAAGGCGAATCGCTGAAAAAAGGCTTTCTGCGCTCGCCGCTCGAATTCTCCCGCGTCACGTCCAGCTTTAGCAACTCGCGCAAGCATCCCATTTACGGCTTCCACCGCGCCCATACCGGCGTCGACTTCGGCGCGCCCACCGGCACCCGGGTCAAGGCCACCGGCGACGCCGTCGTGAAGTTCGCCGGACGCAGAGGCGGCTATGGCAACCTTGTCATCCTACGGCATTCCAATGGATACGAAACCTACTATGCCCACCTGAGCGCGTTTGCCTCCGGCATCCGCAATGGCATTGCGGTCAGCCAGGGGCAGAACATCGCCTATGTCGGCTCGACCGGCGCCTCCACCGGCCCGCACCTGCACTATGAAGTGCGTGTCGCCGGCAATCCGCAGAACCCCATGGCCATCAAACTACCTGGCGCGGCACCACTCACCACCGCGCAGCGCGCGCAATTCCTACAGCAGACGAGCAACTGGTCTGAAAAACTGGCCCTGTTGCGCAATACCAACCTTGCTGCACTCGATTGAGTGCAGCGCTCACGCATGAGACGCCGCTCTCCCATCAGGCAGAGCGCTACGTCGGTCTCATGTCAGGCACCAGCCTGGATGGCATCGACGCCGTTCTCGCCGAAATAGGCCCCACCGGCCAACCCCGGTTACTTCACACCCATTACCTGCCCTACCCGGACAGCCTGCGCGCGCAATTGCTCGCGCTACACGCGCCGCAAGCCGACGAAATCCATCTGGCCGCCTGCGCCGCCAACAAACTGGCGCGCCTGTATGCCGAGGCGGTCAGGGCCTTGCTCGACGAGATCGCCCCCGACAGCGTGCGCGCGATCGGCTGCCACGGCCAGACCCTGCGTCACCGCCCCGCGGACGGTTACACCCTGCAAATCGGCAATGCCGCCCTGCTGGCCGAGCTCACTGGCATCGCGGTCGTTGCCGATTTCCGCAGCCGCGACATTGCGGCGGGCGGCCAAGGCGCGCCGCTGGTGCCTGCCTTTCACGCCCAGGCGCTACAACATCCGGCGATTCACCGCGTCATTGCCAACATCGGCGGCATTGCCAACATCACCGATTTACCGGTGGATGGCACGGTACACGGCTGGGACACCGGTCCCGGCAACATGCTGCTGGACGCGTGGATCAAGCGGCACAGCGGCGCCAATTACGACCGCGACGGCGCATGGGCAGCCAGCGGTTCCGTCCACCCTGGCCTGCTACAGGCACTGGCAAACCACCCCTACCTGAAACTGTCGCCGCCCAAGAGCGCCGGACGCGAGCAGTTCAATCTGGACGGGCTGGACGCGACGCTAAGTGCACTAAACCAAACGATTGCCCCAGTCGACGTGCAGGCTACCTTGCTCGAATTCACCGCCATGAGCCTGTGTGACGCGGTACGCCAAGAATGTGGCAGCGCACAGGAGCTCTATGTCTGCGGCGGCGGTGCACACAACAGCGCGCTGATGCAGCGCATCAACGCGCTGTTGCCGAACCTTCGGGTGACAACCACCGCTGCGCTCGGCATCGACCCGGACTGGGTGGAAGCGCTCGCCTTTGCCTGGCTGGCGCGGCAGACACTGCACCATGCACCGGGTAACCTTCCGTCGGTGACCGGCGCCCGGGGAGAACGTATTCTGGGCGCGATTTACCCGGCCTGAACCAGCCATCCCATCGGGCCGAGGGCGGCCCTCCTACCTGTAGGAGCGGCGCCTCGCCGCGATAGTCCAACAAAAAAAGCGGCCGAAGCCGCGATGTCCAAATTGAAAAAGCGGCCGAAGCCGCTTTTTTTGTTGGGCAAGCAGTGCTTAAGCCGAGAACGACGAGCCGCAGCCGCAGGTCGTGGTGGCGTTCGGGTTCTTGATCACGAACTGCGCGCCTTCCAAGCCTTCCGAATAATCGATTTCAGCGCCCGCCAGATACTGGAAGCTCATCGAATCGACCAGCAGGGTGACGCCGTTTTTCACCATCACGGTATCGTCAGCATTCTGCGCTTCGTCAAAGGTGAAGCCATACTGAAAGCCAGAGCAGCCGCCGCCCGAGACGAACACGCGCAGTTTCAGGTCGGGGTTGCCTTCTTCGTCGATCAGGTTTTTGACTTTGCTCGCCGCGCTGTCGGTGAAGATCAGCGGGATTTCCATTTCGGTTACTGCATTCATGGTGATACTCCTTGAAAATGTGTGAAGTGGATTATCCGCATCACTCGTCCTGCGTCAAGCAAAGACCCTGTTCAGGCTACGGAGTTCCCCCGTGTCAGGGCATACGACTCCACACGGGCTTTACGTCCTTTAGCGTGAAACTCGCGCAGCGACTCGTTCGCCCCCTTGCCCGCTTGCGGGAGAGGGTTGGGGAAAGGGAAACGGGCAGGGTGATTTTCATTGTCAGGGGTGGCAACTCGCCATGCCCGTTAGGGAAACACTGATTAATTCGATATAACCGTCATTGCGAGCGAAGCGCGGCAATCCAGCGCATTGATTAAGCAGGCATTTCTGGATTGCCGCGTCGCTTCGCTCCTCGCAAAGACGGATTAATCAGCGTCTCCTTAGGGCAGCATGCCCACGTCCGCCAGCGCGGTGTCCTCCGGTAGATCGAACAGAATGTTCATGTTCTGCACCGCCTGCCCGGCAGCGCCCTTGACCAGATTGTCGATCACCGACAGCACCACCACGGTGTCGCCGCCCTGAGGCCGGTGCACTGCAATGCGGCAGATGTTGGCGCCGCGCACCGAGCGAGTTTCCGGGTGCGCACCGGCGGGCATCACGTCGACAAAAGCCTCGTCTGCATAGCGCTGCTCGAACAGGCTTTGCAGATCGATGTCGGCGCTCACTTTCGCATACAGCGTCGCGTGGATGCCGCGGATCAGCGGCGTCAGATGCGGCACAAAGGTGAAGCCCACCGGCTTGCCGGCAAAAATCTCCAGCCCCTGCTTGATTTCCGGCCAGTGGCGATGGCCGCCGACGGCGTAGGCCTTGAAGTTGTCCGCCGCCTCGGCAAACAGGATGTGGGTTTCCGGCTTGCGCCCGCCGCCGGACACCCCCGACTTGGCGTCCGCCACCAAGAAACTGGTGTCGACCGCGCCGGCTTCCAGCAACGGCAAGAAGCCCAGTTGCACCGCCGTCGGATAGCATCCCGGGTTGGCGATCAGCCGCGCGCCGCGGATGCTGGCGCGGTTAATCTCGGGCAGGCCGTACACCGCCTCGGCCACCAGGTCCGGGCAGGCATGCTCCATCTTGTACCACTGCTCCCACACCGCAATATCCTTGATGCGGAAATCCGCCGCCAGGTCGATCACCTTGACCCCGGCGTCAAGCAGCGCGCGGGTCTGCTGCATCGCCACACCGTTGGGGGTGGCGAAGAACACCACGTCGCAGTTTTCCAGCCCGGCTTCCTCCGGGGTGGAAAACGCCAGCTTCAGCCATCCGCGCAGGTTGGGGAACATGTCCGCCACCGGCATCCCGGCTTCCTTGCGCGAAGTGATCGCCTTCAGTTCCACCTGCGGATGGCGCGTCAGCAGACGCAGCAATTCGACCCCGGTATAGCCCGTGCCGCCCACAATACCGACTTTGATCATGGTTAATTTCCTTGCAAAGAATGAGCGTTATTGTAAGACACGCCAATGACAGAGATAAACTTAAAAACCTCAGTTCATTCACCACAGAGACACAGAGGCACAGAGTTGAAAAACAAGGGGAAAGTCCAGTACGTATCATTCACCGGTTTGAGGACGGTAAGTCTTCCTGCAACCTATTGTTTTCTCTGTGCCTCTGTGTCTCTGTGGTTAACTGCTTTTTCCAGAATAAAAAAAGCCGCCCTGCAATGGACGGCTTTTTTGACGAACAGTCGAAGCGATCAGCGCTTGGAGAATTGCTTGCGGCGACGCGCCTTGTGGAAGCCGACTTTTTTCCGTTCGACTTCGCGGGCATCGCGCGTCACAAAGCCTGCCGCTTTCAGCGTGGGTTTCATCTCGGCGTTAAGATCGATCAGCGCGCGGGTAATGCCGTGGCGTACTGCACCGGCCTGACCGGATTCGCCGCCGCCTGCAACGTTGACCATGATGTCGAATGCGTTCAGGTTGTCAGTCAGCACCAACGGCTGACGCACGATCATGCGGCCGGTTTCGCGGGAGAAATACTCGTCTACCGGCTTGTTGTTGACGACGATCTTGCCGCTGCCGGCCTTGAGGAACACCCGGGCAACCGACGATTTGCGACGCCCCGTGCCGTAATTGTAGTCACCGATCATGATGCGGCCTTAACGTTAATGTCGAGGGGCTGGGGCTGTTGAGCCTCGTGCGGATGGTCCGCGCCCGCGTAGATTTTCATTTTCTTGATCATGGCGTAGCCAAGCGGGCCTTTGGGCAGCATGCCCTTGACAGCTTTTTCCAGCGCACGACCGGGGAAACGCTCCTGCATCTTGGCGAAGGTCGTTTCGTAAATACCGCCGGGGTAACCCGAGTGGCGATAATAGACTTTGTCGGTATCCTTGTTGCCGGTCACGCGCATCTTGCTCGCGTTGACCACGACAATGTAGTCACCCGTATCGACGTGAGGGGTGAACTCAGGCTTGTGCTTGCCGCGCAGACGGCGGGCAATCTCGGAAGCCAGGCGACCCAGCACTTTGTTATCAGCATCAACCACGAACCAGTCGCGTTTGACTTCATGCCCTTTAGCGGAAAACGTTTTCATGACCCAACCTCTACACAGAGGACAATCTCGGAAAGCCGGGAATTTTAACTGCCCACCCGGGGCAAGTCAAACACTGTATGCGATATTCAATATGGCTATGTCACTGTTAGTTGTTGAAGTCATGTCTTGTCCCCTCTGATGAGGCGCCTATCCTTCGGCCTCCCACAGGGGTCTGCTGTTGTAGGAGCCCCCGCGAGGAGGAGGCCGTGGTTGTAAAAGCCGACGCGTCGGCAACAACCACGCACGCCCGCCCCGGGCCGA
>NZ_LDUG01000011.1 GCF_001530125.1 Thiobacillus denitrificans | reverse complement strand
GATACCAGCGCGCTGGCTGACTACGGTCCGCATGCGACAGCGCTTTTACCAGTTCGTCGCAATACGCTTCAAACCGCGATTCAAGACTCAGCCCCATGTAGCCTCCACCTCGCTAATTCCTATGCCTGAATCATCGCATTATTTATAACACAGTAGAACTAGCCCGGGTCATCACAAGTGCGTCACCTGAGCGAGCGTCGCAGCCACGCCTTGCGCGCCTCCTCCACCACCCCCATCAGCGCCGCCAAGGCCACAGCAAACAACCAGACTTCCACGCCGACCGGCGCCGTGCCGAACAGCCAGTTGCCGGCCGGGGTGTAGACGATGAACAGCAGCAGGCCCAGCTCCGCCGCGATGCCGAGCAGGATCAGCGGGTTGCCGAATAGGCTGAGGGAAAGCGAAGACTTGAGCGGGTGGCGGCACAGAAAGACGTTCATCACCTGCGTCATCACGATTGTCGCCAGGCAGGCGGTGGTGGCCTGCAGGTAGAGCGGCGCGGTTCTGGCCAGGGATTCGCCATATTGCCAGCCGGCGGCGTCGAGGACAAAGAAAAACACGGCCATCGCCGCCGCCGCTTCCAGCACGCCCAGGAAGAGGTAGGCGCGGGCGATCAGGTTCCATGACAACAGCCGCTCGTTGCGCGCACGCGGCGGGCGCCGCATGACATCGGGGTCGGGCTTTTCGGCGCCAAGCGCCAAGGCCGGCAGCATGTCGGTGCCGAGGTCGACCGCTAGTATCTGGATGATGGTGAGCGGCAGCGGGATGCGGAACAGCACAAAGGCCAGATAGGGCACGATCTCGGGAATGTTGGAGGAGAGGATGTAGGTGAGGAACTTGCGCAGGTTGTCGAACACCGCCCGCCCTTCCTCGATGGCCGCGACGATGCTGGCGAAGTTGTCGTCGAGCAGGATCAGGTCGGCGGCCCCCTTGGCGACGTCGGTGCCGGCCACGCCCATGGCGATGCCGATGTCGGCGGCCTTCAGCGCGGGGGCGTCGTTGACGCCGTCGCCGGTGACGGCGACGATTTCGCCCTTCTTCTGCAACGCCTCGACGAGTTGCATTTTCTGCACGGCGGCCACGCGGGCGAAGAGGATTTCCGGCGCATCCAGCGCCAGATGCAGCTGCGCCGGAGACAGGTGCAGCAGGTCGTCGCCGGTGATGACGACGGGCTGGTCTGATTTCATCAGGCCGATCTCGCGGGCGATGGCCTGTGCCGTATGCGGATGGTCGCCGGTCACCATGATCACGCGGATACCGGCCTCGGCGCAGCGCGCAATGGCCTCGGGCACCTCGGGCCGCGGCGGGTCCTCCAACCCGACCAGACCCGCCAGGATCAGGCCGCGTTCCTCGGCGGGCAGGCCGCCGTCGATCGAGCCATGGGCGAAGGCCAGGACACGCAGACCCGCCCCGGCCATCTCGTCCTGTGCCGCAAGCAGACGGGTTTTCGCGGCGGCGTCGAGCGGCGCGATCCCACCATCGAACTGCACCGAGTCGCACACCTCAAGCACCGTTTCCAGCGCGCCTTTGCAGTAGAGCATACGCCCCTGCGGCGTCTCGCACCGCACCGACATGCGCTTGCGGTCGGTGTCGAAGGGAATCTCGTCGATGCGCCTGAAGCCGTCGAGCGCACCCGCCGCCTGCCGACCCATGCCAACCAGCGCCACTTCCATCGGATCACCCAGCCATTCGTGCTTACCGTTGTTGTGTATTTCTTTCAGGTTGTGGCAGAGCGCAGCATTGACGAAGAGTGCACGGTGTTCGGTTGCCAGGCGCGGCTGCGCCGCGATGTCTTCCTGTGTGAAGAATCCGCCGCCCAGCCACAAACGTCGCACCGACATGCGGTTCTGCGTCAGCGTGCCAGTCTTGTCGGACAGAATCACCGTGGTCGAGCCGAGCGTTTCCACCGCAGGCAGATGACGCACCAGCGCATTGCGCTTCGCCATGCGCTGCGTCGCCATGGCCAGCGACAGCGTCACCGTCGGCAGCAGGCCTTCCGGCACATTGGCGACGATGATGCCGATGGCGAACAGCAGGTTCTCCCAGAACGGCAGCCCGAGCGCCTGGCCGATGAGGAGGAACACGCCGCCCATGCCGGTGGCAAGAAAGGCGACGATGCGGGAAAGCCGGGCGATCTCGCGCTGCAGCGGCGAAGTGGCCTTGCCCGCCGTTTGCGTCAGATGGGCGATCTTGCCGAACTCGGTACGCATGCCGGTGGCGTAGACCACGGCGCGCGCCTGGCCCGACACCACCGACGTGCCGGCCAACACACTATTTTTTGCGGACAGCGGCGACATCTCCGGCTGGGGATCGGCATTGCGCGCCTGGGGCAGCGATTCGCCGGTGATCGTCGCGGTGTTGACGCGCAGGCCGAATGATTCGATCAGCCGGCAGTCGGCCGGCACGAAGTCGCCCTCTTCCAGCAAGACGATGTCGCCGGGCACCAACTCGCTGGCGAGCAGTTCCACGATTTCGCCGCCGCGAAGCGCCTTCACCTGCTGCGGCAGCAACTGGCGCAGCGCGGCGACGGCCCGCTCGGCCCGGTATTCCTGCCAGAAGGAAAAGACGGCGTTGATCAGGATGACACCGACGATGGCGACCCCCAGGCGCACCATGCCCTGGCCGGGATCGAAATATTCGGCCAGAAACGCCAGCGCCGCGCCCACCCACAGGATGATGGCGAAGAAGTGGGTGAACTCGCGGACGAAACTGAGCAACAGGCGCTCGCGCTCCACCTCCTCGACGTGGTTCGGACCGAACTCCGCCAGCCGTCGCTGCGCCTCGGCCGAAGTCAGGCCTACGGCCGAAGTATGAAGGCTGGCGAGAGACTGCTCCGCAGTGAGGCTCTGGATGTGCACGGGGGAATGGACGACGTCTATTTATTAAGCATAGATGTCATAACTGCGCATTGCTTCCGGTGTCGTTTTAATTTTCTCTGGATCATGTCCGCTCGGAGTGAAGGCGCACTGGACGTGTATCGTGCCGCCGCATGCCGGACGGGTTTCATGCTCTATGCTTGAAACACTCGTCGGGAGTGAGCCATGGCCGATGCCGGGAAGATCACTGCGCTGCTGCTCAAGAAATACCCCGAGCCCAAGCTCGCGCTGCATTACAGGAATCCCCTGGAGCTATTGATCGCCGTCATCCTCTCCGCCCAGTGCACCGATGCGCGGGTCAACGAAGTCACTGCGACCCTTTTCAAAAAATACAGAAAAGCCCAGGACTACGCCGCGGCCGACCCTGCCGTGCTGGAGGAGGAGATTCGTTCCACCGGCTTTTACAAGAACAAGACCCGGTCGGTCATCGCCTGCTGCCAGAAGCTGGTGGCGGATTTTCACGGCGAGGTCTCGCAAACCCTGGAGGCACTCACGACGCTGCCCGGGGCGGGGCGCAAGACCGCCAACATGGTGCTGGGCAACGCCTTTGGTGTGCCGGCCATTGCGGTGGATACGCATGTGTTGCGGGTGAGCAATCGCCTGGGGCTCGCACATTCAGACGATCCGCAGGCGGTGGAGGAGGTGCTCATGCGCCAGGTGGCGAAGGACAAGTGGACTGCGTTCGGCAACGCCATGATTTTGCATGGACGCGAGACCTGCATCGCGCGCAAGCCGCGCTGCCCCGAGTGCATGCTGCGCGCGGTGTGCGAGTGGCCGGACAAGTATTAACCGGCCCGTGGAAATCATCCTGACCGCCTCGTCCGGCTCCGAACGCCATGGTGGGGCTGCGCCCATGAGCGGGGCAGGGCGTGCGCTGCTCATCACAGGCATGCCGGGGGTGGGCGAGACCACGGTGACCCGGCGCGTTGGCCGAGCGACTCCACGGCACCCGGCTGGGCGGCTTCTACATGGAGGAACTGCGGGAGGCGGGGGCGCGCACCGGCTTCCGCATGGTGGACTTCGCGGGCCACGCGCTCACCTTCGCTCACGTTGACTTCAGCGGCCCGCGGGTATCCAGATACGGCGTCGACGTGGCCGCCCTCGATGCACGGGCCGAAGCCCTGCTTGCACCGCCATGCGGCGCCTGTTGGCTTCAGGCAACTGCGTCGTGGCCACCGTGGCACGCAAGGGCGAAGGACGCCTTCTTAGCAGCGGTTGCTCTCAAGCGCCGTCCCGAACTCCGCGGCAGCGCGGACGAGTCCATAAGTATGGGAGCAACGCAATATGCTTGCCATGATCCTAACTAATCATTAGTTAAAGTTGTTATTTAACCCGGATATTCAATATGAATACCGAAGGACAGGCCTGAAGATTCGCCAGCCTGTTTTCTAGATTGGCATCTCGGCCGGGGAGGCGGTCACCGTAATCCCGCGAGGGGTTTCCGGAATAGGAGTGCGACTGCAGGACGACGGTATGACTCCACTCAAGCAAATACATAATTTAACATAATATACATTATGCGAAGTAGGACAGAAAAGTCGGCAAGAATTGCCCACGGCAAAACCGGCCCTTTCCGCCCCGGAAAACTGTCCCGGATTCGGACGCTCGCTCGGTCGGATTTTTGGCTCGATCTCCGGTCGGCTGATTTCCTCAACGGCTAGTAACACTAGTCCGTTCATTCCGGTACTCCGGATTTTCGGACAGCTTTCCGGAAACCATACCACCGCGCCAGCATTGGGCTGCCGCCGAGAAACGCCCCGAAAACCCATTGAAACCGTTTTTGGACTTTGGACAAGGGGTGCGGCATGAGCAAAAACGCTCTCACCGTGGCCCTGAAAAAAACCCGCATGGGCTGGTGCGTGTTCCTCAACGGCGAAGCTTTCGCCATCGGGACGCAGCTCTACTGCCAAGAGGTTTCCAAAGGGCTGATTCTCCGCTACCTCCAGCACGGCCCGGACTTCATGTCGGTACACGTCGCCAGCAAAGGCGGTGCCGCATGAGCCGCCACTGGGAACGCCTCAACACCTGGCACACCGAACTGGCCATCGTCGCCGACGCCATCGAGCATGTGCTGACCGGCATTGAGGAACCCCAAGGCCTCAGCGCCACGGCGCATGTGCTAAAAAACCGCCTGCTGGCTCTGGTCGAGGATTGCCCGTTCCCGGACAACGGAGGGTTGCGCGATGCTTGAGAAACACCGCCGCCAGAAGAAACCCCGCGCCCACCCGCACTTCGTCTGGGCTGACCCGGCCCGGTTCTACGCCGAACGCATGACTGCAGGCCTGACGCAGGATCAGGCCTGCGAATACCTCGGTGTCAGCCGGCGCACGATTTACAACTGGGAGAACGGGATCAACCGCATCCCCTACCCGGCCTTCAAACTCATCAGGATGCGCGCAGGGGCCATCGTCCATGTACCGGGCTGGGATGGGTGGCGCTATGCCCGTGACGGGGCTCTGGTGACGCCTGACGGTCGAACCTTCCAGCCGTGGGAGCTGCAAAACCTCCAGCTGGTCGTCAGCCTGTCCCGGCGCTACCTCGAATCGCGCTACCTGCGGCAGGCAAAGCCTTTGCCCGTTGTAGGCGGAACGACGCTCCAAGGGGGTGCGCCATGAGCGCCCGGAAGATCGGCGGATACGCTGAGGCGGCCGGGCGCCAGCCCGACGCCCAAGCGAACCGCCGCCCTGACTGCATCCAGGTGAGAACCCACGCGCAAGCCGCTGGCAGCTGCACCGGGCTGACCACCTGCAAAACCAAAACCGCCGCATTCCAGCAGCGCCCGCCGAGTGGGATGAAGGAGCGCTTAGGGCCGCCGTCCGGCCCTGCGACGATCCCGCGAATCACTGACCCCGGCGTCCCGCCCGATTTGTTGAACCCAACGAAAGGACTTAGCATGGCAAAAACTGCCCGTGTTTTTTGCAACTAGCGATGAAATCCGTTCCAGTAGCCAATCTGCTGCAAAGCGCTCATTTACCGCAACCAAGGCCGCGTGAAACGATGATTCGACGAGGATATACATTATGCGAAGGGAAGGATCGGAGTCGGCAAGAATTGCCCACAGCTGTTGGTACAGAAGCAACCTGCCAAATTGCAAGTTAAGGCTGCCAAACGTTACAGGAGAAACCTGCTAACTCAGATCCAATTAAAACAATCGCTTACTGGGCGTTAACCCATGATGTTTTGCACCGGCCCATGGGGGCGGCTGTCTACCTTGGCGTCGAATGCCACGGGTGCATTTTAAGGAGATTCGATCTGGCCGCTAACGTTGGGCGTCGGCCTGACTATCCAATATTTTTTATGGACGGCCTATAGACCAACTGGAACCCAAATTGCCCCAGTGTCATCTCCAAGCGGAACAGCCTCGTCAGCAAGATAACGCGTAGCCATCCACGCACATACCAACCCGAATAGCTGCCGTTCTTGCTCACTTTGTAAGGCAACCGTTCGGTCGCACGCATCAGTTTCAGCAGCGCGACATGCGGATAGACCTCTAGTAAAGCTGGCATGATGCGTTCTTTGTCCACTGCAAGAGGAAAGCCTGATTTTACGAAAGCCTCGCAAAGCTGCACTCCAACTTCGCCAGGCCGCTCTAAGTTGGGCGAGTGCACTGAACATTTCCTGGCCCCAAACTGCATTGAAACCAAGTTATCCGCGACACGCCGGCTCTGAATCGGCCGTGTGGCAAGCGGCATATCGACCGCAACAATCGCTAAGCGATCTCGTCCAGCCAAAGAAGAACAAGTCGCAAGTAAGCTGTGGGCATCTGCTTTGCCACCACAAACTGGGTCTTCCCACGAGAACGTACCGCTAAACGCCGCATAGCTGGGTGCCACCCGCAGGCAGCGCCAGCGTTCGCCCTGCCTCGTCAACAGTGCCACACCACTTGGCTCTTTTTCGGTCCACGCGGCGTCAATTCCAAGTACAGCAACCGGTGGGCTCATCTCGGAAATTTTGCTGAGGCCCGTTCCAAGACACAAGCAATACGGAAATGTCGCTCCCACAGCCATCTGAAGGTTCGAGCGATTATGGCTGAGCGCCTCGTAAGCGAAGGGTCCATACCGGTCTCGTGGACAAGCGCCCTATTCTTTCGAAGTTCTTTCATGGATAGCCTTAGTACGCGCTTGGCTTCGACATTCCCGCAGATACGTGAATCACCACCCACGCGGCCATATCTAAACATCTAGCCCCGCGCCATGCGTGCGCAGCCATTCCTTACGCTCACCATAGGCCGGCATCACTTTGTCCACCTCATTCCAGAACGCATCGGTGTGATCGAGATGGTGAAAGTGGCAAAGCTCATGCACCACGATGTAGTCGATGATGGTTTGCGGCGCCATCATGCATTTCCAGTGAAAGGCCAGGTTTCCGTTCGGCGAGCATGAGGCCCAACGATTGCCGAGTTCGCGGACGGCCACATCGCGCTGCGCGACGCCGACCTTGGGCGCGTAGTAGTCGACGCGCTGGCGGATACGTTCGCTGCCGCGCGCGATGTAGTAATCGCGAAAGGCCGCCTTGGCGGCCTCGATCTCTCCCCTATCCACCAAATCACGCCACATGCAGAAACGCCCGTTCTTAGGCAGCAGGGGTTCGTCCTGGTCGGCAACCAGCAGCAAACGGTAAGACCGGCCTAGATAAAGAAAGCCTTCTCCGTTGCGATACTCGCGTAGCACCCGGGTGGCATTCAGGTCGCGCCATTCGGCGAGGTTCTTGTATATCCAATAACGCTTGGCCTCGATCATCTCCTCGATTCGCTCATCCGGAATCGATTTGGGCGCACGGACAAGCACGCGACCATCGCGCTCGATGACGATATCCGCCGTTGAGCGCTGGCTGCGCAAAACCTCGTAGGTAATATCTTTGATTCGTGAGCCGCTCATTTGGTCAGCTCCGCATGGCGTTTCTCGGCCAGCTTCACGATCTCCACGGTAATCCGTTCGTGCTTGCCGGTGAGCTGCGGGATATTGGCAAGCAGGATTTCCGTATCGATCTCACCGCGCAGCTTCTTCACCTCGTTCAGCTTTTTCCAGAAGTCGATGATGTCGATGGTGCCCTGCAAAATTTCCACGATGCGCGCCATGAGTTTCTTCAAAGGCGTCGCTGAATCGGGCAGCACGTCACCGCCGTCAAAAGCGAGTTGCACCACGTAGTCGTAAAAGGTTGTCGCCTCTTTGCTCAGGCCTTCGATGGCATCAGTGCGCCCTGCCATCGCCTCGTTCCGAATCTGCTCGTAGTCCTCGGCCAGCGTCTGCCAATTGTTCTGATGTTCCTGGATCAGTTTCTCCAGCTTCTCGCTCAGGCGCTTGTAGAAAGCAGGGGCTTCGTCGAAGTGCACCGTGCAGTGCTTGCGGATGGCGTGTTCCATCTCGCTGGCCTTGGCCTCCGGATCGCCCTGGGCATGCTTCTGCACGTTGGCGATAAAGTCGTCCGCCAGCAGTTCGATGGGGGGAATCCTGGGATTGATACCCAGTTCGACCAGATGCTCGTTGATCAACGCCTTCACCTTCGCACCCGCGTCGGCAATGTCGAGCGTATCGTCTTTGTAGCGCTCCTTGGCCATGCGCAGCAGATAGCCGAAGCGCCGCGCCGGGCCTCGATACGGATGCCCGGCCTGATTGGGAAGAATCAGGTTCAGGCTCTGCAGAAATGTCTTCAAATACACATCGAAGTCTGCCCGCAGCTTGATGTCCTTCAATACACCCACCGCCGTATGCACCACGGCAACTTCCGCCTCGGGCGTGGGCAGCTCGTCCTTGACGAAGGCATCGATCCCGCTCACCCCGGCAGCGCGGAAATGCTGCAACAAGCGCTCATAGCGTTCTTCCAGGATCGGCAGCTCGGTCAGCAGGTTTTTCAAACCCTCCTGGATGTCCTGCGCGTCTTCCTTTGAATAAATCGCCAGCGCCAGCGCCAGATGGTTTGCCAGACCGATGTAGTCCACGATGAAGCCGCGGTGCTTATTCTTCGTCACCCGGTTCACCCGCGCGATCGCCTGCAGCAGGTTGTGTTCCTTGAGCCGCTTGTCGATGTACATCACCTGCTCCACCGGCGCGTCGAAGCCGGTCAGCAGCATGTCGCACACAATTAAAAAGGCGATGCCGGTCAGGTCCTTGTCCGGGTCGTCGAAGTCGAAGGGCTTGCAGAAGTTCTCCACCGCATTCCAGCGTTTGGCTTCCTTGCGCGCCTCGGTAATGAGCGCCAGTTCGTTGGTGGCGTCGGAGGAAACCACTACCGCCGCCTTTAAGAAAGCGATGCGGCGGATCAGCTCGATGTCGGGCTTCGGCTTGAGCTGCTCACTGTCCAGGCGCTCGGCCAGCGCGTCCCGGATCGACTTCTGGTAGCGGACCGCCGCCAGCTTGGAATGGCACACCACCTGCGCCTTGAAGCTATCCGGCAGGATGTTGTCGATGTAATGATTCACCAGATCGCGGGCAATGGCCTCGATGCGCTTTTCCGCTTCGAGGATGTCGCCGCTCGCGCCATACTTCTTCTTGATGGCGAGTAGTTCGGCTTCGCTGCGCGTCTTGAACAGGTCTTCGAATTTGGTATCGAAGCCGTGCTTGTCCTTCAGCGCCGTGTCCGCCGTGCGGCCTTCATACAGGATTTGCAGGGTCGCGCCGTCGTGCACCGCGTCCATCAGCAGTTTGTAGGTGTCGATGTATTCGCCAAAGCGCTTCACCGTGTAACGGTCGCTGTGCAATTCGCGCATCGGCGGCGTGCCGGTGAAGGCAATACGCGTCGCATTGGGAAACGCCTCGAAGATGTTGTCGCCGAAGTCCGAGCTTTGCGTGCGGTGCGCCTCGTCAATCAACAGCAGAATGCGATCGGACGAATTCACCACGCCGAAGGTCTGGCCGGACGGCACCGTGCCGTAACTCGCCAGCGCTTCCGCCACTTTCAGCGGCAGCGCCTCGGCGCGCTCCATGAACTTGTGCACCATCACCATGTTGATGTCGGATGCAGACGTCGCAAGGTGCTCGCGCAGTTGATCCGTGCTGTCGATCACGTTCACCTTGCCGCCGATCAGCCTGGCGGTGGCGGCAAGCTGCACTTCCAGATCGACGCGGTCGTTGACCAGCAGAATCTTGAAATCCGCCAAGTCCGCTGACGCACGGAGCATGCGCGCCACAAACACCATGGTCAGCGACTTGCCCGAGCCCTGGGTATGCCACACCACGCCGGAGCGCTCTGCCATCGTCTTGCCCGTACGCAAGCGTTCAATGATGCGATGAGCGGCGCGGTATTGCTGGTATCGGCACACCACTTTTACCCGCTTGCCCGAATCCGTATCCATGAACACCGTGCAGGTGCGCAGCACATCCAGCAAGGTCGCAGGCGCGAGCAGGCCCTGGATCATCCGTTCCTGTTCGCGCTCCACGCCCAGCGGCGGCGTATAGGCCCGGTTGCTTTCCGGCCAGATGTCCTTCCAGGCATAAAAATGCTCGTAGCCAGATGTCACGCTGCCGTAGGTGGCCTTCTCGCCGCAGGTGGAAATCAGCAGTAGATTGGTATGAAACAGGCGCGGCTCACCTTCGCGCAGCCCGGCGGCAAGGGTTTCGCTGCGCCCGTTGCGGTAGCGCAGCAACTGCTCGAAGGCCGCGTGCATCGGGTTGGCCGTGTTCGCGTCGCCGATCTTCGCCTCCACCACCACCAGCGGGATGCCGTTCACGAACAGCACGATGTCCGGGATGATGCACTGCTTCACGCAGCCCGGCGTGTCGATGCGGAACTGGTTGATGGCATGGAAAACGTTGCGCTCCGGGCGGGCGAAATCGATCAGACTCACAACTGGGTCGCTCTCGCCCGTCACCTCGTTGCGGTCCACCTGCGCCTTGAGGAACAACGCCTGCACCGCCTCGTTGGCCTCCAGCAGCGTGCGGTTCGGCTGGCGCAGAATCTGGTCGCGCAGATCATCGAGCTGGCGGTCGGTCAGCCAGGCCATGCCGTCGGCGGTGCGGTTGATCGCGCGCACCGCTTCACGGAACACCTCGGGCAGCAGCCACTCGCGGAAGTTTGCGCGCAGGCTCGCTGCGGGGTTGGTTGGGAGACAGCCTTGACCTTGGTCGATTACCGTCCAGCCAAGTGAAGCAAGCTGGTCGAGGAAGGGCTTTTCTACATGGCGATATCCGACACGGATCAGCCTTGCGCCACCGGCCCGAGCGCCGCAACCCGTTCGGCAACTGTCCGCGCCGCGCGGATCAGGGCCTCAACCAGCGCATCGTCCACATCCAGGTCACCCTCGTATTCGGCTAGATTGCGCTTGTTGTGTGCCTGATCGAGCACCCGCCATTGCGCGGCGTCGAGCGCGAGCGTGTGCGTCAGGCTCTGAAACACCAGATAACGGTTCTCGGAACGGTAGCCATGCCAGCGTAGCGCCGCCAGCGACAAGGCATGCGCCGCGTTGTAGGCCAGATCGAAACGGCTTTCAAGGGAAAGCGTGGCGTTTTCCGCATCGCGCAGGCGCACCAGGCCCGAACGGACCAGGCCATCGAATTCCCCCTGCGCCGGCGGTTCAGCCTTGAGCTTGCCGATGCGGACCAGGTTATCCAGCGGCAAGGAGGTCATCGCGGTCTTCCGTCAGCCGGATGGTTTCACCAGCCAGCACCTTGGTAAGAAATGGATTGCTGCTAGCCCGGCGGCGGCGGAATTCCGCCACGCTATACAAGGTCGGGCTGACACGGCGGCCGAGCTTCTGCTCCGCCGGTGTCAGCGCCTCATAGACCTGTTCCAGCGTCAGCACATCGGACACCAGCAACAGATCAATATCGCTGTGGGCCGTGTCGCTGCCCTTGGCCACCGAGCCGTAAACCAGCGCCAGCCGCACCGCGTCGCCCAGCGGCACCAGCGCCGCACGCAACACTTCCGCCGGCCCCAGCGTCTTGGTCACTATGCCGCGCAGCTCCTCGAAAATCGGTGCCGCCGGGTTGGCCTGGTAATGCTTCTGGCTGCCGAGTCGCGTCACCGTCACCAGCCCACTCTCGACCAGCCGCTTCACCTCGCGCTGCACCGCGCCCGACCCGGCGCCGACCAGGCCGATCAGTTCATTGGTAAAGAAACTGCGCCCCGGCTGGCCAAACAGCAGCGCCAGCACGCGCTGTTGCGTCGCCGAAAACAGTGCATCGGCGATACCCGTCCGCGCCGGAGCAGGGGCGCGCCGCGCAACGGAACGCGGTTTGAGTGGTTTGGTTGTGTTCTTTATACCCATTTCGGGCATGTTAATACCCTTTTTGGGTACAAGACAAGGGTGCCGGGGATTCGAGCGATTGCGTGACGCGGAGGAATTCAGCCATGGTCTGCATCAATACTCCGTCCGGACATACATGCCAATACTCCCATAGCATGGATGCCCCTGCTTGTTCTTGTGAGGGTTCAGAGTGGCGTCATATGATTTCCGCGTAAACTGTTTCCCGCAGACCGAGCACTTGAAGATGTACTTCGGACCGTGGCCACCACTCCCACCAGCACCTTTGCGTAAGCTTCGCGGAAGGGTTGGCGGAGAAAATATTCGATCAATGCGCTCAATTGTGGGGGCGTGAATTGGTCCGGAAGGCGTCAACTCGACAAGATATTTGGGCACGAATGAAACTTTTGTAACCTCAGCGCCTTCAATACGGTCAACACGATATGTTCTGGATTCGCCAGATTCGTGCCTTACCGCACAGAGAAGGAGATGGCCATCTTTGCTCCGTCGCAACGAGTATGGCTCGATAAGCCTATTGCTCCCCTGATACCTCAGATCGACACACAAGCGGTTCGCTGCGGCAAGTCTTACGGACTCCACCACAGGTATGGAGGTCTTCCATGATTGAACCCTTGTCGGTGGCTGCCATGTTTCATCAACAGGTCGATCAGCCGCCAATCCCCTAAGATTTGGTTTCTCGATTGCTTCATACAGCCAGTCGAAGACCAGAGGCAGCTCGTCCCAGAATTGGTCAAATGGTGGTAGTACCGGCAACTGATGCGCGAGCATGTCCTCCCATTCGGCGAGCAGTTTTCCCCGTGCGTCGGGCCGCAGCAGCGAGTCCCGGTTCGGCACGGGGATATTCTTGAAGGCACACTTCTCACGCAAGGTATTCATCATCACCGAACGATCGGGACGGATTTCGTCATGGCGGTAGAGATGCACCACGTCGTACAGGTCTCTGGGGCGCTCCCGTTCCGCCAACGCCCTGACCTTTTCGGCAAACACCTCTTCGAAGCAGTAGCTCAAAATATGAATTCCCGCTTCCGGCCGATCAGAATAAGGGTGATGAACTTCCCGCTCTTCCGGTTCCAATACCAGCTTTTCTTTGGTCGTCAGATCGAATTTGATGCGGGCGAGGTTGCGTCGCTGCTGGAGTGGGCCGACGTAATACACGCGCCCCTCGGCGTATTTTCCGCCGCCCCGGGTGTCGGTTACCTTGAAGCGGATTTGGTCGGACGGAATCTCAATACCGCTCGCTTCATAAATCCAATCCGAAATCTCACGAAACGCCGTGAGCAGAAAATCTTCATCGAGTTGCCCCTCTTCGGTGATGGTGAAGTCCAGGTCTTCCGAGAATCGATAGGTTTCGAAGTAGCACTTCTTGAGGCAGGTTCCCCCCTTGAAGACCCAGTGCCCGGCAAGGCATCATGGGCGGAGATACCCGCCAGAAGCCAGCCAAGGACATAATCCTTCTCCACCACATTGAGGGCAAGGGACAGCTCCCGCGCAAAATCGGACAGCTCCTGGCGGTCGATCATGCCGCCTCCTTCAGCCAGTTCTCTGGCACCCAGAGCCGCCAACGCGAGACCAGCCGTTCCGCCGCAAGCTTCGGGTCGAGCCTGGCATTCCCCTGGGTAAGCCGCTGGGCGCACTTCTCGATGGTGGCCCGCTGGTCAGGCGCATTCCGCTCCAGCAGAAACCCCAGACGCTTGAACACGGCACCGTTACCGAGACGGTCGGCATAGTCGATCAACAGGTCGAGGTTCTTGGTCTCGGAACGCAGGTAGTTCGCCAGCATGTCCCGCACCGAACGGATGCCGCCACCCAGGCGCGGTTCGGCCAGCATGTCGAGGATCGTCCGGGCCGGATCGGAAACCGAAACCTTTATCAATGAGCAGATCAAAGTCGGCATCGAGTTTAAAGACGTTATCTTCAACAATTTTCAATGCATTCGTCACGAACTGAACCAGGCGATTTTTGAGAATGCCTTTAAATTGCGTAGCACGCCGCAGCGCTGTCAAACGCCGCCCTTGGTTATCAGTGAATCGCACAAAGTAGCTGAAAACATTCTCTGGGTTATTCAGTGCCTGCGCGTCGATGGGCAGATTGTTTGCTTGGTGCAATTCACGCATTGATACCGCCAGGTCGTCAGCCAGCGGCAAATGCAAATACTCAATGCCAGCATGCTTCTCAGCCGGTTCGTACTTGGGCGGATTATCGGTTAGTCCCTGCATAGCAGCCCAGGTTGCTTCAGCCATTTCTTTCAAGGCATCCTGCACGTCGCCATCCACAGGGATCAAACAAAACGTTCGTCCGTTCCCATCGTCACGGCCAAGGCCAAACTCAACGAGTTGTACTTGGTTGAAATCAAAATCCAGCATCAGGCATCCCCTTCGAAATAGACTGTGTCGCTAAAGTGGACCCCGATTTCCAGACAGTAAATCAAGATGGTAGCCTGCCTTAAAAAGGAGCAGGTTGTGAGTGGAACGAAGCGCAAGCATTTCAGTGGTGAGTTCAAGGCCCGTGTTGCTCTCGAAGCGATCCGTGGCATCAAGACCGTGAATGAGATTGGTCAGGAGTTTGGAGTGCATCCAACGCAAGTGGGTTTGTGGAAGCAAGCACTGCAAGCCCAGGCATCCAGCCTGTTTGATGCCAAGCGTGGCCCGAAACCGGTTGACCCATCGGCCAGCCCCGAGCGGCTGTATTCCGAGATCGGGCGATTGAAGATGGAACTGGACTGGCTCAAAAAAAAGTCCGGGATCAGCCAGTAGACGTGCGCAGGCTTTGGGTGGGTACTGCCGAACACATGCCGTTGACCCGGCAATGCGAGTTGACCGGCGTTGCGCGTTCCAGCGTGTACGCACCCCGGTTGGCCGCCACACCGGATGCTACGGACATGACCTTGCTGGAACTGATCGACGCTGAATACACCCGCCGCCCGTTTTACGGCAGCCGCAAGCTCCTGCATTACCTGCGTGGCTTGGGGCACAGCATCCTCGCGGCGCGGGTGCAGCGACTGATGCGGGTATTGGGTCTTGCGGGCATGGCGCCCGGCCCCAACACCAGCCGCCCGCACCCGCAGCACAAGCTGTATCCGTACCTGCTGCGCGGCGTGAACATTGATCGCCCCAATCAGGTGTGGAGTACCGACATCACCTACATCCGCCTGGCGCGTGGGTTTGTGTACCTGGTGGCGGTGCCCTAAAGGATACCGGGCTATGCCCATAATCGACTGGTACTCGCGCAAAGTGCTGTCATGGCGTTTGTCGAACACGCTCGATAGCGGCTTTTGTGTGGACTGTCTGGAGCAGGCATTGCAAACGTATGGCGCGCCCGAGATGTTCAACACCGATCAAGGCTGTCAGTTTATGGGCGTAGCCCGGTATCCTTTAGGGCACCAGTGCAGCGTTTCCCTAAAGGATACCGGGCTACGCCCATAACCGGCGTGCTCAAAACGCACGGCATCACAATCAGCATGGACGGGCGTGGGCGGGCATTGGACAATATCTTTGTGGAACGGCTGTGGCGCAGCGTCAAACACGAAGACGTGTATTTGAAGGGCTACGCCACACTGCCGGAGTTGCTGCTGGGACTGACGGAATACTTTGTGTTTTACAACACGGAACGAATGCACCAGTCGCTGGACTACCGCACGCCGGATGAGGTCTATCGGACAGCGAGCGGAGGCGGGGCAAGCATTGTGGATAAATTCACTGCGCGAAAAGAAAATCACCAGGAAAAAACAGAATCAAAAACCGGGGCAGCGCCGTGCAGCTGCGTGTCAAAGGCTACCCTCTTAAACTCGATGCATTAGTGTCTTGACTGAGGGGTCCACTTTAGTTGCGCTTCCATTTTTTATGGTGGGCCATGGCGCTCCCTTATATTCATCCTGATCAACGAATCCACACCCTCAATACCCCCACTCACCCGAACGTCAGCCCCATCGCCTCCCGCACATCGCGCATGGTATCCCGCGCCAGTTCCTGCGCCCTCTCGCAGCCGTCGGCGAGGATGTTGCGCACCTGGTCGGGATTGTCCTCGTAATACGCCGCGCGCGCGCGGATCGGCGCGAGCTCGGCGAGCACGGCGTCGATCACCGGCTGCTTGCATTCGAGGCAGCCGATGCCGGCGCTGGTGCAGCCGGCGGTAGCCCACTGGCGGGTCGTGTCGTCCGAATACACCAGGTGGAATTGCCACACCGGGCAGTTGGCCGGGTTGCCGGGGTCGGTGCGGCGAACGCGCGCGGGATCGGTCGGCATGGTGCGGATTTTCTTGGTGATGACTTCCGGGTCTTCGCGCAGGGCAATCGTGTTGTTGTACGACTTCGACATCTTCTGTCCGTCCAGCCCGGGCATTTTCGATGCTTCGGTCAGCAGTGCTTCGGGCTCGACGAGGATCATCTTGCCGGAACCCTCGAGATAGCCGAACAGCCTTTCGCGATCGTTCATCGACAGGTTCTGCGCGTCGTTCAGCAGTGCCTTGGCGGATTCCAGCGCCTCGTCATCACCCTTTTCCTGGTAGGCGGTGCGGCACTCCTCGTAGAGGCGCGCCTTTTTCGAGCCGAGCTTTTTGACGGCAGCGCGCGCCTTGTCCTCGAAGCCGGGTTCGCGTCCATACAGATGATTGAAGCGGCGGCATATTTCACGCGTGAATTCGATGTGCGGCACCTGGTCCGCGCCCACCGGCACCCGGTTGGCGCGGTAGATCAGGATGTCGGCGCTTTGCAGCAGCGGATAGCCGAGGAAGCCGTAGGTGGAGAGGTCCTTCTCGCTGAGCTTCTCCTGCTGGTCCTTGTAGGTGGGCACGCGCTCCAGCCAGCCGAGCGGCGTCATCATGGACAGCAAGAGATGCAGCTCGGCGTGCTCGATCACGCGCGACTGCACGAACAGCGTCGTCTGCGCCGGATCGACGCCGGCGGCGAGCCAGTCGATCACCATGTCGCGCACGTTGTCCTCGATCACCTGCGGCGTGTCGTAATGCGTGGTCAGCGCGTGCCAATCGGCGACAAAGAACAGGCACTGGTATTCGTTCTGCAGATGCAGCCAGTTCTTGAGGACGCCGTGGTAGTGGCCAAGGTGCAGGCGCCCGGTGGGGCGCATGCCGGAAAGAACGCGGTCGGAATACATGTCAGGGGTCAGGGGTCAGGGGTCAGGGGTCAGGGGTCAGGACAGCACGACCTGGATCAGGCCGACCAGCTGCGCGGGTTCAAGGCCGCTGACGAGCGCGATGAGGCCGATGAACAGGCTGATGAGCGGCCACAGGATGATGCCGAGGACGCCGGTGAACAGCAAGCCGAGCAGGATGAACAGGCCATACGGCTCCAGCCGCGAAAACTGCATGGCCAGCCTGGCCGGCAGCAGGCTCACGGCAATGCGACCACCGTCGAGCGGGGGCAGCGGAATGAGGTTCAACGCCATCAGGATGACGTTGATGAAGACGCCCGCCGCGCCCATCAGCATCAGCGGCTCACTGGCAAAGCTGCTGCCGAGCGCGTGGCCGAGCTGAATCATCAGCGCCCAGAACACGGCCATGACGAAGTTCATGCCGGGACCGGCGGCGGCGACCCACAACATGTCCTGCTTGGGGCGGCGCAGATTTCCGAAATTAACCGGAACCGGCTTGGCCCAGCCAAACAGGATCATGCCTCCGCCCAGCAGCTTGCTGGTCAGCAGGATCGCCAGCGGCACCAGGACGGTGCCGATTGGATCGATGTGCTTGAGCGGGTTGAGCGTGATGCGGCCCTGCGCGGCGGCGGTCATGTCGCCGAAGTAGCGCGCAACGTAACCGTGCGCGGCTTCGTGCAGGGTGATGGCAAAGATCACCGGCAAGGCGAAGATGGCGATTTTCCCGATCAGCGTGAGTTCTTCCATTCGTCTCAGCCTTCGAAATCGGACGTGTCGCCCTTGCCAAAGCGCACCACGGAGGGCGTATCGGTGGTCAGATCGACCACGGTGGTCGGGGTGAGGCCGCAGGCGCCGCCGTCGATGACCAGATCGACCAGATGCTCGAGGCGTTCACGGATTTCCCACGGCTCGGTCAGCGGCACGTCCTCGCCGTACAGCAGCAGCGTGGACGACAGGATGGGCTCGCCCAGTTCGGCCAGCAGCGCCTGCACGATGGGATGATCAGGCACCCGCAGACCAATGGTGTCGTGCTTCTTGTGCAGCAGCCGCTTCGGCACTTCGCGGGTGCCGCGCAGGATGAAGGTGTAGGCGCCCGGGGTGTGCGCCTTCAGAAAGCGGAACTGGGTGTTGTCCACCTGGGCATAGCGGCCGAGTTCAGACAGGTCGCTGCAGATCAGCGTGAGGTCGTGCCCGCCGTCGAGCCCGCGCACCGACAGCAGCCGCATGGCCGCTTCCTTGTCGCCGATGTGGCAACCCAGCGCGTAGCACGAGTCGGTAGGATAGACGATCACGCCGCCGCGCTTGAGAACCTCGACCGCCTGCTGGATCAGCCGCGGCTGCGGATTGTCGGCATGGATATTGAAGAATTGCGCCATAAAGCCTCAAGCAATGGAAGGAGAAAGATGGGCCGCCAGTTCCGGCCAGCCCTGCCAAACCGGCTGGCAGTAGTGCGGCAGCGCGGGCAGGCGGCCGATGTCGATGCCCTCGCCCGGCGCGTGGAAATCTGCCCCGCGCGAGGCCTTGAGGCCGAATGCGCGCGCCAGGTCGGCAAATTTGCCGTACTCGGAAGGATGATGGCTGCCGGTGATAACCTCGATGCCCTCGCCGCCGAGCGCACGGAAGGCGTCCAGCAGCAGGTGTAGCTCGCGGGCGTTGAACGCATAGCGCCCGGGATGCGCGATCACCGCCACGCCGCCGCTGGCGCGGATCCAGCCGACGGCGTTTTCCAGCGAAGTCCATTGGTGCTCGACATAGCCGGGCTTGCCGTGCGTGAGATAGCGCCTGAACGTGCTGCGCATGTCGGGCGCGTGGCCCTGCGCCACCAACCAGCGCGCGAAATGCGTGCGCCCCACCATCTCCTTGTTGACGGCATAGTCGAACGCGCCCTCATACGCGCCGGCAATGCCGGCCCGCGCCAGATCGTCGCCCATGCGGCGGGCGCGCTCGATGCGGCCGAGGCGGATGTCGGCGAGGCCCGCGGCCAGTTCGGGGTACGCGGGATCGATGCGCAGGCCGACGATATGCACCGTCTGCCCGCCCCAGGTCACCGAGATTTCGACGCCGGGGATCAGCGTCAGCCCGGTCGCGTCCGCCGCCGCCTGTGCAGCAGCGATCCCCGCCACACCGTCGTGGTCGGTCAGGGCGAGCGCGTGCACGCCGTTGGCCGCGGCCCGCGCGACGACTTCAGCGGGCAGCAACACACCATCAGACACGTTGGAATGGCAATGCAGATCGATATTGAGCATCGATGATCGGGATCGGGCGACCAGGGCAAAAGCGCTTGGTCAGGAGGGGGAATCATAGCAAAATAAGCGGTCGCCCGAATTTCAGTGGGCCGAAACGCCATCCGAATGAAAAAAGCACCATGAAAAAACTGCTGTTCGACCTGTTTCCCGTCATCATTTTTTTCATCGCCTACAAAATAGGCGATGCCAACGCCGAAGCCGCGCGCGCCTTCATGGCCAGCGTGGGCCTGCCGCAGCCCGCGGGCGCCGGCGAAAAACCCGGCATCTATCTCGCCACCCTGGTCGCCATCGTCGCCAGCTTCGGACAGATCGGCTGGGTCAAGCTGCGCGGCCACAAGGTCGAAACCATGCTTTGGGTCACGCTGGGCATCATCGTGGTGTTCGGCGGCGCCACCCTATGGCTGCACGACGAGAGCTTCATCAAGTGGAAGCCGACCGTGCTGTACTGGATTTTCGCGGCCATCATTTTTGGCGCCGCGGCCTTGGGCCGCAACGTCATCAAAAGCCTGATGGGCAAGCAGATGGAACTTCCTGCCTCCGCCTGGAGTCGACTGAATGCGAGTTGGGGCGGTTTTTTTGCCGTCATGGGGCTTGCAAATCTGATTGTCGCCTTCAACTTCTCGACTGACGCCTGGGTCAACTTCAAGCTGTTCGGCAGCCTGGGGCTGATGCTGGTGTTTGTGATCGGTCAGAGCATGATGCTGACCAAATATCTGGATCAAGCCGATCTGGATCAAGCCACACTGGACAAGGAAGAAAAGCAATAATGCTCTATGCCATCGTCGGACAGGATGTGCCCGACAGCCTGAATCTGCGGCTTGCCACCCGCCCCGCTCACGTCGATCGTCTGCACGCCCTGCAACAGGCCGGACGTCTGCTGCTGGCCGGCCCCTTCCCCGCGATCGACGGCAACGACCCCGGCAGCGCCGGCTTTTCCGGCAGCCTGATCGTCGCCGAATTCGACACGCTGGCCAACGCGCAGGCGTGGGCCGATGCCGATCCCTACGCGGCGGCGGGCGTCTATGCCAACGTCAGCGTGAAACCGTTCAAGAAAGTGTTCCCTCAATGAGCACGACCGATCTGATCCGCCAGCGCCTCGCCGCGCTGGAACCCGAGACCTACACGCTGGAAGACGAAAGTGCCCAGCACAAGGGTCATGCCGGTGCCGCCTCGGGCGGCGGGCATTTCCGTCTCACCCTGGTGTCACCCAAGTTCGATAACCTCTCCACGCTCGCCCGCCACCGGCTGGTGTATGAAGCCATGGGCGAGTTGATGCAGCGCGAAATTCATGCGCTATCGATTACCGCCCTAACCCCGGAAGAACTTTAAAAGGAATCCCCATGCGTCTCGCCCTTCTCCCCGCTCTGGTCCTGCTGGCTCTCACCCCGCTGGCGCAAGCACAGACCCCTGCCCCGGCTGCTGCCACCCCTGCAGTTGACGCCAGCAAGCCGCTGGCCGTGGTCAACGGCAAGGAGATCCCTGCCTTGTACGGCGAACTGGTCAAACGTGAAATGGCCCAGGGCCAGCCCGATTCCCCGGAACTCGCTACTCGCGTGCGCGAGTCGCTGATCAACCTGGAACTGCTGTCGCGCGCCGCCCAGGACAAGGGGCTCGACAAGGACCCGCAGCTGGCCGCCGCGCTGGATATCCGCCGCAAGGATCAACTGGCCAAGGCCTATCTGGAAGACTACGTCAAAGCCCACCCGATCACCGACGCAGAAATCCAGGCCACCTATGACAAGGCCAAAGCGGGACCGGTTGAACCGGAATACCGCGCACACCACATCCTGGTGAAAACCGAAGCCGAAGCGAAAAAGATCATTGCCGACCTCGGCAAGAAGGCCAAATTCGAGGATCTCGCCAAGAAACAATCGAAAGACCCCGGCTCCGCCAAGAACGGCGGCGCACTCGACTGGTCCGACCGCCGCGCGTTCGTGCCGGAATTCTCCGACGCCCTGGCCGGCCTGAAAAAGGGCGAAACCACCCAAACGCCGGTGAAGACGCAGTTCGGCTACCACGTCATTCGTCTCGACGACACGCGCCAGCCGACGATTCCGCCGCTGGATGCGGTGCGCGGTGAAATCGTCAAGCAGTTGCAGCAATTGCGTGTCCGCGACGCCATCACGGCAGCACGCACCGGTGCAAAAATCGAATAATCAGCTAATAATGACTAAGCGGGGCATCGCCCCGACTTCACCTGACAGGGAGCCAAACATGGCCAAAGAACATAATCAACTGCAAGACGTTTTTCTCAACACCCTGCGCAAGGAACGTATCCCCGTGTCGGTGTTTCTCGTCAACGGCATCAAGCTGATGGGGCGGATCGAATCGTTCGACCAGTTCGTGGTGCTGCTGAAAGGCCAGGATCAGGCCGCGCAAATGATTTTCAAGCACGCCATCTCGACCATTTCGCCCTCGCGCGAAGTGGTACTGCCGCCGCGCGATACCGCCGTCACCGAAGCTTAAGCGCTTCTATTCAACGTGAGCGGGTAGCAGTCTGACCGCTGCCTGCGCGGTCACCAAAACGGCTGCCCCCCCGCGATACGCCTGCTTGTGGCGGGCTGAAATCGCGTCCAGGTTCTGCGTGTCTTTCAGATAGATCACCACATAAGCTTCAGGATGCGCGGCCAGCCAGCGCGTCAGTTCGGCACCCTGTAGCTCGACCAGCGGGGCCTCCAGACGGCCGAGGAACTGGTATTGCGCGTGGTATCTCGCGGCATTCGCCACCGGTCTGCCTTCTGCCTGTACCTGTCTGATCGCCTGCGCCATCGGCTTGATGTCGTAGATGGGATCGATTGAGCGTGTGGCGGCCAGCTGCACCAACACCAGTGTGGCCACCCCCAGCAGCGCAAGATTCAGCACTGGCGCGAAACCCCGCCGCCCGGCCACCCAGGCCGCCAGCGCCAGCAGTACCAGCAGCGCGCCTGGCCAGACCGGCGGTAACGCCGCAACCTGATCGTGTAGTGCAGCAATCTGCCCGCTGGCCGCCAGCATCAGGGCCACCCCCAACGCCATTGCCAGCAGCGCCGGCAAACCCACGCGGGAACTCGAGCGGTCTGCCAGCACGCGCGCCGTCAGCAGTGCAAACGCTGGGAACAAAGGCACCAGATAGTGCGGCTGTTTGCCGCTGATGAAGGAAAACGCAACGAACACCGGCAGCATCCAGGCCAGACAAAAGCGCGTGCCGCGATCCAGCCCGGCACGCCGATGGTGCGCCAGCGCCTTCCACAATCCGGGCCAGACAAACCACGGAAACAGCAGCAGCGGCAACAGCGGCAGATACCACCAGAACGGCCGCCGGTGGGCGAAAGACTCGACCATGCGGTCGGCGGTCTGGCCCCAGAAAATCGCATTGCGATAGGCCTCGCCGCCCGCCATGCCGGCTGGAATTGCCCACATCAAGGCGATGGCCGCGCCCAGCAGCACTGCCAGCAGCACGCCGCCGAACCAGCGACGCCAACGCAAGCCCGGATTCCACCACGGCGCCAGCACGGTGATCGGCAGCAGATTCAGCAGGATGACTGGGCCCTTGGTCAGCACGCCCATGCCGATCGCGATCCCCAGCAGGACGAAGCCGCGCCGTTTTCCGTCGCTGGCGGCAAGCACGCCGTGCATGCCGACCAGCACCCAGAATGCCAGCATCACGTCGAACATGACCGTGGTGGAAAACAGGATCCACAGCAACGCGCTCGCCAGAATCAGTGCAGCCTGTCCGCCGAGGCCGGCATGCTGCGGCCACAGGCGACGGGCGAGCAGAAAGGTCAGGACCAGCGCGCCGGCGGAAAACAGCGGCAGCACCAGGCGCGGCCACCAGTCGTTGACGCCGAACAGCGCCCAACCCGCATGGAACATCCAGAACATGAAAGGCGGCTTGTGGCTGTAGGGTTCGCCGTTCTTGAACGGCACCAGGAAATCGCCGCGCAGCCACATTTCCCAGGCCGCACTGACGTAGCGCGTTTCGTCGACCGGCGTCAGCGGCCGCGTCAGCAGCGCCACCGCGGTCAGCAACGCCAGCAGCAGCAGGCTCAGCAGCAACAGGCCACGCCCGGAGGAATCAGGACTTTGTTGTAGGTTCATGGGGTGAAGGTTCTGTTTCGTCCAGCGCGGCATCGATCTGCGGATCGAGGCTCTGGCCGTGTCGGAAACGGTGATAAAGATAAGCGCCGAGTGCGCCGGAGATCACAAACAGGCCGATGGCCAGCGCGATTTTGAGCATCGGCGCGATGTGAACGCCGCTGCCGACCAGGGCGAACACCAGCGCCTGCGGCAGATAGCCTAGCAGCGTGCCGGAAAAGAAATGGACTGACCGGATGCTGGAAATGCCGGCGGCCAGATTGGTCAGCAGATTGCTGCCTACCGGCAGCAGCCGGATCAGCACCGTCATGGGAAAAGGATGATCGTGAATGAAACGGTCGAAGCGCCCGGCGCGTTCGCCCAGCCGCGCGCGCAAGAGGCCCTGGCCGAAGAAGCGCGCGTAGGCAAAGCTCAGCATGCAGCCCAGCAACGCCGCCAGTGCACCGAGCAGCGTACCCAGCCCGACGCTGAAGGCATAACCGCCGAGAAACGCGATGATCTGGCGCGGCAGGCCGATGGCGGTAAACAGCCCGCCCATCAGCAGAAACAGCAAGGCGCCGTTGACGCCGTGGCCACGCACCCGCGCATCGATCCAGGCCTCGTTGACGCTGCTGCCCAGATCGCTTGCATTGAACAGATAGCCCAGCAGCGTCAGGCTCAACATCAGCGCCAAGCCTTTGAGGATGACGCGCGCTTTCATCCAGACCGCATTCGTTTAGAGGTCGGAATCGGGCTCGATCAGCGGCAGGCGCACTCGCCGCTGCAACCAGGCGACGCCGAACAGGTCGACAATTCCAACCCACAACCGGTTGTGCACACCGTATTTGGAGGTGCCGCGTTCGCGCGCGCGGTGGTGCACCGGAACCGACACCACGGCGCCGCCGTTACGCATCACCAGCGCCGGCAGGAAGCGATGCATGTGATCGAAGTTGGGCAGCCGCAGGAAGGTTTCGCAGGCGAATAGCTTGAGGCCGCAGCCGGTGTCCGGGGTGTTGTCACGCAGCATGCGCGAGCGCACGCCGTTGGCGATTTTGGACGACAGGCGGCGCAGAAAGGTGTCGTTGCGCCGGGCACGCCAGCCCCCCAGCAATTCGAGGTTGGCGGGCTGCGCCGGGTTGGTCAGTTGGGCCAGCAGCGCCGGGATGTCGGCCGGGTCGTTCTGGCCGTCGCCGTCGAGGGTGGCGATCCACTCGTAGCGCGCCGCGCTCACCCCGGTCGTTACCGCGCGGCTCTGCCCGCACGATTCGCGGTGGCGGATCACCCGCAGCATCGGGAATTCGGCCTTCAGCGCCTGCAACCGTGCCTGGGTGGCATCGGTGCTGCCGTCGTTGATGTAGATAATTTCGAACGTGGTGTTGCCGGACAGCGCTGCGGCGATTTCGCGCACCAGCGGCTCGACGTTGTCCTGCTCGTTCTTGACGGGGACAACCACGGACAGCCTGCCGTGGTAGGCATATTTTGGCATTGCGCGTTGTGCGGTCGGTAGTGTGTTTGGCGGAGAGGGCGGGATTCGAACCCGCGTTAGGATATTATCCTAAACACGCTTTCCAGGCGTGCGACTTAAGCCGCTCATCCACCTCTCCGGGAGCGCCGCATTCTAATCGAGAGGTGGGTTTAAGGCAAATTGAACGACCGCCGCAAACCAGGAATTGCGGCGCCCAAGGCGCTTATGAAGCATCTTTCCATGGCAGCATTAGTGCGGTGCAATGTACTGGGCCCAATCCTTGCTCATGCCGTCAAAACACGCCCGGTATTCGGGTGAAGCATTGGCTTTCCCATTTATGCTGTCCCAGTCCAGCGCAATGCGGACAGGTCTGCCTTCCTGTACACCCTCACAAAACTCGTAATTCACCTCCCCATCAAGCTCATGCTGGCGAAAGCTGTGCAGGCGGCCATTGTAGTGATGCAGGTTGATGTACGCGTGCGACGGGTGGATCGGTTTCCACGGCGGCGCGCTGGAAAAGAAATCCCGTACCAGCCTGCCATGAGCGTCGTAAACATTCACCTCGGCGATATGAATCGCCTCGGGCACCATGGCATCCCGCTGTATCCGCGACAGCAGCCGCCCCGTTTCCGCTTCGTAATAGCTTGTAATGCGGTAGCGATAGCCGGCAGCGGCGACGCCCAGGTATTCCCCGGTCGTTTCCTCGGTCCGGACCGTATGCTGGGCGATCTGCTGCGCATGCAGGGCGTACACCGCGCGATGAAATTCCGGACGAGACGGCGCCGCATGCGCCGCCAGGGCAAGGCATAGGCCCAACACGGTCAACCAGCACTTCATTGCGATGCCTCCAGCATGGCGCGCGACAAACGGAAAAACCCGCATCATCATCGTTCTCCCTGTTTTGAAGCGACGCCGATTTCGCTCCGCTCGGACCAGTTGCTCTCGGGCAGGAATTCGGCATGTTCGGCGATGGCGCTTGCCTCATCCTTCCGCCCCAGCGCATGCAGGACGGTCGATTTCAGCAACAGCGAATCCCGGCTGTCGGGGTCGAGCTGGAGGCCTGCATCGACGATCTCCAGCGCTTCCATGGGCTGGCCCCTCAGGTGAAAGCAGATGGCCAGGTTGTGGTAGGCCTTCTGGTAGCTGGGGTCGATGCGGATTGCCGTGGCAAAGTGCCTGGCCGCCAGGGTGATGCGATTGTGCTTGGCATATACGACCCCCAGGTCATCGTGGGCTTCCGCATTGTCCGGGTCCAGTTCGATCGCACGGGTGAGGTCACGCTCGGCCTCTGCCAGATTGTTGCGCCAGATGTTGCGCACGCCCCGCTTGGTATGGGCCACGGAACTGTCCGGATGGCGCTGGACATAGACGTCAAGGTCGGCAATGCCCTCATCCACCCGGCCCAGACGGCCCAGGGCCATGCCCCGCCCGAAATAGGCATCGTCCTGACGATCGTCCAGCCGGATGGCGGCCGTGTAGTTTTCCACGGCCCCGTGCAAATCGCTCAGGGCATAGCAGGCATCCCCGCGCCGCGTGTAGAACACGGCCACGCCAGGTGCCGCGGCGATCAGGTGGTCATATTGCGCCAGTGCGGTGAGCGCCTCCTCCCGGGTCTGAAACGCTGCCTAGGCGAGGGACGCACAAAGCATCGCCATGGCAGCCAGAACCAGGCCTGATGCCCTTGATACGGATCGTTCCACGGTTTTTCCCTCCTGTATGGAAGCATGACGGCCATGCGCGCCGCTTTATTCCGTCTTTCTGGATGGCCTATCCCCTTATTTGATTCGGGGGCTTGAAAACCCGCCTCCCGCCCCAAAGTTTTCGCGAGAGCCAATTGGGAGCACATATGCAGGACGAACTCAAAACCGACACGAACACGGCCGAAACCCACGCCGAGAAGGAAACCATGCCGAGCCTGGAAGCGCTGCTGAAAGCAGCCGAGCTCCAGGCGGCCGAGCATCACGACGCTTGGCTGCGCGCCAAGGCGGAAACCGAGAACATGCGCCGTCGCGCGGCGGAAGACGTCGACCGCGCGCGCAAGTTCGCAGTGGATAACTTCGCCAGCGAGCTGCTGGCGGTGAAGGACAGCCTGGAGGCGGCGCTGGCGGCCGAGTCGCCGAGCGTGGAGAACATGAAGGACGGCGCCGAGCTGACCCTGAAGCAGCTGGCGGCCGCCTTCGCCAAGTTCAACCTGAACGACATCGATCCGCTGGGTGAGAAGTTCGATCCGCACCAGCATCAGGCGATCCAGGTGGTCGAGTCCGACCAGCCGGCCAACACGGTGGTGACGGTGCTGCAAAAAGGCTACCGCCTCAACGAGCGCACGCTGCGGCCGGCGCTGGTGATGGTCGCCAAGGGCAAGGACGCTTGAGCGCACTGTCTTGAGTAAAGCCCGACCTTGAATTAAGCCCGACCTCCCCCACATTTCAATCAATTCAATCTTTTTAGAAGGAACGCATCATGGGACGCATTATTGGCATTGACCTGGGTACCACCAACTCCTGCGTGGCGGTGATGGAAAACGGCAAGCCGAAGGTGATCGAGAATGCCGAGGGCACCCGCACCACGCCGTCCGTCGTCGCCTATACCGAGGACGGCGAAATCCTGGTCGGCGCGCCCGCCAAACGCCAGGCCGTCACCAACGCGAAGAACACCCTGTATGCGGTAAAGCGCCTGATCGGCCGCCGCTTCGATGAGAAGGAAGTGCAAAAGGACATCAGCCTGATGCCCTACAAGATCGTCAAGGCCGACAACGGCGATGCCTGGGTGGAAGTGCGCGGCCAGAAAATGGCTGCGCAGCAGGTGTCGGCCGAAACCCTGCGCAAGATGAAGAAAACCGCTGAGGACTACCTCGGCGAGGAAGTGACCGAAGCGGTCATCACGGTACCGGCCTACTTCAACGACAGCCAGCGCCAGGCCACCAAGGACGCTGGCCGCATCGCCGGGCTGGAAGTCAAGCGCATCATCAACGAGCCGACCGCGGCCGCGCTGGCCTTCGGCATGGACAAGAAAGAAGGCGACCGCAAGATTGCCGTGTATGACCTCGGCGGCGGCACCTTCGATATTTCCATCATCGAGATTACCGAGATGGACGGAGAGCACCAGTTCGAAGTGTTGTCGACCAACGGCGACACCTTCCTCGGCGGCGAAGACTTCGACCAGCGTCTGATCGACTACATCGCCGAAGAATTCAAGAAGGAACAGGGCGTCGACCTGAAGAAGGACGTACTCGCGCTGCAGCGCCTGAAGGAAGCCGCCGAGAAGGCCAAGATCGAGCTGTCGTCTGCGCAGCAGACCGAAGTCAACCTGCCCTACATCACGGCGGATGCCTCCGGGCCCAAGCACCTGGCGGTCAAGATCACCCGCGCCAAGTTCGAAAGCCTGGTTGAGGAGTTGATCACCCGCACCATCGAGCCGTGCAAGATAGCGCTGAAGGATGCCGGCCTCACCACCTCGCAGATCGACGATGTCATCCTGGTCGGCGGCCAGACCCGCATGCCCAAGGTGATGGACGCGGTGAAGGACTTCTTCGGCAAGGATCCGCGCCGTGACGTCAACCCGGACGAAGCGGTGGCGGTTGGCGCCGCGATCCAGGGCGGCGTGCTGCAGGGCGAAGTGAAGGACGTGCTGCTGCTCGACGTCACGCCACTCTCCCTGGGCATCGAAACCCTGGGCGGCGTGATGACCAAGCTGATCCCGAAGAACACCACGATCCCGACCAAGGCTTCGCAGGTGTTCTCAACCGCCGACGATAACCAGAGCGCGGTGACGGTGCATGTGCTGCAGGGCGAGCGCGAAATCGCATCCGGTAACAAGAGCCTGGGGCAGTTCAACCTGTCCGAGATTCCGCCGGCGCCGCGCGGCATGCCGCAGATCGAGGTCACCTTCGACATCGACGCCAACGGCATCCTGCATGTGTCGGCCAAGGACAAGGCTTCTGGCAAGGAAAACAAGATCCGCATCCAGGCCAGCTCCGGTCTGAGCGAGGAAGAAATCCAGCGCATGGTGAAAGACGCCGAAGCCAACGCAGTCGAGGACCACAAGGCCGTCGAGCTCGCGACTGCGCGCAACGCAGCCGACAGCATGATTCACTCGGTGAAGAAATCGCTGGCCGAATACGGCGACAAGGTCTCGGCCGAGGAAAAGGCTGCGATCGAAACCGCGTTGAAAGAAACGGAAGACGCTGTGCACGAAGGTGACAAGGACACCATCGAGGCGAAGACCAATGCGCTCGCCACCGCCAGCCACAAGCTCGCCGAGCAGATGTATAAAACCGAGCAAGCCCAGGCGCAGCCGGGTGCGTCGGCAGACACAGGCAGCCAGGCGGCGGACGACAACGTGGTGGATGCCGAGTTTGAAGAGGTGAAGGACAAGTAAAGGCAGCCGAGAGTGGAGAGTGAAGAGCCGAGAGTGGTGAAAGCCCTCTCGGCTTCTTCGCTCTAACGCTCGCGCTCCCTCACCCCGCTCTCGACTCACCGCTCTCGACTCTCGACTCATTCACATGTCCAAACGCGACTATTACGAAGTCCTCGGCGTCGCCAAAAACGCCTCGGACGAAGAAATCAAGAAGGCCTACCGCAAGCAGGCCATGAAGCACCATCCTGACCGCAACCCGGACGACAAGGGCGCGGAGGAGAAATTCAAGGAAGCCAAGCAGGCCTACGAAATCCTGTCCGACTCGGACAAGCGCGCCGCCTACGACCAGTTCGGCCACGCCGGCATCGACCAGCAGGCCGGCATGGGCGGCGGCCACAGCGGCGCTGGCTTTTCCGATGCCTTTTCGGACATCTTCGGCGATATTTTCGGTGGGGGCGGTGGCGGTCGCCGCGACCGTGTGTATCGCGGTGCCGACCTGCGCTACAACCTGGAAATCGGGCTGGAAGAAGCCGCGCGCGGCACCGAAACCAAGATCCGCATCCCCTCGCTGGAAGAATGCGGCGTGTGCCACGGCAGCGGCGCCAAGCCCGGCACCTCGCCGACGATCTGCACCACCTGCGGTGGACATGGCCAGGTGCGCATCCAGCAAGGCTTTTTCTCGGTGCAGCAGACCTGCCCGCGCTGCAGCGGCACCGGCAAGATGGTGGCCGATCCCTGCACTGCCTGCCACGGCGAAGGCCGCGTCAAGAAGCACAAGACCCTGTCGGTCAAGATTCCCGCCGGGGTCGACAGCGGCGATCGAATCCGCCTCGCCGGTGAAGGCGAAGCCGGGATTAACGGCGGCCCGTCGGGTGACCTTTTTGTGGTGATCCACCTCAAAGAGCACCCGGTGTTCAAGCGCGACGGCGACGACCTGCATTGCGAAATGCCGGTCAGCTTTGCCACCGTCGCGCTCGGCGGCGAGGTCGAAATTCCAACCCTGGACGGCCACGCCAAGATCAAGATTCCGGCCGAAACGCAGTCTGGCAAGGTATTCCGTCTGCGCGGCAAGGGCATCAAGGGCGTGCGCAGCCATGCGCCCGGCGATCTGCTGTGCCACATGCTGGTTGAAACGCCGGTCAACCTCTCCGAGCGTCAGCGCGAACTGTTGCGTGAACTCGAAGCGCTGAGCCCGGGACGAAACAACAATCCGCGTGCGCAGTCGTTCATGGACAAGGTCAAAGCGTTTTTCGTGCAGTAAGTCTCAGGACTCGCGCCTTTTAAAACCGGCGCCGGTGGGGGAAAGTCGTGTCGTGCACGGACTGTCTGTTCGCGGCTGGGCCGCGATTTTTTTAAGGCTATGTCACTGTTAGTTGTTGAAGTCATGTCTTGTCCCCTCTGATGAGGCGCCTATCCTTCGGCCTCCCGTAGGCGCCGCCGTAGGAGCGGCTTCAGCCGCGATGCGCCGCAAGGCGCAAAGGGCAATGCTCGCCAAGGCCTCGCCACGCTACCTTTGCGGGCTACCGCCCGCATCGCGGCTGAAGCCGCTCCCACAGGGGTCTGCTGTTGTAGCCGATGCCGTGGAGGTTGCGACGGCGCGCAAATCGGGGCGAGGGCGCCCCTCCCACAGCGCTGGCCAATACCAACAAACAACGATGAAAGAGCCTTTTTTAACCTGGGGCTTGAAACCGCCCTGCACTATGCTGGATGGCATCACCAAAACCAAACCAACAGGAGGATAGATCCATGCACAAACCTACACTGATCGCGGCAAGCTGCGCCACCTTGCTTGCCTTTCCCGCGATTGCCGCAGAGGTGCCCGTCATCGTCAAAATCCCCCGACTCACCGTCGAAGCATCGGAAAAAATCGCCCGTGCGGCGATGGAAGCCTGTCGCAAGGATGGCATCCAGATCGGCGTAACCGTGGTCGATCGCAGCGGCGACGCCATGGCAGTGCTGCGCGACACCCTGGCGCCGCGCATCACCCTCTCCCTATCCGCCTGAAGCCCAACTGTCGCCTGCCCCCTTGACGACAATCCTTCTTCCAGGCCCCACCCATGACTGACCTCTTCCCCAGCGAACACGCGATCGATTTCGAGCGGCGTTTTGGCGGTGTGCGCCGGCTTTACGGCACAGCGGCTTTCGAGCGTTTTCAGCAGTCACATGTCTGCGTCATCGGCATCGGCGGCGTCGGCGCCTGGACCGCAGAGGCACTGGCGCGCACGGCCATCGGCCAACTTACCCTGATCGACCCTGACCATCTGGCCGAGTCCAACATCAACCGCCAGGTTCATGCGCTGACCCACGAGCTCGGAAAATCCAAGACGCTGGCCATGACGCAGCGCATCCATGCCATCAACCCGCAGTGCCGGATGACCGGTGTGGAAGAATTTCTCACCCCCGAGAATCTCGCCGCGCTGCTGGCGGACCGTTTCGATTACGTGGTGGATGCCATCGACAGCGCCCGCGCCAAGGCCGCACTGATCGCCCACTGCCGCCGGAACAGGATAAGGCTGGTCTGCGTCGGCGCCGCCGGCGGCCAGACCGACCCCGGCCGGGTTCAACTGGCCGACCTCGCCCGCACCACCGAAGATCCCCTGCTGTCCAAGGTGCGCGCGCGCCTGCGCCGCGAACATGGCTTCCCGCGCGATCCCGGAAAGAAATTTGGTGTCGACTGCGTGTACTCCACCGAGCCGCTCACCTATCCGAATGCCGAAGGCGGCGTATGCTACGAACGTCCGGAGGACGCCCATCTGCACGGACTTAACTGCGCCGGTTTCGGTTCGTCCGTGTGCGTCACCGCGACCTTCGGCCTGCGGGCGGCGGCGCACGTGCTCAACAGGCTGGCTGCGCAATCGAAATAGGCTGGTGCTTCCTGCCTGACTTGCTGCACTTTCGGGAACTGACGGTGCACCTCGCCCCCTGATGATTAAAGGACTCCCTGCATCCGTCCGTAAAACAGAGACAATTCATCTGGCATGAATGCAGGATGGCGACAAGGCTCGGGCCATTCAGGATATTTCAGCCAGCAAAGTCCGACCGGATGCCGGGATCGTCCCATGGCATCGAAGGCTGGCATTTCTAAGGGGATAGGTCGAATGGCAGGATTGATGCGTGGTATTTCGTTTGCGTTCCTCCTTGTGCTGGGCCCTTCCGCGTTGGCAAACGAGAAAACTGCGCTCACCCTGGGCGTGTTTCCCTACGTCACCCCGGTCCAGCTGTCGGTATTTCACACGCCGCTCAAGGATTACCTGGCCAAGAGTCTGGGGCGCCCGGTTACCCTGGTCACAGCACCGGATCTCAACAGCTTTGTCGATCGCACCCGCGAGGGCCAGTACGACATCATCATCACCGCCCCCCATCTTGGCCGCCTGGCGGAAACCCGCGATGGCTACAAGCGCGTGGTCCAGACCAGCCATACTGTCCAAGGCTTTTTTCTTGCCCGCAAGGATTCGGGTATCCACAAGATCGGGGACCTGAATGGCAAAACGGTGATGATCGCGCAAAAGGTCTCAATCGTTTATCAGATGGCGGAGCACACGCTGCGGGAAAATGGCCTGGTGCCCGGCGAGTCGGTGACGATCATCGAGACGCGCACCCATAACAACGCCATGCTCGCGCCCTTGCGCGGCGAAGCCGATGCCTCGGTGACGGGCAAGCTGCTGTGGTATGTGCTGGACGATGAGCGGAAGGATCAGATGCGGGTCATCGGCACCACCGAGGAAGCACCGGGCTTCCTGCTGATGGCGCACCCGCGACTGGCTGCGCAGGACATCGAAAAGATCAAAAAACTGCTGCTGGATTTCCACCGGGAGCCGGGCAGCGAATCCTACTTCACCACCAATGGCTACGAGAAATTTCAACCCGTCGACGACCGGGCCATGAAAGGGCTTGATCCCTATACCCAGATATTCCTTAAACCGGCCGGCCCGTGACCGAAAACAGAACCCCATTTTTCCATTCCATCCGCACCCGGCTGGTCATCGTCAGCATTGTCATTGAAGTGACGATGCTGGGGCTGCTGATTGCCAACAGCCTGCGCCTGATGACCGACGTGATGGAAGAGCGCACCGAGGCGCGGCTGCAAACCGTCAACCCGCTGCTCAATGCCGCGCTCGGCGCGCGTCTGTTCGAACGCGATCATGTATCGATCAAGGAAATCCTGAAGCAACTGGTCAACAGTTCGACCGCCGAGCTGGACTATATCGTCATCCTCGATGACAAGAAAAACCTGTACGCCCAGGCCGGCAAGGTCGATGCGGCCAATCTGCCCGCGATCGATCAGGACATCCTGCAAAGCCTGGGCGATCTGGTGTATGACACGGCCATCCCCCTCACGCTTGGGGGCGAGACCATCGGCTACGCGCAGTACGGGCTATCGATGGCCTCCTTTGTGGCTTCGAGGGAAAGCATTCTGCGCCAGAGCCTTATGATTGCCGGGGTTGAAATTCTGTTCACCCTGCTTGCCCTGGGCATCGCCGGTTACCTGTTGACCCGGCATATCAAGTCCCTGCTGACGGCCACCCAAAAAATCAGTGGGGGCGATTACGATCTCCATATCCCGGTGGCAAGCCGTGACGAAATCGGCCTGCTCGCCCGCAATTTCAATTCCATGGCCGAAGCGATCCGCAACCGCATTGGTGCGCTACACCAGTCGGAACACGCGCTGCACGAAGAAAAGGAACGCGCCGAAGTGACGCTGCATTCGATCGGCGACGGCGTCATCACCACCGACCTGATGGGCCGGGTGCGCTATCTGAATCCAGTGGCAGAAACCCTGACCGGTTGCGCCCAGGCGGCGGCGGTGGGCAAATCCATTGAAACCGTCTACCGGGTACAGGATCAATCCACCGGGAGCCCGCTGGCCAACCCCGCGCGCCTGTGCCTGGCAGAGGACACCGTCATCAGCGGCGTCAACCTCGCCCAGCTGGTCAGGGCCGATGGCCGCTCGTATGCCGTCGAGGAAACCGCCGCCCCGATCCGCGGCAAGGCGGGCAAAACCATCGGCGCCGTGCTGGTGTTCCACGATGTGACCGAGGCCAGGGAGGCTTCCCGCAAGCTGGGCTACCAGGCCACCCATGACGCCCTGACTGGCCTGATCAATCGCCGCGAATTCGAGCGACAGGTCGATGATGCCCTGCGGGATGCCAAGGAAAACGACACAAACCATGCGTTCTGCTACATGGATCTGGACCAGTTCAAGGTGGTCAACGACACCTGTGGGCACATTGCCGGCGATGGCTTGCTGATCGAACTCGCGACGATGCTGCGCCACCGGGTACGCGAAACCGATACGGTCGCCCGCCTGGGGGGCGACGAATTCGGCATACTGATGCGCAACCTCCCCTTGAATGAGGCTCGCGCCCTGGCTGAAGATATCCGCAATCGGGTCCGCGATTACCGTTATCTGTGGGAAGGGCAAACCTTCGAGATCGGAATCAGCATCGGCGTGGTGCCCATCCGCCCGGACACCGCCGCAGCCGTGGATATCTTCAGCAACGCCGACATTGCCTGCTTCGTGGCCAAGGACAAGGGACGCAACCAGATTCATGTCTCCAGCATGGACGATGTGGAACAGGCGCGGCGGCACCTGGAAATGCAATGGTCGGTGCGCATTCCCAGCGCGCTGGAAAATGACCGCTTTGTCCTGCACTACCAGAAAATCTATCCGCTTGATGCGGCCAGCGGTGAAGCCCCCCGCTGCGAACTGCTGGTCCGCATGCTGGAGGAGGACGGTTCGCTGATCCTGCCGGGGCGGCTGATTCCTGCCGCCGAGCGCTTCCGCCACATGCCGGAAATCGACCGTTGGGTTATCCGCAATGCGCTGCAACTCATTGCCCGTCATGGCACCATGCTGGGGTTGGCTGCCTATGCCATCAATCTGTCCGGACAATCACTGGGGCAGGAAGACCTGCTCGATTTCGTCAAACGGGAAATTCTGCGCAGCGGCGTCAAGCCCAGTCTGATCACCTTCGAGATCACCGAAACCGCAGCCATTCGAAACGTGTCGCATGCTGCCCGCTTCATGACGGAGCTGAAGAAAATGGGCTGCCAGTTCGCCCTCGACGATTTCGGCAGTGGTCTGAGTTCCTTCGGCTATCTCAAAATGCTGCCGGTGGACTACCTGAAAATTGATGGCAGCTTCGTGCGCAACATGGTGCATGACGAGCACGACCACTCCATCGTGGTCGCCATCACCCAGATCGCCAAAACCCTGAAAATCGGCTGCGTGGCAGAGTTCATCGAGGACGAGGCGACCCTGCTGGCGCTGAAGGAAATCGGCGTGGATTACGGGCAGGGCTATTTCCTTCATCGCCCCGAAGCCATTGCCAGCCAACTCGCCGCGGAGACGCAGCTGCTCCGGGGCTGACTACGCGGGACTCAGCCACACGCTGTGCCGACTCAGGGCCGTGCAGCGGCAAACAGACGGAAGAAATTCTGCGTCGTAATTTCGCCCACCGCTTCGGCAGTCATCCCGCGCACCCGCGCAATTTCTTCCGCCACGTGCTTCACAAATCCCGGCTGATTGGTCTGCCCGCGATGCGGCACCGGCGCCAGATACGGCGAATCGGTCTCGATCAGCAGACGCTCCAGCGGGATGGCCGCCGCCACCTCGCGCAGCGCCTTGGCATTCTTGAAGGTGACGATACCGGAAAACGAGATGTAGAAGCCCAGTTCTACAGCGGCTTCGGCTACCGCCAGGCTTTCGGTAAAGCAGTGCATCACCCCGCCCGCCTCGCCCGCCTGCTCCTCGCGCATGATGCGCAGGGTATCGTCGGCCGCGGAACGGGTGTGAATCACCAGCGGTTTTTGACAGGCACGGGCGGCCCGGATATGCGTGCGGAAGCGCTCACGCTGCCACTCGAGGTCGCCGGTCAGCCGGAAGTAATCCAGCCCGGTCTCGCCGATCGCCACCACCTTGGGGTGATCGGCCAGCGCGACCAGCGCCTCCACTGTCGGCTCGGTGCAGTCTTCATGGTCCGGATGCACGCCGACCGAGGCGTAGACGTTCGGATGCGTCTCGGCCAGTGCGCGAATTTCAGGGAATTTTTCCAGCTCCACGCTGATGCACAGCGCATGACTCACCTGGTTGGCTGCCATGAGGTCGAACACCTCTGGTAGCTTGCTGGCGAGATCGGGGAAATTGATGTGGCAGTGGGAATCGATGTACATGCGGTGCGTGCGCGAACAAGCGCGGTTTCATCAGAGAAAGCCAGGCGCACCGCGGGGGTGCTACATGGTGTGTGTGGGACGCACCGATTTTAACGAACCACCGAGCAAACCTTCAATCTTGTTTTGTGCCGCCTTGCCACTTTCGTTGAAAGCGAACTGCACGCCCACGCCCTGGTTGCGACCGCCATGCGCGCCGGCGGGCGTTACCCACACCACCTTGCCTGATACCGGCAGCTTGGCGGGGTCATCCATCAGGGTCAGCAGCATGAACACTTCCTCGCCCATCTTGTAGCTCTTGTTGGTGGGAATGAACAGTCCGCCCCCCTTGATGAAAGGCATGTAGGCCGCAAACAGCGCAGATCTTTCCTTGATCGACAGGGAGAGCACGCCGGGGCGGACTTGCGAGGTGACATCATTGACTGCTGCTTTCATATTCAACTCTCTCAATCAAACAGGTGCCGGTACTGAATCAGCCAGGCTTCCAGCTGCAGGCTGCGGTTGAGCGGATGGGACAGCGTCCTGCCTTCGTTCGCCTGCGTCCTGGCGAGCGCCAGCAGCTTCGCCAGATCCGCCTCTTTCCCCAAGCGCGCCAGCACTTCAGCAAAATCGCGGTTAAATCGCACATTGCCTTGCAGCTTGACTGCCAGCAAATCGCCCAACCACTTGTAAGCCACGTTGTGCCAGGTCCGTGTCCCGACCGTTTTCCAGCGTTCGCCCAGCGTCACCGGATCGAGCTGGTCGGGGCGCGCCAGGCCTTCCAGCACGTTGCGCCGTTCATCCAGTTCGCCACTGTCGGCCCAGCGCAGCGCGTCGAGCGGCGTGCCGCCGGAGAGTGCCAGCAGGTTGATTGCATCATCCACGCCCTGCCCGGCCAGCCACGCTGCCGCCGTCTCGGCAGCCGGCAGCCCGATGTCGAGGCGGGTGCAGCGGCTGCGGGTGGTCGGCAGCAGCCGGCGCGGCTGATCCGAGACCAGCACGAACACCGTATTTAACGGCGGTTCCTCAAGTACCTTTAGCAGGGCGTTGGCGGCCGCCGGATTGAGACTGTCCGCCGGATCGACCAGCACCACCCGAAAGCCCGCCCGGTAGGTGGAAAGCTGGACAAAATCGACCGTTTCGCGCGCCTGGTCGACCTCGATGGCGGTGGCCATCCGGGTTTCACCTTCCTTGCCGGTTTTCTCCTGTAGGGTGACGAGCCGAAAATCCGGATGCCCGCCGGTGTCGAACCAGTGGCAGGCCGGACATTGGCCGCAGGCAGCGCCGTCGGTGAGCGGCGCTTCGCACAGCAGGGCCTGCGCCCACGCCCGCGCCAGCTCGCTCTTGCCCACCCCGCGCGGCCCCGCCAGCAGCAAGGCCTGCGCCGGGCGGGCGCGGGTCGCCAGCAAGCGCTGCCACGCCGATTCCAGCCAGGGATAGGGCGCGCTGCTCATGTCAGTGCCTGCAACAGCTGGCCGATTTCGGCCTGCAGTTCGGCGATGCTGTGGCGCGCATCCAGCACACGGATGCGGCCGGGTTCGGCATGCGCACGATCGAGATAGGCATTGCGCACGCGGCTGAAGAAGCTGTCGGCCTCGCGCTCGAAACGGTCAGCCACACGCGCGGCCGAGCGGCGCGCTTCCGCCACCTCCGGCGGTACGTCGAACAGCAGGGTGAGGTCGGGCTGAAAGCCGCGCTGCACCCAGGCTTCCAGCGCGGCGATGCGTTCCGAGGCGATGCCGCGCCCGCCGCACTGGTAGGCATAGCTGGCATCGGTGAAGCGGTCGGACAGCACCCACGCGCCGCGCGCCAGCGCAGGCAGAATCAGACGCGCCAGGTGTTCCTGGCGCGCGGCGAACATCAGCAGCAGTTCGGTGTCGGCGTCCATCTCTTGATGCAGCAATAATTCACGCAGGGTTTCGCCAAGCGGGGTGCCACCAGGCTCGCGGGTGACGATAAGCTCCCTGCCATGCTGGCGCAGCCAGTCGGCGACGAATTCAAGATGCGTGCTTTTGCCGGCGCCGTCGACGCCTTCGAGGGTGATGAATTTGCCGGGTGTCATCGTTGGTAACGGTTGACGGCGCGGTTGTGCGCGTCGAGGTTGCTGGAAAACACATGGGTGCCGTCATTGCGCGACACAAAGTACAGCGCATCGGTTTTGGCCGGGTTGAGCGCGGCCTGGATCGCGGCTTCGCTGGGCATCGCGATCGGTGTCGACGGCAGCCCGGCACGGGTGTAGGTGTTGTACGGCGTGTCGGTTTGCAGGTCGATGCGGCGCAGGTTGCCGCCGAAGCGCTCGCCCATCCCGTAAATCACGGTAGGATCGGTTTGCAGACGCATCCCCAACCTGAGCCGGTTCATGAACACCGCGGCGATCTGCGGGCGCTCGAACGCCGCGCCGGTCTCCTTTTCGACGATCGACGCCATGATGAGGGCTTCGTACGGGGTGCGATAGGGCAGCCCCGGCGCGCGGGTTGCCCAGGCAGCCATGAGCTTTTCCTGCTGCAGGCGATAGGCGCGGCGCAGCACGTTGAGGTCGGACGAATGCGGCGCGTAAAAGTAGGTGTCGGGAAACAGCAGGCCTTCGGGGTGGCTTTCTTCGGCACCGATCGCCTGCAGCAGCTCAGCATCGCTCATGCCGGCGCTGTCGTGCTTCAGCAGGGGTAGCGCGGCAAGGGCTGCGCGCACCTCGCGCCAGTTCCAGCCTTCGATGAACTGGACGACCGCCTGCGAGACCTCGCCGCGCTCGATCATGCCATAGAGCGCCAGCGGCGTGAGCGGCTTGTCCAGCGTATACACGCCGGCCTTGAGTGCAGCGCCCTTGCCGAGCACACGCCCGAGCAGCCAGAACACGGGCGCGTTGCCGATCACGCCTTCGCGTTCCAGCATCACGCTCAAGCTCCGCAAATGGGTGCCGGGCATCACGTTGAAGGTTTTCGGCTGGAGCTCGATGTGCAAGGGCTGGTTGCCATACCAGGCTAACCCGCCGGCCAGCATCAGCGCAGCCAGCACGGCTAGTACGAACAATCGCTTAATCAACTTCATCATCCAGGGCCGTTTTCAAAGTATCGGTCCAGCCCGCAGGCGACCAGGTCACGTCATCCAGCCGGGCCACGCGGCGCACCCCGATGACGCTGTTGCAAATCACCACTTCGTCGGCAGCGAGTATAGCGTCTGGCGGCAAACGGCCGACATGGGTGCGGATGCCATGACGCAGCGCAGCGCGCAGCAGGCGCGTTCTCGCCACGCCGGCCACCCCACACTGACTCAAATCCGGGGTGAACAGTTCACCCCGCTTGACCCAGAACAGATTACTCATCACGCCGCCGATCACCGCGCCGCTGTCGTCGCACAGCAGCCCCTCGAAGATTTCCGGGTCGTCCCATTCCGACCGCGCCAGCACGTTCTCCAGCCGGTTCAGGTGCTTGATCCCGGCCAGCCGGGGCTGCCGCGCCAGGCGCAGCGTGCACCAGCGCGCCATGATATCGACCGCTGCGTCGGGCTGGGCATGCGGCGGCAGCGGCGCGGCCAGCACGATACGGGTGCAAGCCTGGGCGGCAGGCGGCGCATAGCCGCGTGCACCGGCGCCCCGCGTGAGCACGATCTTGACGACACCCTGTCCTGCTTCGGCCACCCGGCAGACTTCGGCGAGCAATCCCGCTTCGTCGGGACACGCCAGCGCCAGCGCCGCGCAGTCTGCGGCGAGTTTGGCGTACTGATCGCGCCACCACATCGGCTGGCCGGCCTGCGTACGCAGGGTGCGGAACACGCCGTCACCGTAGGCCAGACCGCGATCCAGTGCGCTCACGGTGTCAGAACCTTGGCCGTTGACGAGGATCATGGTTCAAGCGCGCGCAACAGGCCGCGGGCCTTGGCGCGGGTTTCGTCGAGTTCGCGCGTGGCGACGGAATCGGCGACGATGCCGGCCCCGGCGCGAAAACTCAACTCGCGTCCGCGCAGCAGGAAACTGCGGATCAGGATGTTGAAATCGAAACTGCCGTCGCGGTTAATATAGCCGACGCTGCCGGTGTAGCTGCGGCGTGGCGCCTGCTCCAGCTCATGGATGATCTGCATGGTGCGCACCTTGGGACACCCTGTGATGGTGCCGCCCGGAAACACCGCGCGCAAGGCGTCGAGCACGCACATGCCGCTACGCAGCTTGCCGCGGACAGTGGATTCGATGTGATGCACGTGACGATAACTGGCGATTTCCATCAGCGCGTCCACCTTCACGCTGCCCGGCTCGCACACCCGCCCGAGGTCGTTGCGTTCCAGGTCGACCAGCATGACGTGCTCGGCGCGCTCCTTGGGATGCGCCTGCAGACGGGCGCGCAGCGCGGCATCCTCTGCCGCATCGTCACTGCGCGGATGGGTGCCGGCAATCGGCCGGGTTTCCAGCATCCCGTCCTGGCCAAGGCGAACCAGCCGCTCGGGCGACGAGCTCACGATCGCCCATTCATCCAGTTGCAGCAGCGCAGAAAACGGCGCCGGGTTATGCTGCATCAGTTGCGCCAGCAATGACGCCGCGGGAACCGGCGCGGCGAATTCGGCCTGCCAGCCGCGCGACAGATTGACCTGGAACACATCGCCCGCGCGAATGTAATCCTGGATGCGCGCAACCCCGGCGAGAAACGCGGCAGGGTCGTCTTCACGCAGGTCACGCGGTGCCGGAACGGCCGGCAGCGGCGGCGGCATGGCATCCAGATCGCGCTGCATGGCGTCGAGCAGTCCGGCCTGTCCGGCTTCGGCCATCAGCACGCAGCGCCGGTTCGCGCGATCGAACAGGATCGCCGCGGGGATGCGCGCCAGCCAGGCAAGGGGGAAATCAGGGTCGGCCGCCAGACCGACGCTGGGCTCGAACAGGCCGCCCAGCTCGTACGCGAAGGCGCACAGCCAGCCGCCGCTGAAGGGGAGTTCGTGGCCGGATTGCGGCGAAGCGGGCTGCAGTTGCATCGCCGGGTGCGACTGCAATCCGTCCAGGCCATCGACGGCGGCAATCCGCACGACATCCTGCGGAAATGCAAACAGCACGTCCCAGCCGGTATCGCCGCTGCTGAGAAAAAGGCCGGGGTAACGCTGCGGATCGGCGGCCTGAAGCCGGACCAGATCAGGCCGCAGTTGGTTGGACTGCAGCGGCCACTCCTTGATTTCGGGCGTGCCAGGTTGGTCCGGAGCGATGGGGCGATCCACCGCGTGGGTCAAATGCGTTTGAAAATCAGCGAGCCGTTGGTGCCGCCAAACCCGAAGTTGTTCTTGAGCGCAAAGTCGATCTTCATGTCACGCGCGGTGTTGGCGCAGAAATCGAGATCGCATTCCGGGTCTTGCGAGAAGATGTTGATGGTCGGCGGCGACACCTGATGATGCAGCGCCAGCACGGTAAATACCGACTCCACGCCGCCGGCGCCGCCCAGCAGGTGACCGGTCATCGACTTGGTCGAGTTGACGACCGTCTTGTAGGCCGCATCGCCCATGGCGAGCTTGATCGCGTCGGTTTCGTTCTTGTCGCCCATCGGCGTCGAGGTGCCATGCGCGTTGATGTAATTGATCTGATCGGCATTGACGCCGGCATCGCGCATCGCGTTCAGCATCGAACGCCTGGGGCCGTCGGTGCTCGGCGACGTCACGTGGTAAGCGTCGCCGCTCATGCCCAAGCCCACCACCTCGGCGTAGATTTTTGCGCCACGTGCCTTGGCGTGCTCGTACTCTTCCAGCACCAGCACGCCGGCGCCCTCGCCCAGCACAAAGCCGTCGCGATCCTTGTCCCACGGACGGCTGGCGGTGGCTGGGTCGTCGTTGCGGGTGGACAGCGCGCGTGCAGCGGCGAACCCACCCAGACCCAGTGGCGAAGTTGCGCATTCGGCGCCGCCGGCGACCATCACGTCGGCATCGCCATGCTCGATCATGCGGGCGGACAGGCCTATCGCGTGCAGGCCGGTGGTGCAGGCGGTCACAACCGCCAGGTTGGGCCCTTTCAATCCGAACTGGATGGAAAGGTTGCCGGAAATCATGTTGATGATGGAACCCGGAATAAAGAAGGGGGAAATCTTCCTCGGGCCGGATTCCATCAACAGGGTGTGAGTTTCCTCGATCAGCGGCAGGCCGCCGATCCCGGAACCGATATTGACGCCAATGCGCTCGGCATTGGCTTCGGTGACTTCAATACCCGAGTCGCGGAACGCCTGAATGCCGGCGGCCATGCCGAACTGGATGAAAACATCCATGCGGCGCGCCTCCTTCGGATTGAGGTATTGACCAACGTCAAAATCCTTCACCTCGCCCCCAATCTGCGAGGTGAAAGACGAAGGATCGAAACGGGTAATCCGGGCGATTCCGCTACGACCGGCAACCAGGTTGTCCCAGGCTTCCGGTATGGTGTTGCCGACCGGGGAGACAATCCCCAGGCCGGTTACGACGACACGACGTTTGGACAAGACTCAGTCCTCTTAACTGGGGTGGAGATCAGCTCGAATGGCTGTTGACGTAGTCAATCGCCTGCTGGACGGTGGTGATTTTTTCTGCGTCTTCGTCGGGGATTTCACAGCCGAATTCTTCTTCCAGCGCCATCACCAGCTCGACCGTATCGAGCGAATCGGCGCCCAGGTCACCGACGAAGGAAGACTCGTTCTTGATGTCTGCCTCGTTGACGCCCAACTGCTCGGCGACGACTTTAATTACACGCTGTACGTTTTCCATTACTCATCCTCTCTTGAAATTAGGCTCCAACAAAATCGAAGCCCGGAAAATAAAACTTTGCGATTCTACCAAACTTTGCAGGGCGGTTACGCCATGTACATGCCACCGTTGACATGCAGGGTGGTGCCGGAAATATAGCCGGCGGCGGGCGACGCCAGAAACGCGACAGCCTGCGCAATGTCTTCGGCGGCGCCGAGCCGGCCCAACGGGATGTGCGCAAGCAAGGCCTGGCGTTGCGCATCCGGCAACGCGCGCGTCATGTCGGTATCAATGAAGCCCGGCGCCACGCAGTTGACCGTGATGTTGCGGCTGCCGACCTCGCGCGCCAGCGACTTGGTGAAGCCCATGATGCCGGCCTTGGCCGCGCTGTAATTGGTCTGCCCGGCATTGCCCATCGCGCCCACCACCGAGGCAATGGAAATGATGCGTCCCGTACGCGCCTTCATCATCGCGCGCAGCACCGCGCGCGACAGGCGGAACACCGACGTCAGATTGGTCGCCAGGATGTCGTCCCACTCGTCGTCCTTCATCCGCATCAGCAAATTGTCGCGGGTGATGCCGGCATTGTTGACCAGAATGCCGATGTCGCCGAATTGCGCGCTAATCGAAGCGATGACGGCATCGACTTCGGCTGCGTCGGTGACATTGAGTTTCATCCCGCTGCCCTTGATGTTGGCCGCGGCGAGGTAATCGCTGATTGCCTGCGCACCGGTGTCGCGGGTGGCGGTGCCGACCACGGTGGCGCCCGCCTGGCCGAGTGCCAGCGCGATCGCCTGGCCAATCCCGCGGCTGGCGCCGGTGACCAGCGCCACCTGCCCTTCAAGATTCGCGCTATGCGCGAGGCGTCCTTGCAGCATCTTGTCTCCTGTCAGTTGTTCAATGCAGCCTGCAAGCTGGCCTCATCCACCAGCACCAATGCCGGCAGGCTGGCGTCGATACGCTTGGCGAGTCCCGCCAGCACCTTGCCGGGGCCGCACTCGATCACGCGCTCGATGCCGGCGGCCTTCAGCGCCTGCATGGTCTCAACCCAGCGCACCGGGGTGTGCAATTGTTTCGCCAGCGCCGCACGAATCGCGTCTGGCTCGGTATGGCTTTGCACGTCGGTGTTGTGCAGCACGGGGATGTTCGGCGTCGCGATCGTCACGCCCTGCAGGTGCGCCAGCAGCTTTTCGGCGGCCGGCAGCATCAGCGAGGAGTGTGACGGCACGCTAACCGGCAGCGGCAGCGCGCGCTTGGCGCCTTTTTCCTTCGCCAGTGCCATCGCGCGCTCGACTGCAGCCTTGTTGCCGGCAATCACCACCTGGCCGGGCGAGTTGAGGTTCACCGCCTCGACCACTTCGCCTGCTGCCGCCTCGCTGCAGACCGCGAGCACGGCATCGTCGTCCAGTCCCAGGATTGCCGCCATGGCGCCAACGCCTTCGGGCACCGCGGCTTGCATCGCCTCGGCACGAAAGCGCACCAGCCTGATCGCATCGGCAAACCCCAGCGCCCCGGCAGCCACCAGCGCGGCGTATTCGCCCAGGCTGTGGCCGGCCAGCAGCGCAGGCGTCGCGCCGCCTGCGGCCTGCCACACGCGCCAGACGGCGACATCGGCGGCCAGCATCGCGGGCTGGGTGTTGACGGTCTGGTTGAGCAGATCAGCCGGGCCATCGGTGACCAGCGCCCACAGATCCTGACCCAGCGCATCGGAGGCTTCGGCAAAGGTGGCGCGCACTTCAGCGCGCTCGCCCCAGCCCTGCATCATGCCGACCGATTGCGAACCCTGTCCGGGGAAAACGAATGCCAGTTTCATGTGCATATACCTTTAAACCAATGCGTTTCACCACAGAGGCACAGAGACACAGAAAAACCCATTAAATTTTTTGGCCACATTGGATTTGCCATTCAATCAGAGTTTGAACGCGCAACACACCACACAATCTGGCTTTTTCTCTGTGTCTCTGTGTCTCTGTGTCTCTGTGGTTCAAATGTTTTCAAATTAATACTTGAGGAGCGCGGAGCCCCAGGTGAAGCCGCCACCGAAGGCTTCCATCAGCACCGTCTGGCCGCGCTGGATGCGGCCGTCGCGCACCGCCACGTCGAATGCCAGCGGCACCGAGGCCGCCGAGGTATTGCCATGTTCCGCGACCGTGGTGACGACATGATCCATGCTCATGCCGAGCTTTTTCGCGGTGGCAGAAATGATGCGGATATTCGCCTGATGCGGCACCAGCCAGTCAATATCAGACTTCTGCAGGCCGTTGGCTTCCAGCGTCTCGTCGACGATGCGGTCGAGCGTGTTAACCGCCATCTTGAACACGGCGTTGCCTTCCATCCGCATCAGCGCGGGTTCCTGCATGCCGGTCGACGGGCCGGTGGTGGTGCGCAGCAATTCCTTGTGGCGGCCGTCGGCATGGATATGGGTGGCGATGATGCCCGGCTCGTCGGAGGCCCCCACCACCACGGCACCTGCGCCGTCGCCCCACAGAATGCAGTTGCCGCGGTCGTTCCAGTCGGTGATGCGCGACAGCGTCTCGGCGCCGATCACCAGCACGTGTTTGGCCGCACCGGTCTTGATGAACTGGTCGGCCACGCTCAATGCATAGACAAAGCCGCTGCACACCGCCTGCAGGTCGAACGCAGGGCGGCCGTTGGTCATGCCGAGCTTGGACTGCACGATGCAGGCGGTGCTGGGGAACACCAGGTCGGGCGTGGTGGTGGCGACCAGCAGCAGATCGATATCGTCTATCGCCAAACCGGCCGCATCGAGTGCAGCGCGCGCCGCATGCACCGCCAGATCGCTGGTGAATTCGCCCTCGGCGGCAATGTGCCGTTCGCGAATGCCGGTGCGATCGACGATCCACTGATCGTTCGTATCGATCAGTTTTTCGAGATCGGCGTTGGTGAGGATGCGGGCCGGCAGATAGCTGCCGGTACCGAGGATGCGGGAATAGGTCAAGCGGCCACCCGTTGCAGAAGTTGGATCTGGTCAGTGATGCGTTTCAGCACATTGTTGCGGACTTCATCACTGGCGGTTTCGATCGCGTGTTCGAACGCGAAGCGGTCGGCCGAGCCATGGCTTTTTACCACCACGCCTTTCAGCCCCAGCAGCGTAGCGCCGTTGTAGCGGCGCGGATCGAGCCGTCGCTTGAAGGCATTCAGCACCGGCAAAGCGATCAAACCCGCGATGCGGGTCAGCCAGTTGCGCTTGAACTCGGCCCGCAGCGTGGTGGCAATCATCTTGGCCAGCCCTTCGGAAGCTTTCAGCGTGACATTGCCGACAAAACCGTCGCACACCACCACGTCGGTGGTGCCGAGGAAAATGTCGTTGCCTTCGACGTTGCCATAGAAATTCAGGTGGCTCGCGCGCAGCAATTCGGCAGCTTGCTTCACCATTTCATTGCCCTTGATGGCTTCCTCGCCGATATTCAGCAGCCCGACGCTCGGATTCGGGATGTGCTCCACCGCCGACACCAGCATCGCGCCCATGATACCGAACTGCAGCAGCTGCTCGGCCGTGCAGTCGACGTTCGCACCCATATCCAGCACCAGCGCGTGCCCCTTGATCGTCGGCATCACGGCGGCAATGGCGGGGCGGTCGATACCGGGAAGGGTTTTCAGGACGAAGCGCGCAGTTGCCATCAGGGCGCCGGTGTTGCCGGCCGACACGCAGGCATCCGCCTCGCCGGACTTGACGAGATCGATGGCCACCCGCATGGAGGAATCCTTTTTGCCGCGCAGTGCCAGTGCGGGCGCCTCGTCCATCGCCACCACCTGGCTGGCGTGACGCACAATGAGGCGTGGCCCGGAGTTGGCGCGACGCGCCTTGAGTTCAGCCGCGATGATGTCCTGCGGCCCGACCAGAATCACATTCAGGTCAGGGTGACGCGCAAGACAACGGATCGCCGCCGGAACCGTGACATGGGGGCCGTGATCGCCCCCCATGACGTCAATGGCGACTGTGATATTTCTCATGCAGCCGGAATCATTAGCCAAAACACGCCAAACTGCAGCGCGTCAGGAAATTATTCGTCTTTGGTCTTGACGACTTTGCGGCCACGATAAAAGCCGTTAGGGCTGATATGGTGACGCATATGCACTTCACCCGTGGTCGGCTCGATGGCCAGCTGCGGGCTTGTCAGGAAGTCGTGCGAGCGGTGCATACCGCGCTTGGACGGGGATTTTTTATTCTGCTGGACTGCCATTTCTTGCTCCTTTAAATCCGTTACACCCAATCGGATGCATTAAAAATCACTGCGCCCCAGGAACGGGGCATTCACCTTCCGCGTGCATCACTGCCAGCGGCAAGCTCAACAACACTTCATCCTCAACCAGATCGACCAGGTTCAGGGTCTCACCGGCCTGGATTGCATCACTGTCAGGCAACGCATCCAGTCGTTCCATCTCGGCTTCGTTGCGCGCCAGATACAGCGTGCGCCCGACTTCAATCCCATACGGCATGCTGCCCAGACAACGCTGGCAGGGCAGTTCCACCTTGCCGCTGACCGTCAGTTGCAGGGACAGGCTGCCCCGCTGATCCACTCGCCCAACAACTCGACAGATCAGCGTGCCTTGCGTAAATTCATGGGTAAGACGCGGAAACGCAGCCACGTCCGACCGGGTTTCCCACGACTGCCCATCCCTGCAAAAACGCCATGGATCGACTTCGATTGGCTGAAGCATGGCAGATTCAATCATGGGGCACCCAGTAGATATGGCCAGCAACATTAGCCAGCAATGATATGATTTCGCGTTCTTTTTGTCAAAGAAACCCCAGCCTTCTCAACGTCAGGCGAGTCCATGCTTAAGAAAATACTGGTCGCCAACCGAGGCGAGATCGCCGTCCGCATCGTTCGAGCCTGTGCCGAACTGGGCATCAAGTCGGTCGCCATCTACACCGACGCCGACCGCCACGCCCTCCACGTGAAGAAAGCCGACGAGGCCTACCACATCGGCAAGGACCCGATCCTCGGCTATCTGAACGCGCACACGCTGGTCAACCTGGCGGCCGCCTCAGGCTGCGATGCGCTGCATCCGGGCTATGGCTTCCTCTCCGAAAACCCCGATCTGGCGTCCATTTGCGCGCGCCGCGGCATCCGCTTCATCGGCCCCTCGCCCGAGGTGATCCGCCGCATGGGCGACAAGATCCAGGCGCGCAATGCGATGATCGCCGCCGGCATTCCGGTGATACCCGGCTCCGACCACAATCTGGAAAATGTCGAGGAAGCCCGTGTGCTGGCCGGCAAGTTCGGCTATCCAGTGATGCTCAAGGCGACCAACGGCGGCGGCGGGCGCGGCATCCGCCGCTGCGACAGCGAAGAAGATCTACTGAAAAACTACGACCGCGTGGTGTCGGAGGCCAGCAAGGCCTTCGGCAAGCCCGAGGTCTTCGTCGAAAAATGCGTGGTGCGCCCCAAGCACATCGAGGTGCAGGTCCTGGGCGACACCCAGGGCAACGTGATTCACCTGTTCGAACGCGACTGCTCGATCCAGCGGCGCAACCAGAAACTAATCGAGATCGCACCCTCGCCCCAACTCACCGAGGCGCAGCGGCAATACATCGGCAAGCTGGCGGTGCGTGCCGCCAAATCGGTGGGCTACGTCAATGCCGGCACGGTGGAGTTCCTGCTTGACCAGGACAACCAGTTCTATTTCATGGAAATGAACACCCGGCTGCAGGTCGAGCACCCGATCACCGAGACCATCACCGGCGTCGACATCGTGCAGGAGCAGATCCGCATTGCGTCCGGCCTGCCGCTGCAATACAAGCAGGACGAAATCAAGCATCGCGGCTATGCCATCGAATTCCGCATCAACGCCGAAGACCCGAAAAACGAGTTCCTGCCCAGTCTCGGACGCATCACCCGCTACTATTCGCCGGGCGGCCCCGGTGTGCGCGTCGACGCAGCGATTTACACCGACTATGTCATTCCGCCCTACTTCGATTCGATGTGTGCCAAGCTCACGGTGTGGAATCTGAACTGGGAAGCGACCATCGCACGCGGCCGCCGCGCGCTCGACGACATGCTGGTGTATGGCGTGAAGACGACGATTCCCTACTATCAGGAAATTCTCAAGAACCCCGAGTTCCGCAGCGGGCGCTTCAACACCAGCTTTGTCGACGAGCACCCGGAACTCACCCAGTACACTGAAAAGAAACCGCCGGAAGTGATCGCGGCCGCCATTGCGGCCGCCATTGCCGCGCACCAGGGATTGTAATCATGGCCAAAGTACACATCACCGACCTCGTCCTGCGCGACGGCCACCAGTCGCTCATCGCCACCCGCATGCAGACCGCCGACATGCTGCCGATCTGCAGCAAGCTCGATGCGGTCGGCTTCTGGTCGCTGGAAGCCTGGGGCGGCGCCACCTTCGACGCCTGCGTGCGCTTTTTGCGCGAAGACCCGTGGGAACGCCTGCGCAAGCTCAGAAAGGCACTGCCCAACACGCCCATCCAGATGCTGCTGCGCGGACAAAATCTGCTCGGTTATCGCAACTATTCCGATGATGTGGTGCGCGCGTTCGTGCAGAAATCCGCGGACAACGGCGTCGACGTGTTCCGCGTGTTCGACGCGATGAACGACCTGCGCAACCTGCGCGTGTCGATCGAGGCAGTGAAAGCCGCCGGCAAGCACGCCGAAGGCACGGTCAGCTACACCACCAGCCCGGTACACAACATCCCGCATTTCGTCGAACTTGCCAAAGGCCTGGCGGAAATGGGCTGCGACACCATCGCGATCAAGGACATGGCGGGTCTGCTCACGCCCTACACCGCGTTCGAACTGGTGCACGAGATTCGCGCGGCCACCGATCTGCCGATCCATACCCACAGCCATGCCACCTCCGGCCTGGCGCACATGACGCATCTGAAGGCGGTGGAAGCGGGTGCGACCATCATCGACACCTGCGTCGGCGCATTCGCCGAGGGGGCCAGCCACCCCACCACGCAGAGCATGGTCGCCGCACTCGCCGGCACCGAATACGACACCGGGCTGTCGCTGCCGCTGATCGAGGAAATTTCGGCCTACTTCAAGGAAGTACGCAAGAAATACTGGCAGTTCGAATCGGCCTTCGCCGGCACCGACACCCGCGTGCTGATCAATCAGGTGCCGGGCGGCATGATTTCCAACCTCGCCAACCAGCTGAAGGAGCAAGGCGCGCTCGACAGCATGGACGCCGTGCTCGAGGAAATCCCGCGGGTGCGCGAAGACCTCGGCTACCCGCCGCTGGTGACCCCTACCTCGCAGATCGTCGGCACCCAGGCGGCGCTAAACGTGCTCACCGGCGCGCGCTACAAGTCGGTCACCAACGAGGTGAAGCTCTACCTGCAGGGGCGCTACGGCCAGGCGCCGGGGCACATCAACGAGGAAGTGCGCAAGATTGCGATCGGCGATCTCGAGGTCACCACCTGTCGCCCGGCCGACCTGCTGGGCGACGAACTCGACAAGCTGCGCGGCGAGATCGAGGGCCTGGCCAAGTCCGACGAGGACGTGCTGACCTACGCCATGTTCCCCGAAATCGGCAAGACCTGGCTGCAGGAACGCGCAGCCGGCAGCCTCAAGCCCGAACAGCTGCTGCCGCCTGCGGCGGCGCAGCAGGACAACGGTCCGCGCTACGCCGCCGACGAATTCAAGATCACGCTGCACGGCGAGACCTACCACATCAAGCTGTCGGGCAGCGGCCGCAGCGATTCCACCCAGCGGCCCTATTTCGTGTCGGTCGACGGCGTCACGGAAGAAGTCCTGGTCGAATCGCTGAACGAGGTCGCCATCGAAACGGGCGGCGACAGCGCCCCACGCAAGGCCGCTGCGGCACCCACCGCGCCCGGCCAGAAGCCGCGCGCCAGCCATCCCGGCCACGTCACCGCCGCCATGCCCGGCACCGTCGTCGACGTGCTGGTGAGCATCGGCCAGACGGTCAAGGCCGGCGACGGTGTGCTGGTGATCGAGGCGATGAAAATGGAGAACGAAGTGCAGGCATCGATCGCCGGTGTCGTCATCAGCATCTTCGCCATGAAAGGCGACGCGGTGACGCCCGACATGGCGCTGGTCGAGATCCAGCCGGAGTGAATCTAAACCCCTCACCACAGAGGCACAGAGAAAGGCAAGGGATCAATGGCTTGTCGATCCGATGGTGATCACCCGGTAGATAAGGCACAGAAACCAATCGACTGCCTGTTTTTCCTCTGTGTTCTCTGTGCCTCTGTGGTGAAATCAAGGTATTCAGAATGAAACTTATCCTGGCTTCCACCTCGCGCTACCGGCGCGAGGTGCTGTCGCGCCTGCATATCCCCTTCGAGGTGCTGTCGCCCGACGTCGACGAAACCCCGCTGCCGGGCGAGACGCCTTCGGCCACCGCGTTGCGCCTGTCGGTGCTGAAGGCGCAGGCCGCCGCGGCGACCCATCCCGACGCGCTGATCATCGGCTCCGATCAGGTGCTGATGCTCGACAACGAGCAACTCGGCAAACCCGGCAATTTTGACAATGCCTTTGCGCAGCTGAAGAAAATGCAGGGCCGCGCCATGGTGTTCCACACCGCGCTGACGCTCTTGAACAGCCGCAGCGGCCACACGCAGACGCGCGACGTGCCGACGGTGGTGCACATCCGTCCGCTCACCGATGCACAGATCGCCGCCTACCTCGAAAAGGAAACGCCCTACGACTGCGCCGGCTCGGCCAAGAGCGAGTCGCTCGGCATCGCCCTGATGGAACGCATGGACAGCCCCGACCCCACCGCGCTGATCGGCCTGCCGCTGATGGCGCTGACCGAGATGCTCATGAACGAAGGCATCGACGTGCTGACATGGCACGCGGTGTAATTTAACGTGGCCACCCTCTACCTAATCCCGGTTCCGTTGGGGCCGGTCAGCCCCGAAGCCTGCCTGCCGCCCGACACCCTCGCGGTCGCACACCGGCTCGAATACTTCGTCGTCGAACGCGCCAAGACCGCACGCGCGCACCTGAAAGCGATGGGCCATCCGCAACCGATCCAGACACTGCAGATCGAGGAACTCAACGAACACACCCCGGCCCCTGCCATCCCGGCGCTGCTGGCGCCGCTCAAGGCCGGGCACGACGTCGGCCTGCTGTCCGAAGCCGGCTGCCCCGCCGTGGCCGACCCCGGCGCGGCGCTGGTGATGGCCGCGCATCGCGAAAATATTTCAGTGGTCCCGCTGATCGGCCCGTCGTCGATTCTGCTGGCGCTGATGGCCTCGGGCCTGGGCGGCCAGCGCTTCGCCTTCCACGGCTATCTTCCGGCGAAGGAACCCGAACGCAGCCAGGCCATCCGCGATCTGGAAAAAACCGCGCGCCGCGACCGCGCCACCCAACTCTTCATCGAAACCCCCTACCGCAGCGCAGCCCTGCTGGACGCACTGGCCACCACGCTGTCGCCCGACACCTTCATCAGCGTCGGCGCCGACCTCAGCCTGCCGAACCAATTGATCCAGACCCGCCGCGCAAAAAAATGGCGCGGGCAGAGCGAAGCGGTCAAGGACCGGCTGGTGGTGTTCGGGGTCGGAATCTAAGCGTCCGCAATCAGCGGTCGCCGAACTGCGGTCACTGATTACGCCGGGGCGCGCTCTCGCGGGGCACGGAATCGGCGGAGACGTCCAGGATCCGCACCTTGACGCTTTTCCCCTTCAGCTTGCCCGCAGCCAGCCTGCGCTGAACTTCGTGCGCGATACCCCGCTCGACCGCGACATAGGTGGTGGATTCGGTGACGGTGATCTTGCCCACCTGCGCGCTGGTGAAACCCGCCTCACCGGTGAGCGCGCCCAGCACGTCGCCGGGACGGATCTTCTCCTTGCGGCCGCCAAGAATTTGCAAGGTCGCCATCGGCGGCAGCAGCGGTTCGTCGCTGGTGGCTTGCAGCTCGGCGAGGGGATGCCATTCAGGCTCCGCGCCGAGTTCCTTGACGATATTGGCGACGCGCCGCATCTGGCTGGGGCTGGCCAGACTCAGCGCCCAGCCGTCCTGGTCGGCGCGCCCGGTGCGGCCGATGCGGTGGATGTAGACCTCGGGGTCGGGCGTGACATCGACGTTGATCACCGCTTCGAGCTGGGCGATGTCGAGGCCGCGCGCGGCCACGTCGGTCGCCACCAGCACCGAACAACTGCGGTTGGCGAACTGGATCAGCACCTGGTCGCGCTCGCGCTGCTCCAGTTCGCCGTGCAAAGCCAGCGCGTGGAAGCCCTGGTCGCGCAAGACCTGCAGCAGGTCGCGGCATTGCTGGCGGGTGTTGCAGAAGGCCAGCGTGCTGACCGGACGATAGTGCTTGAGCAGCAGCGTCACCGCCTGCAGGCGTTCGTCGTGGCTCACTTCATAGAAGCGCTGGCGGATCTTGTCGTTCTCGTGCTGTTCCAGCAGTTTCACCTCGTGCGGCTGCCGCATGAAGCGCCGGCTCAGTTCCGCGATGCCCTCGGGATAAGTAGCGGAAAACAGCAGGGTCTGGCGCTTGCCGGGGCACTGCCTGGCGATGGCGGCGATGTCGTCGTAGAACCCCATGTCCAGCATGCGGTCGGCTTCGTCGAGCACCAGCGTATTGAGCGCTTCCAGGTTGAGGCTGCCGCGCTGCAGGTGATCCAGGATGCGGCCCGGCGTGCCGACGACGATGTGTGCGCCATGCTCCAGGCTGGCCATTTGCGGACGCAGGGTGGAGCCGCCGACCAGGGCAAGAATCTTGATGTTGTCCTCGCTGCGCGCGAGCCGGCGGATCTCCTGCGTCACCTGGTCGGCCAGCTCGCGCGTCGGGCACAGCACCAGCGCCTGCACGGCGAAGCGACGCGGGTTCAGCCTCGCCAGCAGGGCGAGGGCAAATGCCGCCGTCTTGCCGCTGCCGGTCTTGGCCTGCGCAATCAGATCGTGGCCTGCCAGCGCAATCGGCAGGCTGGCCGCCTGGATCGGCGTCATGTGGAGGTAACCGAGCTGCCGCAGATTGGCCAGCACGGTGGGCGCCAGCGGCAGTTGGTCGAAGGGCGCGCCGGCCGTTGGGGTGTCGGCGGGCGGCGCGCCAGATGGGGTATTCGGGTGATCGGTCATGCCGGATTATACGGGACGCACCGGGCTGGCTGAAGAGGCGACCTACCCCAATACTGTTCGTTTAAGCAAAATTCCGTTCGTCCTGAGCCTGTCGAAGGGCTCTTGGTGAGTAGCTGGTGGTTCGACAAGCTCACCACGAAGGTTAACCGAACAGCATTGCGACCTACCCCGCTTCCAGCATCCGCAACTGCCGCGCCTCGTCTTCGGCGCGGGCATCGTCTATTTCCCTGATGACACCCTCCAAGTCCACCGGCTTCGTGCTGTGCGCAAAATGGCCGGTCAGCGGCACCTCCGGATGCAACGCGCCGTGTTCGTATAACGCCCAGATTTCCTTGCCGTACTCGGTCTTCAGCAGTTCCGGCGCAAAGCGCCCGAAATAGCCGGTCAGATTGCCGACATCGCGTTCCAGCATATCGGGAGCGTGATTGTTGCCGGCGGCATCCACCGCCTGCGGCAGGTCGATAATCACCGGTCCCTCGCTGCCGAGCAGGATGTTGTATTCCGACAAATCGCCGTGGATGACCCCGGCGCACAGCATCAGCACGACTTGCCTGAGCAGCGTCTGAAAATGCAGCCGCGCCTGCTCCGGCGTGAAATCCACGTCATTCAGACGCGGCGCGGCGTTGCCGTCCTCGCCGGTCACCAATTCCATCAACAACACGCCGGAATGAAAGTTGTAAGGTGTCGGCACGCGCACGCCGGCGGCGGCGAGGCGATACAGGGCGTCGACTTCGGCGTTCTGCCAGGCTTCTTCCTGGGCTTCCCGCCCATAGCGTGTGCCTTTTGCCATGGCGCGCGCCTGGCGGCTGTTCTTCACCTTGCGGTTTTCCGTGTAATCGACGCTCTGGCGGAAGCTGCGCTTGTTGGCTTCCTTGTAGACCTTGGCGCAACGCACCTCGTCGCCGCAGCGGACGACGAAGACCATCGCCTCCTTGCCGCTCATAAGCTGACGAGTCACGTCATCGATCAGGCCGTCTTCAAGCAGCGGTTCAAGTCTCTTCGGGGTTTTCATGGGTGTCTTTTACTTGGGATGCATTCTGTTTATGGGCAGCTCCGGCGCGCGCCAAGTTGGACAATGTTGAAACCACCGCGTTCGGCGCCGGAATCCAAGGGCTTAGAACTGCAACCAGTCGAGCCGCAGGGTCAGCTTCTCGCCGGATTCGGTTTCAGCAAGCAGCCACTCCGCGCCGTCACGGGTGTATACGTCCAGCGGCATTAAGCGCTGACGCCCAGCCCGATCGCCTGTCGTCAGGTTCACGTCCAGCCATTGCCGCTTGAGTGCGGCGAATTCCAGGCGTTCGTGATCCGAACAGGCGATCGAGCGGTAATCGCTCACCGCAAGGTCGCCCCTGCCTGTTCGAACGGCGTCCACGCCTTCGCCATCGACGTGCCCAGACGACTGGCAAGGCGCTCGGCCAGACCGGGGCGCTGGGTATAGTCGACGATATCCTTGGCCTTGATGACGTCGCGCGCGACCGATTCGACACTGCCGTATGCGTCGGCGAGACCAAGCTGGATGCTCTTTTCGCCGCTCCAGACCAGGCCGCTGAAGGTCTCCGGCGTTTCCTTCAGGCGTTTGCCGCGGCCTTCGCGCACCACGGCGATGAACTGGCCGTGGATTTCTTCGAGCATCTGCCTGGCGAAGGCCTGCTGCTCGGGATCGACCGGCGAGAACGGATCGAGAAAGCCCTTGTTTTCGCCGGCGGTGAGCAGGCGGCGTTCGACACCCAGCTTCTGCATGGTTTCGGTGAAGCCGAAGCCATCCATCAGCACGCCGATCGAACCGACGATGCTGGCCTTGTCGACGAAAATCTTGTCGGCGCCGACGGCGACGTAATAGCCGCCGGAGGCGCAGATATCGTCGACCACCGCGTAGAGGGGGGTCTTCGGATGCAGCGCCCGCAGGCGCTTGATCTCGTCGTAGATCTGCCCGGCCTGCACCGGGCTGCCGCCGGGGCTGTTGATGCGCAGGATCACGCCACGAGTTTGCTTGTCCTCAAACGCGCCCTGCAGGCTGCCGATCACCGAATCGGAGCTGGTCTGGTCGGCGGAGATGACGCCGCGAATGTCGATCAGCGCCGTATGCGCCTTGGGCAGGGAGACCCCATCCGAGCGGAACCAGCCGGCCACCATAAACAGCACGATAAAGAGATACAAAAAGCCCAGCGTCTTGAACAGGATGCTCCAGTGACGGCTGCGGCGCTGTTCCTGGACCGCCGACAGCGCCAGCTTTTCCAGGACGTCACGTTCCCAGTTTGCCGGGGCAGATTTTTCTGGTTCACTCATTGTTGTTCTTCCATCAGGCTGTTTCTAATAGGTACACATGGCCGTCGCGCTCGACGACCGGGACAGGGATCAGGCCGCGCCCGGCGCAACGTCCGCCAACACATTGCCCGCTTGCGGGATGGTAGAGCGCGCCATGGGTGGAGCAGACCAAGTATAGCCGCGAGTCGTCGAAGAACTCGCCTGCCTGCCAGTCGAGTTCAACCGGCACATGGCCGCACTGGTTGAGGAAAGCATGCGGCTGGCCGTCGAAGCGCACCACGAACGCCGGTTGCGGCTTGCCGCCACGGCTCAGTTCAAAACGCACGCCACGGCCCTGCTCGGCAAGGTCGGCTGCGGCGCAGATCAGGCGTTCGCGTTCAGCCATGCGTGCACCTCGGCAAAACTGTTCATCAGGGCCAGCGGCGCATGCGGATGCAGGTCACCCGCCTCGTGCGCGCCATAGGTCACGCCCAGACTGGCGACGCCGGCATTCGACGCCATCAGGAGATCGTGGCTGGTGTCGCCGATCACCAGGGTGCGGGCCGGGTCGGCATCGAGTTCGTCGATCAGCTCCAGCACCATTGCCGGATGCGGCTTGGAATGCGTCTGGTCGGCGCAGCGGGTGGCGGCAAACCAGGCACCCAGACCGCTGGTTTCAAGCGCGCGGGACAGGCCGGCGCGGCTTTTGCCGGTGGCCACGGCAAGCTGAAAGCCGCTGGCGTGCAACTGGCCGATCCCGCTGGCCACGCCGTCGAACAGCGGAATCTGCGCGTCACGACCAAAGTAATGGTGGCGGTAACGCTCGACCAGCCGCGGATAGTCGTCGGCCGGCAAATCCGGCAACAGGGCTTGCAGCGCCTGGATCAGCCCCAGACCGATGATCTGGCGCGATGCGCGCTCGCCCGGTGCCGGCAGGCCGATGTCCTCGCAGGCACGCTGGATCGAGTCGACGATCACCCCGGCGGAATCTATCAGGGTGCCGTCCCAGTCGAAAATCAGCAGGTCAAATTGGCGGGGGGTTCTAATCATGACGCATGAAGGGTTTCCAGAAATTTAGCCAGGGCATCAGGCAGCGGCGCCTCGATCTGCAGGCGCTCGCCGCTGATGGGATGATCGAACACAAGCTTGGCGGCGTGCAGGAACATGCGCTTCAGCCCCTGTTTGGCCAGCCGTTTATTCAGTTCGAAATCCCCGTATTTGTCGTCTCCGGCAATCGGAAACCCCAGATGCGAGGTGTGCACGCGGATCTGATGGGTGCGCCCGGTCTTCAGTTCCGCTTCCAGCAGGGTGAAATCGGCATAGCTTTGCAGGCGGCGGAAGATGGTGTGCGCGGTCTGCCCCTCGTCGCGCACCGTGACGCGCTTTTCACCGTCGTCGGTGACTCTTTTATGTAAAGTCAGCTTCACGTGCTGGACCGGGTTCGGCCAGCGCCCAGCCACCAGCGTCAGGTAGCGTTTTTCGATCCTGCCCTCGCGCATTGCGGCGTGCAGCCCGACCAGCGCGCGCCGCTTCAGCGCAATCAGCAGCACGCCCGAGGTTTCGCGGTCGAGTCGGTGCACCAGTTCCATGTAGCGGCATTCCGGCAGTTCCAGCCGCATCTGCTCGATCACCCCGCGCGAGATGCCGCTGCCGCCATGCACCGCCATGCCGGACGGCTTGTTCAGCGCAATCAGGGCGTCGTCGCGATACAGAATGTGCGGCAGCAGCCGGATTCCGCCTTGCGGCAGATGGGTGGCGGGCGTGATGACCGGAACGGCCACGCGCACGGGCGGAATGCGCACCTCGTCGCCCAGCTGCAGCCGATAGCTGACTTCGACGCGGCCGCCATTGATGCGCACCTCGCCGCCGCGCACCAGCTTGTAGATGCGGCTTTTCGGCACACCCTTGAGCCGCGCCATCAAAAAGTTGTCCAGACGCTGGCCATCCGCGCTGTCGTCGATCTTCAACCGTCGGACCGAATCTTTCTCTAAGTCATTCTTTTTCATATACACTATCTTCGGTTCAGGGCGAGTTTTGCCTGACCAATTGCCCGGCAAGATTGCCGGACAAATTTAAAGAACACGCCGGTTACAACGCTCACCGGCTGCCGCCTGCGCGGCCCGTCTGGATTCCTGCCGCCCAGCTAACATTTAGGTTGACGCGGATAGTCGAAACCACTCGCCCCGCGCTAGTCGGCAAAGCAGCGATGTTATCAATGACGCGACCACAAGCATACGAAATCAGTATTCACGCCCGGATTTATCCCGGCGGGAATCGGAAAGACCGCACTGGCTTTGCCGGCGACACTCTCCAGGAACAGGACACCTTTTACTCCATGCCATTTCACCTAATCCACCACGTGATCGCATGAGCCGCCCGCTCTAGGCGGCAGTCTGGCCTGTCCCGTATGCACGCGCGCGGGAGTAAACAATGAAGCGCATGCTTTTCAACGCAACCCAGGCGGAAGAACTCCGGGTTGCCATCGTCGACGGACAGAAGCTCGTTGACCTTGACATCGAGTCCGCCAGCAAGGAACAACGCAAGGGCAACATCTACAAGGGTGTCATCACCCGCGTCGAGCCCAGCCTGGAAGCCGCATTCGTCGATTACGGCTGCGAGCGCCACGGCTTTCTGCCGTTCAAGGAAATTTCCCGTGCCTGCCTGCCCGGTGGCGGACGCGTCCCCGAAAACCTGAAAGAAGGCCAGGAACTGCTGGTCCAGGTGGAAAAGGACGAACGCGGCAACAAGGGCGCCGCCCTCACCACCTACGTCTCGCTGGCCGGCCGCTACGTCGTGCTGATGCCGACCAACCCGCGCGGTGGCGGCGTCTCGCGCCGCATCGAGGGCGAGGAGCGCAACGAACTGCGCGACACCCTGGCGCAACTCGACATCCCCGAAGGCATGAGCCTGATTGCCCGCACCGCCGGCATCGGCCGCACCGCCGAGGAATTCCAGTGGGACCTGAACTACCTCTTGAGCCTATGGAAAGCCATCGACGGCGCCTCCGGCACGCAAAAAGGCGCCTTCCTGATCTACCAGGAAGGCAGCCTGGTGATCCGCGCCATCCGCGACTACTTCTCGGCTGACATCGGCGAGATCCTGATCGATACCGAAGACATCTACGAGCAGGCGCAGCAATTCATGGCGCACGTGATGCCGGACAACGTCGACAAGGTCAAGCTCTACCACGACGACGTGCCGCTGTTCTCGCGCTTCCAGATCGAACACCAGATCGAATCGGCGTATTCGCGCCAGGTCAACCTGCCTGCCGGCGGCGCGATCGTGATCGACCACACCGAAGCGCTGGTGTCGGTCGACGTCAACTCGGCGCGCGCCACCAAGGGCAGCGACGTCGAGCAGACCGCCTACAACACCAACCTCGAAGCGGCCGACGAAATCGCCCGCCAGATGCGCCTCAGGGACCTCGGCGGCCTGATCGTGATCGATTTCATCGACATGGAAGAAGCCAAGCATCAGCGCGAAGTCGAAAACCGCCTGCGCGATGCCCTGCATCACGACCGCGCCCGCGTGCAGACCGGCAAGATCTCGCGCTTCGGCCTGCTGGAAATGTCGCGTCAGCGGCTGCAGCCCTCGCTCGGCGAGACCAGCTACACCCCCTGCCCGCGCTGCCACGGCACCGGCCACATCCGCGGCGCCGAGTCGTCCGCGCTGCACATCCTGCGCATCCTGCAGGAAGAGGCGATGAAGGAAAACACCGGCGCGTTGCACGTGCAATTGCCGGTCGACGTCGCCACTTTCTTGCTCAACGAGAAACGCGTCGATATTCACACCATCGAATCGCGCCTCAAGGTGAATGTGGTGTTGATTCCAAACATCCATCTGGAAACCCCGCACTACACCATTACCCGCCTGCGCCACGACGAGCTCAACCTGCGCGATGCGGCCGAACCAAGCTACAAGCTGGTGGCCCTGCCGGAACCCGAGTCCATCTATCAGACCGCGCAAGAAGCCGCCCCGGCCCGCCAGGTCGCCGCGGTCAAATCGATTGCGCCACCGCCGCAACCGGCACCCGCCGCGCGGCCGGCCGTTGCGGCCGCACCCCAGCCGCAGTCCGGCCTGTTCGGGCGCATTTTCGGCTGGTTCAAAAAGCAGGGCGAAGAAGCGCCCGCAGCCAAAGCCGCACCCGCAACCGAACCGGTTCCCGCCCTCACCCGCGGCGAACGGCCAAGCGAGCGTCGTGACCGCAAGCCCGGTCAGCGTCGCGGACGTGGCGAAGGACGTAGCGAAGGCCAGAGCCGTGGTGAAGGGCGCGAAGCACGCCCGAATGAGCCGCGTCAGGCTGCACCGCGCCCGAGCGAAGGTCGCGCCGAAGCCCGTGGCGGCGAATCAGCCAAGCCTGCGCGCCCGCCGCGTCAGCCCAAACCGCGTCCCGAAGCCGAAATCGCACCGCAGGTCGCGGAGCCGGTCGAAGCGCTGCGTGAACCCATCGGCGAGGAAAAACGCGAACCGCGCAGCCGCCGTGGACGCGGCAATCGCCGTCCGCGCGAAGCCCGTCCGGAAACCGAAGCCGGCGCGGCCGAAGGCACGACGCAGGCCGGGATCGACCTCACCTCGGCACCTGCCCGCTTCCACGCAGTCATCGAAATTGCGGGCGCGCCGAAGGCGACCCGCGCGCCGGCTGCGCCCAAGCAGCAGGCCTTTGAACTGGAAACGACGGCTGCGGTCACCACCTCGCCCGCCGTCATCCTGGCCGATCTGGCGACCTCCACGGCCAGCCTGCAGCAAGTGGAAACTGCGGCCGCCGCGGCGGCCGCGGCTGAAACCCACGAAGCCGGGCGCCCGCGGCGCCGCCGGCGCCCCGTGGTCAAAGCCGAGGCCGAGCCGGTCAGCCTGATGCAGGTGGAGACAACCAGCGCGCCTGTTGCAAGTGCTGGCGAGCCGGCAGCGCCGGCCGCCCCCCACCCCAGCCGCCGGCGGGCACGCCCGCAAGTGAGCGAGGTGCAGGAACCGCTGGTTCAGGTGGAAACCCAGGCGGCGAAGTAAAACCTGCGCTGCAAAAAAACAAGGGCCGCTAAAAGCGGCCCTTGTTTTTGCTGCGAACAGCAGCGCGGTCAGCGGCCTGAACGCATTTTCACCTGGTTGTCGCCGCTGATGTCCCGGATCAGGCCCTGCACCGCATCCTCGATCATGTCGAGGTTTTCCTCGAATCCCCGGGCGCCGCCGTAATACGGGTCGACCACGTCAAGATTGGGATACTTGCGGCTGAACGACAGCAGCCGCCGGATCTTGCCGTGATGGTGTGCCGGCGCGCGCTGGATCAGCTTGCTGTAATTGTCGCCATCCATCGCCAGGATGTAATCGAAATGCTCGAAATCCTCGTCCGCCACCTTGCGCCCTCGCAACTGGCTGATATCCGCCCCGCGCCGGGAAATCGCCTGCTGCGCGCGAGGATCGGGCGGCGAGCCGACGTGGTAGGCATGGGTACCGGCGGAATCCGCCTCCACATGCCGGTCCAGCCCGGCGTCACGAATGGCCTTGCGGAACATGCCTTCCGCCATCGGCGAACGACAAATATTTCCCATGCAGACAAAAAGTACTTTCGTCATGAATCGTGTTCTTCCACTCCAAATAACACCCGTTTGAGGTCCTTCAAATGGTCGCGAAGTTCCGCGGCCTTTTCGAATTCCAGGTTCCTCGCCGCATCCAGCATGTCTTTTTCCAGTTTCTTGATCTTTTTGGTCAGCGATTTCTCATCGAGTAACTTGTATTCGGCCACCGTCTGCGCGGCCTTGAGCTCCTGGCGCGTAGCGTCGGCATCGTAGACACCGTCGATGATGTCCTTGATCCGCTTGACCACGCCGCGTGGGGTGATGCCGTGCTCGGTATTGAAGGCGATCTGCTTGTTGCGGCGGCGCTCGGTCTCGTCCATCGCGCGGCGCATCGAGTCGGTGATGCGGTCGGCATACAAAATCGCGGTGCCGTGCAGATGGCGCGCGGCGCGGCCGATGGTCTGGATCAGCGCGCGCTCGGAGCGCAGGAAGCCTTCCTTGTCGGCGTCGAGAATCGCCACCAGCGACACTTCGGGAATGTCGAGGCCTTCGCGCAGCAGGTTGATGCCGACCAGTACGTCGAATTCGCCCAGGCGCAAGTCACGGATGATCTCGACGCGCTCGACGGTGTCGATGTCGGAGTGCAGATAACGCACCTTGATGCCATGCTCGGCCAGGTAATCGGTCAGGTCTTCGGACATGCGCTTGGTCAGCGTCGTCACCAGCACACGCTCGCCGACGGCGATGCGCTTTCTCGCTTCGGACATCAAGTCATCGACCTGAGCCAACGCCGGGCGCACCTCGATCAGCGGGTCGACCAGACCGGTCGGGCGCACCAGCTGCTCGACCACCTGGCCCGCGTGCTCGGCCTCGTACTTGGCCGGGGTGGCGGAGACGAACACGGTCTGCGGCATCAGCGCCTCGAATTCCTCGAATTTGAGCGGACGGTTATCGAGCGCCGACAGCAGGCGGAAGCCGTAATCGACCAGGTTTTCCTTGCGCGAGCGGTCGCCCTTGTACATCCCGCCGACCTGGGTCACGGTGACGTGCGACTCGTCGATGAACATCAGCGCATCCTTCGCCAGATAGTCGATCAGCGTCGGCGGCGGCTCGCCGGGCTGGCGCCCCGACAGATGCCGCGAGTAGTTCTCGATGCCCTTACAGAACCCCAGCTCAACCATCATTTCGAGGTCGAAGCGGGTGCGCTGCTCCAGCCGCTGCGCCTCGACCAGCTTGCCGTTGGCGTAATACCACTCGAGCCGCTCGCGCAGCTCGACCTTGATCTGCTCGATAGCCCTTAAAATCGTCTCGCGCGGCGTGACGTAATGGCTGGACGGGAACACGGTGAAGCGCGCCACCTTCGACAATATCTGCCCGGTGAGCGGGTCGAACAGGTGCAGGGCTTCCACCACGTCGTCGAACAGCTCGACGCGGATCGCGGTTTCGGCGTGTTCCGCCGGGAAGATGTCGATGACGTCGCCGCGCACGCGGAACACGCCGCGCTTGAATTCGATGTCGTTGCGGTCGTACTGCATCTGCGTCAGCCGCGTGATGACCTCGCGCTGGCTCATCTTCTCGTTCTCGCGCAGCAGCAGGATCATGCTGTGGTAGTCGGACGGGTCGCCAATGCCGTAAATCGCCGACACGGTGCAGACGATCACGGTGTCGCGCCGCTCCAGCAGCGACTTGGTCGCCGAGAGCCGCATCTGCTCGATGTGCTCGTTGATGCTGGAGTCTTTCTCGATGAACATGTCGCGCGACGGCACATAGGCCTCGGGCTGGTAGTAGTCGTAGTAGGAAACGAAATATTCGACCGCGTTTTCCGGGAAGAACTCGCGCATTTCGGAATACAGCTGCGCTGCCAGGGTCTTGTTCGGCGCCATGATCAGCGCCGGCCGCCCCAGCCGGGCGATCACATTGGCCATGGTGTACGTCTTGCCCGAGCCGGTCACCCCCAGCAGGGTCTGGTACGCCAGCCCATCTTCGATACCCTCGGTCAGTTTTTCGATGGCCTGCGGCTGGTCGCCAGCGGGCTCAAACGGTTTGAAGAGACGGAACGGGCTATTGGGGAAGGTGACGAACATAGTTAACCCGAATGTTTCATAAATACGCAGGCCCTCGCTGGTCAGCGGAGTCGTTGCGCTTTAGGGAAGCGCTGATTTATTCCGTCATCGCGAGGCCCGCAGGGCCGTGGCGATCCAGAGTTCGTTGATTCCGCTGACTTTCTGGATTGCTTCGCTGCGCTCGCAATGACAAAAAATGAATTGTTCAGCGTCCCCTTAGCGTTTACGAATCCGGCGTACCCCTTGCGGGTGCTTTTGTTTCGTATGGAAATTTTGTTCCACCCGCAGGGGGTAGGCCGTGGTTGTAAAGCCGATAAATCGGCAACAACCACGCACAGTCGGGCGTATGAATCACTACGCCGCCCCTTCACAAAAGCCCCCTACAAAATAGCGGAGCCGTTAGCGCTTTAGCGCTTACAGATGCGGCATCCCCCCTTGAGGGGACAAAATCCTGCGCGATCATCACGCGAATTCATGAAACATTCGGGTTAAAATCGCGCGGCCAAAAACTCGTTGATAGTAGCACTCCGCCACCGCGGGTGCATGAAGGAACCACTGTGGAACTCTCCCGCCGCGTACAGGCCATCAAGCCCTCCCCCACTCTGGCCGTCACCGCCCGTGCCGCCACGCTCAAGGCGAGCGGCCGCGACATCATCGGCCTCGGCGCCGGCGAACCCGATTTCGACACGCCGCAGCATATCAAGGACGCGGCGATCGCGGCGATCAACGCGGGTTTCACCAAATACACAGCGGTCGACGGCACCCCCAGCCTGAAGGCGGCGGTCATTGCCAAGTTCAAGCGCGACAACGGGCTCGACTACTCGCCCAAGCAGATCCTGGTGTCGTGCGGCGGCAAGCAGAGCTTCTTCAACCTGGCGCAGGCGGTGATCAACGCCGGCGACGAGGTCATCATCCCGGCGCCCTACTGGGTGTCGTATCCCGACATCGTCATCCTCGCCGACGGCAAGCCGGTGATCGTCGAGGCGGGCATCGAGCAGGGCTTCAAGATCACCCCGGTGCAGCTGGAGGCGGCGATCACGCCGAAGACTCGCCTGTTCGTCATCAACAGCCCGTCCAACCCCACCGGCGCGATCTACACCGGCGCCGAGCTGGCGGCACTCGGCGAAGTGCTGCGCCGCCACCCGCGCGTGCTGATCGCATCCGACGACATGTACGAGCACATCCGGCTGAACGATGTGCCCTTCGTCAACATCCTCAACGTCTGCCCCGACCTGTACGACCGCACCCTGGTGCTGAACGGCGTGTCGAAAGCCTATTCGATGACCGGCTGGCGCATCGGCTACGCGGCCGGCCCCGAAGCCATCCTGCGCGCGATGACCAACGTGCAGTCGCAGTCCACTTCCAACGCTGCCTCGATCTCGCAGATGGCCGCCGAAGCCGCGTTGAACGGCGACCAGGGCTGCATCACCCCCATGCTCGACGCCTTCAAGACGCGCCACCGCTATGTCGTCGACGCGCTGAATGCCATCCCCGGCTTTCACTGCGTCGACAGCGGCGGCGCCTTTTACGCCTTCCCCGACGTGCGCCCCGCCATCATGACCCTGCTGGCGCGCGACATCATCGAGGAACCGACCGACATCGCGTTTTCCGAATACCTGCTTGAATCCGCCGACGTCGCCGTCGTTCCCGGCTCAGCCTTCGGCGCCGAAGGCCACATCCGCCTGTCGTTCGCCACCTCGCAGGCCAATCTGGAAAAAGCCATCGCCCGCATCACCGCCGCGCTGGCCTGAGGCGGATCTCACCGCCCGGGCGCAGGTAGGGTAGGCTAGCGCCATGTTTCGAAATCTCGCCCTGCCCCCCACGCGCGGCACGCTCGGCTGGCTGCTTCAGCTTGCCTACACCACCCTGCGTCTGTTCGGCCAGAACGGCCTGCAAAACCATGCCGCCGCGACGGCGTTTTATTTCCTGCTATCGGCCACCCCGCTGCTGCTGCTGCTGAGCTACGCCCTGCAGCTGCTGGGCAGCATCGCCGCAGACTCGGTGCCCGCCACCATCCTGATGGCCGCGCTCTACGACCAGATGCAGCTGGAAAACCTCGCCGCGCTGGGCTTCATCGCGCGCCAGACCCAGCTGGCCGCAAGCGGCGTCGGCCTGCTTACCCTGGTGCTGTCGTCGCGCTGGCTGGTCAACGCGGTACAGGGTGCGTTCGGCATCATCTTTCCCAGCCCGAGCAAACGCAATCTGGTGGTGTCGTGGGTATTGCCGCTGATCATCCTGCCAGTGCTGTTTCTGTTGATGGGGATAGCCGCACTGGCGCAGGTGACGCTGAGCTTTCTGGCGCAGAACAACTTCATCGGCACCGGCAATGCCCAGGTGTTGCAGGCGCTCAACTCGCTGTTCGCCTTTGCCATGGTGTGGACGCTGCTGTTCGCCGCCTACTGGCGGCTGCCACGGCGACGTGCGAGCGCACGCGTCGCCGCGGCGTTTGCACTCGGCGCCAGCATGAGTCTGGGATTGCTGCTCATGCTCTTCAGCACATTTTTCAAGCTGGAGAATTACAACAGCCTGTACGGCGCGCTTGGCGGCGTGGTCTTCGTGCTGATCGGCGCCTATTTTTCCTTTCTTCTGCTGTATCTGTGGGCCCAGGCCTTGTATTCCTACGGCAAGGCCGACATCACCGCGCTGGAAAAGCTGTTTCTCGCCGGCAGCGGCAAAGGCACCGGCAAAGTCGAGGCCTATATCTTCGGCGACATCCAGCGCCTGCTGGAAATATACGGCCAGGTCCTCCCCGCCGGCCATACGCTGATCGAGGAAGGCGACGACTCGCGAACCGCTTATTTCCTCCACGCCGGCCGCGCCAGGGTCTACAAGAACACCCCCGACGGCCCGCGTCACCTGGGCGAACTCAACGAAGGCCAGCTGTTCGGCGAAATGGCCTATCTGCTGAACGAGAAACGCACCGCCACGGTGGTGGCCGAGACCGAAATCACCGTGCTGGCGCTGCCGCCGCAGATCATGGAAGAGCTAATGCGCCATTCCGCCCCGCTGTCGCGCCGCATCATCGACACCCTGTGCCAGCGGCTGGAACGGATGAATCTGGCGAACCCGGGCTGAATCTCACAGTCTGAGCAGTATCCGGGGAACGCCATGTCATTGCATTCACTTTACGTCGATCTCAATTCCTACTTCGCGTCGGTCGAGCAGCAGCTGCGCCCCGAACTGCGCGGCAAGCCGGTCGGCGTGTTGCCGGTGATGGCCGACACCACCTGCTGCATCGCCGCCAGCATCGACGCCAAGCGCTTCGGTGTCCGTACCGGCACCCCAGTGTGGCAAGCCCGCAAACTGTGCAAGGACATCGTCTTCGTCCAGGCGCGCCCTGCCGCCTACGTGGAAATCCACCATCGCATCGTCGCCGCGGTCGAATCGTGCACCCCCGTCGGCGCCGTGCTGTCGATCGACGAAATGGCCTGCGAGTTGATGGGAAGCGACCGCGGTGAAACCAACGCCATCGCCCTGGGGCAACAGATCAAGCGGGCGATCTACGACCAGGTGGGCGAGGTGCTGCACAGCTCGGTCGGCATTGCGCCCAACCGCTTCCTCGCCAAAACCGCGTCGAACATGCAGAAGCCGGACGGGCTGGTCGTGATCCGCCAGAACGAGTTGCCGCAGCGCCTGTACGGCCTCAAGCTCGGCGCCCTCACCGGCATCGGCCGCGCCATGGAACCGCGCCTCAACCGGCTTGGCATTCACAGCGTCGAACAACTCTGCGCCGCCAGCAAAAACACCCTGCGCCAGGCCTGGGGCGGCATCGAAGGCGAGCGCTTCTACGCCAAGCTGCGCGGCGAAGGGGTGGAATCCGCTCCCACCCAGCGTGCCAGCGTCGGCCATTCGCACGTGCTCGCGCCCGACCTGCGCGACCCCGGATCTGCCCTGGCGGTGCTTTACCGCCTGCTCCACAAGGCCGCGATGCGGCTGCGCCATTACGGCTACTGCGCCGGCGGACTGAGCCTGCACCTCACCTATCTGCAACGCGGCAACGGACCCGCCCACTGGTCCGACCAGGCCCGCTTCTCGCCACACGCCGACACCTTCAAGTTCAACCCGGTGCTGGCCCAACTGTGGCAGCGCCGCCCACCCGACCCCGCCCCCATCCTCAAGGTCGGCGTCACCCTGCTCCACCTCGCCGAGCACAGCCAGATCACGCGCGACCTGTTCGACCCCGACGACCAGCACGAAGGTCTCAACAGCGTGCTTGACCAGATCAACCAGCGCTACGGCCCCAATTCCCTGTACTTCGGCGGCGCCCACAGCGGCCGCGGTTCGGCGCCGATGCGCATCGCCTTCAGCCACGTCCCCGAATTGCAGGTAGAAAGCGACGGTTAACCGCTATAAGGCTTGACCGAAAAGGCCGCCGACTCTAGAATGCGCGCTCTCCTATTCCCCGATAGCTCAGTTGGTAGAGCGACGGACTGTTAATCCGCAGGTCCCTGGTTCGAGCCCAGGTCGGGGAGCCACAAATTCAAGGAGTTAGCCCAGGCTGGCTCCGTTTCACCCTCGCCTTTGGCCAATTCCTGGCCAACTCGCTCCAGAGATGCTGGCCAACCCGGCCGGATCCCTGCGTGGATAACAGATAAATTCACTGCCTACACCCTGACTCCAACCACTAGGAGTCACCATGGCTATTACTACCCCAAAAAATCGCAGCGTCGATAACGTCCGCAAACACGGCACAGGCTGGCAGGCGCGTACCTGCGTCGACGGCGTCAAGCTGTCGAAAACCTTTCCGACCAAAACAGAAGCCAAAATTTGGCTCACCCTCAAGCGCGGCGAGTTGATCGCCGACAGCGTCGGCGGCTACGAAAAGGCCCGGCGCATGAGCGTGGCCGACCTTTTCCGCGAGTACGCGGAAAACGGCATGTCAGAGATGCTCGGCGTGCGCCAGGAAAGCTCCCGTCAGCTGCGGCTGGCGGGACTGCCCTGGTCGCAAAAACCCCTGCTCGAAGTGCTTCCCGACGACGTCGATCAACTGATGACGGCGTTCAAGGTCGCCGGCCCTACCGGCAAGCCGTTGACGGACGACACGCGCCGGTTGTACTTCGCCTCGATCGCCGGCGCATTCAACTACGCCATCCGCAAGCTGCGGTGGCACTTCCTGGCCAACCCGACCGTCGCCGCGGCAAAGCCCCAGCCCGGCCCGCACCGTAAACGCGTTCCCACCCCTGAGGAAGAGGCGAAGCTGGTCGCGGGCCTGCGCGCCGCGCCTTCGCCGCATTACCTCAACGCGTTTCTGCTTTTGATCGCGACCACCATGCGCATGGGCGAGTTGTTCCGGGTGTGCTGGTCCGATGTCGACCTCGATGCCCGGGTCATCTATCTCGACCGCGACAAGGCCGGCGGCGGGCGCGAGGTGCCGCTGTCGCTCGACACGCTGGTCCTCCTCGAACAATGCCCGCGCGAAGGCGAAATGCTGATACCGGTCAAGCGGGCGGCGTATGAATCTTTCTGGAAAGGTTTGGTCGAGCGTCTCGGCATCAAGAATCTGCGTCTGCACGACCTCCGGCGCCACGGGGCGACGCGCTGGGCGAAGCTGCTGGCCAACCCGCACCTCCTGCAAAAAGTGACCGGTCACCGCACTCTCGTGATGGTCAGCCGCTACATCAGCACGACGACCGGGGACGCGCTGTCAGCGATGGACGACGCAACATCGGGCGACCCGTTGTTTGACAGGTTGAAGCGCAGCGCGCGCAAGCCCGTCCGCCCCCTGTCACGTTATCTGCTGTCCGACGACCCCGAGGCAGCCACGCCGGCCTGCGATGCCAGCGCGCAGGGCCAGCAGCCTGCTGCGAGGAGTGCGCCATGAGCCAGCACAGCGCTGCGTCCGCCATGGAACTCGACGTCGGCACCACAGTCGATCCCTGGTACCTGGTCGAACTCGCCGAGCCCAGGGAGGGAGGCCGCTGGCGTGCCGATGCATCGATCCGGGCCATCGTCCTCGATGCTGCAGCCGGCAAGCTCGGCCCCCACCTCTACATCACGGCAGTACTCGCGGCGGAATGCGAGCCCCAGAGCAGAAGCGAATTCCTGCGCGTGAAAAGTATCTACAGGCTCGCGGACACGCTTTACCTGGCACGAACCGTGGAGCAGTCATTGCTGCTGGACGACGGCCAGACGGTGCAGCTCATACACCCCTGGGGCAGCAGCTAAAGCC
>NZ_LDUG01000010.1 GCF_001530125.1 Thiobacillus denitrificans | reverse complement strand
CAAAGAACCGAGCACATTGACACGGGTTTTTCCCGCCGTCGTCGCTACGATTTTCCTCTCGCCTTTGATCGACCAGCCGTAGCCCAGTTTGGTGGCCATGGTGGGGTGAGCCGCATCAAGAAAAAGCAACGCCTCCCCCTCTGGCAGGCTGTCTTTCAGCGTGCGGTATGTGTCGATGAATTCGAGTTGCGCCTGGGGATCAGCCTTGGCTGGGGCGGGCCCCCCTTTTTTTGAAAGAAAAGTCATTGCGCTTGAGCCAATCCGTCATGCCCGAGAGGGAGAATTTGACGCCGAAAAGGCCTTTGACTTGTTGGACGACAGATTGTGCGCTGGCCACATCACAGGCGGCCAAGATGGCGCTCAACCGGGCAGCCTGCTCGGGGTTCAATTTACCCTCAGAGCCCCCGCTTGATCCCCCCAGCTTGTCGTTGTCGAAATAGTCTTGCAGGTGTCGACGGGCCGTTTGTTCATCGATGAAGAGAAACTTGGCAATCTCGGTAAAACTCTCGCCTTGATCGGCCAGCAGTACGACCTTCATGCGGTCGCCAATTTTGCGATCACGCTCAATCCGATGAGCTGATTTGAGGAAGGATCGTTGACTGGTGGTAAGAAAATTTTTCACCCCATATTCTCAGGCATGGCGTGAATCAAAAATCATCCTGGCAGCTGCATTTTGATTCGCGATTGCTATATAAGTGGCTCAGTTTTCGGTCGGCGGCAACAAGCAAACCTTCGCCATCCCGGTTTGGATGCATAACCACGGAGGTGGGGTGGTTGACTAAATTAGTCGGGCATTAAAGTCTATTGTTGACTAACATTGTCAACTATTCTGATCGCAGTTGAAAGGTAAAGAGTCATGGCAATCACGTTAACTGAAAAAGCAGCAAAAAAAATTCAATCGCAGCTGGCGAAAAACGGCAGCGGAATCGGTTTGCGCCTGGGCATAAAAAAAGTCGGCTGTAACGGTTTTGCCTACACCTTTGACTACGCCGCCGAAGCGCTGGCTGGCGACCAGGTGTTCGAGTCGCACAACACCACGCTGGTGGTTGACGCCGCCAGCCTGCCATTTATCGATGGCTCACACCTTGATTTCGTCAAGGAAGGTTTCAATGAAAGTTTCAAGTTCGACAACCCCAACGCCCAAGGTGAATGCGGTTGTGGCGAGAGCTTCAATCTAAAAAAATAACCAAACCACGCTGTAAATGGTCACGGGGCCGCGCAGGAGCGTGGTCTGGAAAATAACCAGAGGTAAGTTCAATGAGTGCAGTACTGCAAAACTTGGTCAACCAGCCCTACAAGCACGGGTTCGTCACCGACATCGAATCGGAGGTCGCGCCGAAGGGCCTCAATGAAGACATTATTCGCATGATTTCGAGCAAGAAAAAAGAGCCCGAGTGGCTGCTCGAATTTCGCCTCAAGTCCTACCAGGCATGGCTCAAGATGACGGAGCCCGAGTGGCAAAATTGTCACCACCCGAAGATCGATTATCAGGCGATCAGTTATTACGCCGCACCCAAGATCAAAGCAAAGTTAAACAGTATCGACGAGGTCGATCCTGAATTGCTGCGTACCTTCGAGAAGCTGGGTGTACCGCTGCATGAGCGCATGGCGCTGGCGGGCGTTGCGGTCGATGTGATTTTTGACAGTGTCTCGGTAGCCACGACCTACAAACACAAGCTGGCCGAAGTCGGCGTCATTTTCTGTTCGATGTCGGAAGCGGTGTTGGAGCATCCCGAGCTGGTGCAGAAGTATCTGGGCACCGTGGTTCCAACCGGCGACAACTTTTACGCCGCGCTCAACTCGGCGGTATTTACCGACGGCTCGTTTTGCTTTATCCCCAAGGGCGTCAAGTGCCCGATGGATTTGTCGACCTACTTCCGCATCAACACCGAGGAGTCAGGGCAATTCGAGCGCACGCTGATCATCGCCGAGGAAGGGGCGTCGGTGTCCTACCTGGAAGGTTGTACCGCGCCAGCGTTCAGCACCAATCAGCTGCATGCGGCGGTGGTCGAACTGGTGGCCCTCGACAATGCCGACATCAAATATTCCACGGTGCAGAACTGGTATGCGGGCGATGAAAACGGCGTTGGCGGTATTTACAACTTTGTCACCAAGCGCGGCCTGGCCAAAGGTGTCAACGCGCGTATTTCGTGGACCCAGGTCGAGACCGGTGCAGCGATCACCTGGAAGTATCCCTCGGTGGTCTTGCTGGGCGACAACTCGGTTGGTGAGTTTTATTCGGTCGCGGTGACCAACAACTACCAGCAAGCCGATACCGGCACCAAGATGATCCACATTGGGAAAAATACGCGCAGCACGATTGTCAGCAAAGGCATTTCCGCCGGCAAGTCGAACAACAGCTACAGGGGTCTGGTCAAGATTGCGGCCAGTGCCACTGGTGCGCGCAATTATTCACAGTGCGACTCAATGCTGATTGGCGAAGAGTGCGGCGCCAACACCTTCCCCTATATCCAGGTCCTCAACAACAGCGCCCAGGTTGAGCACGAGGCGTCAACCTCGAAGATCGGTGAAGACCAGATGTTCTATTTTGCCCAGCGCGGTGTCGATGCCGAGGCAGCCGTGTCGATGATCATCAACGGCTTCTGCAAAGACGTATTTCAACAATTGCCCCTGGAGTTTGCGGTCGAGGCGACCAATCTCCTCAGTTTCAAACTCGAAGGAAGTGTCGGATGATTTACCAAGACAGCAAAGTATTACTCGAAGTGCGTGGACTGTGCGCGAGCGTGAATGGCGTCGAAATTCTGAAGGATCTTGACTTCACGGTCAAGAGCGGTGAAGTCCACGCCATCATGGGCCTAAACGGTTCTGGCAAGAGCACCTTCGCCAAGGTACTCGCGGGCCACCCGGCCTATGAAGTGACCAGTGGCAGCGTGCTGTTCGAAGGCCAGAACCTGTTGGCGCTGAAACCCGAAGAACGCGCGCGAGCCGGACTTTTTCTGGCCTTTCAGTACCCGATCGAGGTACCCGGTGTCGGTAACGGTCAGTTCCTGCGCCTCACCTACAACACGGTTCAAAAACAGCGTGGCAAGGAAGAACTCGACCCGCTTGAGTTTGACGACTTCGTACGCGACAAGATGAAGCTGCTGGAAATGAACCCCGATTTTCTGGACCGTAGCGTCAATGAAGGTTTCTCCGGTGGCGAAAAGAAGCGCAACGAAATACTGCAGATGGCGCTGCTCGAGCCCCGTCTGGCCATCCTTGATGAGACCGATTCCGGCCTTGATATCGACGCGCTGAGGGTCGTCGCCCACGGCGTCAACCAGCTCACCACCAAAGACAACGCGATGGTGATGGTGACGCATTATCAGCGTCTGTTGAACTATATCGTGCCCGACTACGTGCACGTGATGGAAGCCGGCCGCATCATCAAGACCGGCGGCAAGGCGCTGGCACTCGAGCTTGAGACGCGCGGCTACGAGTGGGTCAGCGCAGAGCACCAGGCTGCAGCGAGTGTGCCCGTATGAGCGACGCCACCGCACTGACTCCGGCGATTGCCGGGCGTTATCTTGAAAGCCTGTTGGCAGGACAGCCGCAGCGGGCGGCGAGCCCCTTGGCGTGGCTCAAGGCGCTGCGCGCGGAGGCGGTCGAGCGCGTGGGCGCGTTGAGGCTGCCCACCACGCGTGACGAGGAGTGGCGTTTTACCGATATTTCCCTGCTCGGCAAGACGTCGTTTGCGTCAGCGCTCAGTGCCACTTATCTGGAAGCGGCCGATGTCGCCCCCTTTTATATTGAAGAAGCAACCACCCGGCTGGTGTTTGTGGATGGTATCTATGCGCCGGAGTTATCCAGTCCCAATGCAGGTAGTGGTACCCACAGCGGCGTGGTGGTGTCCAATCTGACGTCCGCGATGGCTGCGCACGCGGCGGCCATCAAGCCGCATCTCGGCCGGCACGCACCCTTTACCAACGATGCATTCGCCGCGCAAAATACCGCATTTCTGCACGATGCCGCAGTGGTCATCGTGCCGCGTGACGTATCGGTGGCAGCGCCAGTTCATTTGCTGTTTATTGCGACGCAAAAAGAGGTTGTGAGTACCCCGCGCTGTCTGGTGCTTGCCGAGGCTGGCAGCGCCGTGACCGTGATCGAGGATTACGTCGTGTTGTACCAGCCGCGCTGGCAAGAAGAAGCCCATTTCACCAACGCCGTCACCGAAGTCGTGTTGGCAGACAATGCGCATGTGACGCACATCCGGGTTCAGCGCGAAGGCAGTAAAGCGTTTCATATTGCCAACTGCGCGGTGTCGCTCGGTCGCGCCAGCAATTATCAGTCGGTCAGCGTCGCGCTTGGCGCGCGCCTGTCGCGCTACAACCTGAACGTGATGCACACGGCCGAGGGCGCCACCTGTGCGCTCGACGGGCTGGCGCTGATCTCCGGCAGGCAGCTGGCCGACACCCATAGCTGCATCGACCATGCCCAGCCCCACGGCACCAGCCGCCAGCTGCACAAATGCATCGTCGGTGGCAGTGCACATGCCGTCTTCAACGGCAAGGTCATGGTGCGCGAAGGCGCGCAGCGTACCGACGCCCGGCAATCCAACCGCAACCTGCTGTTGACCGCCAAGGCGCACATCGATACCAAGCCGCAGCTGGAGATTTTTGCTTCCGACGTCAAGTGCACGCATGGGGCGACTGTTGGCCAGCTCGACAGCGAAGAGGTGTTTTATCTGCAAAGCCGCGGGCTGACCGATGCCGCTGCCCGCAACCTGCTGACCTATGCGTTCGGCGCCGAGATCATCGACCGCATTCCCATCGCATCGCTCAAGCAGCAACTTGAGCAGACGGTGCTCGAACAAACTGCAAGCCTGCCATGACCACTCTTCAAATGGTACGCAAAGAACCAGCGGCGCCAGGCCTCGACGTCGAGCGGATTCGCGCCGATTTCCCGATCCTCAGGCTGCAGGTCAACGGCAAGCCGCTGGTCTACCTCGACAATGCGGCGTCGAGCCAGATGCCGCAGCAGGTCATTGATCGCCTGGTGCGCTATCAGACCACGCAGCACGCCAATATCAATCGTGCGGTGCATGCCCTGTCCGAGATCTCGACCAACGAGTATGAGCAGGCGCGTCGCAAGCTGCAGCATTTCATCCATGCGCGGGAAGAGCGCGAAGTGATCTTTACCAGCGGCACCACCGATGCCATCAATCTGGTGATGCACGGCTACGGCCGCAAGTTCATCGGGCCCGGCGACGAAATTATCCTGACCACGATGGAGCACCATTCCAACATCGTGCCGTGGCAGATGCTGGCCGAAGAAAAAGGCGCAACGATTCGTGTGGTGCCGATCAACGACGCGGGTGAGCTGGTGATTGACGACTATGAGAAGTTGTTCAACGAGCGCACCAAATTCGTCAGCGTGATGCACGTCTCGAACGCGCTGGGAACGATCAACCCGGTCAAGCAGATGATCGCTTTTGCCCATGCACGCGGCGTGCCGGTGCTGGTCGATGGTGCGCAGGCCGTGCCGCACATGCAGGTCGATGTACAGGATCTTGACTGCGACTTTTACGCATTTTCGGGGCACAAGCTGTGCGGCCCGACCGGCATCGGCATTCTCTACGGCAAGGCGGCGTTGCTGGAGCGGATGCAACCCTTCAAGGGCGGCGGCGACATGATCCTGTCGGTGACGTTTGAAAAAACCACCTACAACACCATCCCGCATAAATTCGAGGCCGGAACGCCACCCATCGCGGCCGCGATCGGACTGGGTGCCGCAGTGGATTATTTGTCGGCCATCGGCATGGACGCCATTGCGGACCACGAACTCGGCCTGCTCAATTACGCGACCGCGCAGTTAAGTCGCGTGCCGGGCGTGCGCATTATCGGCACCGCCAAAAACAAGGCCGCCGTGCTGTCATTCACCGTTGACGGCGTGCATCCACACGACATCGGGACACTGCTCAATCAGGAGGGCGTCGCGGTGCGCACCGGACATCATTGCGCGCAGCCGGTGATGCAGCGCTACAAGCTGCCGGCCACCTCGCGCGCCTCGTTTGCGTTTTACAACACCCTGGCCGAAGTCGACGCCCTGATCGCCGGCATTCGCAGCGTGCAGAAAGTGTTTTCATAATGACCGATCCCCGAGCCTTGTATCAAGAGGTCATCCTTGATCACAACAAGAAGCCGCGCAATTACGGCACGCTCGCGCACGCCAGTCACCAGGCGGCGGGCCACAACCCGCTGTGCGGCGACCACATCGACGTGGCACTCCATCTCAGTGGCGAATGCATAGCCTGCATCGCGTTTCAAGGTGCGTCGTGCGCGATCTGCAAAGCGTCGGCATCGATGATGACGGTGGCCGTCAAGGGCAAGACCCGGGCAGAGGCAGAAACACTGATTCACGAATTTACCGATATGTCGACCGGCAAGCTCGATCTGAGCGGGGATCATCACATCGGGCGGCTGGTGGTGTTTGCCGGGATAGCCGACCTGCCGGTGCGCGTCAAATGCGCGATTTTGCCGTGGCACACGCTGCACGCCGCATTAAACGCCGTTGAGAGCACATCGACCGAGGCGGAACTTGATCCGATGCACGTGACGATCGGTGATGCATGAAGATGAAAATAATTTTCCCCCATGGCGTACACAGAGCTTTCAGTGATCGTATCGCTGCTGCATTCCTTGTCTGTGTTCACAGTAAGTTTAGATTGAGAGACTCCAATGCTGACAGCAAATGACTTGAGAAGCTACATCCTGGATGGCTTGCCAAGCGACCACGTCGAAGTGCGGGGGGATGACGGACAGCACTTTGAAGCGGTGATCGTCAGCCCCCAATTCACCGGAAAAAGCATGGTGCAGCAGCACCAGCTGGTATACGGCGCGCTGGGCCAGCGCATGCGTTCGGAAATTCACGCCTTGTCGATACGGACCTTCACGCCGGACGCCTGGCTAATTCACCAGTAAAGACGGCAACTAAACAACTTTGGAGAATGAACATGACGGATGCGCAGACAAGAATCAACCAGCAAGTGACGACCAACCCGGTCGTGCTTTACATGAAAGGCACGCCCCAATTTCCGCAGTGTGGCTTCTCGGGCGCGGCGATCAAGATGCTGAGGGCATGCGGCGGACCGAGCCTCTTCACGGTAGACGTGCTGGCCGACCCGGAAATTCGGGATGGCATCAAGTCCTATGCTAACTGGCCGACCATTCCGCAGCTTTATATCAAGGGTGAATTTATTGGCGGTTCGGACATCATGCGCGAGATGTTCGAGCAAGGCGAGCTACAAAAATTGCTGCAAGCGGCAGAGGGATAAGTTTGAGGAAATCAACATGCCAAAAATTGCTGAAATCGAAGACACCCCCAACCCGAATGCGGTGAAGTTCACGCTTCATGAGCCGCTGACCTGGGGTATTTCGCATTCCTACGAGAACGCAGAGCAAGCCAGGGACGATGTACTCGCCTCCACGCTGTTCGACATTGAGCACGTAAGCAATGTGTTTTACGTTGATCGCTGGCTCACCGTGACGCAGGACGGCGGCGCCGACTGGCCGGAGCTGGTGCGCCTGATTGCCGTGCCATTGCGCGCCGCGCCGGCGGCGGCCGCGCAGTCCGCTGCCGCGGTTTTTGCAGCGCGCACAGCCATCGCCGATCTCAGCGAGGAAGACCAGGCGCGCCTTGAAGAAATCAACGTGCTGCTGGATGAGCGGATTCGCCCCTCCCTGCAAGGCGACGGTGGTGACCTGCACGTGGTGGGCCTGGCTGGCAACTATCTGAGCATCCACTATCAGGGTGCTTGCGGCAGCTGCCCGAGCTCGATTTCCGGCACGCTCAAAGGCATCGAGAACCTGGTTCGGACCATTGAACCGGACATCGAAGTCGTGGCGGTGTAGCTTGCTGTACAGCTTGTATACCGCCGTTCCATTCCGCGCTTGGCTTCCAATGCCTGATTGCGTTCATGTCGTGCCGTAACAGCCAAGAAGCGCGCGGGTCTTTGGCGATGTCGATCTATTGAATTTCTTCTCTGCCATGTTGGCGCACATGACATGACATGACATGACATTCATTTACCCCACTGAACTCAAAAGGCAAGGAGACTGGCCATGCAGACCACTGACCACAACCACCAGCAGCACGCGCCTGGCACGTTATCCCAGCCGGACGTCGGCCCCGAGAAGCTGCCCGGAATCCGTCACATCATCGCCGTCGGCAGCGGCAAAGGAGGCGTCGGAAAATCCACGGTGAGCGTCAATCTCGCGCTCGCGCTGCAGCAGCTAGGGGCGAGTGTCGGGATAGTAGACGCCGACATTCTTGGTCCCAGCATCCCCGGCATGCTTGGCATTCCGACGGGTGAGCCGCCAGCGATGACCCCGGAGAACAAGATGATCCCGGCAGAACGGCACGGCCTGAAGGTGGTGTCTATGGGCATGCTCACCGGAGACGACAAACCGGCCGTCCTGCGCGGGCCGATGGTGGGCAAATACCTGAAGATGTTCGTCGGCGGCGTGCAATGGGGACCGCTGGATTACCTGATTCTCGATCTGCCGCCCGGCACCGGCGATACCCAGTTGACGCTGGCGCAAAGCATGCCGCTGTCGGGCGTGGTGATCGTGACGACACCCCAGGCCGTGAGCCTCAAAATCGCCCGCCGCGGCTTGCGCATGTTCGAGAAGGTGCAGGTTCCGATTCTCGGGATCGTCGAGAACATGCGCAGCTTCACCTGCCCCCACTGCGGCGAGAGCACGGATATCTTCCGTCACGGCGGCGGCGAGCAGATGAGCCAGGAGCTCGGCGTCCCGTTCCTGGGCGCCTTGCCCCTTGATGCCGATGTTGTCACCTGCGGTGATGAGGGCAGGCCCATCGTGGTGGACCAGCCGAAGTCGGTCAGCGCACGGGTGTACGCCACCATCGCCGCAGCGCTGGTGGAGCAGCTCCACGCGGCGGTCGCGACGCTGAAGCCCTTTGTCTGGAAGTGGGACAGCAACGAGGGGGCGCCGGCCTGGCTGGAAGGCGCGGTCCGGCCTGCTGGAGCGCGGAACACGCCCATCGGTCTCCTGCGCCGCGATCCGCGTACCTTGTCCATCCTATGGGAGGACGGTCATCGCGACGACTTCGACGTCCGCGACCTGCGCCTGGCGTGTCATTGCGCCCTCTGCGTCGAGGAGATGAGCGGACGCAAGCTGCTCGATCCCAAGACGGTGCGCGCTGATGTGAGCCCGCGCCAGATCGTGAGCGTGGGCAACTACGCGATCGGGTTCGATTGGAACGATGGCCATAACAGCGGTATCCATTCGTTTAACGACCTGCGCGCTTTGGGCGAGCGCGCTATGACGAAGAACGTCGAAAATGTCTGAAGCACTGTCCGTGTATAGGACGCCTGCGAATCCGACACTGGTGGAGCAGCCGGTCAGCATCCGCGCGGAGACTTCTCTCGCCGACCCCGACACCTGCAAGTTCACCGTGAGCCGCAGCTTACATCCCGGCGGCCCCTTTTTTTTCGGCAACAAGGAACGGGCTGCCGGGTCGCCGCTGGTCGAGCGACTGTTCGCGCTCTCCAGTGTGGCCAACGTGCTCATCGCCGAGAGCGTGGTGACCATCGGCAAGGAACCGGAGGCCTCGTGGTCGGGTCTGAAAGCGGCCATCGGAACGGCCTCCGGACACAGCTGCTCACCGGCGTGCCGGCGATCCTGGAGATGGCGGCCTGCGCCAGCACGCAAGGACGATCAGATGCCGAGCTTGGCGTGGTCGTTCAGCAACTGCTGGACGGGCAAGTCAATCGCTCCATCGCGAACCACGGCGGGAAGATTTCGCTCGTGGACGTCCGCGAAGGCAAGCTTTTCATCAGCATGAGCGGCGGCTGCCAGGGCTGCGGGTCCTCCCAGGTGACGCTGAGGCAGGGCTTGGAAGTCATGGTGAAAAGGGTCGTCCCGGAAATCGTGGAAATCGTCGATGCGACGGATCACGCAGCGGGGAAGAAGCCGTTCTACCCGCGTGCCGTCAGTCCACCCAACAAAGACCTCCATGACCGCCACGGTAATCCCTCTCATTGACCAGCGCACCGCCAACCGTGTGCCGGTCATTCCGGCGCACGCGCTTAGCCCCAGCGGCGCGCTGGCGGACACGCGTGGCCGGCTCATGCGCGACCTGCGCATTTCAGTCACCGACCGCTGCAACTTTCGCTGCACTTACTGCATGCCCAAGGAAGTATTCGACAAGGACTATCAATTTTTACCGAAATCCGAACTATTGAGTTTTGAGGAAATAACGCGCATGACGCGCCTGTTCGCTGCGCACGGTGTCAATAAAATCCGCCTCACCGGCGGCGAACCCCTGCTGCGCAAAAACCTCGAGGTTTTGATCGAGATGCTGGCCGCCCTCAAGACGCATGACGGCAAACCATTGGACCTGACCCTCACCACCAACGCCTCGTTGCTGGCCAAAAAAGCCAAGGCGCTCAAGGCCGCCGGCCTGCAGCGCGTCACCGTCTCGCTCGATTCGCTCGATGAAGCTGTATTTCGCGTCATGAACGACGTCGATTTTCCGGTGGCCGATGTGCTCAAGGGCATAGCCGCTGCGCATGACGCGGGCTTTACGTCCATCAAGATCAACATGGTGGTCAAGAAAGGCGTCAACGATCAGGACATCGTTGCGATGGCGCGGCGCTTCAAGGGCAGCGGCCACATCGTGCGCTTCATCGAATTCATGGATGTGGGCTCCTCCAACGGCTGGCGTATGAACGATGTTGTGCCATCGGCCGAGATCGTGCGCAGGATCAGCGACCAGATGCCGCTCATCGAAGCCGAACCCAACTACACCGGTGAAGTCGCCGAGCGCTGGGCCTATGCGGATGGGAGCGGTGAAATCGGCGTTATCTCCAGCGTGACGCAAGCCTTTTGCTCCACTTGCACCCGCGCCCGGCTCTCGACCGAAGGCAAGCTGTACACCTGCCTGTTCGCGCAGTCCGGCCATGATTTGCGCGCGCTCATGCGTTCGGGCAAGAGCGACGAGCAAATCGCCGCTTCCATAGGCTTGATCTGGAACCAGCGCGAAGACCGGTATTCTGAAATTCGCACAGAAGAAACTGCGCGAACGAAGAAAATTGAGATGTCTTATATCGGTGGCTGAAAATTCCATGCGCACCAAATTTGAATTTTGTGAATGAAGGATTGAAATGAGTGAATGGATCACGGTAGCGCGGGCCGAAGAGCTCGCGCCAGACGAGCGGCGGGTGATAGAAGTGGACGACGCGCAGGTCGTTGTATTCAACCTCGACGGCCAGTACTACGCCATCGAAGACGTCTGCACCCATGATGGTGGACAGCTCACCGGCGGCACCGTCGAAGGTGACCAGATCGTTTGCCCCCGGCACGGGGCACGCTTTTGCATCCGCACCGGCGCGGCATTGTCCGCGCCAGCTTACGAGCCGACCAGAACTTTCCCGGTACGCGTAGAAAACGGCCAGGTTCAAGTGCGCGATAACCGATGGGATTGAGACAAATACCTCAATTGACATTGCCTCGCCCTGCGCGTGCCGAAGTTAACCAGGACACCAGCATCATGAGCATTGAAACCATCAGCTTCAGAAATATTGTGTCGGTATTACCGCACGCATCCCCCACCAACCCTCGGCCGGACCAGCAAAGAGGTTCCCTCAAGACCAAGCGCGACGAGAACCTTGCCGCCGAAAGACTGCCCAAGCCCAACTGGATTCGCGTCAAGGCGGCGTCATCCTCAGGCCGCTTCAGTGATATCAAGGACATCGTGCGCACCAACCAGTTGGTGACCGTGTGCGAAGAAGCATCCTGTCCCAACATCGGCGAATGCTGGAGCAAAGGCACCGCGACCTTCATGATCATGGGCGACAAATGCACGCGGCGCTGCCGGTTCTGCAACGTCAGCACCGGCCGCCCCGATCCGCTGGATGCCAACGAACCGCAACGACTCGCGCAAACCATCGACTTGATGAAACTTAATTACGTCGTCATTACTTCAGTTGATCGCGATGATTTGCGTGACGGCGGCGCCAGCCATTTCGTCGCCTGCATCCGCCAGATCCGCGCACTGTCACCGAATACGCGCATCGAGATACTGACCCCCGACTTTGGTGGCCGGCTGGACTTGGCGCTGGCAATCCTCAGCACCGCGCCGCCGGACGTGTTGAACCACAACATCGAAACCGTGCCACGCCTTTACAAAGAAGCCCGTCCCGGCGCAGATTTTCAAAACTCGCTCAACCTGTTAAAAAATTTCAAGCACGCGCATCCCGCCATACCGACCAAGTCCGGCCTCATGGTGGGG
>NZ_LDUG01000001.1 GCF_001530125.1 Thiobacillus denitrificans | reverse complement strand
GTGCAGTCCAGCACGGCGCAGTCGGCCCCAGAAACTGAAGCGCGCCAAGACGCCAATTCCCGGCTCGGCGTCGAAATACGCTCCGTGAACAGTCGTTTTCTTGACCTGGCTTTTCGCCTGCCCGATGAATTGCGGCAAACGGAACCCGCCCTGCGGGAATTGCTGGTCGGCAAGCTCAAGCGAGGCAAGGTCGAAGTGCGCGTCTCGCTTGAAAGCGTATCGGCCAGCAGCCTGCGCGCGCCATCGCCTGCGACCCTGCAGCGCCTGGGATCCCTGGAAGACAGCATCAAGTCATGGTTGCCGCAGGCCGCTGCGCTCAGCGTGGCCGATATTCTCAGACTCGCGACCAACGAAGACAAAAAGCCGCACGATCACAGCGAAGAGCTGGTCAAACTGGCCAAAATGGCGCTCAAAGAACTGATGTTTGCCCGCGAGCGCGAGGGCGCCCGGCTGGCGACCATGCTGCTGGACCGGACAGCGCAGCTGCGCGCACTGGCAGCGCTTGCCGTACCCATGGTTCCCAAGCTGGTTGAGCTGCAAAAAACCCGCTTTCTGGAGCGCTGGAAAGACGCCATGGCCTTGGGAAGCAGCACAGCGCTACCCGAAATAGCCCAGGATCGGGCGCTGACCGAGGCCACAGCCTTCGCCATCAGGATTGATGTGGCCGAGGAAATAACCCGCCTGTCCTCGCACCTCGACGAGATTGACCGCCTGCTCGCCAGCGGCGGTGAGTTGGGCAAGCGCCTCGATTTCCTGATCCAGGAGCTGCACCGCGAAGCCAATACACTGGGTTCCAAATCTGCATCCCTTGAACTGACGCACATTTCCGTGGACATGAAAGTGCTGATTGAGCAAATTCGCGAGCAGGTGCAAAATTTGGAGTAAGGTTCTTGGACAGCACACAAATAACCATCCCCCGGCAAAGCCGGGGGTATTCAAATTGTGAGCCGCTCAAAGCGGCTAAACGGGGTCGCTAACGCGGCCCCAACTCTTGGCGCCACCGAAACGGTGGCAACTTATCTCCACAGCCCAAGCTGTTCCAACCTCTCGTCCTCTTTCTCCTGGTTTTGGATGTAGTTGCGGATCACCGCCTCATCTCGACCTACGGTCGACACAAAGTACCCACGAGCCCAGAAGCTTTGCCCTGCAAAATTCCTCTTGCGCTCCCCATACACCCTGGCCAAGTGAATCGCACTTTTCCCCTTGATGTAGCCCACCACGTTGCACACCGCGTATTTCGGCGGTATCGCGATCATCATGTGGACGTGATCGGCCATCAAATGACCCTCTTCAATCCGGCTCTCCTTGTGCTGCGCCAGCGTGCGAAATACCTCTCCAAGATGCACCCGCAACTGCCCGTACAGCACCTTTCTTCGACCCTTCGGTATAAACACAACGTGGTACTTGCAGTCCCATTTCGTGTGGTTTAGGCTCTCTATGTTGTCCATCCAGTTTCTCCTTTCGTTTGCTTGGCGGCTCACGATTGGTAGTTTCTGCGATGGACACCCATACCGACGCAAATGTCAAACTTCTACTGTCTCCCCGGCAAAGCCGGGGGATTACCTATTGAATTTACCTGCTTTCGTCCAGCCGCAGATTCAACCGGAAAGGCGGCGCCACATAATCTGCCGGCAGGCTTTCCGCCGGCATGGCGATCGCCTGTCCATCGCGCACCGCGGCGTAATGCGGCGAGAGGATTTCGACTCCGGCGGCATGGAAGCGGTCCTGGATATGCTGGTGCAGTTCCGAATAAATCGATGCCTGCTGCCGCGAGGCCCGCGTCATGGCGTTGATCTGGTAGGAGACGTAGAAATCGTCGAGGCTGGTTTGCAGCACGTAGGGCGCCGGCTCCGCGAGGATCAGCTTGGTATCTTGCGCCGCCGCGATCAGCAGTTCATGCACCTGGCGCCAGGGCACGTCGTAGCCGATGGTGACCTTGCTGTGCAGGACCAGGCCCTGCTCTTCGGCGACCGCGCTGTAGTTGATCATGTGATTGCCCAGCAGCACCGCGTTGGGAATGACGATGTCCACGTTCTTGATGGTGCGCACCCGGGTCGCGATCAGGGTGTGGTTGATCACATCGCCCTCGCTGTCGTTGACCCGGATGCGGTCGCCGACGCGGAAGGCCCGCGTGTAGGTCAGCACGATGCCGGCAACGATGTTGGCGACGGCCGAACCGGAACCCAGCGACAGCAGCGCGCCGAGAAAGATCGAGATACCCTGGAAGCCCGGCGATCCCGCCCCGGGCAAATAGGGAAAGATCACCACGGCGGTGAAGACGATGATGACGAAGCGGGCGATCTTGAACGTGGTGTCCGCCCATTCTGGATGAAACCCCTTGAAGCGCAGCGTTCCTGCGCCGAGGGCGTCGAAGACAAAACGGACAAAACGTGTGAGCACGACCATCAGGCCGATCACCAGCACAATGACGCCGACGTTCGGCAGATAGTCCAGCAAGGCCCCGCCAACGACGCCCAGCGGCACCAGCAGGGTGCCGATCAGCAGCGCGGCCCAGGCGCGGGTGGCGGGAAAGAAACTGAATACCAGCGAAAGGTGGAAATAGAGCGCCAGCAGGGCCAGGCCCAGGGCCAGCAGCGTCGTTGCGCGCAACAACAGCGCCGCCATGCGCTCGGCTGAGACCAGTTCGGCGTTTTGCAGGTTCAGCGCCAGGCGGCCGGCGCTGCGCCGCGCCTCGATATGGCCGCGCGCACGGCGTACCGCGGCACGCAGGCCGTACAGGAACAGTCCGAGCGCGACCGTTGCCGCCGTGGTGTAAAGCCAGCTCTGGCGCAGGTATTGCGTCGAACGTTCTGTCTGTGCCCTGACCAGCGTTTCCTCCAGGCGCTGGGCATAAACGGCGGCCAGTTCATCGCGTACTTGTCCTGCCGCCGCGGCATCGGCGGCCGTGACCGCCATGATGACCGCCTCGCCGCTGCTGATTTCACTGACGGACTCGTAGGGGCTGACCGCGATCCGCACCGGTTCCGCCTGCCCGGCAAGAACCTCCAGACGCTCGGCGATGGCCGTAGCCCGCTGGGCGGGCGTGAAGGCGCCGAACGGCGCGCGGATCTCGAACAGGGTCTCGCCTTGGAACATGACCGGCGCGGCCGGAACTTGCGCCTGACCGGCGGTGGCGAGAAACAGGGCGGCCAGGCCGCCAAGAAATGCGATGAGACGTTCAGACATGGGAATGTTCCTGTGAAGTTTTGGCCGCCGTGGCGACGGCGGTTTCGGCCGGCTTGTCGCTGAAGGCCCACCCCCTGCGCGCCGCGGCGAGGCTGTGCAGCGGCGGCGTCATGCGCTTCTCCAGGCATCGGCCAGGCTGGGGGGTTCGCCGCCATTGACACGGTCGCGGACGGCGATGATGCAGTCCTTCGCAACGAAGAAAGCCGTCACCACCCTGGCATCGAAATGGCGGCCCGATGCATCGCCCAGCATGGCCAGTGCCTGCTCGGCGGAAAAGGCCGGCCGGTAGCAGCGCGCCATCGTCAGGGCATCGAAAAAGTCGGCCACCGCCACGATGCGCCCGGACAGGGGGATCGCCTCTCCCGCCATCCCGCCGGAGTAACCGCTGCCGTCCCAGCGTTCGTGGTGAGCCAGCGCGACTTCGGCCGCCAGTTGGAACAGCGGATTGTCGGCGTCGGCCAACAGGGCCCAGCCGAGTTCAGGGTGGCGATTCATGACCTCGCGTTCCTTCAGAATGCTGTCCGGGATGCCCAGCTTGCCGATGTCGTGCATGCGGCTGGCGTAAAACAGCCGCTCCGACCAGTCGGCCGGACAGTCCAGCGCCAGCGCGATCAGGGCCGAGGTGTACCCCATGCGCACGATATGCACGCCGGTGTCGTCATCCTTCAGCTCCGCCGCGGCCGCGAGCCGCAGCAGCGCGTCACGCCGGCTACGGCGCGCTGCCTCCAAAGCCTGGTCGCGCTCGGTCATCAGGCGATGGATGTCGGCGGAAAAACGCTCAAGTTGGCGGTCGATAGCCGCGTGACTCGCCGAGGCCAGGGGAACACTCATGCTGGAACTCTTATTGTTTCATAATTATCATATTTGCATATTGTATCATTTTTAAAAAATGATACAAATGAAACAAGAAGTCGCCGGTCGCCCCGAGACATTGCGCTTGTCTATGTCGATTTACGCCACAGAAGGCAATGTCTTCTGCCGCGGCACCCCCCCAATTCAGGCAGGCGTAGTGCTTGCATCCACGGCCGGCAGCCACAGTATCACCGTGGCACCTTCGCCGGGACGACTCTCGACCTGGAGTTCGCCGCGATGGATTTCGAGAATCTCCTTGACCAGCGACAGCCCCAGTCCGGCGCCGGGGATATCGCCGGCGTTGTCGGCGCGGTAGAAGCGTTCGCCGATCCGCGCGGTAGCGTCGGCATTCATGCCGATGCCGTGGTCGGTCACCGCGATGCCGACTTGCGGCCCGCCCGCCCCTTGCCGTGTCAAAGTGGCGAGTTCGATCGCGCCGCCGTCCGGTGAATATTTGTAGGCGTTGGCGAGCAGGTTGAGCAGAGCCTGCTCCAGCTTGTCGGCATCCACCATCACCGGCGGCAGGCTGCCGGCGAGCCTGAGGGTGACCTTGCGCGGATCGCCGGGCACCATCAGGTGGCGCACGGTGGCGTCGATGATGGGCAGCAGCGCCTGTGCGCGGATGTTGAAGTCCTTGCCGGCACGCACTTCGATGCGGGCCAGGTCGAGCAGTTCATTAACCAGTCCCACCAGGTTGGATGACTGACGATGGATGGTTTCCACCAAATCGCGCCGGGTTTCGGCGTCGTAGTCCTGGCTCATCAGGAGTTCGGAGAAACCGAGAATGCTGGCCAGCGGCGTGCGCAGTTCGTGCGCGGCGGTGGCGAGGAACTCGCTCTTCATGCGGTGGAGTTCCATTTCGCTGCTGATGTCGCGAAAATACAGCACGCGCCCCAGAGGGCGCCCACCCTCGCCCTGAATGCGGCGCACCGACCGCTTGAGGACGGCCGCACGGGGCCGCGCCAGATGGAGTACATCACTGGCGCCATCGGGCATGGCGGCCATCGGCGCCAGCGCATGCCCAGGTTCGCAGAGCGCCGCCAGGCGACGGTCCAGCTCGTCCTCGCTGGCGCCTTGCAGCGTGTCGATGGCCAGACCGGTCAGGGCAAGAAAGGCCGGGTTGGCATAGGTAAGCCGCCCGCCTTCGTCCTGGACGACGAAGCCATCGGGACTCAGGGTGAAAATCGCCTGCATCTCGCTGCTGAAGCGCTGCAGTTGTTCCCGCGCCCGGCGTTGTTCGCTCACATCGCTGAAGATGCCGAGAAAGCCGGCAGGGCTGCCGGACTCGTCGCGCAGGGCGCTCACCGAAAGCCGTACCGGCACACGGCTGCCATCCTTGCGGATATACGTCCACTCACGCTCGTAGGCCCCGGTGGCGATATGCTGCGCAAAGGTTTCCGCCCCCGGTGCGACGGGCCGCCCCAGTTCGGCGGACACCGCCGCCGCATCCGCCGCCAGTTCGTCCGGATCATGGAACAGCAGCGAGGGCACCTGCTGGCCGACGACTTCCCCGGCACGGTAGCCGAGAATGCCTTCGGCCGCTGCATTGAAAGCACGGATCACGCCCTCGGCATCGGTGGAAATGATGCCGTAGCTGGCACTGGAGAGAATCGCACTTTGCAGCGACAGGGTTTCCTGCAGCCGGCGTTCCACCGCCTTGCGCGCGCTGATGTCGCGCACGATGCCGTTGAAGTGGCGCCGCCCGCCGATGCTCTCTTCGGCCACTGCCAGATCCATCGGAAAGGTACTGCCGTCCTTGCGCCGCCCCGTCACCTCGCGGCCGATGCCGATCATGCCGGCGTGCCCGGTGCGCAGGTAGTTGGCGAGATAGCCATCGTGGGCGGAGCGGTCGGGCTCGGGCATCAGCAGGCTGACGTTGCGGCCGATCACTTCCCCCGGGGTGTAACCGAAGATGCGCTCGGCGGCGGGGTTGAAGGCGTCGATGCGGCCGCGCTCGTCAATGGTGATGATGCCGTCCACCACCGTCTCGAAAATGGCCTTGTAGCGCGTGCGGCTCTCGGCCAGCAACATGTCGGCCTGGCCGGGAGACGTCGCTTCAGTTGCGGTGCGAGACGTCATGACAAACAGGCCTGATCAGGCCGCCAGCTTGGCGCGCACCAGCCGCTCCAGTTCTGAGAAGGGCACGGGTTTGGTCATCACTTTCACGTCCTCCGGCAGGCCGCCCCGGTCGGCGATTTCCGCCTGGCCCAGCGCCGTGACCGCCACGATTTCCATGTCCTTGTAATCGGCGCTGGCGCGCAAGGACCGGATCATGCGAAAGCCGTCCATGCCGGGCATGTTGAGATCGGAAATCAGCAGTTGCGGCTGCGTTTCGCCGATGCGCACCAGCCCCTCGAAGCCGTTAATTGCCGTCACCAGACGCAGCGGCAGCTTCCATGAGCTCACCTGCAAACGATAAAGTTTGAGCAGGTCGGGATCATCTTCCACCACCACCAGCGTGAACGGCGGCGCAGCGTCAGCCGGCGCTTGCGCACCACCCAGCGCTGCGCGCCGCTGCTTGAGGATCTCGTCAACCGACGTGACCTGTATGCGCCGGTGTCCCCCGGCCGTTTTCCAGGCCCGCAACACGCCGCTCTCCACCCACAACTGCACTGTGCGCAGGGATACGCCCAGTCGTTGCGCGGCTTCCCGCGTCGTACACAAATCGCTTTCCATGATGACCTTGAATACTTTTCTAATTGTGCATTATTACAACATTTATCGATTTACAAAACACCTCTCGCAAAAATTAAGTTGCAATTTTGATACTAATGATAAATATAATACCTTCATTAAAATCGACGTTCAGCCCACTTTTCATTACCCAGGAACCCGCCCATGAAATCGCTAATAGCCATCCTCGTCGCCGCGATGACGGTGATCGCCGCCCCTCACGCCTGGGCGGCCCCCGAACCGGAGCCCTTGAGCATCAAGCTGACGGTGCACAAAGTCGTGATCGTCGACGGCCGGGAACAGCAGTTGCCGGCCGACGCCGCGAAGCCCGGCGACCTGCTCGAATACCGCGCCGAGTACCGCAACACCGGCAAGACGCCGACCACCCAGGTCAAGGCCACGATACCGGTGCCGGCCCAGGGTCTCGAATACCTCCCCGGCAGCGCATCGCCGCCGGCCGTCAGTGCCAGCGTGGATGGCCGGCACTTCGCGCCGGCACCGCTCACACGGAGCGTGACGCTGCCCGACGGTCGCCGTGAAACACGGCCGGTGCCGCTCGCCGAGTACCGCTATCTGCAATGGAATCTGGGCGAACTGGCACCCGGTGCCAGCGCCGTGGTCAAGGCGCGCATGACAGTGACGCAAACCCTTGCCGCCAGCCCACGCACGATGCAACAGGGGGGTGCGCAATGACAACCGTGACAACCGCCCGCGCAAGCATCGCCGTGGCTCGCCATAAATCCGCCTGGCTCGCCTTCCCGTTCCTGCTGCTGGCTGCGGCGATCTGGCTGTTCGCCAGCGGCCCGGCTTGGGCCGACACCCCGGCGGCCGGCACCCGCATCGGCAACCAGGCCTCGGCCACCTATACCGACAATGCCAACGTGACCCGCACCGTCACCTCCAACACCGTCACCACCGTGGTGCAGCAGGTGGCGGCCCTGACCCTGACGGCCAACGGCGCGAAATACGTCACGCCCGGCGGCCAGGTGGCTTATCCCCACACCCTCACCAACACCGGCAACGGCGCCGACAGCTACACCCTCGCCACCGGCAACAGCGGCGACTTCAGCTTCGCCGGCGTGACCCTGTATGCCGATGCCGATGGCGACGGCGTGCCGGACAACACCACCCCCGTCACCTCGACCGGCACTCTGGCGGCCGGCGCCGAGTTCCGCTTCGTCGCGGTGGGCACGGTGCCGGCTTCGGCAACCTCGGGCGCCAGCAACGCGCTGGTGCTCACCGCCAGCAGCGTTTTCGCGGCCAGCGCCACGGCGTCGAACACCGACACCACCACGGTCACCACCAACGCCGTCATCAACGTCACCAAGGCCATGGACCAGGCCTCCGGCCCGTCGCCCTCCGGGCCCCGCACCATCACGCTGACCTACACCAACAGTGGCAACGTCGCGGCAAGCAACCTCACCCTGATGGACGTGCTGCCCGCAGGCATGCTGTATGTGCCCAACAGCGCGCGCTGGAGCGCCGCCGGTGGCACCGTGCTGAGCGATGCCGACAACACCGACAGCCAGGGCGGCATCGTCTACGACTGGAACGTCACCCAGTCCGGGCGCGTCACCGCCGTCATCGCCGCGGTGGCAGCAGGCAGCAGCGGACGCCTGAGCTTCCAGGTGAACATCGCATCCGACCTGGCATCCGGGGCCAATCCCGCCACCGCGAACACGGCGAGCTATGCCTACAACAACGGCAGCGCCGACGTGGCGCCGGGCAACACCAACACCGTGCAGTTCAGCGTCAGCCGCAGCAACGGCGTCACCCTCAGCGGCGACACCGTGGCCAGCGCCACCCAGGGCGGCACCGTGGCCTTCGCCAACGTCGTCACCAACACGGGCAACGGCACGGACAGCTTCGACATCACCGTCGGCACCAACAGCTTTCCGCCCGGCACGACTTTCGTCCTCTACCAGGCCGATGGCGCCACGCCGCTGATCGACAGCAACGGCAACGGCACGCCGGACACCGGGCCGCTGGCGGCCGGCGCCTCCACCACCGTGGTGCTCAAGGCCATCCTGCCGCCGGGGGCCACGGGCGGCCCCTACACGGTGCAGAAGACGGCCACCTCGGCGGCCGATCCGAACGTGAGCGCGACCACCACCGATACGCTGTCGGCCATCGTTGGCAACAGTGTCGACCTGACCAACAACGCGGCCGGCCCTTCCGCGCCCGGCGCCGGCGTCGGACCGGAAGGCTCGGCCGTGGTCACCAACCGCGCCGATCCGGGCAGCACCAGCCGTTTCACGCTGCACGTGAACAACACCAGCAGCGTGTCCGACAGCTTCAGCCTGGCCGCCAGCGGCGACGGCAGTTTTGCCACGCAGGCCCTGCCCGCCGGGTGGAGCGTGACCTTCCGCGACGCCAGCGGGGCGGTCATCACCGACACCGGCATCATCGACGGCGGCGGCAGCAAACTGGTCTACGCCGACGTGAAGATCCCCGCCGGCCAGGCGCCAGGCACCACGGACATTTTCTTCCGCGTCCTCTCGCCCAACTCCGGCGCCGGCGACCGCATCCACGACGCGGTGACGGTAAACACGGTGCGAGGCCTGAGCCTCACGCCCAATCACAGCGGCCAGATCCAGGCCGGCGGGTCGGTGGTCTATGCCCACACCCTCAGCAACGGCGGCAACGTCCGTGAAGGGGCAGACGCAAGCGCCAGCCAGACCGCGTTCACCGTGGCATCGAGCGGCGATGGCTTCAGCGCCGCGCTGTACTGGGACAAGAACGGCGACGGCATCCTCGACGCCGCCGACCCCCTGGTCACCAAGCTCGCCGACATCAACGGCGGCTCGGGCAGCGGCCTGGCCCCGGGCGAAACGGCCACCCTGTTCGTCAAGGTCTACGCGCCTTCCGGCGCGCCGCCCGGCGCCGGCGACAAGACCACGCTGACCGCCACCACCAGTGGCGTGATCGACGGGGTCGATGCCCCTGCCGCGGTGACGGTAGATGACAACACCACCGTCATCGCCGGCCAGGTGCGCCTGGTCAAGGAACAGGCCGTCGATGCCGCCTGCGACGGCGCGCCCGACGCGGCCTATGCCGCGACCTCGCCGGCGGACGGCGCCGCGCCGGGAAGCTGTGTGCGCTACCGCATCACCGCCACCAACGCGGGCGTCGCCGACGTGACCGACGTGACCATCAGCGATAGCACACCGGCCTACACCACCTACAGCGCGACGACGCCGGCGGCGGTATCCCAGGGCAGCGTCACCGCCCCGGCGGACGGCACGGCGGGCAAGGTGGAAGCACTCCTCGGCACCCTCACGCCGGGACAGGCCGCCACGCTGAGCTTCGGCGTTCGCATCAATCCTTAAATGGGACGGTTCCCCCGTTGCTTCGCGGCGTTCGCCTTGGCCCTGGGCGTCGCCGCCCTGTCGACGGCGGCCACGGCCGCGCCCCTGGCCGGCAGCTTCATCGAGAACCGGGCCGAAGCGAGCTGGTTCGATCCGGTCAGCGGCCTGCATGCGCGCTTCGCGTCCAATCTCGTGCGCCTCAGCGTGGCCGCCAGGGAAGCCCTGCTGCTGGAACAGGACCAGCAGCGGACCTTTCCCCCGGGCAGCGAGGCACGCTTTGTTCATCGTCTCACCAACACGGGCAATGCGGTAACCACGTACACCCTGACCCTGCGCAATGCGGCCGGCGACAGCTTCGACCTCACCGGCCTGCGCCTGGTGCGCGATGCCAACGGCAACGGTCTGGCCGATGCCGGCGAGGCGGAAGTCGACAGCCTCACCCTGGCGCCCGGCGCCGCCGCCGACCTGGTTGTGCTCGGCCAGATACCGGCCGATGCCAGCGACGATGCCAGCCTGACGCTGCATGCGCAAAGCAGCCTGCAGCGCATCGCCGCGCGCAACACCGACCGCGTCAGCGTCAGCCGCGGCGCCATCACGCGCGTGGTCAAGAGCGCCCTGACCAGCGCGCCCGAGGCCGGCGAGAAAATCCGTTACGGCCTGCTCGCCACCCATCACGGCGACGCGCAAGCACAGCCCCTGAACCTGAGCGTGGACGGGGTTGCGGCGCGCTATATCCTGCTTTCCGATGCACTGCCGGCCAACACGGCTTTCGTTTCCATGACTGGCCAGGGCGTGGCCCTCCATCACCTGAGCGGCGAAGCCGATACCGTCTGGCACACCGGCGCCCCGCTTGACGCCGGCCGGGTCGATGCCGCCGCCATCGGCCTGGCCGCCCTGTCCGCGGGCCAGAGCGCGAGCGCCACCCTCACCCTGCGCCTGCACGCCAATGCGTCCGGAACCCTCGCCAACACCGCCCGCCTGCGCGACGCCGGCGGCAGCACGGACTCCAACACCGTGAGCCAGCCCCTGCCGGCGCGCCCGGCACGCATCGTCTACTACGCCGATCCCGATTACGCCCGGCCCAAGGGCGCGGCAACGGTGGGCGAGGCATTCTTTCTCCAGGCCGATGCGGCCAGCTGCAACCGCGATCCGCTGCGCGCGGAGCGCGTGGTGATCAGCCTCAGTACCGCCATCGCCGGTGACGCCGAATCCTTCGTCGCCACCGAGACCGCGCCCAACTCCGGCATCTTTCGCATCGACAGCGATCTCTTGACCTACAGCGCCGGGGAAGATGAAGCCGTGCCGGACGACGGCCTGCTGGGCGTCGCCCAGAACGACCGCCTCATCGCGCGGCTGCCCGACTGCGGCGGCGGCGCCATGGTCGAAGCACGACTGCTGATCGACCCGTCCGGCGTGGTGTTCGACAGCCGCAGCAACCTCCCCATCGCCGGCGCCACCGTGCGCCTGATCGACGTCAGCGGCGACGGCAACGGCGGCAATGCCGGCGGGGATGCCCAGGTGTTCGAGGAGGATGGCCTGACGCCGGCCCCCGCCACGGTGGTGACCGAGTTCGATGGCCGCTACGCCTTCCCGCGCGTGGCGCCCAGCATTTACCAGCTGGTCGTGACGCCGCCCGGTGCCTATGCGTTTGAATCGCAACTGCCGCCCGCCTTGCAGCCCGGCGGGCGAGCCATCGACCTCGCCGCCTCCTACGGCCGTCCCTTTGCCGTGAATGCCGCCACCGGCACGGTGACCGCCGACATTCCGCTGGACGCACCGGCCGGGCTCGGCCTCGTGCTGAAAAAAACCGCGACGCGCGAGCGGGCCGAAATCGGCGAATTCGTCGATTACACGGTGACGGTGAAAAACTCGGCTGGCGCCAACCTGGGCGACGTCACCGTGACCGACAGCCTGCCCTTCGGCTTCGTTTTCGAGGCCGGCAGCGCGCGCCTCAACGGCATCCCAGTGGTACCGGTTACACCGACGCTCCAGATCTCAACGCTGGTATTCGACATCGGCAACCTGGCCAAGGACGCCACGGCCACGCTGCGCTACCGGCTGCGCCTGGGCCCCGGCGCCGCCCGCGGCGACGGCATCAACCGGGCGCAGGCGGCCAGCGCCCTGCCGCTGGCCTACACCAGCAACGTCGCTTCGGTGCGGGTCAAGGTGGAACAGGGCGTCTTCGGCGACCGCGGCATCATCGTCGGCACCATCGCCGCCGACTGCGCTGGCACGCCGGGTGGAGTGGGTATCGCGGGCGTGAAAATCTGGCTGGAGGACGGCCGCTGGGCCACCACCGACAGCGCCGGCCGTTACCACTTCGAAAACGTCCTGCCGCGCACCCACGTGCTCAAGCCCGATCCCCTGAGCTTGCCGGCGGGCGCGCGCTTCATCGCCCTCGATGCACGCCATGCCGGCGACGGCGCCAGCCGCTTCGCCGACGTGAAGAACGGCGAACTGCTGCGCGCCGATTTCCGTCTCGCCTGCACGCCCGAAGTCGAGGCAGCCTTGCAGGCGCGGCGTGTACTGCCGGCCGCCGCGCCAGTGCCGCCCCAACAGAAGACCCAAGCCGGCGCGGTCGATCCGACGGCGCTCGACCCAACGCCCGCGATCCTGTTCCCCGCCACGGGCGCCATCCTGCCCCAGGCCCAGACCCTGGTGCGCGTCAAAGGCCCGGCCGGCGCCGACCTGCGGCTGGAAGTCAACGGCGCCCCTGTACCGGAAACACGCATCGGCACCCGCCGCGTGGCGCAAGCGAAGGGCGTCGAAGTCCGCGACTACGTGGGGGTCGATTTGCGGCCGGGCGAGAACCGCCTGCGCCTTTCCCTGCACGACGGCTTCGGCAACCTGCGCGGTGAAATTGAGAGCACCGTGATCGCACCGGGGCCGCTGGCGAAGATCGAACTGCTGCCAGCCCGCCTCGATGCCGTGGCCGACGGCAAGACGCCGCTGCGCATCGGCATCCGCCTCATGGACGAGCGCGGCGTGGCGGTGGCGGCTCGCACGGAAGTCGTGCTGACCAGCACGGCCGGCCGCTGGCAAACCGCCGCCGCGGCCAGGGAGCTGCGCCTCTTCATCGAGGGCGGCCGTGCCGACGTCATGTTGCTGCCCCCCGACGCCGCCGGACCGGCGCTGCTCGCCGCCGCCAGCGGCACGGCGCGCGGCGCGGTCACGCTCAACTTCCTGCCGGCGCTGCGGCCGCTGGTGGCGGCAGGCGTCATCGAAGGCAGCCTGCACCTCAGCGATCTCTCCCTGGCCCGTCTCGCCCCGGCCCGCGCCGCCGACGGTTTCGAGCGCGAGCTGGAACATTTTTCGCGGCAGGACGCCGACGGCAATCTCGCCGCCGGCGCGCGCGCCGCCCTCTTCCTCAAGGGCAAGATCCGCGGCGACATGCTGCTGACGCTGGCCTACGACTCCGACAAGGAAACGCGCGAAAAAATCCAGCGCGATTTCCAGCCCGACCGCTTCTATCCGGTCTATGGCGATTCCGGCAGCCGCGGCGCCGAGGCGCGCTCGTCGGACCGGCTCTATGTCCGCATCGACAAGAACCGCTCCTGGCTGCTTTATGGCGACTACGTCACCGCGGCGACCACGCCCACATTTGCCCCCATGGGCAAGCTCGGCAGCTACCGCCGCAGCCTGACCGGCCTGCGCCACCACTACGAGGACGATGCGGTGACGGTCGACAGCTTTCTCTCGCGCGACAGCACCCGCCAGGTGGTCGAGGAATTCCCCGCCAATGGGACTTCCGGCCCCTTCCTGCTCAAACAAGGCAACCTGATTGCGGGCAGCGAGCAAGTGGAAGTGCTGGCGCGCGACAGCAACCAGCCGGCGCTGGTCATCAAGAGCCGATTGCTGGTGCCTTTTGTCGATTACGAGATCGAGCCGCTGGCCGGGCGCATCCTGCTGCACGCGCCGCTCGCCAGCGTGGATGCCGATTTCAACCGGCAGTCGCTGCGTGTCAGCTACGAGGTGGAACAAGGCGGCGACCTGTTCTGGATCGGTGGCGCCAGCGGCCGCGTCAAAGTGAACGAGACCCTCAGCCTGGGCGCGAGCATCGCCGAAGACCAGAATCCGCAGGACCGCTACCGGCTCGCCAGCGTCGATGCCATCGTCAAACTCGCCGCCGGCACCACCCTGGTGGCGGAAGCGGCGAACAGCCGCAAGGACAGCCTGGGCAGCGGCACAGGCCAGCGCGTCGAAATCCAGCACAAGGACGGCCCGCTGGAAGCCAGCCTCAGCATCGGCCGCACCGATCCGGCCTTCGACAACCCCTCCGCCCTGCTCACCCACGGACGCAGCGAGGCCAAGGCGAGAGCCAGCTGGCGCATGGACGAACGCACCCGGCTCAAGGCCGAATGGCTGCAAAGCAAGGATGCCGCGAGCGGCGGCGCGCGCGAAGGCGGCCAGTTGGCCGTGGAGCGCAGCTATGACCATAACCTGCGGCTGGAAGCCGGCGTTCGCGTCGCCCGCGAAACGGCAACGCCCGCCTTGACCGACAGCCTGGGCGCCACGCCGCTTGAAACCACCAGCCTGCGGGCCAGGGCCTCCTGGCAGCCGCCGGCACTGCCGCAAGCCAGCGTGTTCATCGAAGGCGAGCAGGACGTCAGCGATTCCGCCAAGCACCTGCTCGCCATCGGCGGCGATTACCGCACGGCATCGGGTACGCGCCTGTACGGACGGCATGAACTGGTGTCATCGATGACCGGCATCTACGGCCTGACGCCGGGCCAGCGCCACAACACCACGGTCTTTGGCCTTGACGGCCCCATGGATGGCGATGGCGACGGCGATGGCCGGGTTTTCTCCGAATACCGGGTGGCTGATGCAATTTCCGGGCGGGACGCGGAAGCTGCCCTGGGCCTGCGCAACCGCTGGCGCGTGCGCGAGGGCCTGACGCTCAACGGCAGTTTCGAACGCATCCATGCCCTGTCCCGCTCGCCGGCGCTGCTGGTGGACAACGAGGCGACGGCGCTCACCTTCGGCCTTGCTTACACCGCCAACCCGCTGTGGAAAGGCACGGCGCGGCTGGAGCTGCGCGATGCCGCCCGCGAACGCGGCCTGCTCTCCACCTTCGGCCTGGCGCGCAAGCTGGACGGCGGCTGGAGCCTGCTTGGCAAGAACACCTTCGACCAACGCCAAGGCAAGGACTCCGCCAGCGAGCGCATGCGGGAGTGGCTGCAAGTGGGCCTGGCCTATCGCGGACCCGTCGAGGGGGGATGGAACGGCCTGGGCAAATATGAACTGAAGACCGAGCGCCAGACCGACGCTTCCGGCGACAGCCTGGCCAACCGCACGGCCCATATCGTTTCGACCCACGTCCATTGGCAGGCCCGGCGCGGCCTGGATGTGAGCGGCCGGGTCGGCGCCAAATGGGTGCGGGAGAACGCGCAGGACATCGCCTCGACCCATGCCGCCGTGCTCGTCGCTGGACGCATTACCCGCGACCTCGGTGAGCGCTGGGATGCCGGGGTCATGACCAGCCTGCTCGTCGACCGCCAGGGGGGCCGGCAGTGGGGCCTGGGCGGCGAGATCGGCTATCGCGCGGCGGACAACTTGTGGCTTTCCGTCGGCTACAACGTCTTCGGCTACCGCGACAGCGACCTGGCACCCGCCGAGCCCACGGCGCGAGGGGTGTACCTCCGGCTGCGCTTCAAATTCGACGAAAACAGTCTGGCCGGACTGTCGGGGAAATGATCATGATGATGCTGCGCCGTTTGCTGATTCTCCTCTTGCTGGTTTTTTCAGCCATGCCAACCCACGCCGCCTGCACCGCCGGCGCTTGCGTCACCGCCGGGCCGCGCCTGGCGAGCATCGATTCGCAGCGGGCCAGCCTGCTCAACGCGGTGGCCGGCAGCATGACCGGCAGCGCGTTCAACCTCAGCGCCGCCGACTGGAACGGCCTGGCCCAGAGCGACGTGAAACTGGTGAGCCTGGTCGCCGCCCTGGAGCAGTACACCGGGGCCACGACGCTGGCCGAAGCGCTCGATGCGCCGATCACGCCGTCGCAGCTGGCGGCCGCCCTGTCCGCCGCCGCCCAGGCCGAGGGCGACGCGGCAGCAGCCGCCGCCTATGACCAGCTGCGCCAGGAACTGGCGGCCGTGCCGGGAACACTGCGCCTGTCCGACCTGATGACGGTCGCCGCGCCGGCCGAGTCGCTGTCGGACACCACAGTGAACGGCCTCGACCTATTCACCGGCGCGCTCCAGTTGCAAAGCAGCGGCAGCGGCGCGCCGACGCCGACCGTGGTGAGCGGCGAGGCAGCCGGCATGGGCGGCGTGGTCAACTCCATCACCGTGCAGGCGCAAACCGTGGAGCCGCCGCGCATGGTGTGCGGCCCGGCGGGCACCACCTTCCATTCCGGCGCCATGCGGCTCAAGCTGGAGGTGGACCTGGTGGATGCCCCGCTGCCGGTGGACGGCGCGACGGCAAGCCTCGGCCGCATGGAACTCTACGTTGTCGTCGGCCGCTCCGAGGGCATCATCACGGCAGTCGATGCCGTGAGCAATGCGGTGACCATCCAGGCGGCGCCGGGGGCGGGCGACGTCTATCTGGGCCGCATCGCCGACAGCGTGTTCTTCGACCCCAACCGCGCCATCGACCCGGCCACGGACCTGGACTATTCCGTCATCGGCAGCGTCGACATGAACGGCACCACCGCCAACATCGAGGCCAGGAGCTACGCCCGCGGCGAGAAACCCGCCGGCGGCACGCTTTATTTCACCGGCCCCTACCCCGAGACGCAGACCCTCGGCAGCAGTTCCGCCGCCGGTTCGGCCCTGGCCGCCGGCCTGGTCGAGAACCTCGAACTGCGCCTGAACCCGAGCCTGGGCGCCATGGACGACGTGCTGCTGCCCGCGCTGCAGACGGCCGTGTCCGACACCCTGGGACCGCTGGCGACGCAGTTGCTGATCGATCTGGTGGACCCGATGCTGGAACCCTTCGGCATCCGCTTTGGCGAGATGTCCGTGACGGTCAACGGCACCAGCCGTTCCTGCGGCATCTCGGGGTCGGTCTACGACGACGCCAACCACTCGGCCCAGCGTGACGGTGGCGAGGCCGGCATCGGCGTTGCCACCTGGGTGAAGCTGCTGCGCAACGGCAGCGTGGAACAGGTCGCCGCCGCCGATCCGGGCTCCGGCGCCTACAGCTTCGCCGCCGTGGCCCCGGCCGCCTACACCCTGGTGCTGGGTACCGAAAACGGCAGCACCGACACGACGCCCCGCGCGCCTGCCGGCTGGATCGGCACCGAAGCGCCCGATTACCTGCGCGAAGTCGTCATGGACGCGGAAGAAACGAGCGGGCAGAACTTCGGCCTCTACCAGGGATCGCGACTCGCCGGCAGCGTCTTCCGCGACCACGGCGCAAGTGCCGGCATTGCCAACAACGGCCGACGCGAAGACGATGAACCGGGCATCGCCGGCGTCACGGTCAAGGCGCTCGGCAGCGGCGGCGCCCCGCTCGACCAGGCGCTGACCGATGCCGACGGCGGCTTCGTGTTGTGGTTGCCGGCCACCGCCGGCGAGGTGACTGTGACGGAAATCAACCCCGCCGACCACGTGTCCACCGGCGCTGATGCCGGCAACACGGGCGGCAGCTATGAGCGGACCAACGACACCCTGCGCTTCACCCCCACCGCCGGCACGCGCTACAGCGGCGCCGAGTTCGGCGACGTCAAGGCCAGCCAGTTGCTGCACAGCGGCCAGGGCCATGCCGCGCCGGGGAGCGCCGTCTTCTATCCCCACGAGTTCATGGCCGGCACGCGCGGTGAGGCGGTCTTCGCCATCGCCCAGACCGAGCCCGACTGGAGCGGGGCGCTGTACCGCGACCTGGATTGCAGCGGCGCGCTCGACAGTGGCGATGCGGTCATCACCGGCCCGCTGACGGTGGCGGCCAACGAACGCGTGTGCCTGATCCTCAAGGTCTACGCCCCGGCCGGCGCAACAAGCGGCGCGCGCAACCGCAGCACCCTGTCGGCAAGCTTTTCCTTTGACGCCAGCGACCTCTCCGCCAGCCACGCGCAAATTGATGTGACCACGCTGGGCGAAGACGGTATGCTGCGTCTCACGAAGGCGGTGGACAAGGAAAATGCCTCGCCTGGCGAAATCCTCACCTACACCATCGAGTACCACAACACCGGCCCCCAGCCCCTCAGCCGCCTGACGGTGCGCGACAGCACGCCGGCCTATACCCGCTTCGCTTCCGCCGCCTGCGCGACGCTGGCGCCAGACCTGACGGCCTGCCGCATCGGCCAGCAGCCTGCGGTCAACACGCGCGGCAGCATCGAATGGATCTTCGACGGGGCACTCGCCCCGGATGCGAGAGGCACGGTGATTTTTTCTGTCACCGTGGAATAAGCTTACTGAAGTCAACTTCAGATAGACTGGAAACGGCTTCGTCCAGTGGTATTGGTGTAAGTTGACTGCCTTCGGCTGGCTGCAATCCGTCGGGCGCTCGCGCGAACAAGTCGACCATCGCCGGATAACGTTCGTCGGTCGGCTTCTGGAATCGATAGAAGATTGGTTTGCCCGGGTCGCTGGCCTGGCGAATCTCATAGCCAGCTGCGTCGACGAACTTCCAGAAGGCCACGCACAAGGCCGGCGTCAGCGCCTCGACATGCAGGACGATTCCAGGTCCTTCGTGGCGCGAAACGCAAGCCCGACCTCTTCCATGGTCAGGCTGGCGGGCGTGCCGCCGATCAAGACGTACTGGTCAGAGTAGCCCGCAAACAAACTCTGAAAAATATCCAGTTCTCTCACCATGGCAGTTGCCCTTTCAGTTCGTCCAGCGCGAGCTCGATGCGGTCGTCCGCGTTGTCGTGTGCACCGGCGACGAGTTCGGGCAACTCACGAACGCCGGCGTCTGTCGCAGCCTTCCACTCCGCAGAACTCACGGCGTACACCGGCCATTTTGGCTCGGCCAGTATCGAATAGCGCGCCAGTGCGCTTAGAACCCGTTCAAGATCTCCTGATCAGCAAGACCAAGAAAGCGAGATGGACAAACTGCAGGCTGGTGTTGAGCTTTCGCTCACAGTTCTTCCATAGGCGCCGACATTTCTCCAGCCAGGCAAACGAGCACGCCACGACCCAACGCTGGGGTATCACCGCAAAGGTGTGCAACTCATTGCGTTTGGCGATTTGCACCGCCGCGCCCAGCTTGTCCTTGACCGCTTGGGCAAAAGGCTGCCCGACGTAGCCGCCATCGGCCAGCACGCTCTGAACGTGACTCAGGTTCGCAGCGCACCGATCAATAGCCTGTAGCGCCCCCTTGCGATCCGTCACCTCAGCCCTTGTGTGGCGATGGCGTGCGGCAATCCCTGGGTATCGACTGCAATGTGACGCTTGATGCCCGAGACCTTCTTGCCTGCATCGTAGCCCTTGTGGTCAGCGCTGTCCGTGTTCTTCACGCTTTGCGCATCAACGATCAAGAAGCTCGTCATGGCGTTGCGCCCCTGTCTGGTACGGGCCGCGCCAACCTGATTTTTTAAAGCCCGCTCCAGGAGGCTGACACCATCCTGGTCGGGCTTGCTCCATTGGGCGAAGTAGGACTGCACCGTGCGCCACTTGGGGTATTCCCCGGGCAGCATGCGCCACTGGCAGCCACTTTTGAGCAGGTAGAGCACCGCGCAGAACACCTCGTACAGGTCCACCGTGCGCGGTTTGGTTTTCTTGCGCATACTTTCCAGCAAGGGCCTGATCTGTTCGAACTGCTCGCGACTGATGTCGCTCGGGTATTTCTTTTTCCTCATCCTCTAATTATCGGAAATCAGCAACCGGGCAGATCTTGAACAGGTTCTGAGCTTCAAGCACGCCGTGCAACTGTGGACCGAGTGGGTCGCGCGAGGACTTTCTGCCACGAAGGATTGCGACCGGCTGTTCACGCTGATCGCCCAATCCAGGGTCGGCCACCGGCCCGGACGCATCGAGCCGCGAATGCGAAAACGACGGCCCAAACCCCACTGTGGTGGTCAAGTTATTTCGGACACATCAATAGGATGTTGAATTGCCGATTTACGCTCAAATGCGTTGGGTGACAAGTTGCCCAGTTTGGAATGCAGCCGCGTGCAGTTGTAAAAGCCAACGATGTAGTCAGCCACATCGGTCATGGCTTCGCTGTGGTTGGCATAGTCTTTTTGCCAGACCCGCTCCATCTTCAAGTTCAGAAAGAAGCGCTCCATGACGGCGTTGTCCCAGCAGTTGCCTTTACGACTCATGCTGCCGACCAATCCGTATTTCTTTAACAACCCTTGATGCTGGGCGCTGGCGTACTGCGTTCCCCGGTCCGAATGCACCACCAGACCGGCCGCGGGATTGCGCTGCACGATAGCCATTTGCAAGGCCGTGCAGACCAGCGTTGCGGGCATCTCGGGCGCCATCGCCCAGCCCACAATCTTGCGCGAATGCAGGTCCAGCACTGCCGCCAGATACAGCCAGCCGCTGCGTGTACGAATGTAGGTGATGTCGCTGACCCAGGCCTGGTTGGGCAGCGCTTTATCAAACTGGCGGGCCAGCACGTTGGGTGACACTGGCATGGTGTGTTTGCTGTCGGTGGTGTGCACAAATTTGCGTTTCCACACCGGGCGTAGCCCGTTGGCCTGCATCAAGCTGCGCACCCTGTGGCGCCCCATCGTCACGCCGCTCATGTGCAGCGCAGTGCGCAACCTGCGACTGCCGTAGGTACGCCCACTGGCCGCGAAAGCTGCTTTCAAATGAACACTGGCAGCACACACCACTGGTGCTGTGCTGTGCCGCTTGGCTGCTGCGTAATAGCCGGAGCGGCTGACCTCAAGGGTGCGGCACGCCTGACTGACTGTGACGGCCTTCTCTTGCAAGTTTTCAATGAGCTCGTAACTCATCTGAGTTCTCGGGCAAAGAAGGCCGATGCTTTTTTTAATATCTCCACGTCGCCTCGCAGTTGCCGGTTTTCAAGTTCCAACTGCCTGATGCGTTGATGCTCCACGGTCAACGGCTTGCCAGCGCCGCTTTGGCCTTGCTGTTCCGCTTCAAATTGGCTGACCCAGCGCCTGACGGCACTTTCGCCAAGTTTCATGTCTTTACAGACTTGACTGATGCTCAAGCCTTGGATTTTCACCATTTGAGCTACCTGCAGCTTGAAGCTGATATCAAAGGCTCTTCGGGATTTTTGATTGTTCACTTCTGTCGCCATTTAGGTTTAGAAAAACCTATCGTTGTGTCTTTTTAAATTAGACCACCACAAAGTAAGTGCCATTCCGATGAAGGGACCTTTTGTTCGATCAGCCGCCTGCGTTCATAAGAGGCCAAGGCATCCGTGACGTAGACCGCGGGGTGCCCGGCCAATACCCTCACTTCGTCCAACCATGCTCGAACTTCACCAAGAGGATGTTTCTGTTCAGCACATCCCATCGCCAGCACGATAGGCTGCCCCAGCAGCTCAAGCTCGCTGAACCGAAAAGCGTCCCGCAGGAAGTACGGCAGCTCGTTTGCACGCGCCCATGGTCTCACATCGGGAGTGAAAACACCCAAGACCTCATGGAGGTAGCGTCGAACGGCGGTAGCGAGTTGCGTCAACCCGCCGATCTGGACCGATCAACTTGTGGGTACCCGCCTCGAGAAACGCTACCGCTTCGCTGCGGGGGCAAGGACGGACCGAGCACATCTTGCATCCGATTGCGAGTAGCGCCCTCTACCACGCAATGACAAAAGTCCGACTGATAAAATCGCAGTTCGTAGCCAAGTTGAAACCGCTGACTCGCAACGCCTCATGACAATTCATAACAGCCTTGCCATTTTGTGGGGTGAGGCACCGACCTTGGACGCAATATCCATGAAAATCAATGTCTTAGAGCTGATCCCGAACTTCAGGTCCAGAACATCAAGTGACACCTTGGTCGCTATTTAATTTATTGCAACAAACTACCAGTACGCATGGACTATCCCGGAAATTTATTTGTTGTCGCCGCTCCGAGTGGAGCTGGCAAATCCAGCCTGGTGAAAGCCTTGATGGAACTCGATTCACGTATTCAGCCCGCCGTTTCACACACCACCCGGCCACCGCGCGGGCAGGAAAAGCATGGCAGGGAGTACTTTTTCCTGTCTCCGGAAGAGTTCGATGGCATGGTGCAGCGCGATGCTTTTCTGGAGTGGGCGCATGTTCACGGCCACCGATACGGCACGTCGCGCCATACCATTGAAGAGCGGGTCGCGCATGGCGCTGATGTCATTCTTGAAATTGATTTTCAGGGCGCCATTAATATCAAAAAGATTTTTGCCAATGCTGTCCTGATTTTTATTCTCCCCCCAA